>JBFKFZ010000071.1:0-15032 GCA_041633555.1 Paracoccaceae bacterium | reverse complement strand
TTCCGAAATCGCCGTGATGTTGCGCTCGACGATCGGCGTATCGACATAGCCGGGGCAAAGCGCGTTGAACGTGATCGGACCTCCACGATAATCCTCCGAGAGGCCCCGGATCAGTCCGATCAGTCCGTGCGTCGAGGCTGTGTAGGCCGGGGCCCCGCGAAGACCGCGCACCCCGGCGATCGAGGAAACGCCGATCACGCGACCCCAATCCGCCCCATGCATCGAGGCCATGCATTCGCGGATCGTCAGGAACGCCCCGTCGAGGTTCGTGGTCATGACCTTGCGCCAGAACGACAGGTCGGTCTTGTGCAGGCCGCGACCTTCGGCAATTCCGGCATCGGCGATGCAGATCGCAACGGGTCCGCGTTCGGTCACGGCGGTTTTGATGCCGGACACGACGCTGGATTCATCTGCGACGTCCATGACCTGAGGGTGCAATCGGGGGTGGTTGGATGCCGCTGCCTTCAGCACATCTGCGCGGCGGCCGGTGATGGTCACTTCGGCCCCCGCACCGGCCATCGCCCCGGCGATGGCAAGCCCGATGCCGGTGCCGCCGCCCGTGACCAGCGTGTGCCGCCCAAGAAGATGCTCCGTCATGCCAATCTCCGCCACGGGATGCAGAGTGACGCGGGCACCGCGCCGCCGCAAGGGCTTGTTCGATGGCCGCAGGGTCGCTTTGATGACGGGGAAAGCCGTTACCGCGCGCGTCGAACTGAGGAGAGAGATATGCAATCGTTTGATCTTCCACCGATCTGGCTGATCGGATTCATAACTGCCAGCTGGGCCGTCGGCCGCCTGCTGCCGGGACTGACAATCGAGGCAGCCTGGCCGCGCTGGCTGGCGGTACTGTTGATCCTGACCGGCACTCTGTTGATGGTGCTGGCGGTCTGGCAGATGTCACGGGCAGGCACGACCGTGGTACCGCATCGGCAACCCTCGGCCCTCGTGACCAGCGGCGTGTTCAGCCTAAGCCGCAACCCGATCTATCTGGCCGATGTCCTAATTCTGACCGGCGCGGTTCTCTGGTTCGGCGCGGTTACCGCGCTGCTGCTGATTCCGATCTTCATCCGGGTGATCAACCGGCGTTTCATCTTGCCCGAAGAGGCGCGGCTGCGCGAGGGATTTGCCGAAGAATTCGGCAGATGGTCCGAAACGACACGGCGCTGGCTGTAGGTTCTAGCGATAAGGGGCGATCCTTCCTTGTAGCCGGTTCCGGCCGGATGATATGACGCAGAGGAAATCAGGCTCGCAATGGCTGTAAAGGGGACAGTAGACGTGAAAATCGGGGCACCGAAAGAAACATACCAGGGCGAGGCGCGGGTAGCGATGACGCCCGAAAGCGCGGCGCAACTGCAGAAGCTTGGCTATACCTGCCTGATCGAGGCCGGGGCCGGTGCGGCAGCCGGATTTTCGGACGCGGCTTACGAGAAGGCGGGCGTCGAGGTCGTCAAGACCGCCGCCGCGCTCTGGAAGGCCGCCGACATCGTCATCAAGGTGCGCCCGCCCTTGACCGCTGAAGCGAAGCGGCTGACCGAGGGCCAGACTCTGATCTCGTTCTTCTATCCCGGCCAGAACGAAAAGCTGATGGAACTGGCCAAGGACAGGGGCGCCAATGTCATCGCGATGGACATGGTGCCGCGGATCTCGCGCGCGCAGAAGATGGATGCCCTGTCTTCGATGGCCAATATCGCGGGCTACCGGGCTGTCATCGAGGCCGGCAACAATTTCGGCCGGTTCTTCACCGGTCAGGTGACTGCCGCGGGTAAGGTGCCGCCGGCCAAGGTTCTGGTCGTGGGGGCAGGCGTTGCGGGGCTTGCCGCCATCGGCACGTCGACCTCTCTTGGCGCGATCACCTATGCCTTCGACGTGCGGCCGGAAGTCGCCGAGCAGATCGAGAGCATGGGCGCCGAATTCGTCTATCTCGATTTCGATGAAAGCCAGCAGGACGGTGCGGCGACAGGCGGCTATGCGGCCCCCTCCAGCCCCGAATTCCGCGAAAAGCAGCTTGAGAAGTTCCGCGAACTGGCGCCCGAGATGGATATCGTCATCACGACGGCGCTGATCCCCGGCCGCGACGCGCCGAAGCTCTGGACCAAGGACATGGTCGAGGCGATGAAGCCGGGTTCGGTGATCGTCGACCTTGCCGCCGAGCGAGGCGGGAACTGCGAACTGACCAAACCCGACGAAAAGATCGTCACCAAGAACGGCGTCACCATCGTCGGCTATACCGACTTCCCAAGTAGGATGGCCGCACAGGCCTCGACGCTCTACGCCAACAACGTCCGCCACATGCTGAGCGATCTGACGCCGAAGAAGGACGGCAAGGTCGATCACGACATGGAGGATGACGTGATCCGGGGCGCAACGGCGACCTTCAAGAAAGAGATCACCTTCCCGCCGCCGCCGCCGAAAGTGCAGGCGATCGCGGCCCAGAAGCCGAAAGAAAGACCCAAGGAACTGACGGTCGAGGAGAAGAAGGCGCAGGAGCTTGCGCTTTTCAAGCAGCAGACCAAAAGCCAGGTCACGATGCTCGGCGTGGGGGCTGGTCTGCTGCTGCTGGTCGGGCTCTATGCCCCCGCCAGCTTCATGCAGCATTTCATCGTCTTCGTTCTGGCGGTCTTCGTCGGCTTCCAGGTGATCTGGAATGTCAGCCACTCGCTGCACACGCCCCTGATGGCGATCACCAACGCGATCTCGTCGATTATCATTCTCGGCGCGCTCATGCAGATCGGATCGGGGTCGTTCCTCGTGATCCTGCTTGCGGCACTATCGATCTTCATGGCCGGGATCAACATCTTCGGCGGATTCCTCGTCACCCGGCGCATGCTTGCCATGTTCCAGAAATCTTAAGGAGGCCGGGCACATGGAATTCGGTTTTACCACTGCCGCCTATGTCGTCGCGGCTGTACTTTTCATCCTGAGCCTCGGCGGGCTTTCCGGACAAGAGAGCGCCAAGCGAGCGGTCTGGTACGGGATCGTCGGCATGGGGCTCGCGGTTCTCGCGACGCTCATCGGCCCGGGCTCGGGTCTCTGGCTGCTGTCGCTCATCCTCGTTGCCGGCGGCGGCGCCATCGGCGTCTACGTCGCGCAGCGCGTGAAGATGACCGAGATGCCGCAGCTTGTGGCCGCGATGCACAGCCTCGTCGGTCTGGCGGCGGTCTTCGTCGGCTTCAATGCGCATCTTGAACTGGTTCGCGTCCTGGCGATGGACGACACTGCAAGAAAGGCGCTGGAGGGGTTTGCAGCGCTTCTGGCCAAGAAGGATGTGGTCGAGGTCAATATTCTGCGGGTCGAACTGTTCCTCGGCGTATTCATCGGTGCAGTGACCTTCACCGGCTCGGTCGTCGCCTTCGGCAAGCTTGCGGGCAAGGTGACGACCGCAGCGACAAAGCTGCCCGGCGGCCACATGCTGAACGCAGGTGCGGCGATCATCTCGTTCATCTGCCTGATCTGGTACTTCAACACCGGCGGTTTCTTCCCGCTCTTCCTGATGACGCTGGCCGCGCTCTTCATCGGCTATCACCTGATCATGGGGATCGGCGGCGCTGACATGCCGGTCGTGGTCTCGATGCTGAACAGCTATTCGGGCTGGGCGGCGGCGGCCATCGGCTTCAGCCTCGGCAATGACCTCCTGATCGTGACGGGCGCGCTTGTCGGCAGCAGCGGTGCGATCCTGAGCTACATCATGTGCAAGGCGATGAACCGGCATTTCGTCAGCGTCATCCTCGGCGGCTTCGGCGCCACCGGCGGACCGGCGATGGAGATCGCGGGCGAACAGATCGCGATCGACGCGGATGGTGTTGCCGCGGCGCTGAACGATGCCGACAGCGTTATCATCGTGCCCGGTTACGGCATGGCGGTCGCGCAGGCGCAGCAATCGGTGGCCGAACTGACCCGCAAACTCCGCGGCATGGGCAAGGAAGTGCGGTTCGGCATCCATCCCGTCGCGGGCCGTCTGCCGGGCCATATGAACGTGCTTCTGGCCGAGGCCAAGGTGCCCTACGACATCGTGCTGGAAATGGACGAGATCAATGATGATTTCCCCAAGACCGATGTCGCGATCATCATCGGCTCGAACGACATCGTGAACCCGGCGGCGCAAGAGGACCCCAACAGTCCGATCGCCGGGATGCCGGTTCTCGAGGTGTGGAAGGCAAAGCAGGTCTTCGTCTCGAAGCGCGGGCAGGGCACCGGCTATTCGGGGATCGAGAATCCGCTCTTCTACAAGGAGAACACGCGGATGTTCTACGGCGACGCGAAAGCCTCGGTCGACAGCCTGCTGCCTTTGATCTCGTGACACCAGTTGGGGGAGGCTACCTGCCTCCCCCAACTCGGGATCATTCCGGAGCCCTGAGGTGATGCGAGAATGCAAGTCTACCTTTGCATACCGCGTCCGGGCTTCCTCATTGTGCAGTTGCAGCATAAATTGGCCCAAACCGCATCACCCGAGATCCGATGAGCCAGCTTTCCGATCATCCCCTGCGCTATGCGTTGGCCAACGAGCTGCATGCGCGTCCGTTTCCCTCGCTCGGCGCACCGAGCTTTGCCGCCTATCTGGCGATCAAGCCCGAACAGGACGCGGCCGGCCGCGACCGGGCAGCAGACCGGGCCCATCTGATCGACCTGCTGGACCGCTATGCGGCCCCGCACCCGCAGCCGGATGCCACGCATTATTTCGGCGTGATCGGCAAATACAGCCTCAAATGGGAAAGCCATACCGAGTTCGTGACCTACACGATCTTCGGCGACGGCAACGCGACCCGGGCTTTTGACCCGGCCTGTTTCGAGGTCTTCCCCAAGGACTGGCTGGCAAAGGCCCCGGGCGTCCGGATTACCTCGGCCCTGATCCGGGTCGAGATGTGCTCGGACTGGGCCGAAGTGCCGACCAAGCTGGAAAGCTGGTATGTTCAGGAGAGCGTGGCGGTCAGCCGGGTGCTCGACGACAGTGCCATCATCGCCGCCGATTTCCGGATCGACCCGGCGGGCCACATGCGGTTCGCGGTGTTCGCACGGCCCGAGGCGGGTGAGCGGCGGATCGGCCGAATCGTGCAGCGGCTGACCGAGATCGAAACCTACAAGTCAATGTCGATGCTGGGCCTGACCCGTGCCCGCCAGCTGTCTCATGATCTGGGCCCGATCGACCAGCGCCTGACGAGCCTCGTTGGCGACATGACACGGGAAGTGTCCTCGCCCGAGACGACGCTGCAAGGCCTTCTCGCGATCTCTGCCAAGCTGGAGAACATGGCGGCGCAGTCGAGCTTCCGGTTCGGAGCGACGGGGGCCTATGAAGCCATCGTCAACC
Source organism: Paracoccaceae bacterium (assembly GCA_041633555.1). Classification (GTDB taxonomy): domain Bacteria; phylum Pseudomonadota; class Alphaproteobacteria; order Rhodobacterales; family Rhodobacteraceae; genus JAHEAO01. The sequence goes on along the minus strand of JBFKFZ010000071.1, from coordinate 9,730 downwards.
AGCGGGTCGCAGTGCTGCGCGAGGAAAGGTTCGAGGGCCGCCAGACCTTCGGCGAATTCATGATGCGCCGTTACGACCCGGCGATGCGCACGGTGAAATCGGCCGAGCGGCAGCTTGCCAACATGGCCGACCGGGCGATCCGGGCGGGCGATCTGTTGCGAACCCAGGTCGACGTGGAGCGCTCGGCACAGAACCAGTTGCTTTTGGAAAGCATGGACCGCCGCGCCGACCTGCAGCTGCGGCTGCAAAAGACCGTCGAGGGGCTGTCGGTTGTAGCAATCAGCTATTATGCCGTCAATCTGGCCACCTACGTGACCTATCCGCTCACCGAACCTCTGGGCATTTCCAAGGGAATTGCGACCGCGGTGCTCACTCCGCTGGCAGTGCTTCTCGTTTGGATGCTCGTGCGGCGGATCCGGCGCTCGATGGATCACTGATCAGCCCGTTGAGCAGTTTCGCGCCCGTGGCTATCGAGGCCAACGCGATGATCGCGGCTACAGACAGGGTGGGGATACCAGACAGGCCCGCGCCGACGGTGCAGCCTCCGGCCAGAACACCGCCGATGCCCATCATCACCGCGCCCAGCAGGTAGCGGCCGGTCTCGCGCGGCGAGCTGAAGCTTTGCCACTGGAACCGGCCCGAAAGCAGCGACAGGGCGACAGCGCCGGCAACCACGCCGCCCAGCAGGCCGACGCCGAAACCGGCGGGAATCGCGGTAGACGCCACGCCCCAGAACAGGGTCTCTGCCGCCGGTGAGGTGAAAGACAGGCTCTCGAAGGCGATCGGGTCGAAATCATCGTAGAGCAGGAACCCGGTCCCAATCCATGCAGCCGGCACGAGCAGGCCCAGCAGAACGGCCAGACCCAAATGCAGTGGTCGAGCGCCCGAGCGCATCGCAAAGCCGAGCGAGGCCAGAACGATGAGCGCGGACCAAATCAATGCGCCGCCGGGCAGGGAGGCCAGCGAAACCGCATCGCCCATGGGCAATGTCACGCTGCCGAGCCCGGTGCGGATCGGAGCAAGGACCCCCTTGAGCGTGGCATGGGCGACGACGGAGAAAACCAGCAGCACCGTCAGCGCCCTGAGATTTCCGGACCCCAACAATATTGTCAGCCGCGAGACGCAGCCGCGGGTTAGCACCATGCCACCACCAAAAGCGGCCCCGCCAAGGATGATCGCCAGCCAGGGCAGATCGCTGGCCATGAAACGGTGATCAGCAAAGGATATCAGACCGCCCGTTAGTGCAATTTGCGTGCCGACTACGGCCGCGCCGAGCGCGGCTAGCCAGACACCGAGCGCCTGCCGTCGTTCGGGGACGGGACCGACCAGACCGCGGCGAAGGCAGAACTGCGTCACCTCGACCAACGCGCCGAAGGCGAGTCCGACAAGCAGGCCAAGAATGACGGCGGCCTGCTGCGCCGTCGTCTCCTCAAAGCCGAAAAACTCGAACATCATGATTCTCCCGCAAACGGAATAATATTCTAAAATGCTGCAGCCATTGGGGCAAGGCAAGGGCGAAGGCAGCGTGCATTTGCCTATGTCATGGAACATTGTTCCAAGGCTGAAGGATGGCGTGGACGAAGTTCTCTGCCTAGTACGACAAAGCCGATACCGTTCCAGTTTGGCGCATTTCTCCAGTTGAAGATTTCTTATCTGCCGAAAGCTTTTAATTGACCGGATTCTCGCAGCACCGGCCAACCCGGCAGCCATTTTCCCTTCATCTATCATGCGTTCGTGATCGCTGCTTGCCCCTCCCGAACAGATGATGGGCTTGCCTGTCCGCCCTCTCTGGGCGAGGATCGGAGATCGCCCAAAACGCCCGGAGGTCTGCCATGCCCGTGAAGAACCGATTTGCAGAATTGCTGCCCGAGATCACCGAATGGCGGCGGGATTTCCACGAGCATCCCGAGATCCTTTTTGACACCCACCGCACCGCGGCCCGGGTGGCTGAATTGCTCGAAGGATTTGGCTGCGATGAGGTTGTGACGGGTATCGGACGGACCGGCGTGGTCGCGGTCATCAAGGGCATGAGCAATGGCTCGGGCAAGGTCATCGGATTGCGCGCCGACATGGATGCGTTGCCGATCGAGGAGGCGACCGGGCTCGACTATGCCAGCAAGATCAAGGGGGCGATGCATGCCTGTGGCCATGACGGTCACACCGCGATGCTGCTGGGCGCGGCCAAGTACCTCGCCGAGACGCGGAATTTCGACGGAACCTGCATCGTGATCTTCCAGCCCGCCGAAGAAGGCGGCGGCGGCGGCCGCGAGATGTGCGAAGACGGGCTGATGGAACGCTGGGGCATCCAGGAAGTCTACGGAATGCATAATTGGCCCGGGCGGCCCTTGGGGTCGTTCTCCATCCGGCCCGGCGCCTTCTTTGCCGCCACCGACCAGTTCGAGATCACCATCGAGGGCAAGGGCGGCCATGCCGCAAAACCGCATGAGACCGTCGACAGCACCGTGGTGGCGAGCCATGTCGTGCTGGCGCTGCAGACCATCGCCAGCCGCAATGTCGACCCGGTGCATCAGGTCGTGGTTTCGGTCACATCCTTCGAGACCTCATCCAAGGCGTTCAACGTGATCGCGCAAAGCGTGATGCTGAAAGGCACGGTCCGGACGATGGACCGGGACATCAGAAAACTGGCGGGCGAGCGCGTGATCAAGATCGCCGAGGCCACCGCCAATGCCTTCGGAGCCGTGGCCAAGGTGAATTACATGAAAGGCTACCCGGTGATGGTCAATCACGAAGAGCAGACCGAATTCGCCGCCGACGTGGCGCGCCGGATCTCGGGCCAGTGCGACGAGGCGCCACTGATCATGGGCGGCGAGGATTTCGCCTTCATGCTCGAGGAACGACCCGGCGCCTATATCCTTGTCGGCAATGGCGACACGGCAATGGTTCATCACCCGAAGTACAATTTCAACGACGATGCGATCCTGGCCGGGTGCAGCTGGTGGGCCGGAGTCGTCGAAGAGCGGATGCCGGCGGCATAGCCCGGTTTGGTCGTTGACCTCGCCGCCGCGATCGGCGATTGAGCGCAGGTTCTGCCTCGCCCCGGACCAGTCGCGATGAAACCCTTTCTGATCCTGCAACTCCGGCCAGAGGCCGAAGCCTCCGACGATGAATATGCCGCGATCCTCCGCAAGGGCGGGCTGGCCGAATCCGATGCGCGCCGGGTGAGGCTGGACTGCGAGGATCTGCCCGAAAACCTGTCGCTGGACGACTATTCCGGTGTCATTGTCGGCGGCGGGCCGGGCTGCGTTTCGGATCCGCCGGCGGACAAGTCGCCGGTCGAGGCGCGGATCGAGCGGGCGATCCTCGGCCTGATGCCCCAGATCACGGCCAGTGATTTCCCGTTCATGGGCTGTTGCTACGGGATCGGCGTCCTTGGCCACCATCTGGGCGCGCCGGTAACAAAGGAGCGTCACGGCGAGGCCGTCGGCGCGACGCTCTGCAAGCTGACGCCCGAGGGGGCGGCGGACCCGCTGCTGGCGGGCTTCCCGACCGAGTTCACGGCCTTTGTCGGCCACAAGGAGGCGCTCGACGCGCTGCCCCGGGGCTCTGTGCAGCTCCTGGCCTCCGACCCCTGTCCCTACCAAATGATCCGCTACGGCCAGAACGTCTACGCCACCCAGTTCCACCCCGAGGCAGACGCGGCGGGGTTCGAGACCAGGATCAAGATCTACCGCAACCGGGGCTACTTCCCGCCCGACGACGCCGACCGCCTGATCGCGATGTGCCGGGCCGCGGATGTGACAGTCCCCGAGCGCATCCTGCGTGGGTTCGTCGAACGCTACGGGTGAGCGCTGGCGTGGGAGGGCGGCAGAAAGTGATGGATTAGAGCCCATTTTGCCAAATTCCGCGACTCGATCAAGATCAGCTTTGTCGGTGCGGACAGAAACGTGACAGATCCAAAACTAGTTTTGCCAAGGGCTTGAGGCACGAGATTTGCCAATGCTCGTGGCAGCTACACCGAAATTGCCGAGAACGGCGGCCTATCGGACGATCTTTGCCCGGCAACGCGAATCCTGGCCTTGCTGCTCCAAGCTGATCTCCGGAGTGGTCATTCCAGTGTCGGGCATGTCCGCTATTCGGAGGCTATTCAACCAGCGCTCACGGCCAGCATCGTATCTCCATACCGACTTATGAATTGCTGCTTCTCTGGCAGCGTCCAATCGGGTGAAGCAGTCAGGAATCTCGCCAGCGCCGCCCGCGCCGCATCGGTCTCACCCAAGCAGACATGGACCACGGACAAGAGCTTATGCGCTTCGGCCGGGGGGCAATGACATGCGTGCAAATGCCGCCGAGGCAGCATCGCATTGGTCGTCCTGCCAAAGCACCCAAGCCGTCATCCAGGAGTGGATGAATCCAGGCAGCGGATCGATCCGAGCCGATTGCGCCAGGATCTCAAGCGCACGGTCTGTCTGGCCGAGATAGAAATAGGACTGCGCCAGCGCGTTCATCGCATTCGCAGCAGATGGGTTGAGTTGCATTGCCTTGTCGAATGCCTCAATCGCGCGTAGTTGATTGCCCTCCTGCATGCGCCGCGGCCGAGTGCGAAATGGGCCGCATAGTTTTCCGGGGGCAAGCCGAATTGCCGTCTCAGCATGCTCCACGGCTTTCGCCAAGGTTTCATCGGCAACTTCAGTCCAGCCGAATCCAAGTTGGACACGCAATGCCACCGCCAAGCCCAGATGCCCCCAAGGCTCGTCCGGATATAGGCGGACGGCTTCCTCGTTCAGGCCGATCGCAGTTTCGGTGATGTCCTAGGAAAGTCCTCCAAGCGCCATGTTTCGTGCCTTCAAGCTCAGCAGTAACGCGTCGGCGTGGCACAATTCCGCGTTCGCCACCTGCACGTCCGGCAGGGCGCCTTCGACTTGATACGCAATACGCCGACCAATCTCCGCGATCGCGACGAAAAGATCGCCGAGATCCATCTCGATCCGGTCCGACCAGACCTGAGCCTTCGCCTCGACATCGACCAGTGAGGATATGACCGTGACGCGATCACCGTCGAACTGCAGACTACCTTCAACGAGGTAATCTGCATCGAGCAGAGCACCAATCTCGCGCATATCTCGGTCTGGCTCACGGAACCGAAAACTTGATCCCCGCGCAATCACAGTCAACTCGGGATAGCGTGCGAGATAAGCTAGAATGCCATCGCTAACAGGCTCACCTAGAAGGCCGTGATGCTCTGCCTGGCTGATATCCTGAAACGGCAAGACGGCAACGACCTGTCGAGTTCGCTCAGAGAAAATCACGAAGAGATAAGCCAGAACGCAGGCGACAAGCAGAATAGATGTGGCCGACGCAATGGTCCAACGTCCGGGCTTGCTATCTTCGATGGGGGTCGCATTCAGCCGATACCCCTTGCGTGGGACGGTTTCGATCAGGGTCCTTTCAGTATCGCCGAGCGCCTGCCGGATCTCGACAATACATTGCTTCAGACTGTCTTCGCTGACATGCGCCCGCTCCGAGATCCTGTCGAAGAAAGTTGCTTTGGCGATCGTTCTGCCGGGTTTCAACGAGAAGTTTCAAAACTACCCGGGATTGACTACGCAGCACAACCTCATCGCCCGCCGCATTGGTCAGGTGCCGCCTGCGAAGGCAGTCAACATTTGTTCCAATACGAAATTCTGAAAATTTCATGGTATTTCGTTGGGGTGCTGCGCCCACTCCGTCTACCCTGAACACACGCAAGTGAAGGCCATTCGCCAATCCGCGAGGTGGCCAGGCACAAACGGAGCAATCCTATGAACCAGAACGTTGTTTTTCTATCGGTTGCCGCCTCGGTCGCGTTGGCAGGCTACAGCCTCCCAACGCCCGGCACCATTCCAAACTGGCCGCAACAGGCCGGAGATCCGCCGGCTCTTGTCGCCCCCGATCCTGAGCACCTGCAAGCCTACTTTGACTGTTCAAAGGAGGCAGAACGCCGCATCCTGTCACATGCAGAGGCGGCCAAATGCCTCAACAGGTATCTTCTGCTCAAGCTGTCTTTCCTACCGGATGTGGAGATCGAGGCGTACATGCGACTTGGCCCTGCGGAGCGGTGGGCGAACCAGCAGAGCGGATAAGCGGCCTACGTCGCTTGGAAAGCTGATGCGAGGCCAGGGAGGTAACGTTTCAGCATAGGCTCGTTGCAGAACTGCACTCCACGCCTTCAAACATCCATGACTGCGCGCGTCACGCAGAACTTGTCCGAAACCACCGCTTCTGCCCAGCCAAATATTGCAGCCATTGGGGCAGTCGCAGCGAAAGCACACCTTGTCCGCATTGCCGCCATATCTGGCGCCTTCATCGGTCGGTCGGTCCCGCTTTGTCTGTGGCAGCGGTTTATCCGCGCGTTTCACGCGCGGCGACTGCCCGGGGCACCTCCCTTGTGCCGCCGGGACATTTCCGGACAGAGGATGTGGATAGAGAGGTGGCGTTTCGGGCGGGCAGCGGAGGGCCAGATCTTGTGTCCACCCCGTCCGCGCGGCCCTTCGAAGAGCGAAAATTAAGGGTAAATGCCGGTGGCTCTAATTTTTTGGTTTCAATGGGATCGATGATTATCCGCGCGCGGACACCCGCCCGGATGACCTACCCGCCCGTATGGCTCATATGCCGACTGACCTGCCCATCCGCCCCTTGCAGCCATCGCCGAACAGAACGACGCCTTCCGAATACACCTGTGGTCTCTGAGACCCCGGACTGAGCCAAGGAAGGCGGCCGAGGCAGTTCGAGCAGCGTTGCCCTGGCTGGATCTGTCTTGCGAAATCAGACGACCTTGACGGTCAGCGACCCGACGCCTTCAATCGTGGCTTCCATCACGTCGCCTTTGATCACGGCATTCACGCCGGACGGCGTGCCGGCCATGATGACATCGCCTGCAGCCAGCTCGAAATACTCCGATAGATAGGAGATCATCTCCGGCACCTTCCAGATCATCTGGTTCAGGTCGCCCTCCTGCCGAAGGTCGCCGTTGACCTCCAAGGCGATGCGTCCCCGATCGGGGTGGCCGACTTCGGAGACCGTGCGCAGCGGACCAACCGGGCCGGAGCGTTCGAAGGCTTTTCCGATTTCCCACGGGCGGCCCATCTTCTTCATCTCGCCCTGCAGATCGCGACGGGTCATGTCGAGCGAAACGCCATAGCCCCAGACATGTTCGAGCGCCTCCTCGACCGGGATGTTCGTGCCACCGGATTTCAGGCCGACAAGCAACTCCACCTCATGGTGCACGTCTGAAGTGTGGGGCGGATAGGGAAATTCGCCTGACGCGTCCAGGTTGTTGGGGTTCTTCTGAAAGAAGAATGGCGGCTCACGGTCGGGATCATGCCCCATTTCGACCGCATGGGCTGCGAAATTGCGGCCTATGCAATAAACGCGTCGCACGGGAAAGGTGCCACCGTCTCCGGTGGGGATTGCATGCACCTGAGGCGCGGGGATGACGTGATCAGACATTACTCTCCTCCTGAACGCTTGATATTGTCAAATCTCTCTTATCAGTCCGGTCGGACCGGCTGTGGCACGTGCCGCGCTGCAGGACACGGCTCTCTCCAACCTAATCACCGCGACCAAGCGGGCTTGGCAAGAGATTGCGACCGTTCGGTCGCCAACCATTTTCCCGATTGGTTTAGCCAGTGCTGAAGTCAGTCCTCCTCAGAGAAGCTGTTGTGCAGGACACGCGAATATACCGACCGCAGGTGACGCCGCATCGCCCTGGCGGCCCGGTCCCCCTCGCCGAGAGAGATGGCAGCCACGATTTCATCGTGCTCGAGAAAGCTGGAGTAATCGGCGGCCGGCCCTCGCGTCTCACGCGGCTGTCCCCAGACGATGGACTGGCGAACCGAGTTCAGCGTTTCGAAGAAATATAGGTAGAGCTGGTTTCGCGTGGCCCGCGCGATAGCGTGATGCAGATTGTTGTCCCACGCCTCGTAGGTGCGCCAGTCTTCCGCATTCCGGCATTTCTTGGCACAAAGCTCCATTTGTTCGCAGTCGGATTTGCCGGCGTGCTGCGCTGCCAGACGGCACAGTTCCGGCTCGATATTGTAGCGCACGGTCACCACCTGCTCCGGTTTGATCTGATCGCGCAGATAGGTCACGTCCAGCAGGTTGAGCACGGGCCGCGATCCGACGAAAGTTCCACGGCCCACATGGCGCCAGATGCGGCCCTGCGCCTCGAGTTCGGACAATGCCTTGCGCAGCTGGCTCCGCGTCGTCTCCAGTCGCAAGCACAATTCGCGCTCCGGCGGGATGCGATCATTGTGGCGATACCCGGCGTCGTCGATCAAGTCCCGAAGCCTTTGCGTCAGATCGGATGTGCTGACCATGGTCCCGCCCAATTCAATGATTGGTTGATTGATCAAGAAACCGAGATAGTCAAACTGAAGCATGACGGGTGTGGCGGTGAGTCGCAGGTCATTCTGCCCGGCGCCACATACCCACAGCACGCTGGAGGAAAGCCGAGTGCGACTGGCAACGATTACCGTAGACGGACAAGACCTCTGCGTCGCAGTACTGAAAGATGGCAAGATGCTGGATATCGCCAAGGCCGCTCAAGGCCTTTCAGGGTCCGGCGCCGCCGCGCTTCAGGCAGGCTCGATGCAGTGTCTCATCGAAGGCGGAGCCGACGCTCTAGCGGCGCTCAGGAAGGTGGTGGCGGATGCCGAGGCAGGCGGCCATGCCGACGCGCTGGCCCCCGAAAACGCCGCCTTGAAGGCACCGATCCCGATACCAAGAAAGAATGTCTTTTGCGTCGGTCGGAACTATGCGGAGCATATCGCCGAGGGCGATCGGGCACAAAAACAGAATGTCGGCGTGACCGAACACCCTGTTTTCTTCACCAAGCCGCCAACTTCGATAGTGCCACCTAATGGCGATGTTCTGATCTTCCCGACCGTTTCCGAAGCCGTCGACTACGAAGTCGAACTGGCCGTTGTGATCGGCACGGCGGGCAGAAATATCTCGAAATCAGACGCCATGGATCACATCTTTGGATACACGATCCTGAACGACATCACCGCACGGGACATCCAGCGCCGCCACGGCGGCCAGTACTTCAAGGGCAAGGGATTCGATGGCTCTTGTCCCCTTGGCCCCTGGATCGAAACCGCAGACGCCATAGGCGACCCGCACGCGCTGTCGATCGGGCTTTCTGTCAATGGCGAGCAACGCCAGAATGGCAACACGGCAGATATGATTTTCGATATTCCGACGCTTATCGCCTCGTTGTCCGAAGGGATGACGCTGGAGGCCGGCGACATCATTGCTACCGGCACGCCGTCGGGCGTAGGCTATGCGATGGACCCACCGAAGTTCCTCAGGGACGGCGACACGGTGGTTTGCAAGATCTCAGGAATCGGTACGCTCAGTAACGCTGTGCGCACCGTACAAGGCCCACCACCGCAATAAAGGCGGCGCAGGGCGCATACCCAAATGGGAAGACAATGACCATGATCAACAGAAGAGCGTTTACCGCCTCGATGCTTGCAGCCGTTCCGGCCACAGGGCTCTTTGGCACATCAGTGCTGGCGCAAAGCGTGCGCGACATCACCTCCGTGCAGCCGAGCCCGTCGGCGATCAACTCGTTTCCCGTTTTTGTTGCCATCGGCTCGGGTTGACACACGCAAGAAAAGACCTGCAAGCGGCTGACCAGGCGCGCCCGGATCTGGCCGAGAAGCGGCGCATCTGGCAGCGGCATCGCCAGCCCGCCATGGCCGGCCATCTGGAACGGTTGGTCTTCCTG
>JBFKFZ010000070.1:0-15181 GCA_041633555.1 Paracoccaceae bacterium | reverse complement strand
GCCACCGACCCCAAAGCATCGGCGACATTGTGCAGGAATGCTGCGCGAATGTTCACAGACGACTTCGACAGACCGTAAGTCAGACGGGCGGTGACCAGATCCACGGTTAGCGCGAGCCCGGCAATCATGACTACGAGCCAGCCATCGACCCCCTGCGGATCAATGAACCGCAACGTCGCCTCGTACAGCAGATAGAGACCAATCATGATAAGCGTCGTGTAGTTGATCAGGGCGGCAACGACCTCGGCACGACCATAACCAAACGTCATCCCAGCGTCGGCAGGTCGTCTGGCGATCTTGCGGGCGGCAAATGCGATGATCAGCGAAATCGCATCGGAGAAGTTGTGAAGTGCGTCGGCAATCAGGGCCAGGCTGCCCGAGAGGAGGCCGCCGATGATCTGCGCGACGGTCAAGGCGAGATTGACCAGCACAGCCAATGCCACACGTCGGTCGCCGCTCTCGGGGTCGATGTGGTGGTGATGGTGATGATGGCCCATTTGGTTTCGTTTGATCCTGCAATACTCCAAGCGAACTCTAACGCCATTGGACGCCATGGGTTCAAGGGATGACTGGTTCTCTTCCCCAATATGTCTGTGATCGCGGGGGCGAGTAGGCGACCGTTCTGCACTCAAGAATGGATCGTTCTATTCACGTCGATGCACCGGCCCACCCACACTGGCTGCATCGGCGCCACTCCGAGTTCGAGGGCCAACTCTGACTGTCATGCCTTCATTCGGAGAGACGTGAAACTGGTCGGGCTGAGAGGATTCGAACCTCCGACCCCCTGCTCCCGAAGCAGGTGCGCTACCAGGCTGCGCTACAGCCCGACCGTGAGGCGCGGGTTAGCTGGTCGCGCCCCATTTTGCAAGAGCGATCAGTCGCCGGTTCTGGCCTTGCGCAGCAAGGTACCAATGCGAAATGTCGAGCCGGACTCGTGACGGCTGCGGGTCTGCAGGACGGGCCTGTTCGCCGAAGCGGCGCCACGGCTTTCGCGCAGGACGATGTAAAGCCCCGAAGCGATGATGATCGAAGCCCCAATAAGCGTCTGACGGTCGATCGACTCGCCGAACAGGAAATAGCCGAAGCCGGTGGCCCAGATGATCTGGGAATACTGCATGGGTGCGACGATCGCCGCTTCTGAGTTCTTGTAGGCGGCGATCAGAAACATTCCCGCGACGAAACCGAACAGCGAAATAATGCCAATCATGCCGATATGCTCGATCGGCATCGGAATATAAAAGAACGGGAGGAAGCAGGCCATCACGGCGAAGTTGCCAAGCATGGGGTAAAGCAGCAGGACGACGCTGCGCTCCTCTTTGCCGATCTTTCGCACGATGATCGAGGCCAGCGCACTGAAGATCGCTGCCGTGAGCGCCGCCAGATGCCCCAGCCCGAGCGTTGCCCCCGCGCCGCCTGGCCGCAAGACGACGATCACCCCGGCGAGCCCGACGATCACGGCGAGCCAGCGGCGAATACGGACCCTCTCTCCCAGAATCGGGATGGCGAGGACGGTGATCAGCAGCGGCGAGGCGAAAAGGATCGCGTAGGTCTGTGCCAAAGGCAGGACAGAAAACGCATAGAAGGCCGCCAGCCCGCCGATGACCCCCGCGCCGGTACGGATAGCGACCCACCAGGGGTGAATCGGTCGAAGATGGCCGGGCGTGGTGTCGCGCACCAGCATGATCGTGACCAGCGGGAAGGACAGCAGCACCGTGAAGAAGATCAGCTGAAACGGCGCATATATGCCACCGAGCTTCTTGATGAAGACATCGTGGGTTGCATAGATCGCAAATGACAATAGCGCATAGCTAACGCCCCGCAGACCTGCCATCCTCGAATTCTCCACTCTTGGCCGCGGTCGGCGGCTGCCCTAAAGACTGGCGTCCAGTGCGGCAATGACAGCATCACCCATCTGCGAAGTTGTCGCCGGTGTACCGCCATCCGATTGCAGCAGGTCGGGGGTTCGGACGCCATCGGCCAGAACCTTTTCGACAGCCCGTTCCAGCCGCGCGGCTTCCTCGCCCTGATCGAAGGAATAACGGAGCGCCATGGCGAAGCTCAGGATACAGGCGCAGGGATTGGCCTTGCCCTGACCGGCAATGTCCGGGGCGGAACCGTGTACTGGTTCGTAAAGCGCCTTGGGTCGACCGTTCGCCATCGGCAGCCCGAGGCTGGCCGAGGGCAGCATGCCGAGACTTCCGGTCAGCATCGCGGCGAGGTCCGACAGCAGATCGCCGAACAGGTTGTCGGTCACGATCACGTCGAACTGCTTGGGCCAGCGGGTCAGCTGCATCGCGCCGGCATCGGCATACATATGGCTCAGTTCGACATCGGCGTATTCGGCATCGTGGACCTCCTGCACGACGTCACGCCAAAGAATACCGGATTCCATTACATTGGCCTTCTCCATCGAGCAGACCTTGTTGTCACGCCGGCGCGCCATTTCGAAAGCGGATCGGGCAACACGCGCGATCTCGGATTCGGTATAGCGCTGGGTATTGATGCCGACCCGTTCGTTTCCTTCCTTGAATATGCCGCGGGGCTCTCCGAAATAGACGCCCGAGGTCAGCTCCCGGATGATCATTATATCGAGACCGGCAACGACATCCTTCTTCAGCGAAGAGAAATCGGCAAGGGCATCGAAACATTGCGCGGGGCGGAGGTTGGCGAACAGGTCCATCTCCTTGCGCAGGCGCAGCAATCCGCGCTCTGGCTTCACGCTGAAATCGAGCTTGTCATATTCTGGCCCGCCAACGGCCCCCAAGAGAACCGCATCGACCTCCTGCGCCTTGGCCATCGTGGCGTCGGTCAGCGGCGTTCCATGCTCGTCGTAGGCCGCGCCGCCAACCAGATCCTCTGAGACCTCGAACTCCAAGCCCCGCCTGGCGCCGAACCAGTCGATGATCTTTCGGACCTCTGTCATGACCTCGGGGCCGATCCCGTCGCCGGCGAGGATAAGAAGGGAGGGCGTGCTCATGCGGGTTCCTCGTATTGATTGGATCGGACACCGCGTAAACCCGCGACTGCGCGGGGTCAAGCGCTAGCCGGCGAGGTCAACCCAGACAAGAGCATGCCGCGAAGCGAGGCCCTCGCCTTCTCCCAGCAGCGAACGCAGCGGATCGCCCAGAAGCGGCCAGAAAACGCCGGAATTTACAACCCGCAGGCCCGCCGCTGGAAGGACATAGTCGACCCGGAGATTTCCGGGCCAACCCTTGTCGTCGGGCCAATCCGCCGTGTCGAGCGATGGGTCGCCGAGATGCGTAAGGTTCACGCCACCCTGCCGCGCAGAGGCTTCGGTCCCGCCCCGGCTTTGAGGTCTTGGGTCTTGCAGGCGAGGATCAGCCAGGAAGTTCTGCATCGCCTCCCTGATGCCCTGCCCGTCGTTGGGATCCAGATTGGCGTCCCCAAGCAGGACGAAGTTTCCATCCGGAAATGCATCCAGATAGCTTGACCAGAACAACAGCTCATCCCGGTTTCGTAGGTCGTTGCGGTCCTCGGGGCCATCGAAGGCCGGGGTCTGATTGTGAAACGCGAGCAGATGCAGGCGGGTCTGATCCGGAAGGAGAACGGGTACGTCCCAGTGCCCGACGCTAGAAAGCCGCAAGCGGGAAGAGACCGCTGGCGTGAAGTAGGGGAGAGTCCCGATCGTCGGCAGCCTAGCGCCAGGCTGGTCGATCCAAAGGGTCGGCCCGAAATCCTTGGCTGAGGCGCCGTCAATCGGCAGTTTTGACAGCAGCGCCATCCCACCCTTCCCAGCGAAATCGCCGAAGCCCGGGGCGTCCACTGCCTCACCCAGCCGGCCATCACTATCCAGATCCGCATCTGCCGAAATACCGGTATTCGGGGCGTTGGCGAATATGTAGTCATAGTCGCTGCCGGCCACTTCCAGTCTGTCGGCAAACGCGTCCAGGGCATTCAGATCATGATCGTAGTCGAATGATGTTATCAGCAGGATATCGGGGTTGATATGCGCGATCACTTGGATCACCGACGCGATCTGCGGGTCGTTGCCGGACAGGATGTCTCGCAGCAACAGCCCCGGCCCGTCACGCTTCAGTTCGGCGTTGTAGGTGGCGATGCGGATGGTTTCAGCGGCAGCATCACCCGCCAGCAGCAATGCCGCTATCAGACAGTGGCCAAACCGGAATCCTTGGCGCGGGCATAGGTCTGTTTGCGTTTGGCGGCAATCATCTCGGCAACGCGGCCCATTGCGATACCACGCATGAAAAGAGATGCGGGAAGAAATGCCCATGCTGCCACCGTCCAGACCAGCGTCTGCGGATTCTCCAGCGTCACCGATCCGAACAGATTGGCGGCCGCCTTTACCGCTGCCGGTGTCAAGAATGGCAGCAGAAAGCCTAAGGCAATGTTAAACCGGGCGTCGCGTTCGAGCCGCTGCACGACATCCTTGCCGGCGGTTGGATCGAAGGTCGGCAGATTGACCCACACGTTGAACGTGCTCTTCTGTGAGGGCCATCCTGCCAGCCGCAGGATAATCAGGAAGACAGCCAGGGTAATCAGCGAGATCAGGTAGCTCATGCCGGCCGCTGTGCGGATCAAGGCGATATGGGCATAGCTCGTGTCGTCCGGCAGCATGAGCAGGACAAGGCGTACGGGGCTGTAGGGGAAGTCGATAGCATAGCCGATCAGTGCGCCAATGGCGTGAACAAATTGAGTCAGCGTCGTTGGCTCTACTGTGCCTCGGCAGATGACGGTGAGCAGGAAAACGGTCAGGAACAGCGACACGAAACGGATTCGATTGAACGGCGGCGCATCGCGGAATTCCACAAGGCCGGGATAGGTCGAGGCATATTCAAAGATAGTCAGGGCAGCGCCAAAGATGGCGACAAGGGCAACGATCTGCTTGCCGTCGGCACTGGTGCCAGGCAGCAGGAGCGACGGTGTCGCTACCAGCAATACAATCAGCATCGCGCGCAGAACTGCACCTGTGAGCCGCGATATCACTGCCCCGTTCCCTCAACGCCTACGGATACGATACGATGCCGTATCCTTGTTTCAGCGAGTTTCTGCCAAGAGTGACAGGTGAACATGAAGTTGCCCAATTTTTGCCTTCTTTCCCAAGCTCCAGCAAGCAGTGGGTCCGGTAAACATGAGGTTTAGGGCAAAATCGTGGAGGAACTGGTGCTACATTGCATCAATTGTGGAACCAAAAAGGGCCACCGACTCCGGCGACCCAATAAGTCTTTTATTTTCAGTCCTTTAAACCCAAGGCCGTGCTTGGGCGGCTTGATTTTCGAACGCATCAATGCTGTCCGCTTTCCCCAACGTAAGGCCGATATCATCGAGGCCATTCATCAGGCAATGCTTCTTGAAGGCGTCGATTTCGAAGCGAAAAATTTCGCCATCCGCCGCTGTGATCTCTTGTGATTCGAGGTCGACGGAGATTCTGGCGTTCTGACCCTTCTCGGCATCTTTCATGAGGACATCCACCTGCGCGGGCAACAGCACGACGGGCAGAATACCGTTCTTGAAGCAGTTGTTGTAGAAGATGTCGGCAAAGCTGGTAGAGATCACGCAGCGGATGCCGAAATCGAGAAGTGCCCAGGGCGCATGTTCACGACTGGAGCCGCACCCGAAGTTGTCGCCGGCAACGATGATCTCTGCCTTGCGATATGCTGGCTTGTTCAATACGAAATCCGGTTTCTCGGAGCCGTCGTCATTGTACCGCATCTCGTCGAACAGGTTCACTCCCAGCCCCGACCGCTTGATCGTTTTTAGGAACTGCTTGGGAATGATCATGTCGGTATCGATGTTGACCAGCGGCATGGGAGCCGCAACGCCCGAGAGCTTGTCGAACTTTTGCATCACATCATCTCCCGTACGTCGGTCAGATGACCGGTTACAGCCGCTGCCGCCGCCATTGCGGGGCTCATCAGATGGGTCCGCCCGCCGCGGCCTTGTCGGCCCTCGAAATTGCGATTCGAGGTCGCCGCGCAACGCTCCCCCGGCGCAAGCTGATCGGGGTTCATCGCAAGGCACATCGAGCAACCCGCGAGCCGCCATTCGAAACCGGCATCCGTGAAGATTTCCGCCAGCCCCTCTTGTTCGGCCTGAGCACGGACGAGGCCGGATCCAGGGACAACCATCGCCCGCATCCCTTCCCTGACCTTCTTGCCCTTCAGGATCGCCGCCGCCGCCCGCAGATCCTCGATACGGCCATTGGTACAGGATCCGATGAAGACGGTGTCGATCTGGATATCGGTCAGCCGCGTGCCGGGATTGAGCCCCATATAGTCGAGCGAACGTTTCGCCGCATCGACCTTCCCGCCTTTGAACTGGGACGGATCGGGCACAGAACCGGTGATTGGAAGTACGTCTTCTGGCGATGTGCCCCAGGTCACGACTGGGGCAATGTCTTCGCCTTTGAGCGTTACAACCTTGTCCCAATGCACGCCTTCATCGGATTTCAGCGTCTTCCACCAATTCAGCGCGGCCTCCCATTGCGCACCTTTCGGTGCGTGCGGGCGGCCCATCACATAGTCGAAGGTGGTTTCGTCCGGCGCGATAAGTCCGGCGCGGGCACCGCCCTCGATCGCCATGTTGCAGACCGTCATGCGACCTTCCATCGACAGATCGCGAATGGCCCCACCGCAATACTCGATGACATAGCCGGTGCCGCCAGCCGTACCGGTGGCGCCGATCACAGACAGGGTTATGTCCTTGGCGGTCACACCGGGACTGAGCTTGCCGGTGATTTCGACTTTCATGTTCTTGCCCTTGCGCTGGATCAGCGTCTGGGTGGCAAGCACATGTTCTACCTCCGATGTCCCGATGCCATGGGCGAGCGCCCCGAAAGCGCCGTGTGTCGCGGTGTGGCTGTCGCCACACACCACCGTCATGCCCGGCAAGGTCCAGCCCTGTTCCGGCCCGACGATATGCACGATCCCCTGACGCATGTCCGAAACCGGGTAGTAGTGGATGCCGAAGTCCTTCGCGTTCTTATCTAGCGCGTCGACCTGGATCTTGCTTTCCGCGTTCTTGATACCGTCAAGGCGGTCAAGTGTTGTCGGTACGTTGTGGTCCGGAACCGCGATCGTCTTCTCCGGCGCGCGCACTTTGCGGCCAGCCATACGCAGCCCTTCAAAGGCCTGCGGGCTTGTAACCTCGTGCACGAGATGGCGGTCGATATAGAGCAGGCAGGTGCCGTCCTCGGCCTCGTGGGCCACATGGGCATCCCATATCTTGTCATAGAGTGTCTTCGGGGTGGTCATTGGTCCTCTCCCGGGAATGTTTCAGAAAGCAATGATGGACAAAGCCGGTCCGGCCCTCAGAGGCTGGCGAGCGCCGTCAGGGTTGCGCCGAAGAACCGCCAAGGCAGACGCGCGCGGTCGTCCATGTCAAAAACCTTCGTCATGCTGGTGGAAGTATCCAAGAATCGGCAGCCTCGCAAGTGCCGCCGCTTGCTCCGGTTCGGCCGTCATGATTAGTTGACCGCGAAGAGGCGCAATGGAAACCGAGATTCAGGCCCTGGCAGAGCAGTTTTCTCCAATACTGGTGGAGATAAAGGCGCGTATGCAGGCCCTGATGCTGGTCCGAGGCCAGATTCAGATTTCCATAGTCATCGGATGTATCGTCACGTCGTATCTGCTTAATCGCTGGCTGGGGCCGAAGCTGATCGATTGGATGCGGACACTTGAGGGCTGGCCGAAGTGGCGCCTGCGTACGCTCATCGTGATACATCGCCGGCTGCAGCTGCTGTTCTTTGTCATGCTGAGTTGGATGGCTGTCGGCATCATGGCGCAGGTCCAGACTTTCCCATCCTGGCGCAATCTGCTGGCGCTCGCCGCGACCATCGCAACGGCCATTTACCTGGTCAGCATGGCGACCCGGCTGGTGCGCAACTCCTTTCTAAGACGCCTTGTCACATGGGGCCTCTGGATCTACGTGACGCTCTATTATCTTGGCATGATCGAGGCGTTCTCCGAGTTTCTCGAGAGCGTCGCGGTAGAGTTCGGGGATTTCCGGTTGTCTGCCCTGACAATCGTCAAGGCCCTCGTTGTCACCGGCATTCTCTTTACCTTTGCCCGCCTCATTTCAACGACCACATCCGCACGGATCCGCGCGAACGAGGATATTTCACCCTCAATGCGAGTTCTTGCGGTCAAGATGCTGCAGATCCTGCTTTATGGCGCGGCCTTCTTCATCGGCCTGAAGGCGGTCGGCTTCGACCTGACCGGGCTTGCCGTGCTTTCGGGCGCAATCGGTGTGGGGCTCGGCTTCGGTCTTCAGAAGGTGGTCTCGAACCTCGTGTCAGGCGTGATCATCCTGCTCGACAAATCGATCAAGCCGGGCGACGTCATCAGCCTTGGCGATACGTTCGGCTGGATCAACACCCTGACCGCACGCTACGTCTCGGTGGTCACGCGGGACGGTCGGGAATACCTGATCCCGAACGAGGACCTCATCACCGGGCAGGTGGTGAATTGGTCGCATTCCAACGAATTCGTGCGGCTCGATATCTTTTTCGGCACGGCCTATGACGATGATCCGCACGAGGTGCGCAAGCTGGCGGTAGAGGCCGCGATGGGCGTGAAGCGGGTCCTGCGGTCCAAGCCGGCTGTCTGCCACATCGTTGGATTCGGAGACAGTTCCGTCGATTACATCCTACGGTTCTGGATCAGCGATCCCACCGAAGGGCTCACCAACATTCGCGGCAATGTTTATCTGGCGCTCTGGGACGCGTTTCAGGAAAACGGCATCTCCATCCCCTTCCCGCAGCGCGAGCTCCGCATGCTCGAAGGCAGCCAGCTTGCCACCAAGGCACTGGATTGACCCCTGCAACTGTTGCGGAATAGACCAACATCACGCAGCCGTCAGCCTGCCTGTCATTGAGATCTTACCAATGCGATGTTACCTTTGTATCATTCCCGGCGCCGGGGTTTGATCGGCGCGTCACGAAGGAGGGCCGAGTTCTGTCCCAACCTACCGTAGCGGTCTATGGCAAGACTGCACCCGCCGCGGCCACGAGTCGGCTGCCGGGCGTACTTTCAAGCGAAGAGTTGCTTGAGCAAATCCTTTCCTCTCTCGAAGACGACAAGGCAGATGACGTGGTGTCGATCGACCTGCGCGGGAAATCGCAGATCGCGGACAACATGGTCATCGCGTCCGGCCGGTCGACCCGGCAGGTCGTGGCCATCGCAGAGAACCTGACGGATATGCTGAAGCAAAACCATGGCATTCTGTGCCGCATTGAGGGTAAGGATCAGGGCGATTGGGTTCTGATCGATGCCGGTGATGCGATCATTCATATCTTCCGGCCGGAAGTGCGTGAGTTCTACCAGCTTGAAAAGATGTGGCAGCCGACCGGCAAGGCTTCGGCCTAGGCCGGATGCGCATTCACATCTGCGCAGTGGGCCGCCTGAAGGCGGGGGCCGAGCGCGACCTTATCCTTGATTATCTGAAGCGTTTCGATCGGACCGGAAGGGCCTTGGGCCTCGGTCCGGTTTCGGTGATCGAGGTTGAAGACAAGAAGGGCGTCGGCATGCAAGCGGAGGCAACCCTCTTGGACAAGGCTGTGCCGGAAGGCTCGCTGATGTGCTGCATGGACGAGAGGGGCCGACAGCTGTCATCACTCGATTTTTCGGACCTCATCGCCAACTGGCGCGATGCTGGAAGGCAGCATGCGGCTTTTCTGATCGGCGGTGCCGACGGTCTTGACCCTTCTATACGCGATCGGGCCGATTTCGCGCTTTCCTTCGGACCGATGGTCTGGCCGCACTTGCTGGCCCGGGTTATGCTGGCCGAGCAGCTGTACCGCGCTGCCAGCATATTGGCGCGCACGCCGTACCACCGCGCCTGAATTCGGCGGTTCCTTTCTGTTGTGTTTGTGGGATGCATCGAGCATTCGACGCATCCGCTTGCCTCCGGCAGGATCATGGCGATGAGACGACATCGGCATCGTCAGAGAAATCCCAATGCAGTGGTTTCGCCCGCGCGCAGGGCGGGCTAGAAGAAGGCAAATCAGGAAGAGGTCGAACCGATGAGCCCACCCAAACCAGTCGTTCTTTGCATCCTCGATGGGTGGGGGTTGCGGGCACAAAGTGAAGCAAATGCTCCGCTCCTTGCCGATACGCCGAACTTCGACCGGATCATGCAGACCTGCCCGAACGCGACGCTGGTAACGCATGGGCCCGATGCTGGCCTGCCGACCGGCCAGATGGGAAATTCTGAGGTCGGGCATACAAATATCGGTGCCGGTCGTGTCGTTGCCATGGACCTCGGACAGATCGACCTGGCGATTGAGGACGGATCCTTTGCGCGCAACCAGGGGCTATTGGATTTCATCGGCGCGTTGAAGAAAAGCGGCGGGACAGCGCATCTGATTGGCGTCGCATCGGACGGCGGCGTCCACGGGCATGTCGACCACCTGACGTCGGCTGCAAGGCTGATTGTCGAGGCCGGAGTGCCAGTTGCGGTACATGCGATCACTGATGGTCGAGACGTTGCGCCTTCTTCCGGTGCGGCTTTCATCGCCGATCTGGCGGAGCGACTGCCCGAGGGCGCACGTATCAAGACGGTCATCGGGCGGTACTTTGCGATGGATAGAGACAATCGTTGGGAGCGGATCGAGACGGCCTACCGAGCCATTGTCAGAGGCAAGGGGGTTGCCGCGGAAACCGCGGTCCAGGCAGTCGAAACCTCCTATGCGGGCGGCAAGACCGATGAGTTCATTCCGGCCTCCGTGGTAGGTGACTACGGGGGCGTGAAGGATGGTGATGGGATCTACTGTCTGAATTTTCGCGCCGATCGCGCGCGCGAACTGTTGGCCGCGATCGGCGACCCCGGCTTCGATCGCTTTGACACCGGCGCCCGGCCGAAACTCGCAGCCTATCTTGGAATGGTCGAGTATTCCGGCAGCCATACGACCTATATGACCGCGGTCTTTCCCAAGCGCAGCATCGTCAACACACTTGGGCAATGGGTTGCGAAGCAGGGATTGAGCCAGTTTCGTCTGGCCGAGACCGAGAAGTACCCCCATGTCACCTTCTTTCTGAATGGCGGCAAGGAAGACCCGGAGCAGGATGAAGATCGCTACATGGCACCAAGTCCAAAGGTCGCGACTTATGATTTGCAGCCGGAAATGTCCGCCGCAGAAGTTACGGCAGCGTTTGTCAAGGCGATTGAGAAGCCGTATGATCTGATCGTCGTCAATTACGCCAATCCGGACATGGTCGGGCATACCGGCGATCTGGCCGCAGCTATGAAGGCCTGCGAGGCTGTCGACCAAGGCCTTGGACAAGTGCTGGCCGCGCTGGAAAAGACCGGCGGCGCTATGATCGTGACTGCGGATCACGGCAATTGCGAAACCATGATCGACCCAGTAACCGGTGGACCGCATACGGCCCATACTACCAATCCGGTTCCGGTCATCCTTGTAGGCGGGCCGCACGGAGCGAGAATGCGGGATGGCCGGCTGGCCGATCTTGCGCCGACACTGCTGCAGCTGATGGAACTCGCAATTCCACCGGAGATGACCGGAAAGAGCTTGATCGAAGAATGATCCGCTTGCTCTGTCTCGTCCTGACATTTCTACCCTCGCAGGTCTTCGCGCAATCTGATCCGTCTGAGCTTGCACGGGCAGCCATAGAAGAGCTTGATGCCGCGCATCTGGCCCTTGCCGCCGCCGAGAGCGCGACCGACCGGGTTAAGGCCCTAACCCTGACGATCCGGGCCTATGAGGATGGGCTTGACGCGCTGAGAGAGGGTCTCCGCCGTGCGGTCACCCGAGAGGCGGCGATCCGGGCTGAGTTCGAGAATGAAAGCGAGCGGGTTTCCCACCTGCTGGGTGTCCTGATGACCATTCAGTCGACATCCGGACCGATTGTACTACTGCATCCGTCGGGTCCAGTCGGAACCGCACGATCCGGCATGATCGTGTCAGAGATCACACCGGTCCTGCAGCGACAGGCCGAGGAGCTTCGATCAAAACTCGAAGAGATCGCACTGTTGCGCGCTCTGCAGGAAAGCGCTGCGGGCACGCTGGAGGCGGGCATGCTCAACGTTCAGAAGGCCCGCACCGATCTGAGCCAGGCAGTCTCTGACAGAACCGATCTGCCGATGCGGTTCTTGGCCGATCCGGCAGATCTGCAGGGTCTTATCGACAGCGCAGAAACGCTCGAGGGGTTTGCCTCGGGCCTGGCGGGCATGGACACCCGACATGACCAAACGGATCCGGTTCGCGACTTAGCCGCAGCCAAGGGTCGGTTGCCTCTTCCTGTCCAGGGCACCCTGCTGCGCCGCGCCGGAGAGGCCGACGCAGCAGGGATCACGCGCCCAGGACTGTTGATCGCAACGCGCCCGCTTGCGCTGGTGACCTCGCCATGGCCCGCGACGATCCGCTATCTCGGGCCGCTGCTGGACTACGGCAAGGTGATCATTCTGGAACCCGATGCGGACACGCTGTTGGTGTTGGCCGGACTCGGTCAAGTGTACGGCTCTCCCGGACAGGTCATCCCGGCAGGAGCAGCGCTGGGGCTAATGGGCGGCGCGGAGCAGGAATTGGACACGATTTTGCTAGATAACGTGAATGGGTCTGGTTCAGAGCAGACAGAAACGCTTTATATAGAGTTGAGATTGGGCGCTGAGCCGGTAGACCCGGCAGAGTGGTTTGCCGAGACGAAGGATTAGGACGCAATGAACAAGTTCGTGATTGCCGCGCTGGGCGGCACGTTGGCAGGGGCCGTACTGACCACTCAGGTGGCAGGGCCGCTCATCGCGCAGGAGAGCCAGAAAGCCGCCTCGGTCTATGAACAACTTGATCTGTTCGGCGACATATTCGAACGCATACGCGCCCAGTATGTCGAAGAGGTTGACAGCCAGAAACTGATCGAAGCCGCAATCAACGGCATGCTGACATCGCTCGATCCCCATTCAAGCTACCTTGCCGCCGACGACGCCGCAGAAATGCGTGAGCAGACCCGGGGCGAGTTCGGCGGGCTCGGCATCGAGGTCACTCAGGAAGAAGGCTGGGTCAAAGTCGTGACGCCGATGGACGACACGCCGGCTTTCGAGGCCGGCATCGAATCCGGCGATTTCATCACCCATGTTGATGGCGAAAGCCTGCTCGGCCTGACGCTGAATGAGGCAGTCGAACTCATGAAGGGCCCGGTCGGATCGGAGATCATCATCACCGTCGTTCGCGAGGGCCTGGACGAGCCGTTCGATGTCTCGATCATTCGCGACACGATCAAGCTGACGGCCGTCCGCACGCGGGCCGAGGGCAAGTCGGTGGTCATGCGGGTTTCGACCTTCAACGACCAGACCTATCCCAATCTCCAGGCGGGATTGCAGGAGGTGGTCGAAGAGTTGGGTGGCATGGATGAGGTCGAGGGATTCGTTCTGGATCTGCGCAACAACCCCGGCGGCCTTCTGACCCAGGCGATCAAGGTGTCCGATGCTTTCCTGGAGAAGGGAGAGATCGTTTCGACCCGCGGTCGTGAAGTGCAGGACAGCGAGCGCTACAACGCCGAGGCCGGCGATCTGGCTGAAGGCAAGCCGATCGTAGTGCTGATCAATGGCGGATCGGCCTCGGCTTCCGAGATTGTCGCCGGTGCCCTGCAGGACCATCGGCGGGCTATCGTCGTTGGTACCAAGAGCTTCGGCAAAGGGTCGGTTCAGACAGTGATGCCGCTGCGTTCTGACGGCGCGATGCGCTTGACCACTGCTCGATATTACACGCCGTCGGGGCGGTCGATCCAATCTTTGGGCGTATCGCCTGACATTGTCGTCAAGCAACCACCCCGGAAGCTCGCGGTCGAAGATGAAGATTCTGCAAGCACATCGCGCTTTGGCCGCACGGAAGCCGATTTGCGCGGCAGCCTGAACAATGACAGCCTTACGGAGGATGAGCGCAACCAGATCATCGAGGAGCAGGCCGCTGCCGAGAAGGCTGCAAAGCTGCGCGAAGAGGATTATCAGCTGGCCTATGCCATCGATATTCTCAAGGGTCTGTCTGCGATCGATCTGAAGAACTAGGACCTTGGGGCCGGCGGATCCGTCGGCCCAAAATCTCATGGCCCCGGAAGAGATTCAGAACCTGCCCTACCGCTCTTGCGTGGGCGTCATGTTGGTCAATCGCCAAGGCAAGGTCTTTGTCGGCCAGCGGATCGACACCAAAACCGCAGCCTGGCAGATGCCGCAAGGAGGTGTCGACGCCGGTGAATCACCGCAAGCGGCCGCGATTCGAGAACTTGGCGAAGAGACCGGGGTAACCGCCGATCTGATCAGGGTCGAAGCTGACACCGGGGATTGGCTGACCTATGACCTTCCGCATGACCTTGTTCCAAGACTCTGGAAAGGCAGGTTCCGCGGCCAGAGGCAGATGTGGTTCCTGATGCGCTTTCTTGGAAACGACGATCAGATCGAGATAGAGACAGATCATCCGGAATTCTCTGACTGGCGCTGGATCGAACCAAGCGAGCTTGCCGCCAATATCGTTCCCTTCAAGAGACAGATCTACGAGACCGTCGTCAGCGCGTTCGCCGATCGCCTTGCCGCCCTCGACGACTGACACCCCTGCGACAGGAAGCGCGCATGCGACTGCCGATCGCCATGCATTCGGCGCCAGTTAGCCCAATCGTCCAGAAGCGGTACTCCAGCGCCTGTGCTGGTCTGGCCTTAATTCGTTATGTCCGCTAGCATCGGGCCATGGGGGGGGGAAACTTCGCGCTGGTGCCCGATTGAGACAAAACTGATGCGACAAGCCGGTCCATGCGCTAACTT
Source organism: Paracoccaceae bacterium (assembly GCA_041633555.1). Lineage (GTDB taxonomy): Bacteria > Pseudomonadota > Alphaproteobacteria > Rhodobacterales > Rhodobacteraceae > JAHEAO01. The sequence continues at coordinate 439 of JBFKFZ010000070.1, read as the reverse complement.
GGGCGATTGGCGATGCGCGAGGGCAGGTTGTCTTGATAGTCCATACAATCGTTGGGCCAGTACGATCAGGATCACGTTGGGGTCAAGCAAGATGCCGCTGGAAGCCGAAAATCTGAGCCAAACTGAAACCAAGCAAGGGAGAGTATGACATGGATAAGAAAGACGCCTATCAGGACAAGCTCCAGGCGCAGCTTGACGAATGGAGGGCTCAGATCGACGAATTGCGAGCCAAGGCTGAGAAGATGCAGGCCGATGCGAGATTGAAATACCTCGAAGAGGTCGACGAGCTGCGCGCCCGCCAGAAGGAAGCGCAGGCGAAAATGGAAGATCTCCAGCGCGCGCAGGGCGAGGCGTGGAAAGACATCAAGTCGGGCATGGACTCTGCCTGGGACGATATGAGCAAGGCGATGCAGACCGCTTGGAAGAGGTTCTCCTGAGG
>JBFKFZ010000069.1:0-15289 GCA_041633555.1 Paracoccaceae bacterium | reverse complement strand
TGCCGCCGGTTGGCGAAGGACTGGGAAAAAACAATTGAGAGCGCCGAGGCATGGATCCTCATCGCCCATATCCGCCGCATGACAAGACTACTCGCAAGGGCTTGAAAAACATCAACTCATTTTGAATCGGACTCTTAGGCATTCGCCGGAATTGCCGGTGGGTCGGCGCAGGGCCGCGCCTTCGAGCACTTCGCCTAAGACCGCATCACCGAGCGATGTCTGCAACTTCGCCCCGGCGCGCGCCGCAGACCGCCCCGCGAATATTCGAGAACGCCGTAGATCGTGAACAGGAGCATGACGAGGAGGAACAGCGCCAGCAGGGTTTCCTCCGCCCGCGCGGCCAGAACGCGGTCATAGACCTGCAACATGAAGAGAGGCCCGGTCGGCATCAAGAGGTTCGCGAACACGCCGAACACGACCGCCGACGCGATCAGGCCCGGTTCTGCCGGCGCACCTCGTCCATGATCCTTGAAGTCATCCTGGCTTCGCTTCTTCGACTCTCGACGCACTGGGGAAACCGCCCAGGAGCCTCCCACATTCCCGTCGAAGCTACGTCCTGCGGCTTAAGATACGATTATCGGTAGCCAGTTTCCTGCCGGAAGCCCGGTCGGATATTCTAGTGGAAATCCCGCGACTTCGGCAGGATGCGGACATCGCGGGGATGGCGCTGGGTGGTGGTGCGCAGCGGATGAAGGACATGATCGGCCCGCGATATCTCCGGGCTCGTCTGGTCATTCGACAACCGGTGCAGCGCATCAGTGCGGTCCTTCAGCTGCTGCACAACGACGTGAATGATGTTCTCGTCCCGCTGCACGTAGCCTTTCACATCCATCAGCCGCGCGCCCATGATGACCTTGCGATATGCCGCCATGACCTTCGGCCAGACGACGAGATTGGCGACCCCCGTCTCATCCTCCAGCGTGATGAAACAGACGCCCTTGGCGCTGCCGGGACGCTGCCGGATCAGCACGATGCCCGCCAGCGCGACCTTCTGCCCGTTCCGCGCATCCCAGAGGTCGCGGGCCGAGAGATAGCGCTGCCGCCGCATGCTGGCGCGCAGGAAGGCCATCGGATGCGCCTTCAGCGACAGACGCAGAGTCTGGTAATCGGCGACCACATGTTCGCAGGTCGGCATCTGCGGCAAGGCGACAGCCGTCTCGCCGCCCTCATCCCGGGTCTGCGAGCTGGAAAACAGCGGCAGGTCCGGGGCATCCTTGAGCGCGCGCGCATCCCACAGCGCCTGCCGCCGGTCGAGCGACATCGACCGGACCGCATCCGCGGCGGCAAGCCGGCGAATGCTGCTGGCGGAGATCCCTGCCCGCACCTTCAGATCCTCCAGATCGGCATAGGGGGCGTCACGTGCCGCCACGATCTGCTCGGCAACCTCCCGCCGGATACCGTCGACCTGACGAAAGCCCAGCCGCATGGCGAAGCCCCCCCGCCCGGCAGGTTCAAGCAGATTGTCCCAGTCGCTGAAATTCACGTCCGGCGGGCGGACCTCTACGCCATGCTCACGCGCATCCCGCACGATCTGCGCCGGCGCATAGAACCCCATCGGCTGGGAATTCAGCAGGGCAACCGCGAAGACATCCGGATAGTGATACTTGATCCAGCTGGAGATATAGACCAGCAGGGCGAAGCTGGCCGCGTGGCTTTCCGGAAAGCCGTAATCGCCGAAACCCTTGATCTGGTTGAAGCAGCGATGGGCGAATTCGGCCTCGTAGCCCCGTTCGATCATCCGCCCGACCATCTTGCCCTCGAGTTCCCCGATCGTGCCCCGCGAGCGGAAGGTGGCCATCGCCTTGCGCAACTCGTTCGCCTCGGCGGATGAGAACCGGGCCGCGACCATGGCGATCTTCATCGCCTGTTCCTGAAAGATCGGCACGCCAAGGGTCCGCTTCAGGATCTTTCGCAACTCGTCCGGGTCTTGTTGCGGCCCCGGCGAAGGATAATCCTCCGGCTCCTTGCCCTGCCGGCGGCGCAGATATGGATGCACCATGTCCCCCTGAATCGGTCCGGGCCGGACGATGGCGACCTCGATCACCAGATCATAGAATTTCTTCGGGCGGAGCCGCGGCAGCATGTTCATCTGCGCCCGGCTCTCGACCTGAAAGACCCCGACGCTGTCGCCCTTGCAGAGCATTTCATAGACCAGCGGATCTTCCTTCGGCACCGTCGCAAGATCGAAACGCTTGCCGTAATGCGCGTCGATCAGGTCGAAGGCCTTGCGGATGCAGGTCAGCATGCCCAGCGCCAGCACATCGACCTTGAGGATGCGCAATTCGTCGATATCGTTCTTGTCCCATTCGATGAAGCTGCGCTCGGGCATCGCGCCATTGCCGATCGGCACGGTCCGCACCAGCGGGCTTTCGGTCAGGATGAAGCCGCCGACATGCTGCGATAGGTGGCGCGGCATGCCGATCATCTGGTCCGCCAGCTTGATTGTGCGCGCCATCAGCGGATCGTTCAGATCAAGCCCGGCCTCCGCCGCCTCGGCCGCGCCCACCTCGCGCCCGAAACTGCCCCAGATCGTCTTGGCCAAGGCCGAGGTCACATCCTCGCTCAGCCCCATGACCTTACCGACCTCACGGATCGCCATGCGGGGGCGGTAATGGATGACCGTGGCGCACAGACCCGCCCGGTCGCGGCCATATTTCTCGTAGATATGCTGAATGACCTCCTCACGCCGCTCATGCTCGAAATCGACATCTATATCGGGCGGTTCCTTGCGTTCCTCCGAGATGAAGCGCTCGAACAGCAGGTCATGCTTGGCCGGATCGACGGCGGTGATGCCCAGGACATAGCAGACGGCCGAATTCGCCGCCGACCCGCGCCCCTGGCACAGGATCGGCGGGCTGACATCGCGGCGGGCGAACTGGATGATATCGTAGATCGTCAGGAAATATTGCGCGATGTTGAGCCGCTCTATCATCGCCAGTTCTTTGTCGAGGATCGCTCGGGTCTTCCCGGGGATACCATCGGGGTAGCGGCGGTGCGCGCCCGCCCATGTCAGCTCTTCCAGATAGGCCTGCGGCGTGCGGCCCTCGGGCACGGTTTCCTGCGGATATTCATAGGAAAGCTCGGTCAGATCGAAGCGGCAGGCATCGGCGACCGCGCGCGTGGCCCGGATCGCATGCGGCCATTCGGCGAAGAGGCGCAGCATCTCGTCGGGCGACTTCAGGTGCCGCTCGGCATTGGCATTGAGCAGAAAGCCCGCCTTGGCGATCGTCGTCTTGTGCAGGATGCAGGTCATCACGTCCTGCAGGGGGCGGCGGTCGGGGATGTGGTAATGCACGTCGTTGGTGGCAAGGATCGACAGGCCGTGCTGTTTGGCCAGCCGGTCCAGCCGCCCGATCCGCGTCCGGTCATCGCCCCGGTAAAGATAGCTGGCCGCGATATGGCGCAGGTTTGGCAGGACGCGGATCAGACGCCGCAGGTCGGCAGCGAAATGGCCCAGATCCTCGCCCGACAGGACGATCAGCTGCACACCCTCCGAATGCGCCGCTAGGTCGCGCAAGGTTATGTCGCAGACACCCTTGGCCTGCCAGTCTCCGTTCACATCCCGCATCTTGCCCTTCGACAAGAGCGTGCAAAGCCGTCCATAGGCGGCCCGGTCGCGGGGATAGGCCAGAAAGACCTCGCCGGTGACTAGTTGCAGACGGCAGCCGATCACCGGCCGCATCCGGGCCTTCCCGGCGGCGGCATACATCCTGACGACACCGGCCATCGTGTTCAGGTCGGCAATCCCGATTGCGTCATAGCCCTGCGCCCAGGCGGTGGCGGCCAGATCCACCGCATCCGAGGCCCCGTGCAGGAACGAGAAACAGCTCGTGACGCCCAGCTCGACGAAGGGCGCGGGCGGATTGGCGGTAAAGCCATCGCCCGACAGCGTCCGTCTTGGTTGGGCATGATCGTTTTCCGGCATCAGGCGAACATCCCGTGCAGGAACCAGCGCGGATTGCCGCCGCGGCCGTCATCGTGCAACCCCTCGCGATACAGCCAGAATCGGCTGCCAAGCTCGACCTCGACCTTGAAATAGTCCCGCAGCCGGGTGCCCGGCCTGTCATGCCACCATTCCGGCGCGATCCGCTCGGGACCGGCATAGCGGGTGATGCGATGCGTCTGCCGACGCCAGATGAACTGCACGGGCGGACCCTCGGGCACCGCGTAAAGCACGCGCACTTCCTCGGGATGGTCCAGCAACCGGACCGGGCGTTCCCTCGCGGGGCCGGCAGGCATGACCGGCGCCCCCGCAATCGCGCTGATCCGCCCTTCCGCCCGCTCCGGCACATGGCTTTCACGCATGAGCGGTCGGCTGATCGACCTCGCCCCGAACCGGGCAGTCAGGCGGTCGACCAGCCGCGCAAGCTCCAGATCGCCCTCCGCCGCGCCATCCAGCCGGGTCTGAACGATGTCGAGCTTCTCGACCGCCCCCGCCTCCAGTGTGATCAGGTCAAAGCCGAAACCGGGATTGATGCGGTCGATCCTGTCGTCGAAAAGCCGCCGCAGATGCCCCGCATCCCGGCTGGGGGCCGAGGTCGCGGCTTCCAGAACGCTGACCTCACCGTCGGTGCGGTAAACGGCAAGATGCAGGCGGCGGCAGCCGAAGCCCGCTTTCGTCAAACGGGCGCAGAGATCTTCGCAGAGGCCCGCCAGATACGGCGTCGGATCCTGTATGGGCTCGGCCAGACGGCTTTGCACCCGAAACCTCGGCAATGCCTCGACACTTGACACCGGCTCTGCCAGCCGTCCCAGTGCCTGATCCAGCCGCAGCCGGGGATTGCCCGGCAGATCAGTGCGCGCGAACCGCCGGGTCAGCGACAGCCGCGGCACCTCGGCCACCGCCGCTATGGTCTTCAGCCCCAGCCGGCGCAGTAGCAGCAGGGTGTCCGCCTCCAGCCGCAGGGCCGAAACCGGCAGCGGGCCAAGCTGCTGCGCGATCTCGTCGGGCGGGCAGATCGCCCGCACCCGGCCATAGCGCGCCAACGCCCAGGCCGCCCCCCAGGTCGGTGCGGCGGCCAGTTGCACGGTCAGCCCCAGCAGCGAGAACCGCGCCTCGATATCGGCCAGCATCGCCGCCTCGCCGCCCCAGAGGTGATCCGAGCCGGTCGTCTCCAGCACCAGCCCGTCCGCCCCGTCGCGCACGCTCCACGGGCACCAGCGCCGGGCCCAGATCTTCAGCCGTTCCAGCGCCGCCTGGTCGCCCGCGACATCGGCATATTCCACCTGCAGTTCGGGGCAGAGCGCGCGCATGTCCACCACCCGCGCGCCGGTGCGGATGCCGTTCAGCCGGGCGGGGCGGTTGGCGGCGTGAATGACGGGGCCATGCGCGCCCTCGGTCGCCAGCACCGTGGGCAGATCATCCGGCGGCGCGTTGCCCGTCCGTTCCATGACCCTCTGCCAGCGCTCCATCGCGAAATGGGGCAGAAAGATCGAGACGATCCGCCGCGCCGTCATAGCGCGCCATCCATTCGCCGGGGCGCGACTGGCGGGAGCGGAAAAGCTCTGCATGCCAGCGCGGATCGCCGGGCGCCTGCGGATCGTAGGGATGCGGGGCCGAGGGCAGCGACGCGACGCGCCAGCGGTCCCGCGCGCCGCTCAGATCGGCGGTCGCACCGCGCCGGATCAGCCAGCAGGGCACCTGCCCCGCCTCGGCCCGGATCGTCAGACGCTTGGTCGCGGTGAAGCTGAGCGCCGGCGGATCGCCCCAGATCTCGCCGATCACCGCCGACAGGCCCTTGCAGCGCAGGCCATTCTCCATCGCCCAAAGCACATCGGCGGGCCGGGTCACGTCGACCCGCAGGATGCTGCGTTTCGCGCCCAGCCCCGGCAGATAGGGCCGCCCCGCCTCCTTGCCCGACAACCGGTCCTGCACCCAGAGAATCGGATGCGCGTTGGAACCGATGCAGGCCAGAACGAATCCCGTCACCCCGGCATCGGCGGCATTGGCCGCGAACACCTCGGACGACAGGCCATGCCGCAAGGTGCCCGGCACCTCCCGGGCTGAAATACGGAGCTTTTGTCTTAGGGCCTGCACGCACAGAGAATCCATCTTATGTTCTCTTTTTGTTCTACCCCAAACAGGCCCTCGAGGTCAATGTGAGTCACACCGCGACCGCCCCTTTTCGGGCAGTCACGGGTCCTGCAGGTTCAGCCGAAAATGCCTTGAAAACAACGCCCGGACCGGCAGGGCCTGGGTCAGTTGGAGTCGAGAGAAACGGCTAATCCCGCGTCGCGCTGCGATACCAGGCGACGATGATGTCGCGGTTCTCGTCGGTCATTGTCGAGATGGCGTTCGGGGGCGGCATGGCGTGGCTGGCCCCGGCCTGAAGGAAGATCGCCTTTGCGTGCCGGGCGATATCCGATTCCGTCTCGAGCACGACACCGTTCGGCGGCCAGCGCATGGTCTCGCTGAACACCGGCTCGCGCGCATGGCACATCGAGCAGTTGCCGAGAACCACGCTGGCGGCCTCTTCGAACCCCGCCGCAGAGGCGAACTTCTGTTCGTAGGGCGTCAAGGCGCGGGCTTCGGCCTCCTCGTAGCGATCGAGCATCGGCGCGACCGAGAGCCAGGCAATGATCAGCATCAGGATCACCGTCACGGCCCAGGTCCAGTGCGGCCCGCTGCCGGTCGCGTGCATCGTGTTGAAGTAATGGCGGATGGTCACGCCGGTCAGGAAAATGAGGCTCGCGATGATCCAGGAATACTCGGTGGCGAAGGCCAGCGGGTAATGGTTCGAGAGCATCAGGAAGACGACCGGCAGGGTCAGGTAATTGTTGTGGGTCGAGCGCACCTTGGCGATCTTGCCGTACTTTGCATCCGGGGTGCGCCCGGCCTTCAGATCTTCGACCACGATCCGCTGGTTCGGCATGATCTGGAAAAAGACGTTCGCCGTCATGATCGTGGCGGTAAAGGCCCCGAGGTGGAGAAGCGCCGCACGGCCCGTGAAGATCTGGTTGTAGCCCCAGGACATCGCCACAAGGATGATGAAGAGAAGCAGCATCAGAAGCGTCGGGTTCTCGCTCAGCTTCGACTTGCACATTTGGTCATAGGCCAGCCAGCCGATCGTCAGCGACCCGCCGGAGATCAGGATACCCTGCCAGAGCGCGAAATCGGCCTTGGTCGGATCGAGCAGGTAAAGCTCCCCGCCAAGCCAATAGATGATCATCAGCAGAGCCGCGCCGGACAGCCATGTCGTGTAGCTCTGCCATTTGTGCCAGGTCAGATGCTCGGGCATCCGCCCCGGCGCCACGAGATATTTCGTGGTGTGATAGAACCCCCCGCCGTGGACCTCCCATTCCTCGCCATAGGCGCCTTCCGGCATGTCTTCGGCGGGTTTCAGCATCAGGTCGAGGGCGATGAAGTAGAAGGACGCGCCGATCCAGGCCATGGCGGTGATCACATGAAGCCAGCGGACCGAGAACCCCACCCAGTCCCAGATTGCAATCAGATCGTACATGGCTTGCCTCCCGAATTCTCGATTCTCGTCAGACTATGCGGAATGGCAGTGTTCTGGTATTGAGGTCAAAATCCAAGCTGCTTCAAAAAAACCAAAACAATGGCCTATCTCGACAATATCAAGACCTTCGTTCGTGTCTATGAACTTGGCAACATGTCCGCCGCGGCGCGCGACATGCGAATCTCGGCCGCCGTCGCCTCGTCGCGCATATCGCAGCTTGAGGAACATTTGAACGTCCGGCTGTTCCAAAGGACGACCCGCACCCTCAATCCCACCGAGCAGGGATCGCTCTTCTACAATGGCGCCTGCAAGATCCTCGAAGCCGTCGAGGAGGCCGAAAGCGAGATCAGCGACGTTACCGCCATGCCGCGCGGATCGCTCTATATCGCGGCGACGCTTGGCGTCGGACGCAGGCTGATCGCGCCCGCCGTCGCAGATTTCCGCGAGGCCTATCCGCTTATCAATGTCCGCCTACGGCTTTCGGACCGCAAGCTCGACCTGACCGCCGAGGGCCTCGATGTCGCGTTCTTCCTGGGCCTGCCAGAGGATTCCAGCCTCAGATTGCGCAAGATCGCCGACTGCCGCCGGGTGCTTTGTGCCTCGCCCGACTATGTCGCCCGCAAGGGCATGCCGAAATCCGCCGAGGCGCTGAAATCCGACGGGCATGACTGCCTCAACCTGCGCTATCCGGGCGCGCCGGAATTCCAGTGGCCGCTGCAGACAGTCGACGGGGTCAAGAAGATCGCCGTCTCGGGTCCCCTTGAGACCGACGATGGCGACGTGCTGACCGGCTGGGCGCTCGACGGGCTGGGCATCATCATGAAGCCGGAATTCGAGGTCGCCACCTACGTGAAATCCGGCCAGCTGGTGCAGGTGCTGGAGTCAGAGCCGCCGATTCCGATCCAGATGGGATGTCTCTTCACCCATCGCAGGCGGCAGGACCCGAAATCGCGCCTCTTCATGGAATTCATGATCGAGCGCATCGTTGCCGTCCTGCAGAACCGCGACTCAGCTGCCGCGGTAGGTTGAATAGCTGTAGGGCGAAAGCAGCAACGGCACATGATAATGCGTGTCCTCCGACATCCCGAATCGCAGCGGAATCACGTCGAGGAACCGCGGTTTGCCCCACGCCTCCCCGGTCTTGTCCAGATAATCGCCGGCGTGAAACACCAGCTCATACGTGCCGCGCGCGAATTCTCCGCTCGGCAGCACCTGCTCGTCCGTACGGCCGTCGTCATTGGTGACCGCCGTCCGCAAATGCTCCCGCTTGTCGCCGTCAATGCGATAAAGTTCGATCTTCATGCCCCCGGCCGGGCAGCCGCGCGCCGCATCCAGAACATGAGTTGTCAAATATCCGGCCATCAGTGCCTCCTTGGTGGTCATCGCCACCGACTCTATCGACTTGGGAACCGATTGCACTGCGATCTTTCCATCAACTCTTTCAACTAAAATACGAAAGAATTTGAGATTAATCTGTATTAGAACACAATGAACCGGAGGAGGCCCGAATTGACTCGTTATGCCCGCGACATGCGTGGATATGGTGCCAGCACACCCGACCCGAAATGGCCGAATGCTGCCCGGATCGCCGTTCAGTTCGTAATCAACTACGAAGAAGGCGGCGAGAATTGCGTGCTGCACGGCGATGCCGCCTCCGAAGCCTTCCTGTCAGAGATCGTTGGTGCCGCGGCCTGGCCCGGAATGCGCCACTGGAACATGGAATCGATCTACGAATACGGCGCGCGGGCCGGATTCTGGCGGCTGCACCAGCTCTTCACCGAGCTCGACATTCCGGCTACGATCTATGGCGTCGCGACGGCGCTCGCGCGCAGCCCCGAACAAACCCGCGCCATGCTGGACGTGGGCTGGGAGGTCGCGAGCCACGGTCTGAAATGGCTCGAGTACAAGGATCATGCGCCGAAAGATGAGGCCGCCGACATGGCCGAGGCGATCCGCTTGCACACCGAAGTGACCGGAGAGCGGCCAAGGGGATGGTATACCGGGCGATGCTCGGTCAACACCGTTTCGCTCGCCGCCGAGGAAGGCGGGTTCGACTATGTCGCCGACAGCTACGCCGACGACCTGCCCTACTGGCTGCGCGTCGGCAAGCGCGACCAGCTGATCGTTCCCTACACGCTCGACTGCAACGACATGCGCTTTGCCACGCCGCAGGGCTTCAATTCCGGCGATCAGTTCTACAGCTATCTCAAGGACAGTTTCGACGCGCTCTATGCCGAGGGCGCTCATGGCCACGCCAAGATGATGTCGATCGGCCTGCATTGCCGGCTGATCGGCCGTCCGGGCCGCGTCATGGCGCTGCGGCGGTTCATGGAATATGCCAAGTCGCATGCGGATGTCTGGTTCGCCCGCCGCATCGACATCGCGCGGCATTGGCAAGAACATCACCCGCCGAAAGCCTATGACCGGCCCTCGGAAATGAACCGGGCGGATTTCGTGAAAGCCTATGGCACCATCTTCGAACATTCGCCCTGGATCGCGAAACGTGCCTGGGACCTGGAACTCGGCCCCGCCCATGACAGCGCCATGGGGCTGCACCATGCGCTCTGCCGGATGTTCCGCTCCGCGACCGAAGAGGAGCGCCTCGGCGTTCTCACCGCCCACCCGGATCTCGCCGGGAAACTGGCTGCCGCGAAAAAGCTGACGGCGGAATCCACGTCAGAACAGGCGGGCGCGGGGCTGGACGCCCTGACCGATGACGAACGCAGGATGTTCACCGACCTCAACGAGGCCTACACCACAAAGCACGGTTTTCCCTTCATAATCGCGGTGCGCGACAACACCAAGGACTCGATCAAGGCCGCCTTCCGCCGCCGAATCGATAATGACCGCGCCACCGAGTTTTCCGAGGCCTGTCGTCAGGTCGAACGGATCGGGGAATGGCGCCTCAAGGACATGCTGCCCTGATGCCGGTTTCACTGAAAACCGCGCCGCTCACCGCAGAGGCCTTCGCGCCATACGGCGACGTGGTCGAAGTTGCCGGCGCGCCGGACAAGCTGATCAATCAGGGCATGTGCGGCAGGCACCATGACCGCGCCCGGCTGGATTTCTCGGACGGCCGGGCCGGTATCAGCCTGTTCGACGCCAAGGCGCGGCATTTACCGCATCTCGTGGATATGGTCGAACGTCACCCCGATGGCAGCCAGGCCTTCGTGCCGCTCGACAGCACGCCCTTTCTGGTGATCGTGGCGGATGACGCGGGCGGAAAACCGGCCAATCTTCGGGCCTTCATCACCCGGCCCGGCCAGGCGGTCAATCTCTTGCGAGGGGTCTGGCACGGGGTGCTGGCCCCGATCGAGAAACCGGGCCGGTTCATCGTGATCGACCGGATCGGCGATGGCCCGAATCTCGAGGAGCACTGGTTCGAGGACGGATACATCGTCGAGAGCGTAAAGGTATGAAGCCGCAACCAAGCGGACATCGGACATTCTGATCAACTGCGAAGCCGAACAGGAGTAATGGAAGAAATGACAGACGCATCCATAGGGACCGCGGAACAGCTGCGCGACCCGAACTACACGCCGGCGCTCGCCAAGGCGATACCACTGGGCATCCAGCATGTGCTGGCGATGTTCGTCTCGAACGTGACCCCGGCAATCATCGTCGCCGGGGCGGCGGGCTTCGGATTCGGGTCCAACTCGCCCGACTTTCCGGAAATGATCTACATGATCCAGATGGCGATGGTCTTCGCCGGGGTCGCGACGCTCTTCCAGACGATCGGTGTGGGTCCGATGGGCGCGCGCCTGCCCATCGTGCAGGGCACCTCCTTCGCCTTCCTGCCGATCATGATCCCGCTTGTCGCGGGCAAGGGCGTCGATGCGATGGCCGGGCTGATGGGCGGCGTGCTGATCGGCGGTCTCTTTCAGGGTTCGCTCGGTCTGATCATCAACAAGATCCGTTTCGCCCTGCCACCGCTGGTCACCGGCCTGATCGTGACCATGATCGGCCTGGCGCTGGTCAAGGTCGGCATCCAGTATGCCGCCGGCGGCGTGCCCGCCATCGGGACCGAGGAATATGGCAGCCTGCAGAACTGGTTCGTGGCGCTCGTGGTCGTCGTCGTGACGCTCGGCTTCAAGTTCTTCACCAAGGGCATGCTGTCGATCTCGGCGGTGCTGATCGGCCTGCTGGTCGGCTATTTCGTCGCCCTCGCCATGGGCATGGTCAACTTCGGCAATGTCGGAAACGCCGCCTCATTCGCGCTCCCCAACCCGCTGCATTTCGGACTGGAATTCCAGTTCGCGGCGATCGTCGGCTTCTGCTTCATGGCCGTGGTCTCGGCGATTGAAACGGTGGGCGACGTCTCCGGTATCACCAAGGGAGGCGCCGGACGCGAGGCAACCTCCGAAGAACTGGCCGGCGCGACCTATGCCGACGGGTTCGGCTCGGCCATCGCCGGTCTCTTCGGCGGCCTGCCGAACACCTCGTTCAGCCAGAATGTCGGCCTGATCGCCATGACCGGCGTGATGAGCCGTCATGTCGTTACCTGCGGCGCGATCTTCCTGATCGTCGCGGGGCTGGTCCCGAAAGTCGGCGCCCTCATTTCGACGGTTCCGATAGAGGTTCTGGGCGGCGGCGTGATCGTGATGTTCGGCATGGTCGTCGCCGCCGGCATCTCGATGCTTTCGGATGTCGACTGGAACAAGCGCAACATGGTGATCTTCGCCATCGCCCTCTCGGTCGGGCTCGGCCTGCAGCTCGAACCGGGGGCCGTGCAGCACCTGCCCGACACGCTACGAGTGCTGATGACCAGCGGCCTCCTGCCCGCCGCGACCATCGCGATCGTGCTGAACCTTCTCCTGCCGCAAGAGCTGTCGGGTGAGGCCACCGAAGAGGTCTCAGGCGGCCATGCCGGACATGGCTCCGGGAAATTGCCACACAATTGAACTACTTGCCAAAGGGCGGTCCGGAAACGGGCCGCCCTTTTTCGTTAACATACGGTCTCGCCATTCACCGGCAGCTATGCATAAATGGGCCGTATGTCTGAATATCCATCCGTCATTGCATATTCGTCCACGGAGTGTTTGCGCTACCACGGACAACCCCGTATCTACCGCTCATCACATGATCCTATCCTCTGCCTGGAGACACCAGAATGACCGACCACAGCACTGATATCGACCCGGTTGAGAGCCAGGAATGGCAGGACGCCATCGAGGACGTCATTCAGCGCGATGGCGCCAACCGCGCCCACTATCTGCTGGACAAGGCCGTGCAGCAGGCCCGTGCCGCGGGTGCGAATCTGCCGTTCTCGGCAACCACCCCCTACCAGAACACGATCCCGGCCGATGACGAGCTGGAAATCCCCGGCGACGAGGAGATGGAATGGCGCATCCGCACCATCAACCGCTGGAATGCGATGGCCACGGTCGTGCGGCGCAACAAGGAAAGCAGCGAATATGGCGGGCATATCGCCTCGTTCGCCTCGTCCGCGGTGCTCTACGATATCGGCCTGAACCATTTCTGGCGCTCGAAGTCGGCGATCCACGGCGGCGACCTCGTATTCTTCCAGGGCCACGTGATCCCCGGCATCTATGCGCGCTCCTTCATGGAAGGCCGGATCAGTCAGGAACAGCTCGAATCCTTCCGCTCCGAGGTTGATGGCGGCGGCCTGTCCTCCTATCCGCACCCGTGGCTGATGCCCGATTACTGGCAGTTCCCGACCGTCTCGATGGGCCTCGGGCCGCTGATGGCGATCTACCAGGCGCGGTTCATGAAATACATGCACAGCCGCGGCCTGATCGACATGGCCGACCGCAAAGTCTGGGTGTTCCTCGGCGATGGCGAGATGGACGAACCCGAAAGCCTCGGCGCGATCAGCCTTGCCGCGCGCGAAGGGCTCGACAACCTGATCTTCGTGATCAACTGCAACCTGCAGCGGCTCGACGGCCCGGTGCGCGGCAACTCCAAGATCGTGCAGGAACTCGAGGGCGAGTTCCGCGGCGGCGGCTGGAATGTCATCAAGCTCCTCTGGGGCAAGGGCTGGGACGAGCTACTGGAAAACGACACGACCGGCAAGCTGCGCCAGCTGATGGACGAAACCGTGGATGGCGACTACCAGACCTTCAAATCCAAGGACGGCGCCTATATCCGCGAGCATTTCTTCGGCAAATACCCCGAAACTGCGGAACTGGTGAAAGACTGGACGGATGACCAGATCTGGGCCCTGCGCCGCGGCGGCCACGATCCGAAAAAGGTCTATACCGCCTTCAAGCGCGCCACCGAAACCAAGGGCCAGCCGACCTGCCTCTTGATCAAGACGGTCAAGGGCTACGGTATGGGGTCCGGCGGCGAAGGCATGAACACCTCGCACCAGCAAAAGAAGCTGGCCGAGGATCAGCTTCGCGCCATGCGCGACCGCTTCAAGATCCCGGTCAGTGACGAGGATCTTCCGAAAGCCCCCTTCGTCACGCTCAACAACGCGCAGAAGTCCTATCTGGCCGACCGGCGCCGCGCGCTTGGCGGAGAGTTCCCCGTACGGCATTGGCGCGACGCGCCGAAGCTGGAAGTGCCGCCTCTGGACACGTTCAAGGCGCAGCTCGAAAGCACCGGCGACCGCGAGATCTCGACGACGATGGCCTTCGTCCGCATCCTGACAACCCTGCTTCGCGACAAGAAAATGGGCCAGAACGTGGTGCCGATCGTCCCAGACGAAAGCCGCACCTTCGGCATGGAAGGGCTCTTCCGCTCGGTCGGCATCTACAATCCGAAGGGCCAGAAATATACGCCCCAGGATGCCGATCAGATGATGTTCTACAAGGAAAGCGAGACCGGACTGGTCCTGCAGGAAGGCATCAACGAAGCCGGTGCGATGGCCGACTGGATCGCGGCGGCGACCTCCTATGCTACGCATGGCGTGCCGATGGTGCCGTTCTTCATCTACTACTCGATGTTCGGCTTCCAGCGGATCGGCGATCTTGCCTGGGCCGCCGGCGACAGCCGCGCGCGCGGCTTCATGCTGGGCGGCACTGCCGGGCGCACCACGCTGAATGGCGAAGGCCTGCAGCACGAGGATGGCCACAGCCATATCCTCGCCGGCACCATCCCGAACTGCATCTCCTATGACCCGACCTTCCAGTACGAGGTTGCGGTGATCCTGCATCACGGGCTGAAGCGGATGTTCCAGGACCAGGAAGATGTCTATTTCTACCTGACGCTGATGAACGAGAACTACGCGCATCCCACGATGCCGATGGGCTCGGAAGAGGGCATCATCAAGGGCCTCTACCGGCTGACCAAGACCGCCAAGCCCGGCAAGAAGCATGTCAACCTGATGGGCTCGGGCACGATCCTGATGCAGGCGATCAAGGCCGCCGAGAAGCTGAAGGCCGATTTCGCGGTGACCTCTGACATCTGGTCGGCAACCTCGTTCAACGAACTGGCACGCGACGGTCAGGACGCGACCCGGCACAACCGGCTGAACCCGCTGAACAAGCCGCAGGTGCCTTACGTGACGCGAACGCTCGAAGGCGCGAAGGGCCCGGTGATCGTGGCAACCGACTACATGAAGAACTATGCCGAACAGATCCGCGCCTTCGTCCCGCAGCCGTTCACGGTTCTGGGCACCGACGGCTTCGGACGTTCGGACAGCCGCGCCAATCTGCGCCGGTTCTTCGAGGTTGACGCCAATCACATCGCGGCGGCGGCAATGACCGAGCTCTACAAAGCGGGGTCGGTCACCGAAAAAGACATGCGCGACGCGCTGAAAAAATACGAAATCGACGGCGGCAAGCCGAACCCGCGTCTGGTCTGACCGACGGCACTGAGGAGACAGAAAAGATGACAACAGAAGTCAAAGTTCCAGATATCGGCGA
>JBFKFZ010000068.1:0-15320 GCA_041633555.1 Paracoccaceae bacterium | reverse complement strand
TTCGTCCAGAAATCGATCCAGAAACTCCGGGCCGACCTCGTATGCAGCCTGGCTGATCGAGGGGCCGACGATTGCGGCGATGTTTTCGCGTTTTGCCCCGAGCGACTCCATGGCCTCGACAGTGGCCTCCAGAATCCCCGCGAGAGCACCTTTCCACCCGGCATGCGCGGCACCGATAACGCCCGCGGTTCGGTCCGCAAACAGCACTGGCTGGCAATCCGCAGTTAGAACGCCCAGCGCCAGCCCCGGCGTTGTTGTGACCATGGCATCGGCCTGTTCGTTGGAGGACTCGCGTCCCGAGGAGACGGTCAGGACGTTAGGTGAATGCACCTGATGAACAGTCAGCAGCGCTTCTGGCTTGATCTGCAGGGCCTCGGCGACCCGGGCGCGGTTTATTGCGACCACTTCGGACTGATCGCTGGAGCCTGGTCCGCAATTCAGACCGGTAAAGATCCCCGAAGACGCCCCCCCGAGTCGTGTGAAAAACCCGTGTCTGAACGGTGCCAGTTCCGGATGAGTGATGATCTCCAGCGTCATGGCGCAAATCCTGGAGGCGGCGGGCTGCCCCTTTGGTGAAAGGCGATCATTTTGAACAGCGTCCCCATTTCGTCGGGATACGTCAACCGGCGATGTGCGGCGATATGCGATTGCAGCGCTTCGCCCGCGAGTTGCCTTGCGAGTTGTTGTGCCCTGAGCGTAATACCCAGCCGTTCCAGAATGACGCCCTGCGGAAACATGGGGGTAACCGAGACGCCTTTCGCGGCATCAGCGAGCGCCTGAAAGTCCACGTGAGCCGTCAGGTCGGCTTCTCCGGGATTGGACAATGAATCTTCCGACTGATGGTTGCGGAGCGCCTGGAATGTGTCGCCGCGCGAGCGCCAGTCGCCGTAGTCGGCGATCAGAGCTGTACCCCCATGGTTTTCGATTCGAGCAGCGATTTCTGCGACGATGGGGGCCGCGGCTGGCCGTACCTCAACGATGTCGCCGGGTGCGCTGTCGGCCAGGCGATCCTTCAGCAAGGAAATCTGGGCAGGGTCGGACAGACCCCGCACCAGCCGGTGATCCGAAACTCCGATCTGGTGTTCACGCCAGCCTTGCGAGTCGCGCGTGAATTGCCGGATCGGGAGGGCATCGAAAAACTCATTGGCGACAAGATAGAGGGGGGCGTCTGGCAATTCTGCGATCGAGTCGTGCCACGTAACTCGCTGGCCGGTCAGAAGTTTGCGTTGGTGATCGCGCAATGCCGGAGAGGCCTCGATCAAATGGACTGAGGCGGCCGCCCGAAGTGCCGGAACTGCGCTGACAGCGCGCAGGATATCAGCCATGAGAGTACCCCTGCCGGGGCCAAGCTCTGCCAATGTCACTTGATCCGGCGCGCCCTGATCCAGCCAGCTTTGCGCAAGCGCAAGGCCCAGCAGCTCGCCAAACATCTGGCTTATCTCTGGCGCGGTCGTGAAATCGCCGGCTTTACCCAAGGGATTGCGGGTGGTGTAGTAGCCATATTCCGGGTGCAGCAGGCATTCGGTCATGTAGTCTGCAATGGTCATCGGACCCGTCGCGGCAATTCGCCGGATCAGGATGTCGCGGAGTTGCGTCATCCGTTTCTGCGGGCCCAGTGTATGGTGGCGATCCCCACGATGATCATCGGCAATGACAACAATTGCCCCATGGACAGACCGAATTCACCGAGTTGCAGGACATGTCCCATTGGATTGTCAGGTGCCATGAATTGGGCATCGGCTTCCCGAAAGAATTCTACGGCAAAGCGAGACAGCCCGTAGCCTGCGAAGAACAGGCCAGCAACCTGCCCCGGCTTTCTCAGCCAGTTGCAGCGCCAGACCAGAACGATCAGCAGTATGCCGAGGATCAGTCCCTCCAGCCCCGCCTCGTAGAGTTGCGAGGGGTGCCGCGCGCACAATCCTTCGACAGTCGGACAATCCTGCGCCCGCTCTCCGGGAAAGATCACGGCCCAAGGCGCTTCTGACGGGCGGCCCCAAAGCTCGGCATTCACGAAGTTCGCCAACCGTCCGAGCAGCAGGCCCGGCGGTGTTGCGAGGGCCATCGCATCGGCCATTTGTGCGATTGGCAAGCCATGGCGCCGGCTGAACAGCCAAACTGCCACCACGACGCCGATGAACCCGCCGTGAAAAGACATCCCGCCTTGCCAGACCATCGGGATCTCGATCGGATTGGTCAAGTAATAGGCCGGTTGATAGAACAGCACGAAGCCAAGCCGCCCCCCGGCGATCACCCCGACGATGATCCATGTGATCAGATCTTCCAGCCTTGTGCCGGACATTGGTGGCGTATCTTTCGGCCACAAGTGCGGTGTTCTAAGCGTTCGGGCAATAAGCTGCCACGCAATCAGAATTCCGGCGATATAGGCAAGCGCGTACCAGCGCAGCGAAAAGGAAAAGCCGCCAAGATCAAGGGTGAAGATCTCTGGCCGGATGTCGGGAAAGGGAAGGACCGCACTGAACATGGCGGCAGCAATGAGCGGGCTCAATAGCGAAGTCAACCTTGCGATTTTCGTCCCGTGAACCCATATAGCGGGAGTTGAAGGAGTGGAGGCCGCCATGCAAACCCGCAACAAGATCTTTGACGATCTCTCGCATCTGATGACCAATGCGATGGGCGTCGCCCAGGGTGCCCGGGACGAGGCCGAGACGGCGATGAAAGGCTGGATCGACCGCTGGATGGCTGACAGGGATTTCGTCACTCGCGAAGAGTTCGATGCGGTCCGAGCCATGGCTCAGAAGGCCCGCGAAGAGAATGACGCACTTCTGGCTCGAGTAGAGGCGCTAGAGTCTGTGTCGAAGGCAAAGAAGTCAGCCAAGAAGACCTGATCCCGAGACCAGGACTTTCACGCGCATTCTCCGGGCCATTCCCGCGACAGGCATGACGCATTGCCAGCACTGGTTTGGCAATTTCATCCACAGCTTATCGCCCGAAAACAGAAATTACTCCTTTACAGAGCCGCTCTTTCAGCACACCATATGTAGTAAGGGCGGCGAAATGCACCGCCGGACCTTGAGCAGGCACCTAGCTTTAGCGGATCGCAGTATCTGCAGGGCTACAACAGAATGAGGCCGGGCATGTCGCTTTCAGAACACGACTTCCAGTTGGAAGATCTCCACCCGATCGACATCGTCGAACATATCGCCGAGCACCACGAATGGGATTTCGATCGCGTGGCCGATGATCAGATTGCGATGGCGGTTGAAGGGCAGTGGCGGACCTATGCCATCACGCTGGCCTGGTCGGGCTATGACGAAACCTTGCGCCTGATCTGCACGTTCGAGATGGAGCCGCCCGAAGAGAAGCATGGCGAGATCTACGAAGTACTGAACCGCATCAACGACAAATGCTGGGCTGGCGCATTTACCTTCTGGCCCGAGCAGCGGCTCATGGTCTACCGCTACGGTCTGGTTCTGGCCGGAGGACAAATGGCCGGGCCCGAGCAGATCGACACCCTGATCAACTCAGCCGTCATGTCAGCCGAGCGGTTCTACCCTGCTTTTCAACTTGTCTCCTGGGGCGACCGTGGGGTCGACGATGCGATGCAGGTGGCCATCGCCGAGGCCTATGGTCGGGCATAGACCGGCTTGGTTGCCCCGGCAGTTGCGCGGTTGGCCCGTGTAGATCGACGGCGATCTTGAATTGACCGTTTTTCCGCGCTGATGCACTTTGTGGGCTTCCGGACAGTGCGCGGAGGAATTCATGGATCTTTCTGATATTGAGCGCCGAGGCCTTGTCTTGCTGGGTTGCGGCAAGATGGGTTCGGCGATGTTGCAGGGCTGGCTGAAGGGCGGGTTGCCGGAAAGCTCGGTCTGGATCCTCGATCCGAGGCCTTCGGACTGGCTGAAATCCCTTGGCGGGCTGCACCTGAACGAAACGCTGCCTGAAGACCCGGCAATCGTGATCGTCGCCGTGAAACCGCAGATGATGGGAGAGGCGCTGCCTGCCCTCAAGCGCCTGGGCGACGGGGCCACGCTGTTCCTGTCGGTCGCTGCCGGTACTCCGCTATCGGTCTTCGAGGCTGCGCTTGGCCATCGCACGCCACTGATCCGCGCAATGCCAAACACGCCAGCGGCAGTGGGTCGCGGTGTTACCGCCCTTGTCGGCAATGCGATTTCGGGTGAGGAGCAGATGATACTGGCTGAGGGGCTTATGTCCGCGGTCGGACAGACAGTACGGCTCGACCATGAAGGGCAGATGGATGCGGTAACGGCGGTCTCTGGTTCGGGTCCGGCCTACGTGTTTCACTTGATCGAGACGATGGCGGCGGCAGGCGAAGCCGAGGGACTTCCGGCTGATCTTTCCTTGAAGCTGGCGAGAGCGACGGTGGCAGGGGCCGGGGCGCTGGCCGAGAATGCCGACGAAGATCCGGGCCAGCTGCGCGTGAACGTGACGAGTCCGGGCGGAACGACCGCCGCTGCCTTGGCTGTCCTGATGGACCCTGAAACCGGATTCCCGGCATTGCTCCACCGTGCCATTAAGGCGGCCGCGGAGCGCGGAAGGGAGTTGGGGAAATGAGCCAGATCAGCTTTGACGATTTTCTGAAAGTCGACATTCGTGTCGGCCGGATCACCCGCGCAGAGCCCTTCCCGGAAGCGCGCAAGCCCGCGATAAGGCTCTGGGTCGATCTCGGCGGAGAGATCGGTGAAAAGCGAAGCTCTGCTCAGATTGCCCGGCATTACACGTCGGAAGACCTCGTTGGGCGACAGGTCCTGGCGGTGGTCAACTTACCGCCGCGCCAGATCGGCAAGTCGATGTCCGAGGTGCTCGTGCTTGGGGTGCCGGACGCCGAAGGCGAGGTGGTCCTGCTACAGCCTGATCAGGATGTGCCCCTTGGCGGGAGGATGTTCTAGCTTTCAGAGGGCCGCTGCCCCATGGCCTCCCGCCAGTGGCGCCGGCAAAGCGAAAGATAGGTTTCATTCCCGCCGATCAGAACCTGCGCCCCGTCGTGAACCGCGCGGCCTTCCTTGTCCTGACGGACGACCATCGTAGCCTTCTTGCCGCAATGACAGATCGTGCGCGCCTCTCGCATCTCATCCGCCAGTGCGAGCAGTGCGGCTGAACCGGGAAAGAGCTCGCCCCTGAAATCGACGCGCAGGCCGTAACACATCACCGGCACGTTCAAGTCATCGACGACCCGGGCCAGCTGCCAGACCTGCTCTTTATCCAGGAACTGGGCCTCATCCACGAAGATGCAGGCAACCGGAGTCTGATCGAGTTGCGCCTTGATCTTGGCAAACAGATCCTCGCATGAAGCGAAGGTGTCCGCCGACGCATCTATCCCGATTCGAGAGCCGATCCGGCCATCTCCGGCGCGCTTGTCGAATTGCGCGGTCAGAAGATAGGTGTCCATGCCACGCTCGCGATAGTTGTAGGAGGCCTGCAAAAGCAGCGTCGACTTGCCCGCGTTCATGGTCGAGTAGTGGAAATAGAGCTTGGCCATGAGGCGGTTTAGCAATGCTCTGTCGGCTTGTTCAAGCAGCGAAGTTCCGGAATTGGGGGCCAGTGCCGACGGTTACTGATACGAAGAGGTCGCGAGCTTTCGCTCAGTGGGTTGGAACAGACCTCACACGGGTTACCTATCGTACACGGCGGCAGGCCAAGAAGTGCCCAGTGACCTGCCGGACCCCACCGCCAAGGCGATGAGTGCCCCCAATCTGGAACCGACGAAACCAATCGCCGGTCACACACACGCTCCACCTCTGTGGAACAAGTCTTTGATGACATCAGCCCGTCTGACCTTTAATGGGAAAAGGAGCGGGGCATTCCCCTTCTTGAGCGGTAGAATGGATTTGTTCATGACAGAGATCGGCAATTATCTGAAGAAACATACCGAGGCGCTGGTCAAGGATGTCGGACTGGAAGCTGCCTGCGCCCTGACCGGCAAGTCCAAGGCGACATTGGGGCGGTATTATTCGGATGCTCCAGAGCATGCCGACCGGTTCATGCCGGTCGACGCGGTGGCCGCCCTGGAGGTTGCGGCGAAATACCCCCACATCACCAGCGCGCTGGCCGAATTGCAGCAGATCACCCTGTCATATGATTCAAACCAGCGGAATTCGACTGGGGGTGGGGTCAACAGCAATGTCGTTACGCTGAGCCAGAGGTTCGGCATGCTGATGGCAGAATATAACCAGTCGATCGAGGATGGAGTTATCAGCATCAACGAGGCCAAGAGGCTGCTCAAGGAAACCACCGCGATGCAGGAGGTTCTGCTGAGGATCAAACTGCATCTTGAAAGCGAGTCCACCTGAGCTTCACAGGAAGACCCGCTCAACAAACCAATAGCCACCCACAACAGCAATAGCGGCAGAGGCCGGCGTTGCGATGACAGGACGATACCAGTCCTTTCTTCCAAACCAGATGCCGACCGTCAGGAATGCCGCCGCGATGACGGCGAGCTGACCAAATTCGACGCCCAGATTGAACCCGATGAGGCCGGTGATAAATCTCGCAGGATCGAGACCGATATCGCCGAGCACGGATGCAAATCCCAGCCCGTGCAAAAGGCCAAAGGCGAAAACCACGGCTGTCCGCCATGGTCGGTACCTGGACAGAAGGATATTCTCTACAGCGACATAGACGATAGATGCGGCAATCAACGGCTCGACCAGGCTGGCGGGCAGCTGCACGTAGCCGAGCACCGCCAGTGCCAGAGTGACGGTATGCGCAACAGTGAACGCGGTGACCTGGTAAAGCAGCGGACGCAGTTTGAGAGAAAAGAAGAAGAGGCCCAGAACGAAGAGAATATGGTCTAGTCCCTTCGGTACGATATGCTCGAAGCCAATCACGACATAGTCAATGAAGGCCGTCAGCCAGCCCTGTTGCGCGCTGCTGTCGCGCGGAATTGGTTCGCTATCTTGGCCACCGGTCAGATAGCCGGCATAGCCGCCCCCCAAGGGCAAGACCTGACGCACGACTAGCGGGCCGTAAGATGCGGCCCAACCCAGTGTAACCGGGCTGTCATCCGGCGGCAGGGCTACGGAAAAGCGAAGCAGGGCCTCGCGCGGCAGGCTGATGTCGGGCTGGTCGATCACTTCGACACCGTCGAGCGTTAACTCAAGGCCGACACCTCCCGCCTGCAATCGGATATTAGCGGCAATGTCAGGCCATGAATCGCGGAACGCGCGCTCCAGTGCTGCGGGTTCGTCCGCTCGCAAGGCGTCGTAGCGGTCCGCCAGCGGGGACGCATTGGTATCCTGGATGTCCGTCAGGTCGATTCCCGCGACGAGCGGCTCGAGGGAGAGAAGCATCGAAACTTCCGCTGTCTCTGCGGTGACGGCCAGATTGGCCACTGCCGGGCGGATTTCATGCGCGCTCGCGGCAGAGGTGATCAGGCAGAACAAGACTGTGATCAGCAACAGGGTTGACTGCAGCGCCGTCCATGCCAGCTTCTTGCTGTAGTCATGCGGAGTGAATTGTGCCATGAATTTCCCTGCCCTCAAGATCTTGGTTTTCCTGCTGCTTAGCACGCTGCCGGCAATTGGCCACGAGTTCTGGATATCTCCGCGGGAGTACCAGGTCGACAGCAACGAGCATATTGTCGCGGACCTGCGGGTTGGGCAGAACTTCAAGGGCGGTAATTTCGGCTACATACCTCAGAATTTCGTACGATTTGACTTGGTTGCGGGCGAGGCCATTCTGCCGGTCACCGGCCGGATCGGCGATCGGCCCGCATTGAACATGCCCGCCCCGGAGGAAGGGCTTTGGGTGGTTGTGCACGAGACCACCGACAGTTTGCTGACCTGGGGTTCCTGGGAAGAGTTTGTCAGCTTTGTGGATCACAAGAAACTGTCCAACACGTTGGAAATGCACGAGGAACGCGGGCTGTCGAAGGAAGGGGTGAAGGAGCGCTACCGGCGCTTTGCCAAGGCTCTCGTCGCGGTTGGGGCGGGTGACGGTCGGGATCAAGAGATGGGACTGCGGACCGAGATCGTGGCAAGGGGCAATCCCTACACCGAGGAACTGCCGAGTGGATTGCCTGTCACGGTTCTCTTCGAAGGCGCTGGCCGCCCAAAAGTTCAGATCGAGGTCTTTGACCGCGACCCATCGGGCGAGGTCTCAGTCTTTACGCTGATGACCGACGCCAAGGGAGACGCTGACATCCCGGTTGAACCGGGACACGAATATCTCCTCGATTCGGTGGTCCTGTTGCCGCTCTACCCTGACGATCCGGTGACCGATCCGGTCTGGGAATCGCTTTGGGCCGCTTTGACATTTCGCGTGCCGGAACAGTAGCGGCACAAGGAGAAGCAAATGGTGACATACGATGCGGCAACCCCAAAGGAGTATCTGCAACAGCTCAAACAGGATTGGCGGCGCGAGCGGCTGATGGAACTGCGCGACGCGATTCGGCGCGCTGCCCCGGACTGGGAAGAGACCATCAGTTACCGGATGATGGGATTCGGACCCCCGCAAGACCCGGTTCTGCACCTGAATGCGCAGAAGCATTTCGTTGGCCTGTATGTCGGCGACATCGACAAGGTCGATCCCGAAGGTGCCCTTGCAGGCGGGATTGATCGCGGCAAGGGATGTCTGCGATTCAAGCGACATGATGCCGTTACCGACGAGATCGAGCGTTTTCTTGAGCGGTTTGTTGCCATGAAGCGGAGCGGCGCCGATCGCGACTGCTGAGCCGGGTGTCATCGGTCGATCACGTTCTGATAGTAATGCATTAACCGATTTCACCTCATGGTGAAGAAGGCGCCCGGCTGTCGGGCGATATAGGATTAACGCATGCCAGAACATGACTGGCTTTTCGATATCGTATTGGATGTCTGCGAAAAGGCGGAACAACTCGGGCTGCGGGAAATGTCGGCAAAGCTGGAAGAGGCGCTGGATGCCTATCTGGAAGAGACAGATAGCGGATCCGCCCGGTCAATCGATCCAGAAGTTGTATCTTTCGGCCCTATTTCGCTCGGGCAGGAGAGTTTCGGTTTTGCGGGGATACGACAGTTGCAGCCCTTGGTGCTGGAAAATCCGGAGACCCGTGGCGAGAACCAAAGCGATGAACTGCAAGAGGTGCGCTTCTACCGCTCGAAGCGTGGAGCCGGTCATTCCGATGATAGCGCGGCGAGGGACGATGTTCAGCTGGACAAGGCCGGCTGACGGGCGACTTGGGAGCAGGTTTCCCCGAGCGAATCGCCAAATCACGAGGACAAATGAACCGGCGGCCCAGGGTCTGCTATCCGGCGGTCGATCGCTCAGTAGGGGTGTATGCTTGCCCCGACTTCCCAATCAGAACATGCGGGCAAGTCATCCTTGCAGCGATCTGACACCGAGTTCACCCTCACGGCTTGCCTTCATCGCCAGCGCCGCGGCGTGGCTAGCAGACAGAGTCGTGAAGTAGGGGATCTTGTCCATAAGCGCGACGTTTCGCATCGAGCGTGAATCCTCGACAGCCTGCGCCCCCTCCGTCGAATTCATCACCAGTGCGACGCCACCGTCCTTCATGATGTCGACGATGGTGCGCCCGCCCTCATAGGCCTTGTTCACGACCTCTGACGGCAATTCATGCTGCGCCAGAAACGCGGCTGTGCCACGCGTGGCACAGATCGTCAGGCCGAGGCCCAGCAGGATGCGGGCGGTTTCGATCAATTGCGGAGTCTTGTCTGTCTCCTTGATCGATAGGAATGCGGTACCGAGGTCAGGCAGACGCACTCCGGCACCCAGTTGCGCCTTCAGGAATGCGCGCGGGAAGGTGCGGTCCCAGCCCATGACCTCTCCAGTCGAGCGCATCTCGGGGCCAAGAAGCGTATCGACGCCGGGGAAGCGGGCGAAGGGCATGACAGCCTCTTTCACGCTGAACCAGGGCGTGCGGAAATCGGCCAGGGCATGTGGGTCACCCATCGGGATCACCACATCGTCACTGACAGGCTGGTGCGGTCGGGCGCGCGGAAAGGCCGAGAGCTTTTCGCCGGCCATCAGGCGGGCGGCGATGCTGGCGATGGCCGAGTCCGTGGCCTTGGCGACGAAAGGAACGGTGCGGCTGGCGCGAGGGTTCACTTCAAGGACGAAAATCTCGCTATCCTTGATCGCAAACTGAACATTCATCAGGCCGACGACATTGAGAGCGAGCGCCAGGGCCCGGGTCTGTTCTTCGATTTCGGCCACGGTCTCGGCCGACAGCGTGTGGGGCGGCAGCGAACAGGCACTGTCGCCGGAATGAACGCCAGCCTCTTCGATGTGCTCCATGATGCCGGCGACATGGACGGATTCTCCATCACAAAGCGCATCGACGTCAACCTCTGTCGCATTGGTCAGGTAGCTGTCCAACAGCACGGGGTTCTTGCCCGACACGTTGACCGCTTCGCGGATGTAGCGCTCAAGCTGGGCGTCGTCTCGGACGATCTCCATCGCGCGGCCGCCCAGTACATATGACGGGCGGATGACCAGCGGGTAGCCGACGGTATTTGCGATCTCCATGGCTTGTTCGTCGCTGCTTGCGATGCCGTTTACGGGCTGTTTGAGGTCCAGCTTGGCGAGGAGTTGCTGGAATCGCTCCCGGTCTTCGGCAAGGTCGATCGCATCCGGCGACGTGCCGAGTATCGGGATCCCCGCATCGGCCAAAGCGTTTGCAAGTTTCAGCGGGGTCTGACCGCCGAACTGAACGATGACGCCGTGAAGCGTGCCGTTCTGCTGCTCGACCCGCAGGATTTCCATCACGTGCTCGAAGGTGAGTGGTTCGAAATAGAGCCGATCCGAAGTGTCGTAATCAGTACTGACGGTTTCGGGGTTGCAATTAATCATGATGGTTTCGAACCCGGCTTCGGTCAGCGCGAAACAGGCATGGCAGCAACAATAGTCGAACTCGATGCCTTGCCCGATTCGGTTCGGACCGCCACCAAGTATCACGACCTTGTTGCGGTTCGAGGGCCGTGCCTCGCATTCGACATCGCCCATCGCCGGGGTCTCGTAGGTCGAGTACATGTAGGGCGTCTGAGCTTCGAACTCGGCGCCGCAGGTGTCGATGCGTTTGAAGACAGCTGTGACGCCCAGATTCTGACGGGCGCGGCGGACATTATCCTCGGTGCGACCCGTGAGTGCGGCAAGACGAGCGTCGGTGAATCCGAGCATCTTGACCGCGCGAAGGCCCTCTTCGGTGAGCGGAAGATTTTCTTTTTTCAACTTCTCTTCGGCAGAAATGATCTCTCGGATCCGGGCAAGAAACCATAAATCGAACATAGTGACAGAATGGATCTCATCATCGCTCAATCCATACCGCATGGCTTGCGCAATGGTGCGCAGCCGATCGGGGGTCTTGGCTGAAAGGGCCCGCGTGATGGCGGCCTTGTCGGGCGCGCCCGGAATTGCGATCTCGTCGAACCCGGTCAGGCCGGTTTCCAATGAGGCCAGCGCCTTCTGCAGGCTCTCGTGAATCGTTCGGCCGATGGCCATCGCCTCGCCGACCGATTTCATGGCGGTGGTCAGTTCGGGTTTTGAGCCGGGGAACTTCTCGAAGGCGAAGCGCGGGATCTTGGTCACGACATAGTCGATTGTCGGCTCGAAACTGGCGGGCGTCACCTTGGTGATGTCGTTGTCGAGCTCGTCCAGCGTGTAGCCGACGGCCAGCTTGGCCGCGATCTTGGCGATTGGAAAACCGGTGGCTTTCGAGGCGAGCGCCGAAGACCGCGACACACGCGGGTTCATCTCGATTACGACCATACGCCCGTCGGCGGGGTTGATTGCCCACTGCACGTTCGAGCCACCAGTCTCAACACCGATTTCGCGCAAGGTGGCGATCGAGCCATTGCGCATGATCTGATATTCCTTGTCGGTCAGGGTCAGCGCCGGCGCCACGGTTATCGAGTCGCCCGTATGAACGCCCATCGGATCGACATTCTCGATGGAACAGACGATGATCGCGTTGTCCGCCTTGTCGCGGACGACTTCCATCTCGAATTCCTTCCAACCCAAGAGCGACTCATCGATCAGGATCTGGGCAACCGGTGAGGCGTCGAGGCCCGAATGGCAAAGCCTTTCGTAGTCATCGCGATTGTAGGCGATACCGCCCCCGGTGCCCCCCAGTGTGAATGCAGGGCGAATGATCGCAGGAAGGCCGACATAGTCGATGGCCTCGATTGCCGCGGCGACGCCGGCCTTCAGATCGTAATTGCCGTTTTCCTTCTTCGGAGCGCTTATGATCGTGGCCTTGGGATTCTCGAGCCCGATCCTCTCCATTGCTTCGCGGAACAGCTTGCGGTCCTCGGCCATCTCGATGGCCTGGCGGTTGGCGCCGATCAACTCGACCCCGAACTTGTCGAGCACGCCCATGTCTGCGAGCGCCAGCGACGTGTTGAGCCCGGTTTGGCCGCCCATTGTCGGCAGAAGCGCGTCGGGGCGCTCCTTTTCGATGATCTTTGCCACGACTTCAGGCGTGATCGGCTCGATATAGGTTGCGTCGGCCAGCTCCGGATCGGTCATGATCGTGGCCGGGTTCGAGTTTACCAGGACGACGCGGTAGCCCTCCTCGCGCAGGGCCTTGCAGGCTTGGGCGCCGGAATAGTCGAACTCGCAGGCTTGTCCGATGACGATGGGGCCGGCGCCGATGATCATCACTGACTTGATATCGGTTCTTTTCGGCATCTCTCGGTCCCCACAATGCAGCGCGCCCGGCGGAGGCTGCGCAAATTATCGGGGGTTATAGGCATGGATCGGTTGGGCGCAAGTCCCGTCAGGCCCCCGCAGATGCCTGGGCATTTTCCTGGCCACGGAAGCAGGCGAAGACAAACCCCAGCGCGACGATCGTCAGGCTGGTGACACTGACGATCTGATAGAGATAGGGTGGCCAGTCGGGCGATTCCGACATTGCCCAATAATACCGCAAGAAGGGCAGCAACATCGGGCCAAACCCCAACACGATGAAGGCACCTCCCAATCGTCGGCCGAGCTTTTCGATGAGAACCGGCGCGAAACAGGCGGCAGGAATGTAGTAATAGACCCAGCTGATCGGCGACAGCAATGCGACGACCGTCAGCGCCAATGGCCAGAGTAGGCTGGCTTGCATGTCGGCAGAGGCTCGACGAAAGGCAATACAGAGCATCATGATCACTGAGACGAGGGCCAAGCCGGACAATGTCCTCCAGATGATAGATTTGGACATCGCATACCAGCCCGGATCCGGGACCAGTTCGGTCGGCGGTTCGAGCGACGGGATCCATTGCAGCTCATCGCGCAGAAAGATCTGGGCGATCGAAGCGTCGAAGCTGAAGGACAATCCAGTTACCAGGACCGTGCGCGAGATCAGCTGCATCTGATCGAGAAATTCCGCATGCAGCGGCCATCCCGCCCATAGGACGGATGTCATGGCCAATCCGGCACCAAAAAGCACGAAGCTCAAGAGCGCCCGCCTTTCGCGGCCGAACAGCCAGAACAACGCGAAGATTGCCGGGTATAGCTTGATCGATGCTGCAATCGCCAGCGCGAGCCCGGCAGCGATGGGGAAACCCGCGCGCGTTCGTTCGATTGCGAGGACAAGCAGGAAACTGACAAAGATCTGTGGCTGGTTCTCGTTGAGCGCGATGGTTCCGATATGAGTTGCATGCAGCAGAAACAGGGCGATCCCGGCATATATGGCCGGATGCAATGCGCTGCGGCTGGCTCGAAACGCCAACAGAATCGTCGCCATCAGCAGGATGGCGTTCAGGGCCAGTGCCACCACGGCGATCTTCCAGAAGCTCAGCCCACTCATGAGTTCGGCGATCTTGGCCCAGAGCGGCGGGTAGATGAACGGAAACATGGGCCCCTCATAGTCATGGGTTGCGGCCATGTAGGCCCGCCATTCCGAAGGGGGATGCATGATGAAGAAGTCTGTGAGCGGCGGATAAACCTGGTCCGGACGGCCGATCTTCAAGAAATGCCCCGCCAGCCAGGTCGCCATGAGGTCACCGGAATAGGGCAAGAAAAATCGATAATAGGAAAGCGCGACACCCGCCATGAGTATCAATGCAGCAAGGCGCATCGGATGGATCGTCATGGTGCTGGAAGGCCCCGGTCTTGCTGCATTCACCTCTGGCAAGAAACTATCTGCCAGTCAGCCCATCTGGCCAGCTTGATTAGCACTGAGCTCCGAGATTACTCGGCAGCGTGGCGGATATCCGACAAATCCGGTGTCGGATAAAGGTAATCACGAGTCAGCGGGACGGCATCTTTCCGATGTGCGAGTTGGATTTGGAAGACCACCTGTGTGCTAATTCGGAATGTCAGTTCCGAGGCGATCAGGTAGTACCGCCACATCCGGCAGAAACGGTCATCGTAAAGCACGCGCGCCTTGTCGATATTGGCGACGAAGCGGTCATGCCAGAGTTTCAGGGTCTCGGCGTAATGCAGTCGCCAGACCTCGACGTCGGTCGTGTAGAGCTCTTCTTTCTCGATTGCGGCCATGGTTTCGGACATCGCCGGAACGTAGCCTCCGGGGAAGATGTATTTCGTGATCCAC
Source organism: Paracoccaceae bacterium (assembly GCA_041633555.1). Lineage (GTDB taxonomy): Bacteria > Pseudomonadota > Alphaproteobacteria > Rhodobacterales > Rhodobacteraceae > JAHEAO01. The sequence continues at coordinate 865 of JBFKFZ010000068.1, read as the reverse complement.
GGGCTGGTTATCCCGGGCGGGCTTGCCCGACCGATTGTGTGAATGAGGGCGACTCCGTCTGGCTCAAGCATCCGGTTCACATGATTGAAATACTCTCGATAATGCGGCGCGCCGACATGCTCGAACATTCCAACCGAGACAATTCGGTCGAACTTGCCGCTTACCTGCCGGTAATCCATCAGGCGGAATTCGACCCGATCTGCCAGACCCGCCAATTCGGCGCGGGCTCTTGCCATGGCATGTTGCTCTCGTGACAGGGTTACGCCCGTGACGATCGCACCATAGTCGCGCGCAAGCGTGAGAGCCATGCCACCCCAACCGCAGCCGATATCGAGCACGCGCATATCAGGCTTCAGCAAGAGTTTCCCCGCGATGTGATGCTTCTTGTTCTCCTGGGCCTGTTCGAGCGTGTCGTCCGAATGCCTGAAATAGGCACAGGAATACTGCCTGTCTTCGTCGAGGAAGAGGTCATAGAGCTCTCCCGACAGGTCATAGTGATGGGCGACATTGGCTCTCGCACGGCCGACGGGATTGAACTGTTGGGCAAAGCGCAAGGAGTGGCGCAGTCCCCTCAGCGGGCGTTGCCACCAGATCGGCGCGCGCTCACGCGACAGATTGGTGATCGCAAGCGTCAGAAAACCGTAAAGGTCGTCGTTCTCGATCGTGAGTCCGCCGTCGACATAACCTTCGCCGACAGCCAAGTCCGGGTTGGAGATGATGCGTGCAGGAAGCTGTCGGTCGTTGATCGCTATTCTGATCCTGGGGGCGGCACCATCGCCATAGCGGCGCCTGCTGCCATCGGGCATTGTCACGTGAAGGTCACCCGTCCGGACAACGTGGTCCAGCAGTCGGTCAAGAAATCCCG
>JBFKFZ010000067.1:0-15491 GCA_041633555.1 Paracoccaceae bacterium | reverse complement strand
AGGATCCTATCTCGTCGGCATCGCGGCTGCGATGGCATCGAAATCCGGCACCGTCAGCTTTGTCGGCGGCATGGACATCCCGCTCATCCGCGCGTTCGCATGCGGTTACGTGCAAGGGGTCAAGGCCACCAACCCGGATGCGACGATCATCCAGAACATGACCGGCACCACGCCCGCGGCCTGGACTGACCCGGTCAAGGGCGCCGAACTGACCAAGGCGCAGATCGCCCAGGGCGCAGACGTCGTATATGCCGCAGCGGGCGGTACCGGTGTTGGCGTGCTTCAGACTGCGGCCGATGAAGACATCCTGTCGATCGGCGTGGACAGCAACCAGAACCACCTGCATCCGGGATCGGTCCTAACCTCGATGCTCAAGCGGGTCGACAATGCGGTCTACGATGCTTTCACACAGGGCGAAAACCTGGAAACCGGCAATTTCAACATGGGTATCGCCAATGGCGGCATCGACTATGCGCTTGATGAGAACAATGCTGAGATCTTCTCTGAAGAGATGAAAGCTGCAGTGGATGCCGCGAAGGCGGGTATCATCGACGGGTCGATCAGCGTCCACGACTACCGGTCCGACGACAGCTGCCCGGTCAGCTAAGGTCAGATTGTGAATACTCAGAACCCAAAGGGGCGGCAGGATGCTGCCGCCCCAGCCATAGAACTTCGCGGCATCTCCAAGGCCTTCGGACCGGTGCAGGCGAACAAGGACATCTCGATCAGCGTTCAAAAGGGCACGATCCACGGGATCATCGGCGAGAACGGCGCCGGGAAGTCCACGCTGATGTCGATCCTTTACGGCTTCTACAAGGCGGATGCCGGAGAGATCTTCATCAAGGGTCAGAAAACCGAAATCCCCGACAGCCAGGCGGCCATTGCTGCTGGCATCGGCATGGTGTTCCAGCATTTCAAGCTGGTCGAGAATTTCACCGTTCTGGAGAACGTGATCCTCGGGGTCGAGGATGGGCCGATGCTGAAAACCTCGTTGGACAAGGCGCGCAGGACGCTGACCACGCTGGCCAAGGAATACGAACTCAACGTCGACCCGGATGCCCTTATCGAGGACCTATCGGTTGGCCATCAGCAACGTGTCGAAATCCTCAAGGCGCTCTACCGGCAGGCCGAGATCCTCATTCTCGATGAACCAACTGGCGTGCTGACGCCTGCCGAGGCCGATCACCTTTTCCGCATCCTCGACGGGCTGAAGAATGAGGGCAAGACGATCATCCTGATCACCCACAAGCTGCGCGAGATCATGGAGATCACCGACACGGTCAGCGTAATGCGGCGCGGAGAAATGACCTCAACAGTCAAGACTTCCGACACGTCACCAGAGGATCTGGCCGAGCGCATGGTCGGCAGAAAGGTTCTGCTGCGGGTCGACAAGAAACCGGCGACACCGGGCCAGATAGTGTTGCAGGTCAAGAACCTGCGCGTCGTTGACGAGGACAAGGTCGAGCGGTTGCGCGGCATTTCATTTGACGTGAAGGCGGGCGAGATTCTGGGCATTGCCGGCGTTTCGGGCAATGGCCAGTCCGAGCTCCTCGAAGTGTTGGGCGGCTATCAGACGGCCGCTGGCAATATCGCCGTGAATGGTCAGGACATCGACCTGACCGGCCATCATTCGGATGGCCAGTCGCGGCGCGCGCGGGGGATTGCGCATGTCCCTGAGGATCGTCAGGCCGAAGGCCTGATCATGGACTTCATGGCCTGGGAGAATGTGGTCTTCGGCTACCACCACGCACCGGAATACCAGAAGAATCGCTGGCTAATGGACAATTCGGCGGTCCGCACAGACACCGAGGCGAAGATGGAGCGGTTCGATGTTCGACCGCCCAATCCCCGCCTGCAGGCCAAGAACTTCTCGGGGGGAAATCAACAGAAGATCGTCCTCGCCCGAGAGATCGAGCGCGATCCCGATCTTCTTCTGGTCGGCCAGCCGACCCGTGGCGTCGATATAGGCGCGATCGAGTTCATTCATCAGCGGATCATCGAGTTGCGCGATTCCGGCAAGGCCGTGCTTCTGGTCAGCGTTGAACTGGAAGAGATCCTGTCACTTTCGGACCGTATCATCGTGATGTTCGACGGGCGCATCATGGGCGAACGCGACCCCGCCAAGACGAACGAACGCGAACTCGGCCTCTTGATGGCCGGGGTCAGCGGAGAAGGGGAGGCGGCCTGATGAGCAAGATGCCGAAATGGGCCGATCTCTTCCTGATCCCCGCGATCAATCTTGTCCTGGCGTTCTTGGCGGCCGGGTTGGTCGTGCTGGCAATCGGGCAAAACCCGATCGACGCGATCTATTTCATGATCAAGGGATCGCTCGGTTCGACATCCGGGATCGGCTACACCCTTTACTACGCGACGAACTACATCTTTACGGGCCTCGCCGTCGCCGTCGCCTTCCATGCGCGGCTGTTCAACATCGGCGGCGAAGGTCAGGCAGCCGTCGGCGGCATCGGCGCTGCCGTCGTGTTGCTGGCGGTGGACTGGCCGCACTGGACGGTGGCCCTGCCCTTCGCCGTTCTCGGCGCCGCGGCCTTCGGTGCGGCCTGGGCTTTCATTCCAGCATATCTTCAGGCCAAGCGCGGCAGTCATATCGTGATCACCACGATTATGTTCAACTTCATCGCCGCCGCCCTGCTCGGGTTCCTGCTGAACGGGATTCTGAAGAATCCCGCCACTCAGAATGCCGAGACGCGGAACTTCAGCCCCGGATCGCACCTGCCGACGGCGCACGAAATGCTGGCCCCGTTCGGCATCGAGTTCTCCAGATCCGCCCCGCTCAATTTCAGCTTCCTTTTGGCCTTGGCCTGCGCGGTTCTTGTGTGGTTGCTGATCTGGCGCACGAGGCTCGGCTATCAGATCCGCGCCTACGGCCACAACGAGGGTGCAGCGAGATATGCGGGCATCTCGGCTGTAAAGATCACCATCCTCGCGATGCTGATATCGGGTGGGCTGGCCGGCATGCTGTCGATCAACGTGGTGATGGGAGAGCAGGAGCGCCTGATCAAGGAATTCGTCGAAGGCGCGGGTTTTGTGGGGATCGCGGTCGCGCTCATGGGGCGGTCGCATCCGTTCGGAATCGTTCTGGCGGCGCTGCTGTTTGGCATGCTGACGCAAGGCGGGTTCGAGCTCTTGTTCGAGATGCCCGCCATATCGCGCGAGATGGTGCTGGTCATTCAGGCCCTGATCATCCTCTTTACGGGGGCGCTGGATCACATGGTACGTGACCCGGTAGAGCGGATATTCATCCGGATGAGGAAGGCTGCGTAATGGATGGCTTTTTGCAATTGATCTTCACATTCGACAGCTCGATCCGGCTGTCGGTCGTGCTGCTTCTTGCTTGCCTTGCCGGCCTGTTCTCGGAGCGTTCGGGCATCGTCGATATCGGGCTCGAAGGCAAGATGCTGATCGCCGCCTTCTTTGCCGCCGTTGCCGCCTATCATTCCGGCAGCGCGTGGGTCGGCGTTCTGGCCGGGTGCGCTGCCTCGCTTTCCTTCTCGATGATCCATGGTCTTGCTTCGATCACTTATCGCGGCAACCAATTGATCTCGGGCGTTGCGATCAACTTCCTGGCCTCCGGGCTGACGGTCGTGATCGGAAACGCCTGGTACCAGAAAGGCGGGCAGACGCCGACCCTGGCAGGAAATGCACGGTTCACCGGGATCGACTTGCCCTTCGCAAGGGCCCTCTCGGATGTCCCGGTCGTCGGTCCGATCTACAGTGACCTGATCTCCGGTCACAACGCCCTCGTCTACCTCGCGTTCGCCCTCGTTCCCCTTTCCTGGTGGGTTCTCTACCGCACCCGTTTCGGCCTGCGGCTGCGCGCCGTGGGGGAAAACCCGGCTTCGGTCGACACGGCCGGCATCTCGGTGGTTCGGCTGCGTTTTCAGGCACTGATCATCACCGGTATCCTCTGCGGTCTTGCGGGCGCCTACCTGTCGACTGCGCAAGCCGCCGGGTTCGGCCGGGAAATGACGGCGGGTCGGGGCTATATCGCTCTCGCCGCCCTGATCTTTGCCAAATGGCGGCCGTGGTACGCGCTTGGTGCCTGCCTTCTGTTCGGTCTGCTGGAAGCGATTTCGAACCTGTTTCCCAACATCAACGTCTTCGGGTTGTTCACGATCCCGGTGCAGTTCACCCAGGCCCTGCCCTATATCCTTACAGTCGTGATCCTGGCCGGCTTCGTCGGCAAGGCGATCCCGCCGCGTGCAGGTGGCGAACCTTATGTCAAGGAACGCTGAGGCCCTCGCCCAAGAGATCCGGGCGCGCGTCGGTGACGCGCCCGTCAGGGTGGGGCTGGTGCTGGGTTCCGGCCTCGGTCACCTGGCCGAAGAGGTCGACGGCACCGCGATCGGCTATGACGATCTGCCCGGATTTCCGCACGCCGGCGTCTCCGGCCACAACCCCAAGCTGGTGATTGGCGACCTCGCGGGGTGCCGGGTCGCTGTTTTCGGCGGCCGGGCGCATTATTATGAAAGCGGGCGCGGCGACGCTATGCGGTTGCCGCTGGAGGTGCTGAAGGCCCTGGGTGCAGAAGCCCTGATCCTGACCAACGCGGCCGGTTCGATGCGCGCCGACATACCGCCCGGCGAACTTATGCTGCTGTCAGACCACATCAACTTCTCGGGCCTCAATCCGCTGATCGGCGAGACCAGCGACGCGCGGTTCGTGCCAATGACGGACGCTTATGATCCGCGGTTGCGCAATGCCTTGAAGTCTGCGGCCAGAGCCGAGGGGCAGCCGCTGAAGGAAGGCGTATATGCTTGGTATTCCGGCCCGTCATTTGAGACCCCGGCTGAGATACGCGCGATCCGCAAGCTCGGAGCGGACGCCGTCGGCATGTCCACCGTGCCAGAGGCGATCCTTGCCCGGTTCCTCGGACTGCGCGTCGCTGCGATCTCGACCATCACCAACATGGCGGCCGGGATGTCGGACGAACACATCAGCCACGAACATACCAAGGCCATGGCCCCGCTTGGGGCGTTGAAACTGGAACCTATCCTGCGAAGGTTCCTGGCGGAATTCTAACCCCGCAATCCAGTTCGGGGCGGTCGATATATCCAGAAGAGGGAGGCGGGTCATTTTCTCATGGTCCATTCGGCCAATGGTTTGACACCTTCTGCTGAAAAGAGTTGTTTGGTTGCGACGGCCACCTAATGCCGGAACCGTAACATGCAGATCTACCTTCCCATCGCCGAAGTTTCGGTGAACGCCTTCCTGCTTCTGGGATTAGGCGGAATTGTGGGCGTTTTGTCGGGCATGTTCGGCGTCGGCGGCGGATTCCTGATGACGCCGCTTCTGTTCTTCATCGGCATCCCGCCCGCCGTCGCGGTTGCGACCGAGGCAAACCAGATCGTTGCCTCGTCCTTTTCCGGCGTTCTGGCGCATTTCAAGCGAAAGACAGTCGATCTGAAGATGGGTCTGGTGCTGCTTATCGGCGGCCTGATCGGGGCCGCATTGGGCGTGCAGGTCTTCAATGCACTGCGCGCGATCGGGCAGGTCGATCTGCTGGTCAAGCTCTGCTACGTCGTCTTTCTCGGCATCATCGGCGGGCTGATGTTCTTGGAGAGCCTTCGCGCCATCCTCAGGACTCGCAAGCCCGGCGCATTGCCTCCGCGACGCAAGCACAACTGGATCCACAACCTGCCCTTCAAGGTGAAGTTCCGCACCTCGGGCCTTTACATCTCGGTCATTCCGCCGATTCTCGTCGGGATTGTCGTGGGTATTCTTGCCGCGATCATGGGCGTCGGCGGCGGCTTCATCATGGTCCCGGCGATGATTTATCTTTTGGGCATGCCGACCAAGGTAGTCGTCGGCACGTCGCTTTTTCAGATCATCTTCGTCACCGCCTTTACCACGCTGATGCACGCGACCACGAACTTCACCGTCGACATGATGCTGGCGGTGCTGCTGCTGATCGGCGGTGTCGTCGGGGCCCAGATCGGCACGCGGATCGGTGTCAAGATGAAGGCCGAACAACTGCGCATCCTGCTGGCGCTCCTGGTCCTTGCGGTCTGCGCGAAGCTGGCGCTGGAACTGCTGCTGCAACCCTCAGAAATCTACAACTTGGGGGATGTGCGGCATTGATGGTGCGGATTTTGCTCTTGCTGGTGATCCTTGCCCAGCCCGCGCGGGCGGAAGAAAAGGTTGTCGCCGGGCTTTCACAGAACCGCATCGCGATCACCGCCAATTTCGATGGCTCCGAGATCCTGATCTTCGGCGCCGTCAAGCGGGAAGCGCCACCACCGGGCACCGGGCCCTTGCAGGTTGTCATCGCCGTCGCCGGTCCTTCCAAGCCGATCATGGTGCGTCGCAAGGCCAAGCGGTTCGGCATCTGGGTCAATACCGATGCGGTCGAGGTCGACGCTGCACCATCCTTCTACGCAGTTGCCACAAGTGGTCCGCTGAGTGACGTGCTGAAGAACATCGAAGATCTGCGCTACAAGATCTCGATCCCTCGCGCGATCCGGTCCGTCGGCGCCCCGATGACCATCATGGATTCCGCGTCATTCACCGACGCCCTGATCCGTATCCGTACCCGAAAGGGCCTCTACCAGATGTCGCCGAGCACGGTCGAGGTCAGCGAAGAAACCCTTTTCAACACCTCGGTCGCCCTGCCCGCGAACCTGACCGAAGGGGCCTACACGGCGCGCATTTTCCTGACCCGGAGCGGTGATGTCGTCGCGGACTATGAAACCAAGATCGACGTGCAGAAGGTCGGCCTTGAACGCTGGCTCTTCAACCTCGCGCACGAATTGCCGCTGGCCTATGGCATCCTGTCGATCGCCATTGCCATCGCCGCCGGTTGGAGTGCCTCGGCGGTATTCCGATATATCCGCAGTTAGCCGCGCCCGACATAGGGCATCGTCGTTGCCATGATCGTCATGGTCTGTACATTGGCCGACAGCGGCAAGCCAGCCATGTGAAAAACGGCATCAGCGACATGCTGCACGTCCATCGTCGGTTCCGGCTTGAGGCTGCCGTCGGCCTGCGGCACGCCCCCAGACATCCTTGCCGTCATCTCGGTCAACGCGTTGCCGATATCGATCTGTCCGCAGGCGATGTTGAACGGCCGACCATCAAGGGAGATCGTTTTGGTCAGACCCAGAACGCCATGCTTGGTCGCCGTGTAGGGGACCGAGCCCCAGCGGGGCATGACCGCAGAGATCGATCCATTGTTGATGATCCGCCCGCCTTGCGGTTCCTGGCGCCGCATTTGGCGGAAGGCAGCGCGGGCACACAGGAACATCCCCGTCAGGTTCACATCGACGACCGCTTTCCAGACCTCCGGGTCGATCTCGTCTATCGTCTGCGCCCGGCTGCCCCGTCCTGCATTGTTGAAGATGGCGTCAAGGCGTCCCGCCTTCTCTGTGAACGTGGCAAAAGCCGCATCGACTGAAGCCGCGTCGGTCACATCCGCGGCCAGTGGAATCGCGTTGTCTCGATCCGCCGCAAGCTCCATCAGCGGTTCTGCGCTTCTGGCCAGAAGGCCCACGATCCAGCCGCCATCCAGGAACTTCTGCGCAGTGGCCCTGCCGATCCCGGCGCTCGCGCCCGTTATGATGATGGTGCCAGCCATGTCAGTTCTCCAGTTCAGGTTCCGCGGTCAGTTGAAACGAGCCGGGCGCCGCATTCAAGTCCTCGATCGTCAGCGGGCTGGTGGGCCGCGCCAGACGGTTTCGCGTGACCCAAAGCAACCGGTCCTCAGCGCGGGTGATCGCGACATAGGCGAGGCGTTTCCACAGCGGTATGCCCGCCTCGATCCGACCTGCCCGGCTGGCAGCATAGATGTCGGGCGCAAAGACCTGCACATCGCGCCACTGTGACCCCTGCGCCTTGTGGATCGTCACTGCCGAACCGTGCAGGAAGGTCGCTCCCATCCTCGCGGCAAAGGGAATGAACGGCTCCCCCTCGCCGGGAAGCTCGATCTTGATGATTGACGCGGCGCTGACCTGCGGATCCTCTGCCCCGACGACGTGCAGGCGTGAAAAACCCTGCCTGTTCCCCGGCCCGAGATAGATCACCTGAGCGCCTTTGATCAGCCCCCGCGCCTCCAGGTCAATGCGCTTCTTGCGATGTTTCAGCGGCAGTTCGATCCCGTCACAGATCAAGGGTTCGCCGGCCAGCAGAGCATCCGGTGGCGCGCCAAAGGCCGACCGAAAAGCCTGGATCAACCGTACCCGTGTCACGTTGCGCCAGACCAGTACCGGCGAGCGCGCCATCAGATCGGACTCGACCCGCTCTGCCATGACAACGCGTGGGTCCGAGCGCGCCGCATCCGCGATCATCCGTTCGAAGGTCTCGAATTGCAGATCCGCGTCGGAAAGCGAATGGGCGAGATCAAGGATCGGATTGTCCCGCTCCTGCCGGTGAATGCGATGCAGGACCAGCTTGCGGTTCGTGGGCAGCGCGTCGAACACCATCGCGCCCGACTGGTTGACCGGGGCCAGCTGCGCCGGATCGCCAAAGAGAAGCAGCGTGGGAAAGATCTCTTTCAGATCCTCGAACTGCCGATCATCGAGCATCGAGCTCTCATCCACGAACCCGATATCGAGCGGATCCTCGCGCCGTTTCCAGCCGGTGATGAAATCGGATCCGCGCAATCCCGCCGTTGCCAGCGCACCGGGGATCGAACGGTGGGTCTGGTAGAAGGCAAATGCCCGGTCGAGCGCGATATTCGTCAGCCCTTCGACCACAGGGCGCTCGGAACCGCCGGCAAGCCACTCCGCGACCTTTTCATATTCGGGGTCGTAGACAGGGGTATAGAGAATGCGGTGGATCGTCGTGGCCGGAACCCCCTGCATCCGCAGGACGCTTGCCGCCTTGTTGGTCGGCGCCAGAATCGCGAGGGTTCGCCGGTCCTTGCGCCGCCGGCTTTCATAATCCCCCGAGACGACCTCGACCCCGGCCTCCTGCATGGCTTCGCAAAGCCGCGCCAGGAGCATTGTCTTGCCGGACCCTGCCTTGCCGACCACCGCGAGAACTGCCTCCCGGCTGGCCGCCTCGGGTGTGGTCATGGACTCTTCGATGTCTATGCCGGCCCCGCGCAGCAGGTGGGCGATGCGGTCGAAGGCTTCGGCCTGATCGTCTGAAAATTGAAAGAGAGTAACGCCCATGGCGGCGACCCTACAGGGGCACCGCCATTGGAGCCAGAAGCTTTGAGATTGTTCAGGCCGGGACCGGTTCGACCCGTGCGACCTTGGTCTTGGCCGAGAACGACGTCCGGAACCAGGCAAGAGATGTCTCGCGGGAAATGCCAACCCTTTCCAGCGTCCGGGGCCAAGCGGAGTCCTGCATCTCCCACAGGCCGACCGCGATCTTGTCGCGACCGATGCCGGCCTTGCCGATGATATCGGGCTCCAGGCCCATGAGGCGATAGATGCGCTCCATACGCCGATCAAAGACCCCGACAAAGTGCTTGAGGTGGAAGTTGGCCATCACCTCGCCCGCGCCAAGTACGAGACCGGAGGAAACACGGCGATTGGCCCCCGGTGCAAGGCAGAAACGCGTGCATTCCCAGATCAGCGGGCTCTCGATCCGAACGCCGCCCGTCAGATGTCTGAAATGATCATTTGCCATGGTCTGACCGACCGTCGGCAGGAACCGCATCGACCCGCCATGGGTACCATCCGGCTTTTGCCAGATCACGTAGAGCGGGTTCATCGCATCGTATTCATCGCGCTCTTCGCCGGCTTCGTTGACGCTGACCTCCCATCCCAGACGGGTCTTGAACTGGTCTGCACGATCACGAAACATCGTGTCGCGGAGAAGCGGGAACTGGTGAAGATCGTTGCCGTATACATAGCGAAGCATTGCGATTCCTTTCCGTCTGATGCGAAAAGGCTACGCAGACATGGTTAATGACCCGCTCAGCGGGCGTTCCGTTATCTTTCTAAAATTTTAGCGATCCGCCCGCTCCGCCCTCTTTCGGCGCAACATTCAGACCACGATGATCCCGCTGCTGAGCGCCCGCGCCACCGCATGTGTGGTGTTGAGAGCGCCCAGTTTGTGGCGGGCGGCTTCGATGTAGACCCGCAGCGTATGCTCGGATATCTTCAATTGGTCCGCCGCCTGCGCCCTGCTGAACCCCTTCGCCAGGTATGTCATCGCCGAAAGTTCGCGCGGTGACAGTGATGGCAAAGGCATTGCGTTCGTCTTGTTCTCGAAGTCCAGCGCCTTCTTGTTGAACTCATGCGCAATGATCATGAGATCTCGCGCATTTGCCTGTATGAAACCTTCCCATTCCTCATCCGTTGCGTCGTGGCTTGCGGTGAAGAGGGCAAACTGCCCAATTGGCCCCCTGATTGGAATGGTGTAGCCTTGATTGCCGACCCCGAATTCGATTGCCTCTTTCAGGAAAGCCCGTGCCGCCTTGGTACTCCAGTCCAGTTGCTTCCAGTCCACCGGATGGAACCTCTGGAAACAGCCGAAGATGACCGGATCCATGCGCAGGTAGTCTTTTTCCAGATAGCGATCGACCCAGTCTGTGCTGTAAGTGCCGGCGCCGAATCTTTCTCCTATGCTGTTGACCCAGTGGTAAACGATGTGAGTGACGCAGTAGTGATCGCGCAGCTGCTCCGTTATGCTTTGCAGATCTTCAAGCGTTCTCGCGCGCTGCAATTGTTCTGTAATATCTTCCAGTGTCACCGAGTTCCCAATTCGCCAATTCCGGCGCCCCTTCTTGTACCGACGCAATCTCGGACGCAGCGATCAGAGCGGTTTCGTCAAGCTGCTTGGCCAATACGGACAACCCATTCTTCTTGGCGTAGGTCTTCAAGTCCGCAAGTACATCGATGATCCAGTCGTCTGCCATGGAAAACTCTCTTTATCATAGGTTAACGGGACGTTAATACAACCTTAGCATGCATGAGGATCCGCCGAAAATTCGCGAATATCTACTCCCCAAAAATGGGGAGGCATGGGCGCCCTACAGCGGCGACCGGTTCCGCTATGGAAACAAAGCCATAGAAAACACCTGATTGATTCCAACCAGGTGTTTCTCAAGGTTAATCAAACGGACGGCGGCTTAGGGCTTGTTTCGGGCCTCGAGCACGTCTTCCACTGTGCGCAGCCCGGTTTTCGGGGCCTGCACCAGTACGGCCATATTCCCCGGCTTGTGCTCGTTGCGCCGCATCTTCATATGGGCATCCGGTATCTCTGCCCATGGCAGGACCTCGGACAGACACGGATCCAGCCGCCGCTCCAGCATCAGCTTGTTCGCGGCGGAGGCCTGCTTGAGATTCGCAAAATGCGATCCCTGAACCCGCTTCTGGTGCATCCAGAGGTAGCGCGCGTCGATCGTCAGGTTGTAGCCCGTGGTCCAGGCACAGATCACAACCATGCCGCCGCGCTTCACAACAAAGACCGAGACCGGAAAGGTTGCTTCGCCGGGATGTTCGAACACCATGTCGACATTGTTACCCTTGCCGGTAATGTCCCAGATCGCCTTGCCGAACTTGCGGGTCTCGTTGAACCATTCCTTATATTCCGGCGTGTTGACCGTCGGCATCTGGCCCCAGCAGTTGAATTCCTTGCGGTTGATCACACCCTTGGCACCAAGGTCCATCACGAACTGCCGCTTGTCTTCCTCCGAGATGACGCCAATCGCATTGGCGCCTGCGGTGTTGATCAGCTGGATCGCATAGGATCCAAGTCCGCCGGACGCACCCCAGACCAGCACATTGTCACCGGGTTTCAGGATATGCGGACGGTGTCCAAAGAGCATGCGGTAGGCCGTAGCGAGTGTCAGCGTATAACACGCGCTCTCTTCCCAAGTCAGATGCTTGGGCCGGTGCATCAGCTGCTGCGCCTGAACCCGGGTGAACTGCGCGAAGGATCCATCCGGCGTCTCATACCCCCAGATCCGCTGGCTGGGGGAGAACATCGGATCGCCGCCATTACACTCCTCGTCGTCGCCGTCGTCTTGGTTGCAATGCACGACGACCTCGTCGCCGACCTTCCATCGCTTGACCTTGTCACCAACCGCCCAGACGATCCCGGAAGCGTCGGATCCGGCGATGTGATATTCGGCCTTGTGGCCGTCAAACGGCGAGATCGGGATGCCCAGAGCCGCCCAGACGCCGTTGTAGTTGACACCGGCGGCCATCACCAGAACCAGCACCTCGTTGCTGTCGATGTGCGGCGTATCGACGACCTCTACCTGCATCGCGGTATCAGGCTCGCCATGGCGTTCCCGACGAATGGCCCAGGCGTGCATCAGTTTCGGCACATGGCCGAGCGGTGGCATCTCGCCCAACTCATAAAGGTCCTTCTTCGGCGCATCATATGTCGCCGGGGCCGAATTCGTGTCGAGTGCCATCATTGCCTCCGAATCTCCAATCCTGGTGCCGCAGCGCAGAATCGCGACGGCATTACGGGTTGGATACCGAGCCAAACGCAACTATGCAACCATCTCAAGATCATTTTTGTAATTTAATAACCGAGCAGACGCAGAAAGCTCGCATCAGGCCTCGGCCGGCTTCGCAAGATGCCCTATCGAGTTTGCATAATAGGTCAACAGACTGCGGTTGCCGTACGCCACTTCGATTCCGCCACTTCCGACCTTGATCAACTGGCGCATTCGCAAGTGAAGGACGGCGTTTTCGACTTCGGTCGCCACGTCGCCATCAAAGGCCTCTACATGGGCACCTGACTTGGCGAGAATGTCGATCCGGGCAGATACCCGATCGACCAGTTCCGAAATATCAATCGGAACTTCCGACTCCAGCAGGCAGGCACAGACCAGCGGAACCGGAAGAACCGGAACGATCGAACGTATCCTCTGCATCAGTTCCTGCCCGATTTCCTTTGTGGGATCGCTCTCCCGTTCCCTTGCGAAGGCATCCAGTGACAAAGGGGCGCCGAAACTGACCGCGGCATAGCCATATTTCAGGAACCGTCCCGTCAGTCTTTGATGGATGTGCTTCAGGAAGTACCGGGCGGCGTCCCGCCAGCGGAACCGGAACTTGCGCTCGGTCGCACCGACCGCGGCCAGAAGCACGCGGTCCTCCAGAACCCGGTCATAGTTCAAGGCAACCGGCACGAACACCACATCGCGGGTTCTGCCCGCTTCGTAATCGGAAATGATATAGCTCAGAAGTCCCAGCTTGGGCAGTCCGACCTTGCCGTCGAGGCTAAGCCCGCCCTCCGGGAACATCGCCTGCGCCACACCGTTGCGCGTCGCCATCTGCACGTAGCGCGCCAGGACCCGGCGATAGAGCGCGTTGCGCGACTTGCGGCGTATGAAATAGGCCCCCATCGCCCGGATCAGTCCGGAAAGCGGCCAGACACGGGCCCATTCGCCGACCGCATAAGACAGGGCAGAGCTTTCCGCCGCAAGCCACGTCACCAGAACGTAGTCCATGTTCGACCGGTGATTGATCACGAAGATGACGGTCGCCTCCGAACCGATCGCCCGCACCGCCTCGTCATCGAAATGGCCCAGCCTTACCCGGTAGAAGGCACGGCTGAAGAGCTTTGCGAACCGGATTGCGAATCCGAAATAGGCGGTAGCGCTGAAAGACGGCACGATTTCCTTGGCATAGCGGCGCGCCTGTTCGAAGGCCACGTCCTCGCGTACGCCCGTTTCCGCGGCATGCTCGGCCACGGCCTCGATCACCGTCGGATCGTAGATCAGCCGTAGAATCATGTCGTGACGGCGCAGCAGCTTGAAGGGCTCGATCGGGCGTTCCAGCCGCTCGTTCAGCCGCGACACAACCCGCTCCATGCGACGCCGGAAGAACCAGCGCACCGACGGAAACAGGAAATGCGACGCAAAGGTCACTGCCGCGAACAGCAGGACCAGTATCAGCAGCCAAAGCGGAATCTCTACCAGTTGCGTCATCCCGCCGAACCTTGCAGCAATTTCCCCGTGCGTAAATCGCCAATGCTTCTGCGATTTCTGCGAGTGGCCGGGAATCGAAGACGATCCTATGATCGGGGTTCAGCGGCCCCGATGAGGGGCACATAACCAACGATGGAGGTGACTGACATGACGACCCGCATTCTTCTTGCCGCCCTTTTCGCATTGGCCGGCTCAACCGCGATGGCGCAAGACAGCGGCATGAGCTTCTTCATCACCAGCGAGAACCCTGGCAACGGTGGCGATTTCGGCGGCCTTGAAGGCGCCGATGCGCATTGCTCCGGCCTCGCCGAAGCGGCGGGCGTTTCAGGCAAGACCTGGCGCGCCTATCTTTCGACCAGCACCGAAAACGCCCGCGACCGGATCGGTAGCGGACCCTGGATGAATGCCGCCGGCGAAGTTGTCGCCGACAGCCTCGAATCCCTGCACGGCGAAAACAACCTGACCAAGGAAACCGCCCTAAACGAAATGGGTGAGCAGGTGAACGGCCGCGGCGATTCACCCAATCGGCATGACATCCTGACCGGTTCGACCCCTGAGGGGACCGTTGCCGAAGGCATGACCTGCAGCGACTGGACCAGCAGCGCCGAAGACGTGGCGGGCATGGTTGGCCATCACGACCGCATGGGGCTTGATGATTCCCCTCCCTCGAAGTCCTGGAATTCGTCCCATTCTTCGCGCGGCGGCTGCGGACTTGAAGCACTTCGCGGAACCGGAGGAGACGGCCTGATCTATTGCTTTGCCGCGAACTAGCACCACGACCGGCCCCGGGGCATGCTGCGCCGGGGTCGATCTTTTTGCAGTGCAGCATCTGGACGCGCAAGATTATTCCCACTAGGAATGCCTTTGGATAATTTAGTTACCAGCGGAATGGCTGCATGACCGACGAACCGAACCGAGACCGGCCTTGGCTGTTTCGCACCTATGCGGGACATTCGACCGCCAAGGCATCGAACGAGCTTTACCGAGGCAACCTCGCCAAGGGCCAGACCGGACTTTCGGTGGCGTTCGACCTGCCGACCCAAACCGGGTATGACAGCGACCACGAACTGGCGCGCGGCGAAGTGGGGAAAGTCGGCGTTCCGGTCGGCCACCTCGGCGACATGCGCTCGTTATTCGACCATATCCCGCTCGATCAGATGAACACCTCGATGACGATCAATGCGACCGCGCCCTGGCTGCTGTCGCTCTACATTGCCGTGGCCGAGGAGCAGGGCGCTGACATCGCCGCCCTGCAGGGCACGGTCCAAAACGACATTATCAAGGAATATCTTTCGCGCGGCACCCATATCTGTCCGCCGGCGCCGTCCTTGCGGATGATCACCGATGTCGCGGCCTATACCCGTGAGCACCTGCCGAAATGGAACCCGATGAACGTGTGTTCCTACCATCTGCAAGAGGCCGGCGCGACGCCCGAGCAGGAGCTTGCCTTCGCGCTGGCCACCGCCACCGCCGTGCTGGACGACCTGAAAGGCAAGGTCGCCCCGGCGGACTTTCCAGAGATGGTCGGCCGCATCTCGTTCTTCGTGAATGCCGGTATCCGCTTCGTGACCGAGTTGTGCAAGATGCGCGCCTTTGTCGAGCTTTGGGATGAGATCACGGCCACGCGCTACGGCGT
>JBFKFZ010000066.1:0-15565 GCA_041633555.1 Paracoccaceae bacterium | reverse complement strand
CGGCACCCTGCCTCTCGTCCAGCTCGCACCGGAATGGGAACAGCAGTTCAGCAAGTACCAACTTGGCGGCGATGGCGCCGGCCGCGACATCGCGCTGCCGCCAGAGGAATTCAACCGGCTTGCCAACGCGATGGCCGAACGTATCGCCAAGGCGAGCGAGTCCGGCATCTACCCGGCGGTCGTCACCAGCACCCGCCGTCGGAGGTTCCTCAAGACCGTGCTGACCGCCAAGGGCGTGCCGAACCCGGTCCTGTCCTTCGAAGAGATCGGCGCCGAGGCGCGGCCCTCGATCGTCGGACTGGTCCCGGCGTGACCGAACAGCTGGCTGAGCTTCTGGGTTTTGGTCGGGCGGGTCTTCTCGTCGGCTTCGTGGTATTTCTTCGCGTCGGCGCGGCGATGGCGGTATTGCCGGCAGTGGGCGAACGCTCGATCCCGCAGCGGATCCGGCTTGTGCTGACCTTGTGTTTCACCATCGTCGTCACGCCGGCGGTCCTTCCAACCGTAATGCCATTGGCAGACGACGGTACTGTCATCGGGTTATTTCTGGCGACCGAGGTCCTCGCGGGGCTTGCAATCGGGCTTTCGCTGCGACTGTTCATACTGGCATTGCAGACAGCGGGCGCAATGGCGGCGCAGGCCACGTCTTTGTCGCAGATCTTCGGCGGCGCGGCCGTCGACCCGCAACCGGCGATTGCCCACCTGATGGTCGTGGCGGGCTTGGCGCTCGCAGTCACTGCGGGCTTTCACATCCGGGCCGCAGAGTTCCTCATCCTGTCCTATGAACTGCTGCCGCCGGGTCGCTTCCCGCAAGCGGGGGCGCTGGCGGATTGGGGAGTGTTGCGCATCGCGCGCTGCTTCGGCCTTGCCTTCACGCTGGCGGCCCCATTCGTCATCGCCTCCCTGATCTACAACGTCGCGCTGGGCGTCATCAACCGGGCTATGCCGCAACTGATGGTGGCCTTTGTCGGCGCACCCGCGATCACCGCGGGCGGGTTGATCCTGCTGCTGGTCGCCTTGCCGATCCTGCTCTCGGTCTGGCTCGCGGCCATGTCGGGATTCATCGCCAATCCGTTTGGGGTCGTGCCATGAGCGAAGGATCACAGGACGAAGACAAGCAACACCAACCAACGCAGAAGAAGCTCGACGATGCGCGCAAGAAGGGCGACGTCGCCCGATCCACAGATCTGATCACCGCGGCTTCTTATGGCGGGTTCATCCTCGTCTGGATCGCCTTAGGCGGTCAAAGCGTAGAGGCGCTGGGCGAGGCGCTGTCGGCCATGCTGGACCGCTCGGTCCCCCTGTCGGATGCCTTGTTCTCGGGAACATCCCAACCCGTAATGGGCGCGCTGATGATCGCGGTCATCCTGCCGCTCCTGCCCTGGTTTGCGGTGCCAGGTATTGCGGTTCTGATCTCAGTGGTCGCACAAAACGCCTTCGTCGTGGCGCCCGACAAGGTCAAGCCCAAGGCCAGCCGCATCTCGCTTATCGAGAACCTCAAGAACAAGTTCGGCCGCAATGGCCTGTTCGAATTCTTCAAGAGCTTCGTGAAGCTGTTGATATTCTCGGTCGTCCTCGGCTGGTTCTTGTTGGCCCGAACACCTGAGATCCTCGCCACGCTGCATCTCGATCCGGCCGTCGTGTCTCTGGTTCTCGTCCGGATGTGCCTGTCCTTTCTGCTCATCGTTCTGGTTGTCTCCGGCATCCTTGGATGCATCGACTATCTCTGGCAGGCCGCCGAGCATCTGCGCAAGAACATGATGTCCCGCAAGGAGGTAATGGACGAGGCAAAACAGCAGGATGGCGACCCTCACATGAAGCAGCAGCGACGGCAGAAGGGCTACGATATCGCGATGAACCAGATGCTGTCGGACGTCCCGTCAGCAGATGTCATCGTCGTGAACCCGACCCACTATGCGGTTGCTCTGAAATGGGGCAGGGCGGCGGGCACTGCGCCGGTCTGCTTGGCCAAGGGTGTCGATGAGATCGCTGCGCGGATTCGCGAAATCGCCAATGAAAACGGTGTTCCGATCCATCGCGATCCGCAGACCGCCCGTGCGATGTTCGCGGTCGTCGAAATTGGCGAGGAAGTCAGGCCCGAACATTACCGCGCCGTTGCCGCGGCGATCCGGTTTGCCGAGGCGATGCGCAAGCGGGCGGGCCGCAAGGGGCTGCGGCCGTGACGGATCGTGCGCAGCAGCTGAGCCGGCTCCTTGCGATGGTCAAGGAGATCGAGCTGACCCGGCTGCAAGAGGTTTCGGCGCAAGTCCGCAATGCCCGGGAAGCCGCCGACGCATTGCAGGTTGCGCAGGACCAGCGCGCCCGCCATGTCGCCGGATTATCCGCGCCCGATCCGGCGCTGTCGGCGGGAATGGATGAAAGATGGCGGCACTGGTCAGGTCAAGAAGCGGCGCGACTGCTAGCGAAGCTAGAGGCTGCCCAGGACCGACAAGAGGCACAGCGGCAGGAAGCGCGCAGGGCGCTCGGCCGGATGCAGGCGTTCGAAGGCCTGCAGGAACGAATGAAGGTGCGAAAAGGGCACTGACCGCCAGGAACTGGGGCTCAGTTGTCCTGACGCACGATGTCGATGATCAGGACATCCTTCACGACCTTGCCCAGGGTCGATTTCGCGGATTCCCGCAGGGCGTCTCGCAGGATGGTCATGTTGCGCCCGTTCGTGAAGGCGCCGTCGAAGCCTCCGGAATTAGCGTGGTCGAACAGGACCTGCAGGAAAGCGTCACGGATCTTCGGCTCGCGTTGGTAGATCAGTTCCTGCCCGCCGGTCGTGACCTCGAGGCTCAGCGAAAGCACCACGAGCGCATTCACCATCTCGTCCTCGACTACCGGGATCACGAACTGGTTGTTCAGTTTCACATAGTCGCGCACCGCGGCGGGATCGTCGGCAGCGGGCGTCGGTTCCTTTTCTGCATGACTGTCCACATCGCCGCATGGATTGATCTCGGCATGTTCCTCGGGCGGAGGGCGCAGGGCCAGGCCGGCCCCGGCGCCAGCGCCAAGTCCGATCAGGGCAAGGAGAATGGGAAGCAGGCGCCGCATCGGTTGACCTTTCAGAAGGGCAGGATCTTCTCGAAGATCTGCTGGCCATAGCGGGGTTGCTGAACCTCGGAAATCTGGCCGCGACCGCCATAGGAGATCCTGGCCGAGGCGATCTTGTCGTAGGTGATCTCATTTTGGCGAGAGATGTCTTCCGGCCGAACGTAGCCGGAAACCAGCAACTCGCGGATCTCGAAATTCACCCTTACTTCCTGCGACCCCTCGATTTGCAGCACGCCGTTCTGCAGAACCTCGGTAATGGTCGCCGCAACCCGAAGCGTCAGCTTTTCCTTGCGGCGAACCGAACCGTCGCCCTCCGAGCTGCTCTTCGAGTTTGTCGAAACGGTAGGATCAAGCGTGGCCCCTTCGGGCAATGCCTCGTTGATTCGCTGTGGTATGCCCAGCATCGACGGGATCCCCATGGATTCCGATCCGCTGCGGCTCCGCGAGGAAGAGTTCGAGATCTCGGCCTTGTCGTCGATCTCGATCACCACGGTCAGGATATCGCCGCGCGTGATTGCGCGCCGGTCGCCCAGCAAGGATTGCCGGCCGCTGTCCCACAAGGATGAGCGGTCCATCGGACGCTTGCGCTCGACCGTCACGGGAAAGCCCGGCGACAGCATCGCCTGATGTTCCGCATTGTTGGCAGATGGCGTGAAGCCGGGCGTCTTTCCAACCTCGCTCAGGTTCGAACAGGCCGCGAGAGCGAGGCAAAGGAGAAACCGAAGGCGCATGATGCAGTTCCTATTGCGAGAGGGCGCTTTGGTCGTTCAGAACAACCACCGAACCATCGGGCGTAATCGTCCCGCTGACAGTATTGCGTGAGGCGAGATTCATGACGCGTATCGCATCGCCGATGCCGCCCCGCCCCAATGATCTAGCCTCGGTTGCAATCGAGAGCGGCCCCTTGTTGAACACCAGGGTCACGATCTGGTTGCGCTCAATGATTGCGGCGGGACCAACGTCGGAGGCGGAGATCGGCCGCCCCTCGTAGAGCACGACGCGGGCCTCGAGGCCGACGACGTCTTCGGGTCGACTCAACTCTCCGGGCAGGTCGTTCGACACGACAATCACGTCGGCCGTACTCAGCAATGTCTGGCTGCGGATCGTTCGCGCCGCGATCAGCGTATCGGCGGCGCAGGGCCAGGCCGAAGCCATCGCGATCATCAAAAGGGCGCAGAGCTTCATCCTAGCGGACCTGGGTTGTCGCGCTAAGCATCTGATCGGCGGCGGTGATGACCTTGGCGTTCAGCTCATATCCCCGCTGCGCCTCGATCAGTTCGGTCACTTCGCGGACGGCATCGACCGAGGAATCCTCGAGATAGCCCTGCCGCAATGTTCCAAGCCCATCCGTTCCGGGCGTTCCGACGAGCGCCGGACCGGAGGCCGAAGTTTCCAGAAATAGGTTGCTGCCGATCGCTTCAAGGCCCTTTGCATTCGGAAATCCGGCTAGTGTGAACTGCCCAAGCAGTTCCGGCTCTGTCCGGTCGTTGAAATAGGCATAGACCTCGCCCTCGGCATTGATCGAGATGCTGCGGGCATCCGAGGGAATGACGATGTCGGGCACCACACCGTGACCGTCCGACGTGACGACCAGACCGTCCGCAGAGCGTTTGAGACCACCGTCCCGCGTATAGGCAGGTGCGCCGGAGGGCAGCGTGACCTCGAGATATCCCTGACCTTCGATGGCGACATCGAGATCGCCCGCCGTCGGCGACAGCGAGCCTTGCGACAGGTTAACCGTGACCGATGCCGGCCGCACGCCCAGCCCAAGCTGAACCCCCGTAGGCAGCACTGTCCCGTCCGAGGCGCTGATCGTCCCGGCGCGGGTCATCTGCTGATAATGCAGGTCGGCAAATTCGGCCCGCCGCGCATTGTAGCCGGTGGTGTTCATGTTCGCGAGGTTGTTCGAGATGACCTCGACCCGCATCTGCTGGGCGCTCATCCCGGTTGCGGCGATCTTGAGGGCTTTCATGTGCTAACCTTCCTATCTGCCAAGTGTCTGAAGGACGTTGCGAATGCGCTCATCCTCCTTGTCCATCAGTTTCTGGCCCATTTCGTAGGCCCGCTGAATCTCGATCATTCGTGCGATCTCGGACACCGCATTGACGTTGGAATTCTCGACGAAGCCCTGAAGTATGACGGAATTGTCCACCGGCTCGATGCCGTTCTGGACAGAGAACAGAGTCCCGGCCTGGTGCTTGAGATCGTTCGGATCGGTCGGCTGGTAGAGGCCAACCTGCGCCACCGGGCGGCCGTCGGCCGACATCGTACCGTCCGCGGCGACGCTGACGCTGGTGGCATCGGCCGGCACAAAGATCGGCGCGCCGCCATTGTCGAGCAGTCGATGCCCATCCGGCGTAACCAACTCTCCCTCAGGGCTTTGCGCGAAGGAACCGGCGCGGGTCAGCTGCTGGCCCGAAGGGGTCTCGATCAGAAAGAAACCTTCGCCTTCGATGGCCAAGTCGAAGCTGCCGCCTGTCTGGGTGAGCGGACCCTGCATTTGGCTTGTGGCTCGCACATGGGCGTTGGCCATCGACAGCGACGGATCACCATTGTCCATGCCGACAATGAACTCGGAAAAGATCAGCCCTTCCTTGCGAAACCCAGTCGTCGAGATATTGGCGATGTTGTTTGCAACCGCCTGCATTTCCCGCAAAAGGCCGGATTGACGGGTAACGGATACGTAGCCTGGATTGTCCATGTCTCAGCTCCCCGCAATCAGCGGCACGATGCTGGCGGTGAAGAAATCGGCCAGCGTTTCGGTCATGAAGCCCATGGAGATCCAGAACACCACGAGGATGGCTGCCAGCTTTGGCACGAAGGTCAGCGTCATTTCCTGAACCGAAGTCAGGGCCTGGAATAGACCTACCGTCACACCGGCCAGAAGGGCGACCGTCAGGATCGGGAGCGAGATGATCACGGCAATCCAGAGCCCCTGCCTCAAAGTGTCGTAGAAGACCATCTCTTCCATCCTCAGACCGGCATCCGCAGGATTTCCTGGTAGGCCTCGACAACCTTGTCGCGGATCGTCACGGCGGTTTCGACCGCCAGTTCTGTCTGCGCCAGGGCCTGCACCAGCGCATGCGGATCGGCCCGGCCGGTCATCGCCGCCATCGCGGTCTGTTCGCCCTCCTGCAGAGTTGCCGCGAAGTCCTGTGCGAGTTTCGTGAAATCGCCACCCTGTCCGCCCGGTTCAGGCTTCGGCTCTGTCGCCGGGCGGGTCGCTGCATAATGCTGGGCGGCTAATGAGGAACGAATGTCCATTCTGGTCTCCTCTAACGGCGCAGAAGATCGAGCAGGCTTTTCGACATCTGCCGAGCCTGGTCGAACATCTTGAGGTTCGCCTCATAGCTGCGCTGCGCTTCTCGCGCGTCTGCGATCTCGACCACCAGATCGACATTCGATCCATCATAATGGCCGGTTTCGTCGGCCATGGGATGGCCGGGGTCGAAGATGCGAGTCAGGTCGCTTCGATCCAGTTTCACCGGACCTGACTGCACTTCTCCTGTCCGCTGGCCACCATTCACGACCTCTTCGAAGGACGCGGTTTTCCTGTGGTAGCCGGGCGTATCTGCGTTGGCGATGTTTTCGGTGACATGGCGCAGACGGTTGGCCTGAGCCGTCATGCCGCTGGCCGAAAGGGCAAGAGTCTGAAGGAGATCGCTCATATGTCAGCCGCCTTTCTAGCGCCCGCGACCAAGGCTGGTGCGCAGGATGTTCAGAGAGGTGGAATAGACCGACAGCGCCAGATCGTGCTGATGCCGCACTTCTGTCGCCTTGATCATTTCAGTCTCGAGCGAAACCGTATTGCCATTTGGCGATGCCTGTGCCGGTTCAGCCACGCTTCTGTATGAGGCCGGCAAGCCGGTCCCGGCATCGAGATGTCCGGGCCGCGTCGCCCGCATCCCGCCCGAGGCCAGTGCATTGCTGTAGCTGTCGGCGAAGTTTGCGATATCGCGGGTGCGGTATCCCGGAGTATCGGCATTGGCGATGTTTCTGGCGACAGCAGACTGGCGCGCGCTGGCATGAGTCGCCAGGCCTTGCGCCATCCTGAATATCTCCAGTTTTTCCAACATCGGGGCTTCTCCCTCGATTAAAGTCAATCAAGGCTTAACCCTGATTCCTTTAAAAAGGGTTGTCAGGAAATCAGGAGAATCCGATGACCCAGCCAGGCTTTGATCTGCTTCAGGCAGAGGTTGCCGCCATATCGCCGGTACGTTCCGTTGGCCGGGTCGCAGAGATCGGAAAGGGAATTGTCAGGGTTGCCGGGCTTTGTGACGTTTCGGCGCTTGGCGATCTTGTCGAGTTTCGCGGATCGGCCGGTTCGGCGCGTACCGGCGAGATCGTGCAGCTTGATCGAGAGCTGGTCTCGATCGTTCCGGAAGGCACGACCGAAAGGCTGCAGATCGGCGACCGGGTGATCCTAACCGGCGACACGCAGATCGCTCCGCATGACAGCTGGCTTGGCCGGGTGATCGACCCCTACGGCCGGCCTCTGGACGGAAAGCCGATCCTGCGGGGTCAGAATGCTCGGCCGCTGCGCGGCGCTCCGATCAACCCGACAGAGCGCCGCAGTTTGGGCATAAGGATGGATACCGGGCTTGCGGTGTTCAACACGATGCTGCCCGTCGTGCGCGGACAGCGTATCGGGCTATTCTCCGGATCCGGTGTCGGAAAGTCGACGCTTCTCGCCAAGCTGGCGCTGGGGATTCGCGCAGATGTTGTTGTCATGGCGATGATCGGGGAACGGGGCCGAGAAGTGCGCGAGTTCATTGAGCGAGTGCTTGGTCCGGCCGGTATGAAGCGCGCGGTTGTTGTCGCCGCGACGTCGGATCTCTCTCCTCTCGCGCGGCGCCGCTGCGCGTTAGCGGCAATGTCCGTCGCCGAGCATTTTCGCGATTCCGGCAAGCAGGTTCTCTTCATGGCAGATTCCGTGACCCGGTTTGCCGAAGCGCACCGCGAAGTGGCGCTAGCCGCCGGCGAGCCCAGCTCCTATCGGGGGTTTCCGCCCTCGACGGCCCACATGATCACCAAGCTTTGTGAACGGGCAGGTCCGGGTACGGCGACATCGGGCGACATCACAGCGGTCTTCAGCGTCCTTGTCGCGGGGTCGGACATGGAAGAGCCTGTCGCTGACATCCTGCGCGGCGTGCTGGACGGCCATGTCGTGCTGGACAGGAAGATCGCGGAACGCGGGCGATTCCCGGCAATCGACCTCCTGCGGTCGGTTTCGCGCGCATTGCCGGAGGCCGCGAACAGCGAAGAGAACGGTCTGATCCAGCGCGCGCGCGCACTTCTTGGCACCTACGAGCGGAGCGAGATGATGATCCAGGCCGGGCTCTACACCGCCGGATCCGACGCGGAGATCGACGCGGCCATCGACGCCTTCCCGAGGCTCGACCAATTCCTCGCCGAAAGTGAGCAGGACGGCATTGCCGCCAGCTTCGTGAGATTGTCCGAGTGCGTGTCTCAAGGGGAAACCGACTCAGCGACATGACGCGATAGTATCCTCACCGCGTTGCGACATTAGATCGAGGAATTCACCTCGGGTCCCCAATGCACGATTGTTTGCCTGTTGTCGCCGGAATCCAAGGCATGGCTCGTCAGGCGTGACCGACAATCGGAGGGGACAATGGTTTGGGTCTCGTGAAAGACTGCTTTCCTCAGCAAGATCAGGTTCACGCGCTCGCCACTCCATGGCAGAGCCACCAACCGACCTAGGCGGCTTTGAAGCAGCTCCCGTTGGAACCGACGCTGGCCGGATCAGATGAAGTTGGGTCTGGTGGGGCGATGCGGCGCATCTCCGGCTCGTTGATCAGCTCCGCAATTCTCGCGGGCCGGAGCCACCAAAGTTGCTGGCGACATCGGAACGCTCCTTGCACAACATCACATGATTGGCGGAATTGGTCGCCTAATCGTGCCGCCCGGGCCTATTCCCTCCGATCAATTTGGCCTCGCGACCAGCACTGGAGTGCAACACCCATCAAATTCTTAGCGCGCCACCCGTACTTTGCAGCAGAGTCAGCGCATTTGCGGCCGGAGAATTGCCGAAGTTCTGGCTATCGATCTCGGACCGCGCCAGGAACAGCCTTGTCAGCTTCTCCTGAGCCGCCGCATCCGAGAATTGCGATACGGTATCATCTCCGAACACCCGCGCGGCCTTTTCCTTGAACGTCCGCAGTTGAACGTCAATGTCCAGCGAGGCGGTGGAAATGGGCAGGCCCAGGGCCGTTTCAAAGACTTTGCGAAGCGGAGGTGTTCCCATGATGGTGAACCATTTCCCGTTTTCGGAGGTATTGCGGTCAAGGACCGTGCCCAGCTCCCGCCCCAGACTGATTGCCAGACGCAGATTCTCGTACTGGTTGCCGATACCGATCTCGAACTGCCGGGTCTGGTAGGCCGTGATGATCTTTTCAGGGAAGTCCGACAGCTTGGTGTTCGGGACATCGAAGTCACCGAATCCGAACGCCTTTGAGAAGGCAAGATAGCGTTTGTCTGACAGCCGGTTTGCCAATGCCTCCGGCTGAAGCGTCCCGTCTTCGAGGATCTTGCGTATGAAGAACTTGTTGTCGATATCGTCCTCCAACCCAAAGGCGCCGAGCGCGACGGCCAGAAGGCGGCGGTCTGCCACGAGTTCCTCGGCGGTGTCGATCGCCCCGATCTGTTCAGCGAAGCGCTCGGTGTCGCGGACCATCGCCGGCGATGCGTCAAACGCCTTTTGCTGGCTTTCGCGAGTCCTGTTCAGGAATGCCCAGCCGGCAATGCCGCCGAAAGGGACGACCGGCTGGAAGGTCATATCGGACGCGCCGCCATCAGCCGTTCCTCACGCGGCAAGAGGCCACGCAGCGCCTTGAGCGTCTGGTAGAATTGGCGGCTCAGAACGGTTTCTGTGGCGACGGCCAGCTGTTTGCGGCTGTCGGTGTCGGTCAGGACCTGGCTGAGTTGCTCGATGCCGCGCAGCAGTTGCAGCTTGGCCTCTTCAGGATCGGCATCGCCCGACAGCACCAGTTGCGCGATGTAGCAGACCCGCCGGACGGGCGTGTTGACTTCACCGGGATGAATTGCGTCGCGCAGGCGCAGGATATTGGCATTGGGGGTCATGATCGAAAGACGGCTGCGCTTGTCGCCGTTCTCGATGACCGCACCATTGATCAAGACCCGCTCCTTCGGGCCGAGTTTCAGGACCAGGCCGCTCATGGCTGCTGCTCCTGTTGTCGGAGACCGCGCATGATTGCGGTGTTGATCTCGATCAGCGCGTCCGTGCCCGCGCCGGAGGACAGCACCTTCGTGGTCTGATAGGTGGTGAATTCGGCCAGATAGAAGATCTGGGCCCGCAATTCCTGCGGAAGTTTGTTGGCGGCATCGGCAACATCGATCGCCAGCAGGGTCCAGAGCTGGCGGTTCTCGTGCAGGGCCTGGACAAAGGCCGGATAGTTCTGACGGGGGTTGGTTGACTTCAGGCGGTGGGTAACACGGGCGAAGGCGTCATATTCGACACCGCGTTCATTTCGGATGGGGGCAGCGGCAGAGGTGTAGGCCATTCGGGCCGAGTCAAGAGCGTTCACGTCTGGTCCTTCCAAGAGTGACGGTTTCAATCGCGCGGGCTTTGCCTCGCGTCAACCGGGGGCGCCGAACTGGCGCCCCCGGTCATGCCCTTAACGGAAGAGCGACAGGATCGACTGCGGCGACTGGTTCGCGATCGACAGCGACTGAATGCCGAGCTGCTGCTGAACTTGAAGCGCCTGTAGCCGGGCCGAGGCCTCTTCCATGTCGGCGTCGACCAGTGTGCCGATCCCGGCCTTTAGGGAGTCGGTCAGCTTGCCGATGAAGTTCGACTGCGTCTCGATGCGGCCCTGTGCGGAGCCGAACTCGGCGGCCGCGTCTATGGCGTTGTTGATCAGCGTCTCGACGTTGCCGAGGGCCGCATTGGCGCCGGCATTGGTCGTGACGTCGATCGAGTCCAGACCGAACAAACCGCCGGAGGCCGTACCGTCAGCTGCGCCGGCACGCGCCAGCGAAGCGCTGGCCGCGTTGTTGTTGTCGACCTTCAGCATCCACTGGCCAGAGCTGTTCTGCGTGGCCAGGGTCGAGATATCGGCGCCAGCGCCGCCATCGACGGCGGCTTTCAGACCTTTCGCGACGTCTTCGAAGGTCTCGCCCTTGCCGGCAACGTAAGTGTAGGTGTTGCTGCCAACCGAGATCTGGTAGCCATCGCCCTCTGCCACGTTGGCGGAACCCGAGAAGGTCAGGTTTTCCGCGCGCTCGGCGATGGTTGCAGCCGAAGCTGTTGCGCCGGTCGCCGACAGGGCGACGTCTTCAAAGGCCCTCGTGGAGGTGAGCGTAATCACGCCGCCCGCTGCCGATGCGGTCACGCCAACGATCCCGAGGGCGTTGATCGCACCGGATACGATGCCGGCGGCGGCATCCTGGTCGATCACGCCGAAGTCACCGGCTGCGTAGTTCAGCGTTGCGCCACCGACATTGATCGTCAAGGCATTGTCGCTCATGTCGGCATCCGCAGCGATCGTGACGGTCTCGGTGTTGCCGGCGTTGGTGGCGGCAGCGGCGCTCAGCGTCGCGTTGGGCGACAGGTCGGTCCCGGTGCCAAGGACACCTGCGGTCGTGGTCAGGTCCTGCCGTGCGACGGTAATGTTGCTGGCGGAAACCGAACCGTCCCCGGCGCGGTCGAGCGAGGACAGGATGTTAACATCTACGGTCCCTTTCAGCAGGTTCAGCCCGTTGAACTGGGCAGCATTGACGACCGACGTGATCTGGTCCCGCAGGGCCTTGATATCAGTCTGGATCTTGTCCCGGTCGACGTTCTGTTCCTGTGCCGCAACGATTTTGGATTTAATGTCGGTGAGCAGGTCGGTCACGGTCTCGGAGGCCTGCCGGGCCACCGCGATCGTGGATTCCCCGAGCGACAGGCTTTCCGAGATGCCTTTGAAGCCCTTGACGTCGGCTTCCATCACCTTGGAAATCGCCCAGATAGAGGCGCTGTCCTTGGCCGTTGCGACTTTCATGCCCGTCGAGATCTGGGCCTGGGTCTTCGCGAGGTTGGAATTGATACCCTTGAGGGTTTGCAGCGCAACCATGGCGCTCTTGTTTGTCATAATGCTGGACATTCGTTTTCCCTTCCGTCTGTCGGCGCTTTTGCGCCGGATTGAGTTATCGCCCGGTAAGGCGAGATCTGCGTCATTCTGACGGTTGCAGGCATCCGGCATTCCGCCGGCTGCGCCACCCCACGGGATGCACGGCGACCTTGGCAGCCAGTGGCTAATGGAATGCTAATTGCCGGCGGCAAGAGTGGTTCGAGTTTTAGTCAATTCGCTCCAGATCCTTCTAGAAACGCCGCACGAGAGATCCGGAAATGTCTTTCCAGGCGTTGCGCTGGCCTTCCCGGTCGTAAGTTTCCAACTCTGGTGACGCATTGTTGCCGCCGAGGTCGTTGGCGACGGAACGGATGCCCTGCGCCGCTGCGTCGAGCAGCGCGTGATTGCGGGCCGCCATCTGCCGCAAGCTCGCCAGCCGATCGGCGTCCGGCCGGTCAGCGGCAGCCTGCGTGATCAGCCGCTCCTTTTCCGGCGTCAGCCGCCGCAGCGCATCAAAATCGCCGCGCAGAATCGCCTTGCGCTCACGCTCCAGCAGGTTCGCGAGGTCGCGCGCGCTGTCCCGTCGCTCAAACAGCCCCATCGCTGCGCTCCTTCAAGGTGTTGAACACGGCTTCCGCCAGGCCGATGCCGCCGGCCTTGACCATCTCCTGCGCCTGCGCCTCCCGAAGGAAGGATCCGAACTGTTCCTCCCCGATACCGCCGCCGAAGCTTTCCCGCGGTGTGCCAAGGCCAGCGGATTTCAGCATCTCGGCAAGGAATGTCGCCTCCAGATCCTGCGCGACCTTCCAGATCGCCTGATCCTTGGGGTCCCGGGGCGTCAGGGCAGTGCCCGAGGCAAGTGCGGCAACATCCGTCATCATATCCGTCCAATTCGATCTGCTTTCCTCCATTTGGGCAGAGACCGGTAAAGAAGCGGTAACCAAGTGCGGTCATAGTTCCTGCAACGGCGAAGAACTCCCGGATGGATCATGATCGAACCCAGCCTTCTTGCACTCTTTGCGCCCGGTGCCGGCACCCAGCGCAAGCCGAAGATGACATTGACGGGGAATTCGGCACTGCTGTTCGACCAGGTCGTGCAGCGCAGCCCTTCCGGTAGCAAGGACACGGCAGTCCCCGGGAATTCCGAGGTGACGATCCCGTTGCTTTCGGCGCCATCCGATATCGCTTTGCCCGGCAATAGGCTCGGCGGCTTTGCGTTTCCAACAGCCGAATTGCCCGCGTTCGAGTCCGGCTCGGCGCAAGTCTCGCCTGGTACCGGGCTCGGCAAGTCCTCGCTGATGCACTATTCCCATGTCGAGCTAGTGGCGGTCTCGACATCCACATCCACCTTCTCCCAAAGCGATCTGACCGGGGCTGTGCCGGGGAAGCAGGCACCTGCCGCACCGTCGGATTTGCAGGGGCCCGCTGCCGAGCATGCCACAGCAGTCTTACCGGAAGCGACTCCCTCTATGGTCGACTTGGTGAGTCGCGCAGCCTCCGAATCGGCCGATCATCTCTTGGGCAGGACCGGCGTCATGGACGGACCACCGTCCGCTATCACTCGGTTGCCGACTGAGGCGTCCGTTCCACCCATTGTCGGGGCAATGGCAATGCCATCCGAGTCAGCAGGCGCCAGGCCCGCCGGCGTTGCCGTACCCGCGGGCGCACTGCTTCTGCCCGAAGCATCGCCGACCCCGGCAAGGCCCGCCGAAGGATCGGCTGGTCGGCCCCAAGAGGAGGCAGGACGACCCGCCAGCGCCCCGCAGGAAATCTCGATCGGGCACCGCAAGGCCAGTAAGCCGCAAGTCACCATGTCGGTCTCCGCGCCAGATATAGGGCCGCCGAGATCGGCCCAAGGCGTCATTGATTCCCCGATACCCGCGACGCCAGAACCGGGTCGCGCTCCCGACACCCCGTCACCCCAGGCCAGCCATCCCCACGGCTTGTCGGTGGCACAATCCACCCCGGCTGCGACACCCTTGGCGGAATCGTCGGCACCACGAGCCGAAGCCCCCGCATCGACGGACTCGACCAAGGTGGAATCGTCGCCAGGCGCGCAGACGGCGGTCACCGAGACCCGAAACGGCCCGCCCATCCTGCCGATCGCACCGGTCCCGGCGGGACTCGCGGATGGCGCTGCCGCGCCACGACCAGCCGAACTGCAGATGGTCCCGACCCAGCGACCCGACGCCGACGATTTGCCCCGGACCCAGCAGGCCAATGCCGCACCTGTCGTGATGTCGCGCTTCCGGCCGACCGCAGAGATGGTCAACAAACCGGCATTTGGCGCGAAAGAAACAAACGTCGACCTGCCATCCGACCGCCCGCAAAGTTCCGAGGCAAGGTCGAAAGCAGCCGCGCAGACGGCCGCGAACCGGCCAACGTCCGGCGATCTGACCCTGGCTTCGACCACCCTGCCGACCCCACCGACTCCGACCCAGAGCGACGCGCCCTTGCCGCTGGCCGATGCGGTGATCGACCTGGCCACCGTGGAGGCTCAGAGGCCCGTGCAATCGGCAACCGAGATCGCCCGGGCCGTGCCGTCTCTGGCCGAACATTCTCCCCGCGTCATTGAAACGATCGCCAATGCCGCCCGGGCACTGGCGGACCGGCCGATCGAACTGGTCCTGAACCCTGAGGAGCTTGGGCGGCTGAAGATGACGCTTCTGTCCTCCGAAAACGGCATGGTGGTTCAGCTGACTGTTGAACGGCCAGAAACGCTCGAGCTGTTGCGCCGCCATATCGACCTGCTGGCCAGCGACCTACGCCTGGCCGGCTACGAGCGGCTGTCCTTCGGTTTCTCGGGCGATCAGACGGCCGGTGGCCGTTCGCAACAAGGCGACTCGCCCGCGACTGCCGCCGAAAAGGAACCCGCAGACTTGGCAGCGTCGGCCCAGATCCCGCTCAGCGTCGACCTAACGCTGTCTGGGGACGGCCTTGATCTGCGACTTTGACAGGAGAGACAATGGACATCACATCGACGACAGCAGCCTGGCAGAGCGTGCCGACAGCACCCGCCGCTGAGCCGAAAACCACGATCAGCTCGGATTTCGAGACCTTCTTGCTGATGCTGACAACCCAGATGCAGAACCAGGATCCGCTCAACCCGATCGAGTCGGCGGATTTCGCGGTGCAGCTGGCCACATTCTCGGGCGTCGAACAGCAGGTGAAGACCAACGACCTTCTGCAATCCCTGGCACAGCAGATGGGAATCATGGGCATGTCGCAACTTGCCGGATGGGTCGGCATGGAGGCGCGAGTCTCTGCCGCCGTTCACTTCGATGGCAGCCCGATCGCCCTTGCGCCAGAATTCCCCGCAGGTGCTGGTCTTGGCACGCTGGTCGTGCGCAACGAGGCCGGGGCCGAGGTGCAGCGTATGGCGCTCTCCCGCACGGAAGGTCGTGTCGATTGGGCGGGCG
>JBFKFZ010000065.1:0-15898 GCA_041633555.1 Paracoccaceae bacterium | reverse complement strand
TGGAATGAGCATTGCCCGTGGCAGCTTCCGCCTCATCAACATTGCAGACATAGAGGATCGGTTTCTGGGTCAACAGCTGCAGCATCCTCCAGGCCTTCGCATCTTCGTCGGACACATCAATCGTTCGTGCGGGTCTTCCATCCTCAAGAACCGCCAATGCGGCCTTCAGAAGACGCTCTTGCTGCACGGCGTCCTTGTCACCCCCGCGAACCTTTCGGGTCAGACCCTGCAGGCGCTTTTCGATGGATTCCATGTCGGCCAGCATCAGTTCGGTTTCGATGGTCCGGGCATCTTCGACAGGATTTACGCGGCCTTCCACGTGTGTGACGTCGTCATCCTCGAAACAGCGGACGACATGGGCGATGGCGTCGCATTCGCGAATATTGGCGAGGAACTGGTTGCCGAGCCCCTCGCCCTTCGAGGCGCCTTTGACCAGGCCGGCAATGTCGACGAAGGTCATTCGTGTCGGGATGATCTGCTTCGACTTGGCAATATTCGCAAGGACTTCAAGGCGTTCATCGGGGACCGCAACTTCGCCGACATTCGGCTCGATCGTGCAGAAGGGGAAGTTCGCGGCCTGTGCCGCGGCGGTCTTCGTTAATGCGTTGAACAATGTCGACTTGCCGACATTGGGCAGCCCGACGATGCCTGTCTTGAACCCCATTCGCGAAACTCCTGCTCTGGTCGCCGGGCGCTTCTAGATGCGAAGGGCGTGCCGGGTCAAGGACTGGGCCGGTTCGGCAGGGCCACATCTGGTTTAAGTGCCCATTTGAAATCCGCCGCGTCCGGCGGCGCTACCATGGAAGCGGCTTGGGGGACGATTGGTAGACCCGCCGCACCGTCCTGAAGCAATCTCGGGTGCGGACGGGGCAGAGTCGCTGCCAGTTGGTCCAATCTGGGCATCGGCGAACTGCTATGAGCCGTCTCGGTTCCCGGTCAGGCGAAGGGAGTGCGTTGCCTACGGTCCTTGACTGTCGCTTGGACCGGGGAGGTAAGTTTGGTCAAACGACTGTCGATCGTCACGACGCTCCGCCGAATGCCACTTGAGCGATCGGTGGCAGGGTCGCCGAGATCATCTGCCAACTGTCTCCGCCGTCCTCGGAGGTCCAGAGATTGCCGGTCGTGGAGCCCATAGCGAGACGCTCTCCGCTATCGTCGATGACCAGCGAGTGGCGGTAAATCAGGTCGTAGCTCTTGCCTTCGGGCAATCCCCTGGAGAGAGACGTGAAGCTGTTTCCGCCATCACTGGTGCGGGTCACTACCAGCTTGCCATCGACGGGCACGCGGCATTCGTCCTTTACGCCGGGGACGAACCACGCGGTTTCGGGGCGTTTGGGATGCACCGCGACAGCAAAGCCGAAATTTGCAGGCTTCACGTCTTTGATCTCGGAGAAATTCCGCCCGCCGTCGGACGAGACAAAGATGCCGTTGTGATGCTGGCACCATATCCGGTCGGGGTCGCTGGCGCAGGCCGCCAGAAGATGCGGGTCCTGCAATTCCGGCTCGTAGGCCTGATCGGGCGGCAGATATTCGTTGCGCAGGCCCTGCCCGGTCTGAACCCAGGTTTCGCCACCGTCGGCGCTGTCCCAGACACCGCCGCAGGACACGCCCAGCGTTATGTGCCGGCTGTCGCGCGGATCGATCAGGATCGAGTGGATGCCCGGATGATCGAAGCCGCCGCCGAACCATTTTTCGCGGCTGGGCTGGGTCCACAAGGGCTCGTTGAGGGTCCAGGTCTCGCCCCGGTCGGTCGATTTGAAAAGCCCACCCGGCAAGGTTCCAGCCCAGATCGTTCCGGGTTCGTCCGGGCCGCCAGAGGCCAGCGTCCAGATCATGTCAAGCGCCGGGGCCTCCGGATCGTCCGACGCGGGATAGGCGGGCGGCGCGAGCTCCGTCCAACTCCTGCCGCCATCGTCGGAGCGGTGAAATTTGCAGCCGAAATGCCCCAGTTGCAGACCGACATAGAGAGCGCCGTCGCGTCTGTCTTCGAGGATTGCGGTAACGGGCTCGGCAAGAAAGGCCGGGTCGCCGTCCTGTGCCCAGCCCTTGCCGTTTTCGGTGAAGCGGAACAGTCCCTTGCGGGTGGCAACGTGCAGCGACGGCATGGCTTATCCTCCGGAAAGCGCTTGCAGGACGTAAAGCTCGGATGTCGGAGAGACAGGATCGGAAAGGCGGACACGGTCCGTGATCATTTCCCCGTCGATGAAGATATTAACGTGTTTGCGGGCTCGGCCCTGTTCATCGAGGATGTAGGAACGCAGGATTTCATCCCCGGTGAAGGCGCGGGCCAGCACTTCGCGCACCGTTGCGCCTTCGGCGGCCATTTCCGGCACCGGACGGTGGCGGGCGAGGTTCGAGGTGAAACGGATGGTGGCCATCTGATCCTCCAGAATGCCGGATTATCCCATGATCCGGCTTTGCGCTCAATATCGCTGATTGCCTTGCCACGCCCCGGTGATGCGATAGTTTCGAGGCAGGAGGATCCTGCCATGAGCTTTTCACCCTATCTGCATTTCCAGGGCAATTGCGCCGAGGCGATGACGTTCTATGCCGATGTGTTCAGGGCGTCGGACCTGTCGATGATGAAATATTCCGAGGCGCCCGAGGATGCCGGCATGCCGAAGGATTCCAACCGCATCATGCATGCGATGCTGACGGTGGATGGCGGCATTCTGATGGGTAGTGATTTCACCGAGGACATGGAGGGCGACCCGCAGAAGGCCGTCAGCATCAGCTTTGACGTCAAGGACGTGAAGGCCGGCAAGGCGCTCCATGACAAGCTGAAGGATGGCGGCGACGAGATCATGCCGTTCTCGCAGACTTTCTGGTCGCCCGGTTTCGGGATGGTCCGCGACAGGTTCGGCACGCACTGGATGATCTCGGTCCCAGGCGAGATGTAAGCCCATTGATTTCCGGCGCGGATTTCTGCACATCGGTGCGGATTGCAATCGGGAATCGCCATGACACGTATTGACGACAAGTTCGCCGCCCTCCGGGCCGAAGGGAAGAAGGCCTTTGTCGCCTATGTGATGGCGGGCGATCCGGATTACGCGACCTCGTTGGAGATCGTGAAGGGCCTGCCGGGCGCCGGGGTCGACATCATCGAACTTGGCATGCCCTTCACCGACCCGATGGCCGATGGCCGGACGATCCAGTTGGCCGGCCAGAGGGCGCTGGAAGCCGGGCAGACCTTGCAGAAGACGCTGGATATGGCCACCGAATTCCGCAAGGGCGACTCCACGACGCCGATCGTGATGATGGGCTACTACAATCCGATCTATTCGCGCGGTGTGAGTAGGTTCCTGAGCGCTGCAAAGGCGGCCGGGATCGACGGGCTGATCGTGGTCGATCTGCCGCCCGAAGAAGACGCCGAGCTGTGCATTCCGGCTCAGGCGGCCGGGCTGAACTTCATCCGCCTGGCGACGCCGACGACAGATGACAAGCGGCTGCCGAAAGTACTGCAGAACACGTCCGGGTTCGTCTACTACGTCTCGATCACCGGCATCACCGGGGCGGCCGCGGCGCAATCGACGGATGTCGGGCCGGAGGTGGCGCGGATCAAAGCAAGCACCGACCTGCCCGTGGTCGTGGGATTCGGCATCCGGACCCCCGAGACATCAGAGGCCATTGCCAGCGTCGCAGACGGCGCGGTCGTGGGATCGGCGATTGTCGGGATGATCGGTGCAGGCAAGCCACCGTCCGAAGTGTTGGAGTTCGTAAGCGGTCTGGCCGAGGGCGCGCATCGGGCGTGAAGACGGATTGTCAGCCTACCTGCCGGTTGGTACTGAATTCAGACCAAGTCGCGAAGGACCGCTCATGCCCGTGATCACCAACATCGAGGATCTGAAACGGATCTACCGGCGCCGGACGCCGAAGATGTTTTACGACTATTGCGAGAGCGGTAGCTGGACCGAACAGACCTTTCGCGACAATACGAGTGATTTCCATAAGATCCTTCTACGCCAGCGCGTTGCGGTCGATATGGACGGGCGCAGCCTGAAGACCCAGATGATCGGCGAAGATGTTTCGATGCCAGTAGCACTCGCCCCTGTCGGGCTGACGGGAATGCAATCGGCAGACGGGGAGATCAAGGCGGCGCGGGCGGCCGCGAAATTCGGCGTGCCGTTCACCCTCTCGACGATGTCGATTTGCTCGATCGAAGATGTCGCCGAGGCGACGACCAAGCCATTCTGGTTTCAGGTCTACACGCTGAAGGACGACGATTTCATGAAGCGGCTGATGGACCGGGCCCGGGCGGCAGGCTGTTCCGCTCTCGTCATCACGGTCGATCTGCAGGTGCTGGGCCAGCGGCACAAGGACCTCAAGAACGGCCTGTCGGCGCCACCGAAGCTGACCGTGAAATCGATCGCCAACATGATGACGAAGGTGCCATGGGGGCTGGAAATGCTGGGAACCAAGCGGCGGTTTTTCGGCAATATCGTCGGCCATGCGAAGGGCGTGTCGGACCCCGCGTCGCTCTCGTCCTGGACCGCGGAAGCATTTGATCCGTCGCTCGACTGGGCGCGGGTCGCTGAACTGGCGAAGATGTGGGGCGGCAAGGTGATTCTGAAGGGGATCATCGATGCCGAGGACGCCAAGCGCGCCCTGAATGTCGGGGCGGATGCGATCATCGTCTCGAACCATGGCGGGCGGCAGTTGGATGGCGCCCTCTCCTCGATCCGGGCGCTCCCATCGGTAATGGATGCGGTAGGTGACAAGATCGAGGTGCATCTCGACAGCGGCATCCGCTCGGGTCAGGACGTGCTGAAGGCGGTCGCGATGGGCGCGAAGGGCACCTATATCGGGCGGTCCTTCGTCTACGGATTGGGAGCGATGGGCGAAGCAGGGGTGACCCGGGCGCTGGAGGTGATCCGGAAAGAACTGGATGTCTCGATGGCGCTTTGCGGGGAAACGGATATCACCAAGGTTGAACGCGATATCCTGCTCGTGCCAAGGGGGTTTGAGGGCGACTGGGTCTGACTATTTGGTCGGTCCAATCTGGCTAGCTGAAAACGACTGAGTTGAAGAGCAATACCCAAACAATTCGTTAGAATTTAAGTCTTTCGCCATTGCCATTGAAACGGCTGCAGACTTCCTGGGCCTGATCCGCGGGTGCGACTGGATGCGGCGCCACGTTTGATCCGCGCTCTACCCATTTCACCGGAAGATGGCACCAATTCACTCCAATTCGTCCAACGAGGACCGCAGTGTTTCAAGTCTTTCGAGATAGCGCCGCCCTTTGGCGTCCAGTACCGCTGCCGTTTTCAGCGCAAGGGTCCGGAGAATCAACAGGGCGCCGCCATAGGAATCGAGCGATCGCTGCGATTCGACGGGGCATATGATCGTGTGCGCGACGCCGGCAGGTATTGTGCGGATGCTGGGATCTGTCAGGAGAATCACGCAGGCGCCCGTGGAAACGGCCGAGATGATCATCTTGGTGAAAACGGACGGCCGCCGCCGGAACCCGACGACGAACAACACATCGCCCTCACCAAGCTCGGAAAGACCTTCGGAGATCGTCTGACCCTGTGGCACCAGCCGGGCGACGCCTGGGCGGAACTGCGCGAGGGAGGCCGCGAAATAAGCAGCGAGGAAATGGCTGTTGCGAAAACCGGACAGGCGAATCTTCTCCGCCGATGCCAATCGGTTGGCAATCTGGTCCCTCAGTTCAACCGGCAAAGCAGTGAGCGCGGTCTGGATGCGCTGCATCTCGTTGTGTAACTGTATCGTCGGATCGTCGCTGCCGGCCGAAGCAGAGCCCTTGCCCTTGTCCAGATAAAGTGGCGACCCCCTTGACCGCAGTTCGCGCGCCTCGCGCCGAGCCTGCTCGAAGTTTGCATAGTTCAAGCGCCTGAAGAGGCGCGAGACGGTTGCATTGGACACGTTCGCCAGTTCCGCCAGTTCCGTCGCGGACCAAACCGCCAACTCTCCGGGGTGGTCAAGAATGAGCGTCGCCGCGCGTTTTTCCCCGTCCGGCATGCCTGAAATGTTGGCGTGAATGCGCTGAACAAGTGTTTCCTTTTGTTCGGCTTTTGCCGGTTTGGGCATGCGCACCTACCTCCTCAAGATAGAGAAAATTACTTTTCGTTGTTGACATGAATATGAAAAAAGTATTTCTTCTGATCGTCAAGCGTCTTCAGGCTAAGAGACCAATCTCGCATGAATCAGATCGCACATCATTCGAAAGTCTGGATTCACAGGATCAACTGGTTCGTTGAGCGATTTTGCATCCTTTTGCTTGTACTGCTGGTCCTGGATGTCTGGCTGGGCATCCTGGTCCGGTATGTGCTGCCATGGAACCTGACATTCACCGAGGAACTGGCACGCTACCTGATGATCTGGATGGCCTTGCTGGCAGTATCCTCCGGCATTGCTCATCGCGAACATATCGGGGTCGAGTTCGTCTTTTCGCGCCTTCCGGCACGGGCACGTCGATGGTTGGCCGTTTCGTTCGACATCATCGGGTTTCTCTTCTTTTTCGCGCTGTTCTGGTACGGACTATCCTTTGCCGAGAAAGGCTTTTCAAGGCTTTCCATGATCTACGCGATGCCTAAGGGCTATGCCTTTGCCGGCGTACCGCTCGCCGCCTTCGTGGCCTGCATTCAGATGGCCCTTATCGGGTTTCACGACTACTTCGCCGAACGGGCCCCCCGCTCGACCGGCCAATCCAATGCCGACGGGAGCATCGAATGATGGGATTCTATCTGGTGCCTCTGGCATTCTTCGGCTTTCTGGCTTTCGGAATGCCGGTCGGCCTGGCGATCGGGGTGGCGGGTCTGGTCGGCATCCTCGATATGGGGCCGAAATTCATGACCATGGTGCCGGACCGGATGTTCGCCGGGCTGGACCTGTTTCCGTTCCTGGCAATGCCCTTCTTCATCCTTGCGGGCGAAATCATGAACCGGTCGGGTATCACCATCGGGCTGGTGCGGCTGGCCGATGCTCTGGTTGGCTGGATGCGCGGCGGCATGGCCCATTCGAACATGGTTGCTTCGGTCATGTTCGCGGGCATCACCGGCTCTGCCACCGCAGATGCCGCAGCCTTCGGCAATACGCTGGTCCCGGCGATGCAGAAAGCCGGTTATACCCGGCCGTATGCCTGCGCGGTCACGGCCGCCGGTTCGATCATTGGGCCGACGATACCGCCCTCGACGCTGGCCATCATATACGGCTCGATCATGGGTGTCTCGATTGCCGGGCTCTTCGCTGCTGGAATTCTGCCGGGGCTGCTGATTTGTGCCATCTGCATGACCGTGATCGCGCTGACGGCCCGGCGCAAAGGTCTGCCAAAGGGCGAGGGCCGACCAAGCTTCCGCCTTGTCCTTTCGGCCTTGCGCGAGGGCTTCCTGGCGGCGCTGCTGCCGATCTTCATCCTCGGCTCGATCCTGGGCGGCATAGCGACTCCTACCGAGGCGGCGGCAATTGCGGTGGCCTATGCGCTCTTCGTCGGCGGCGTGATCTACCGGGCGCTGAGCTGGAACGACCTCTACGAGATCGGCGTGAGAACCACACGGATCACCGGGGTCATCTTCCTGATCATCGCCTGTGCCTCGATCCTAGGCTGGTGGATGACCTTCAACCGCGTGCCGCAGGCCATTGCCGCAGCCATATTGTCGATCTCGCAGAACCCGCAGGTCGTGATCGGGCTGATCCTGGCGCTGCTTCTGCTGATTGGTCTGGTCATGGACATCAACGCCACGCTGATCATTCTGGCCCCGGTCCTGGCGCCGCTGACGCTGAACATCGGCATGGACCCGGTGCATGCCGGCATCATGATCATCCTGGCACTCAACATCTCGCTGATGACACCACCGGTCGGGGCCTGCCTCTTCGTGCTGGCCTCTGTTACCGGCGAGAAGGTTGAGGCAATCGCCCGCGAGCTCTGGCCTTTCATCCTGGCGGAAGTCGCGATTCTGATCGCGGTCGCCTACTGGTCCGATCTGACGCTCTTCATTCCCCGCCTTCTCGGCCTCTGATGCCGGATTGCTGCTAACCATAACCACCACAGGAAGGACTAACCAATGCCCATGCTCAAAACCCTAGCCATGACCGGGGTCGCCGTCTGCCTCGCCGCGCAGGCATTTGCTGCCGACGTGACGATCCGTCTGGCGCACCTGAACCCCGATGACCCGTTGAAAAGCCATTCCGGCACCATGGCGGCTGTCTTCAAATCGCTGGTCGAGGCTAACTCGGGCGGCGCAATCGAAGTTCAGCTGTTCGCGAATGGTCAGCTTGGCAAGGACAACGAGGTCATCGATCAGGTCCGCTCCGGCCTGGTGGAAAGCACGATCTCATCGTCCGGCGGGATCGCGCAGCACTACGACCTGGTCGGTGTCTTCGATATCCCCTTCGCCTTTCCCAACATCGGTGTCGCCAGCCGGGTGATTCACAAGGACAGCTCCTTCGGCCAGAAGTTCATCGCCGATCTGGAATCCAAGACCGAGCTCAAGGTGCTTGGCCTGCTGGACTCGGGCGGGTTCTTCGCCTTCTCCAACTCCAAACGCCCGATCACGTCGGTGGCCGACATGGAAGGGCTGCGAATCCGCACCATGACCCTGCCGACCCACGAGGCGATCATTTCCTCGCTCGGCGGTCAGCCGACGGCGCTGCCCTGGGCCGAGGTCTATACCGCGCTGCAGACAGGCGTGGCCGATGGCCAGATGAACCCGGTTCCGGTGATCGCCTTCGCCAAGTTCGACGAAGTGCAGAAGTACCTATCGATCACCAACCACGTGATCACGCCCTACATCTGGACGGTGAACGAGGAGTTCTTCGCCGGATTGAGCCCCGAGCACCAGACTCTGATCAAGTGGGCATCTGAGGTTGCGACCGAGGCGGGCCGCGGAATGAGCCGAGTGATCGAGGCCTCTGAAAGCGGCCTGCCAGCACTAGCCGCGAAGATGGAAGTCAACGTGGTGTCGAACGAAGAGCAGGCCAAGTTCGCTGAAAAGGCGCAACCGGCCGTTCGTGCGCTCATCGAAGCGCAATATGGCGCGGATGGTATCGCGATGCTTGAATCGCTGCTGGCCGCCATCGAAGAAGAGAAGGCGGCATTCTGATCGCCGCATGGCTCCGGGCGGTTTCGCCCGCCCGGACCATTCCCTTACGATGTCCGGACATTATCCGGCAAGTTTTTCAAGAATTCGAGGCTGAAATGACCACTCACGGAGCCGCTAAAACCCTGCCCTTCACCTTGGTGAAGAATGCTACCGCCAAGAAGTCGGCACCCTGGACAGAGGCGCAGAATGCCATCCTGAATGACGAGGCCTTCGCCGCCGCGCGTGCGACGATTTCGTCCTGGCCTGGCTATGCGCCCACGCCCCTGGTGCCGCTTCCCAGTCTGGCCGCGGAAACCGGCGTTGCCGCGATCCATTTTAAGGACGAGGGCGGCCGTTTCGGGCTGGGCAGCTTCAAGGCGCTGGGCGGGGCCTATGCGGTCGCGCGCCTGCTGCAGCGCCAGCTCGAAGAGAAGCTAGGACAGGCAGTGCCGATGGACGATATCACCTCGGGCAATCGCGCCGATCTGGTGAAGGACATAACCGTATGCTGCGCCACCGACGGAAATCACGGCCGGTCCGTCGCCTGGGGCGCGCAGACCTTCGGCTGTGCTTGCGTGATCTTCATCCATGCCACCGTGTCGGAGGGCAGAAAGTCTGCAATCGAAGCCTATGGCGCCGAGGTCCGACGCTGCGAAGGCAACTATGATGACAGCGTGCGCGAGGCGCAGGCCAGCGCCAGCCGGGAAGGCTGGTTCGTGGTCTCGGACACCTCGTATGAAGGCTACATGGACATCCCCAAGGACGTCATGCAGGGCTACGAGCTGATGGGGGCCGAGGCGCTGGACGAACTGGTGGAGAAACCGACGCATATCTTCCTGCAGACAGGGGTTGGTGGCATGGCCGCCGCCGTTGCCGCCCAAGCCAAGCGGCGCTGGGGCGCCGAGCGTCCGGTGATCGTTCTGGCCGATCCAGACCGGTCTGCCTGCTGGGTCGACAGTTACCGCGCCGGAGCGCCGACCGCAGTCGAAGGCGACCTCGACACTCTGATGGCCGGGCTGGCTTGCGGCGAAGTATCGGCGCTGGCCTGGGAGATCCTGAAGGATCACGGCGATGCTGCGATGGCGCTCAGTGACGACGCGGCGATTGCGGCAATGCGGCGGCTGGCCCGCCCGGCATCCGGCGACACGCCGATCGCGGCAGGGGAATCGGCCGTCGCCGGCATCGCCGGTCTGATCGCGGCGATGGGCGACGACACGGCGCGGGCAGAGCTGGGGCTGGACAAGGACTCACGGATCCTGGTGTTCGGCACCGAGGGCGACACCGATCCGGAACTGTTCAAGCGCCTCGTCGGGGCAACGGCCAAAGCTGTTCGGAAGGGCCAGGCATGAGCGCTGTCAGCATCAACACCGCCCGGTTGATGGACCGCATAAGGACCATGGGACAGATCGGCGCGCTTCCCGGCGGTGGCGTGTGCCGGCTGGCAATGACCGACGAAGACAAGCTGGGCCGTGACCAGTTCGTAGCCTGGCTCGAAGAGCTGGAAATGAGCGTTCATATAGACGTCGTCGGCAATATCTGGGGCATCCGCCCCGGCACCGAGGATGGCGCGCCGGTGATGTTGGGGTCGCACATCGATTCGGTGGCCACGGGCGGCCTCTTCGACGGTGTCGCCGGGGTGATGGCCGGGCTGGAAGTGGTCGCCGCGTTGAATGATGCCGAGATCGCCACGGTCAAACCGATTGCCGTTGCGGCCTTCACCAACGAGGAGGGCGCGCGATTCGCGCCCGACATGATGGGATCGGGCGTGCATCAGGGGGCACTGGATCTTGGCGAGATGCTGGCCACGGTCGCCACCAATGGGGATGGCGTGCTGGGCGAGGAACTGGTGCGGATCGGCTATGCCGGTAACATCCCGCCCCGCAGCCTGACACCTGCCGCCTATCTCGAGCTTCACGTCGAGCAGGGGCCCGTGCTGGAGCACGAGGGTGTCCACATCGGTGCGGTGACCGGTGTCCAGGGCATTTCCTGGACCGAGTTCACCATTGACGGCCAGTCCAACCATGCCGGCACGACGCCGATGGCGCTGCGGCACGATGCCGGTGTGGTCGCGGTCCAAATTGCCGCCGAGGCGCGCCAGATAGCGACCGATTTCGGCCCGCCACAGGTCGCGACGGTGGGCGTGCTTGAAGTATCGCCGGGGCTCGTTAATGTCGTGCCGCTGCGGGCGCGGCTGACGGTCGACTTACGCAACACGTCCGAAGATCGGCTGGTCGAGGCGGAAAACCGTCTGGCCCAATTCGCCAGGGATACCGCCGAGGCCGAAGGCTGCCAGATTTCATCGCGCAAGCTGGCCCGATTTGCACCGGTCGATTTCGACGAGAGCATCGTCTCGCGCGTCGAAAATGCAGCGCGTGCCCGGCAGATGAGCGTGCGCCGCATGCCGTCCGGCGCGGGTCACGATGCGCAGATGTTCGCGCCGAACTGTCCGACGGCAATGGTCTTCGTGCCGTCGGCGGGCGGGCTGAGCCACAACATCAACGAGCATACCGAAGACGCCGAACTTGCCGCAGGTGCCCAGATTCTTCTGGACGTGGCGCTCGACCTTGCAGGAGTAAGCAAATGAGCCGGAAATTCATCGTGGCGGGCGCCCAGCTTGGTCCTATCGCGCGCAGCGAAAGCCGCAGCTCTGCAGTGGCGCGGATGATCAGTTTGATGGAGCAGGCCCATGCACGCGGTGCACGACTGGTCGTATTCCCCGAGCTGGCGCTGACAACCTTCTTCCCGCGCTGGTGGCTGGAGGACCGCGCCGAGATCGACGCCTGGTTCGAACGCGAAATGCCCTCTGCCGAAACGCGCCCCTTGTTCGAGAAGGCCGCCGAACTCGGCATCG
The DNA here is from genome assembly GCA_041633555.1 of Paracoccaceae bacterium. GTDB lineage: Bacteria > Pseudomonadota > Alphaproteobacteria > Rhodobacterales > Rhodobacteraceae > JAHEAO01. The sequence continues at coordinate 4,009 of JBFKFZ010000065.1, read as the reverse complement.
GTTTCCACCTTGGCTATGCCGAGTTGACAGCGGACGGACAATATTTCAACACCGCAATCCTCGTGGACGAAACCGGCTCCATCGTCGGCAAGTACCGCAAGATCCACCTTCCGGGCCACCGCGAGCACGAGGCTTGGCGGCCGTTCCAGCACCTCGAGAAGAAGTACTTTCAAAAGGGCGATACCGGGTTCGGCGTGTTCGACAGCTTTGATGGCAAGGTCGGCATGTGTATCTGCAACGACCGCCGCTGGCCGGAAACCTGGCGCGTGCTGGGCCTCAATGGAGCCGAACTGGTCGTCCTGGGTTACAACACGCCGTTCCACTACCCGCCTGCACCGTCGCATGATCATCTGCAGTATTTCCACAATGAACTCTCGGTTCAAGCCGGCTGCTATCAGAATGGAATGTGGGCCGTCGCGGTTGCCAAGGCCGGGCGCGAGGAGGGCTGCGATCTGATTGGCGGCAGTGTGATAATCTCTCCGTTGGGCGAGGTCGTCACCCGGGCGACAACGGTCGAGGACGAACTGATCACAGCCACGATCGATCTCGACCGCTGCGCCGAGATCAAGGAGAACATCTTCGCATTCGCAAAGCATCGCGAGCCCGGGGATTACGCAGTCATCACCGCTCCGAAATCCTGACCGGCATTGGGTTGCGACCGCTGCACCTCTCGGCACGGGGGATGCCTTACCCCTTCCGCGCCAGGGCCATGACCGCGGGGATGATCGTGGCGACAACTAGGGCGACGGCCGCGAAAGACACGCGCAGTCCAAACATCTCGGCAAGCCCTCCCATCATTGCCGGACCAAGGAAGAAGCCCAGCATCCCGGCCATCCAGGCGCGAGACAGGGCATGACTGCGCTGTTCCTCGCGCACCAGCTTGCCGAGGATCGAGTTCACCGACGGCACGATCACCGCCATGCCGAGGCCGAGGATGCCGACGCCCGTCAGTACAACCGCCTGCGTGGGTGCCACCGCGATGATCAGCGCGCCGACCATACCGAGCAGCGCGGACCAGAAGATCAGCCGCGGCTCGCCCAGACGGTCGGCGACGAACTGACCCGAAAAACGCCCGAAGGCCATTGTCAAGCCCAACGTGAAGGGGCCAAAACTGCCCTCACCCGGGGCGCCGCCCAGCGTGCGCTCGATATGCAGCGCCGACCAGGCCTCGGTCGCATTCTCGCCGACGAATCCGGCGAAGAGGATCAGCGCGGTCAGAAGGATCGCGAACCAGGGCGTGGCGCTGCTGCGGGTGTCGTTGTCATCCGGTTCAGCAGGGGCCAGCCGTCCCCGCCCCTCCCACATCGGAATAACGAGAGTCAGGCAGAAAAGCGCGAATAGGGGAAAGATGTGCTGCGGCGCGAATCCGGCCTTGCGGGCCAGCGCCGCGGCCAGCGCGGTCAGCCCGAAGGCCACCGAGAACATCGCATGATTGACGTTCATCAGGTGCAGCCCGTGGCGGTTCTCCAGCCCGCTGATCCGCACATTTGCGGTGATATCGAGCATCGCAACGCTTGCACCGACACCGAACATGGCCAGGCTGAGCGCCGGGATGCTCCCCGCCGCCAGCGGGTAAAGGAAAGCCAGGCAGAGCACGGCGCCGAGAAGCGGCAGGGCGGTGCGGCCAAGCGCGTCGCCGATCCTTGGCGCGAGATACATCGAGGTGATCGAGCCAACGGCGGAAAAGACCAACGCTGTGCCCAGACCGGCGTCGCTGGCGCCCACGGCGGCCTTGATATCGGGCATGAAACCGGCCAGTCCGCCCCAGATAACGCCAACCGCGGCGAGCGCGGCAATCGGGGCCCGTGATATGCGCATCGCTCTCTGGATTGACATCAGGAACCGCCCCGTTTGCTTCCCCGAGAGCGTTAGCTCGGCGTCGGACGGGCCGCAAGCGCATGACATGCGGATTCGGGCTTTTCAAACCGCTTTATCTCGCCTATACGCGCGGCTTCACGCGGGTATGCACCCTTGGAGGATATCCGCCCTAACATTGGAGACTGACCATGGCTGGAGAGATCCCGGATCTCGTCGCCACGGTACGGACGGGGACAGGCAAGGGGGCCGCCCGTCAAGCTCGCCGTTCCGGCGACGTACCTGGCATCGTATATGGCGGAGGCGTTGACCCGCTTCCCATCAACGTAAATTACAACACGCTTCTGACCCGTCTGAAGGCAGGCCGTTTCCTGTCGACGCTGTTCAACCTGAAGGTCGACGGCCATGACGACGTACGCGTGATCTGCCGCAGCGTCCAGCGCGACGTTGTAAAGGACCTGCCGACGCATCTCGACCTGATGCGCCTGCGCCGGACGAGCCGGATCTCGCTGTTCATCCATGTGAACTTCGAGAATCACGAAAAGGCCGTTGGTCTCAAGCGAGGCGGCACGCTGGTCGTAGTGCGCCCCGAGGTCGAGCTGGAAGTCACCGCGGCCGACATCCCGGATCACCTGACCGTCGACCTGACCGGCCTCGATATCGGCGATGTGGTCCATGTCGACGACATCACGCTGCCGGAAGGCGCCATCAAGACCGTCAAGCGGAACTTTGTCATTGCCAACATCGCAGCACCGTCAAGCCTGCGTTCTGCGGACGATGACGAGGACGAGACCGAAGAGGTCGCCGCCGACGAGGTCGAGGCAACCGAGCAGGGCGACGAGGATTGATCCAAGTCCTCCATCGGAACAGAGCGGGGCCCTCGGGCCCCGTTTTCGTTTGGCGAAGCCCGCGACAGTCCCGCGCGTCTCGGTCGCGATGGCCGGACCGGCTGGCGTGACATCGGACTGGGAATGGCAGATCAGAGCCCATCTTACCAAAACGTATCAAGGCTCTTTCGGCGGCGCAGCATAGAGAATATGTCACCAAGCTTGGAGTGGAAATCGCGCGCCCAACGCTCGCTGCCAAGAACTCAATGCCAATGATACCTTTATCTCGATCACGGCTTTCTGGAGATCGACAGCAACACCGCCGAAAGGGGTATGTGCGCCATCTCCATGGGCCGCAAGCACTGGCTTTTTGCCGGGTCGGAGCGTGGCGGCTGATCAGCAGCCACCGCCTACACATTGATCGAAACGGCCAAACTTCACGGCGTCGATCCGCAAGCATGGCTCACCGATGTCCTCGGCCGCATCGCCGAGCACAAGTTCAGGCTGGCCGACGAAATGATGCCGTGGCGTCACGCGGAACCGACAGCGTATCAGCAAACTGCGACTCCGCGTCAGAGAGAATTATCGCACAGCCAATTCGTGCGTGTCGGTCGTAAAGATTTGCCCATTTCTTAGTCCGGCCTGAACAAGGGTTTCAGGCTGGCATGCGGACGATGTGGATGGGCTTGTTAGGTGCCATTGCGACAGTGATGACCTGACAGAGCCTGGTGATCAGCCAGATCAGCTGATGAAAAGCAGCTCTCAGGTGCCTGAGGATCATGCGGATGTTGTGACCACAGCCGCAGAGGACGGCGAAGAGCGCGTCTCCGACAGGCCCTTTGAGCGGACATCGCGTCAGCCGGCCGTCGTTTTTCATATGCCCGATCATCGGCTCAATGGCGCTACGGCGACGTAGAAGCCTGGCAATCGTCCTGGTGACACCGCGCTTTGCGCCACTGATGAAGACCTTCACATTCGCGACGCCATGGCCACGGTATCCGCGGTCGACGAACGCGAACTCCGGCTTTTGGTCGGTCAGGATCTCGACCTGTTCCAGCGCCTCGCCCAGCGTGTGACCATCATAGGGATTGCCCGGCAGCGCCCGCATTCCGATCACAAAGCCGCCCCGGTTGGTCGTGGCGACGCTGACCTTGGTGCCGAACTCGTAGCGCTTGTGCGCCTTTCCTTTCGATATGCAGTCCACCGCCGGTTCATGCAGACTGTAGAGCTTTTGCCTGTCCTTCGGTTTCTGCGCCAGCAGCCGGTTCACCAACACGATCATCTCCACCAGACGTGTCTTCAGCGCCCCGTCCGGTACTCTGCCCAGTTGCCGTTCGATGTCGCGCAGCACGCGGCCGGTGTAGCCC
>JBFKFZ010000064.1:0-16696 GCA_041633555.1 Paracoccaceae bacterium | reverse complement strand
GATGGGACGACCCGCAGGCTTCCATGCCCACCGTGCAAGGCGGAAGTGACTCAAAGAAGGCCAGCAACTTCGCGCGCTTGATAGCCTTGTTGAAGATAACCCGGCCGTTCTCCGAAATACCGTGAACCTGAAAAACATCCTTGGCTAAATCCAAGCCTACAGTCTTTACTGACATTGGGTGGCTCCTTTCCTAGCAGTCATTGACAACTGCACTTTGGCACATTCGATGCCGGTGGAGCAGGAGCCACCCACCTCATCCGATTGGGCCGGGATCCACTGCCTCTGGCGGCTCTGCGTATCGCGATTCCGCCCGAGCGCGTCAAAAAACAACAGAGAGCTCTTTCGATGGCTGGTCGCAGTACATGGAGGTTCATTGCGCCGGCCACTAGCGCTCGTGAACAAAGACCTGCGACTGCGCCAACATGAATGGAGCGAGGTAGCCAGCCAGGTTCGACAATGGCAGAACCTCCGGCTTCAGCTTGATGTTGAGGCCTTCAGACATGAATTCCCGCCGAGCCACGATGCGCGACCATGCATCCGGAAAGCGCGTTTGAAACTCGGATCGCCCATGCTCATCAAGAAGGGCGATTCCATCTTCGATGTTGACGGTGCCATAGGGCGTACCCGTCGCCGGGATGATATCGAGCTGAACGGCATGGCCCGAGTGAAACATCTCGGTACTGCCCGGGTAGATTGGCGTGTTCATCCATTCATCCAGGTGGATGAGATGACCCGGATTCAGACTGACACCAAAGAACCGGTCGCCCAAATGCGACTTCGCCAACGCGTCGAGTGTTCCGCCCGCTACACCGATCCCGATGGTTTCATACCAAGCCGCAGCACAGGCAAAATAGGGACCTGCAAGGCGTTCAACGTAGTCCTGGACCTCCTGTGGCAAGTCGTCGGCACTTTCGGCCACCCAGCCGGCGCGGCATGTCAGTCCACCCCAAGCGCCTATCGCTATCTGGAAGGGCTCGCCTCGCTCGACGATCTTGTCGGACGGGCTGGCGAGCCCCAGTCGGGTCCTTGAGCCGCTGCTAATCATGGGATGACAGCTGAGTGGCAGGCGCCCGAGGTGAAGGTGATCCGCGAGAGCGCGTTCAGAAATTCCTGGCCGGAGCGCGGCGAGTACGCGTTTGACGGCCTCGGAAACGTGGGTTGCGGCGTATTCGAACTGGGCAATCTGGGCAACTTCATTCCAGGACCGCAGCCCAAGGGACGGGTGCATCAGCAAAGCAGTTGCATTGACAACGCTTTCCGCACCAACCACCCGCCGGATAGCTTCGGCTACATATGATGGTATTTCCAGGCACCGATCCGGGGCCACTGCTTCCGACGCAGTGAAATACTTCCAGCCGATTACCCCGGTCGACATTCCCCGAACCAGCCCCGCGTCGGATAGCAGGTCCTCGAGGCTAGATGACTTGCCCCGCTCCTGACCTAGAAGACCAAAGGTTGGAAAAAGCTCCACGTCCATATCCAGTGGAGAGATCTGAGAATAGCTCTGATTCTCCGGTCCGGTGATCAGCACCGGATCCGCGGAGGTGTTAATAACAAGTAGTGCCTCCTCAAAACGCGGATCGAAGCCGCAGAGGTAGGACAGGTTGGCGAAATGCTCGCGATCTGCATAGACAATCATCGCCTGAAACCCCGCATCAGTTGACCGGCGCCTGAGCTGAGCGAGGCGATTCTGGTAAATTCCCGTCTGGAGCATTGGAAATTGGTCCGGAACTCCAAAATTCGGCAATCTGACATCGACGAGCTTGAAGCGTTGTTTCATGACTCGGCTCCAGAATATTGTTGCCTGACGCTACATTACACGCACGACCACATCTTCGGTAGGAGCAAGGAATCGGCGGCTTGTGGCGAATTGCGACCTTCGCGCCTCTAGTGAAACCGGACGCTCTGCCGATCCCACTCCACCGGAAACGGCTCCAGCACCCGCGCCAGCGTCACCTCCGGGCCCTGTCTGCCGTCCGGGATCGCCTCGACAATATCCGGCGCGAGCAAGGTCAGGCGCAGGACGCGGGTCATGCAGGACGGCGCGATCCCCTCGTGTTCGGCCAGTTCGGCTATGGTGGCGAACTGGCCTTCCTCCAGCATCCGCTTCCAGCGAAAGGCGCGGGCCAGCGCCTTGACCAGCGCGCTGTCGCTCCTGGGCTCCTGCGCGGCGCCTTCCGGTAATTACATCTCCTTGCGCCCGCCACGCTTCACGAAGTGGAACGGGATGTGAATGCTGTGTCAATCCCGGCCCAAGATGGGTCAGATTCCCGGTTTGAGAGTGGACAGTTTGGTTTGGTGTCAGCGGCGCCTTGGTGCGCATGCCCTCCATGTAGCTGACGCTTGCCAAGGCGCGCTGGCCGCAGGCCAGTCCGTCTGATTCAGCGTTACCGGGTTTCAGCTTTTGGTTTCGCGGCTTTCGCGCAGATGGGAGCTTTCGCTGCCTTCATCTACCTGGCTGCTACCGTCATCCACCTAAGGTGAACGTCAACAAGCCCTAAGCAAGCAACGCCGCTGAAGGGCTGAAATCTCTAAGCCAATTGCCGTCCACGAAACGGGGTACTCTATTGTCTGGGCACTACTTGAGATCATCCAGGCGTCATCGAGCTTATCCACCGGATTAGCACCGGGCCAAGCGTGATCATCAGAAGCGTCGGCATCATCAGGGCTGCCAGGACGGCTGACATCTGGACCGGCAGCCGGTTGGCCTTTTCCTGAGCCCTGATCTCTCGGCTCAGCCGCATGTCCTCGGCATAGGTTTTCAGGGCCTGAGAAACGCTGGTCCCGAACTGCGCCGATTGCAGGATCACATTCACGAAGGACGTCATCTCTTCAAGCCCGACCCGTTGCGCAATGTCGAAATAGGCCCGGTCACGATCCTTCCCGGCCTGGATCTCGAGTTGCAGGATCATGAACTCCTCGGACATTTCCGGGCAGACCTCTGCAAGCTCGTGGGCGACGCGCGCGATCGAGGCATCAAAGCCCAGACCGGCCTCAACGCTGACTTGCAGCAAGTCAAGCGCGTTGGGCATGCTCAGCCGGATCGTGTTCCGCCGCGTCGCGATCCGCGATTTGAGCCAGTAAGAGGGGCCGTAGAATCCGAGACCGATCAGGCCTCCGAGCACCTGCACCATCGTGCTCCAGGTCAACCCGCTCCGCCATTCGGCAATGCCGGTCAGGTAGGCAAGCTCGTCAGGCAATAGCAGGATGCCGATGAAGATGGCAGGCAGGACCAGCCCCAGAAACGAGCGCACAAGGTAGTAGTTGCGCACCGCCGTCGGTCTGTGAATGCCGGCCTGCCGCAGCTTCCGGGCGATCTTCGTGCGCTCCTGCTGCGATGTCGGGACAAAGGCCTTGAGTATGCCGCTCGGGCTTTCATTGCCACTGCGAATGAGATCGAAGTCGGACCGGCGTGACCTGGTATCGGTCGACACGACCATCCGCCGCCCGGCCGGACTAGCGCCGGAGAATGCACCCACAAGGCCGAAGACGATGGCGAGCATGCCGCAGCCAAGCCCGGCCAGGACCAGCAATTCCGGGCTTAGTCGGGTGGCTTCTATCTGCTCAATCAAGTTCGTCAGCATGGTCTTGTTCCTAGAATTTGAAGGTTACCAGCTTGCGCAGGATCAGGGCCTGAAGCACGACAAGGGAGATGATCGTGACGGCGAAAGGCATGAAAAGCGGATCGGATTGGACATCGCCGTAGAATTCGGGCGTCGAAAGATGGATCGATCCGAAGATGCCGAAGGGCAAGATCGACAGGATCAGCGCGCTCAGCCGGCCTTCGGAGGAAATGGCCCTGATCTTCTTACGCATCGTGGCGCGGTCGCGGATCACCTTGGCAAGCACGGTCAGAACCCGGCCGAGGTTGCCGCCGGTCCCGTGTTGAATGCCGACACTCACCGCCAGATAGCGGGCATCTTCCAGATCGACCCGGTCCGCGAAATCCCGGAATGCGGTGACGATGTCGTCGCCGTAGCTGACTTGATCCTGGATCAGTCCGAACTCGGTGCCGATCGGGTCCTGCATGTCTGTCGCAACGCTGGCAACGGTGACGTTCAGGGGATGCCCGACCTTGAGGCCGCGCGCCATCAGATCGAGAGCGTCGGGCAATTGCGAGACCAGCTGCGCCATGCGCTTTTGCCGGAAGGCCTGTAGTATGACGAGTGGCACGCCCACCGCGGCGGCCAGTGCCGCGGGCAGCGCGAAGAACGTGGGCAGGTAGACCTGCGCCGCGACAAAGACGAACCCGCCAAGAAGGACCGACAGGATGTAGAACAGGGGTGGCGACAGCGCCAGCCCGGCCTGCCGCAGCGACTTGCCGACATCTGGCAACAGATCGAGGCCGCGCCTTGACCTCTTGGAATAGAAGAGCTGGGCCAGAACCTCGTCCGACGTCGCGCCATCCTTCATCATCCGGATCCGCCGGTTGCGCGCCTCCGCGGGATTCTCGGATCGCGACAGGAACTGGCGCGCGCCGTCGAAGGCCAGAAGGATACCGACAAATACCAGTACGTAGATGATCAACAGGACCTCGGTTGATTGCAGGTTCATGTGTTCACCTCATCGCGCTGGAAGAAGCCGGGCGTCAGATCCAGCCCGGCATTCGAAAGCAGCTCGGCGCATTTCGGACGTATGCCGGTCATCACGAAATCGCCGAGGATCTCGCCGGATTCGGACTTGCCCCGGCGCTTGAAGACAAAAAGGTCCTGCATTGTGATGGTGTCGTTTTCGATCCCGGTCACTTCCGAGATGCTGGTGACGCGGCGGCGGCCGTCGCTCATCCGGTTCAGCTGAACGACGGCATGGATCCCGGCCGCGACCTGCGAGCGGATCGTGTGGATCGGGATGTCTCCGCCGAGCATCGTGACCATCTGTTCGATCCGGCCAAGGGCGTCGCGTGCCGAATTCGCGTGGATCGTGGTCATCGAGCCGTCATGCCCTGTGTTCATCGCCTGCAACATGTCAAAGCATTCCACGCCGCGCACCTCGCCCACGATGATCCGGTCCGGGCGCATGCGTAGTGCGTTCCGCACCAGATCGCGCTGGTTCACGGCCCCGGTTCCTTCGGCGCTGGCGGGGCGGGTTTCCAGCCGGACGACATGGGATTGCTGCAGCTGGAGTTCGGCGGCATCTTCGATCGTCACGATCCTTTGCGCGGGGTCGATGAAGGACGACATGGCGTTCAGCATCGTGGTCTTGCCCGAGCCGGTTCCGCCCGAGATCACCACGTTCAGCCGCGCTTCGACCATGGTTTGCAGCACTTTCGCCGATTTCGGCGTCAGGCTGCCCTGCTCAATCATCGTGTCCAGCGTCAGCTTGTTGTTGGAGAATTTGCGGATCGACAGGGCCGGGCCGTCGACCGAGCAGGGCCGGATGATAGCATTGACCCTGCTGCCATCGGGCAGGCGTGCATCCACCCAAGGTTGCGACTCGTCGATGCGGCGGCCGATGTTGCTGACGATCTTGTCGATGATCCGTAGCAGGTGACGCTCGTCCCGGAACCTGACGGTTGTGCTTTCCAGCAGGCCGAACCGTTCCACATAGACATGCTCGTGCGAATTGACGAGGATGTCGTTGACTGTCGGGTCGGCCAGCAGAGGCTCGAGCGGCCCCAGCCCCATCACTTCGAAGATCAGTTCGTCGACCAGTTTGCCGAACGGTTCGGACCGCATCGGCGTGCCTTCGGCATCGAGCAGTTGCGTGACCAGTTGCGCGATCTGGCGCTTGAGATCGCTCTTTTCGACCTTGTCGATGACCGCCAGGTTTAACCGGTCCAGCAGCGCTTCGTGCATGCGGCTCTTGAGATCGAGATAAGATTTGAGATCCTGATCGATCACCTGCATCGGCTTTGGCGCTGCCGGCTGCGCGGGGCGCTCCAGCTTTATGACATTGGGCTCCCTGTCGCCCAACTTGGCTCTGAAATCTTTAAACATCGCGCGGATTCCCTGTCATGTTGTTGCCGTCGCGGCTGGCAGGGCCGCGATTGTGGAAGAGGCCATGGTTCTGATCGCCTTGCCGATGTCGGACCTTGGAAAGAGATCGCCAATCGGCTTGCCCAGATCCGCTGCCTTGCGGGCAATTCGCGGATTGTCGGGGATCCAGTAGGCGAAGCGGGCTTCCAGAGCGGCCTCGGCCTCGCGGAGATGCTGCGATCGCATGACCGGCTTCTTTTCGCGGTTGACGACCAGGTCGACCGGCAGGCCGACATTGGCCTCTCGGTAGAAGTCCAGCAGCCGCTTGGACTGGCGGATGCAGGGGACGGAGGTATCGGTTACGATCGCCAGCCGCGACGCCCGTGTCAGGACCGGTTCCAGCCAGTCGACCATCGCCCTTGGCAGATCGATCACGACATAGTCGTACTCGGCCCGCAAGACGTCGAGAAGGGCACCCGCAATGTCGGCCCGCAGGGCATTCAGCGGCGCGATCGGCAAAGGCGCCGTCAGCACATCCACGCCAGAGCGGTGTCGCTGCATGATGGCATGCACATATTGCGCATCCGGCAATTCGTTCGACTCGATCAGCTTCAGGAATCCGCCATTGTCCTCGATATCCATGAAGACATTGGCATTGCCGAACTGCAGATCTAGATCGACGAGCGCGACGCGGTACGTCCGCTCGCGCCGGAACGAGATCTTCTGGCTGACCAGGGCACGGGCGAGGTTGACGGCCACGGTCGTCGACCCCACGCCGCCACGGGCCTTTGCAATCGCGATAATCGCGCCATCCTTCGAGGCGCCATCGGCGGCTTTTGTCTGTTTCTGACGCGCCGTCTTCAGGCTCGACTGCAGGACGGCTCCCAGTTCCTCGCTCGAAATCGACGTCGGCAGGACGTCATCGACGCCGGCCGACCGCAGGCGTCGGGACTTGGCAAGCGACACGTCGCCATTTGTCAGCGCAATGAAGATCGCTCCGTCCCGCCTCTTGCCGGACAACTCGGTGATCGCATTGAGTTCCGTTTCATCGTCGGGGTCCGCTTCGAAGACGATCAGATCATGCCCAAAGGCGAGATCCGCTGCCCGGCCGTTCATTCCGGACACGGTGGAGGCTTCGGAGCTAATCGTCGTTTGTTCCGACATTGACAGCGCCGCCCTTATGTTCTCGGACAGGGTCGAGTTCTTTGTCAGAACGAGGATATTCCCGGTATCTGGGGTCAAGGCTTCTCTCCTGTAAGGGTCATCCGGCTTCCCCTGCGGCAAGGTCTTCGGCCGGATAGGAAACGCTGAAGACCGGATAGGTGATGGGAGTTCCGAGAGTTCCGGCACCGGTAGCGCCCGCGGCCGTGGCAAGCCCCCCCAGCGGCGATGCAAACTGAAACTGCGGCAGGTTCGCCGTGACGGTCACCATCGGCACATATGGTCCGCCCAGATAGCCAAGGTTCGAGTCGAAACTGTAGGTGAACTGCAGATTGCCAATGACCGCATTCGACGGCAGAAGCGGCGCGATTTGGGTCCAGATCTCCTGCGCGGTTGGATTTGCCGCATTTCCGGCGCAGCTTATCGTCGCCACGGGCGCGCAAACATAAGAGGCCGTCCGGCAAGAGGTGCCGAAGCGCGGTGTCGGGGTTCCGCCAGGGACGACGCCCCGGGAATAACGTTCTGGCACACCCGCACAGGCCGGCGGGCGGACAATGGCCCTGCGCACCGCGATCTGCACGGCCTTCTCAGCTGTGACATGAGAGAAGGCGAGACGGCCAAAATCGATGATCGAGAACATCATGAACAGGAACAACGAAACCACGATGGCGAATTCGACAAGAACGCCGCCCCGCTCGTCCTCGGACCATCGCCGCGCTCGGCGCCAGGTTTCACGCCACGCCGTCATTGTCCGAACACCCGCGCCTGATCCGAGATGCTGGTCGTGAAGGTCGTCGGAGCCCCGGTGAACAGAGTGAACACGCTGGCCAGGGGAAAGGTCACGGTCATACTTGCCGAGACCGTCGCTACGGGCGCCGGGTCGGTGCGATAGGCGCCCGCATGGCAGGCGATCGAAGGCGTGACCGAGTTGATGGTGACGCTCGAAGGGAACAGGTTGCCGCCGCCCAGGCTATTCTCGACGATGGTCTGCAGACTTGCCGAATAGCCGCTCAGCGACCCGCCGGTCAGGCAGATATCGACCGGCGCGATCCGGGCCAGGTAACGTCCGGCATCGCGCACACCCGCGACCGCGGTCTGATAGGTCCAGAGCATCCGCCCGCTCTCCATCAGAAAGGCAAAGAAGAGCAGCATCATCGGAAAGACCAGCGCGAACTCCACCAGCGCCGCGCCACTCTGGTTGCTGGCGAACCGGTTCCGCCGCCGCGCTATCGCTTTGAAAAGGTTACCGCCCACTGTCATCACCGGTAAAGTTGAACAACGTCGCGAAAGATCCCGCCCGCGCCCGCTGCAGAGTAGCCGCTGGTGCCGGCCGATCCGATGATCTCGACCCAAAGGTCCAGTGTCGGCGGCGATCCCGCGTCAGAGCCGACCGGTTCCGTCAGGAACATCTCGAAGAATTCCTCTACCGGGACATCGGTGGTCCTGCCCGCGACAGGGTTGGCCGTGCAGTCGATACCGGCGGCGATCACGACACGGCGTTCCGGCCTGATCGACATGTTGGAAGAGCATCTTGGCCGTCCGGTTTCGGCGCGCCCGGTCAAGATGTTACCGCCCGCCGTCGGGTTGTCCCCGTGCATGATCTCGCGCAGGTAGGTTTCATATCTTGTACCTGCATATTTCGGGTCGGTAAGCCCGGCATAGGCAGTCAGCGCGGAATCTTCGCCGGCATCGAAAACGCCGTTGTTGTTGCCGTAGTTCCTGTCGATGTAAGAGCCGTAGTTCCAGTTGCCGTTGCCGTATCTTGTGCAGGTCCCGGCGGCAAAGCAGCCGTCACGCGGCATGCCGATCGTGTCTGGCGACGGGTCGGGGTTCGGTCCCATGCAGGCGCCTCCGCCCCTCGGTACTACGCCGGAAATGACATTGGGCGCCGGCGCATATGCCGCGTTGTTGCGCTTGCCGTTCATAATCCCCCGATAGATATCGAAACGGATATTGAAGATCGCGTCCTCGATGCCGACCTTCTGGCCGGGCTCTGTATCGACTCCGCGCGACTGGTAGCATTGCGTGACATTGTCTTCGGCGCCGACCAGGCAGGCGATCAACTGAACACCGTTCAGGCCCGCACACGTCGAGCCCAGATCCGCCTCGGACGGATCGAGAAAGCCGAAATCTCCAGGGCCCCAGGCCGCACCCTGTCCGCCGCTGCGCAGCCTAATCATTGTGCCGATATTCGCATCCGCCGTATAGGACGCGTTGGGCAGGCAGAACATCAGAGGCGTAATATCGCAGGCCTCCTGCGTAAACCCTGCGACCGCTTCGGCACCAACAAGGGGCGCGACGCCGCCGGAGCCGTTTCCCAGAAGGACCGAGACCGCCCCGGTAAGGCCCAGGCTGACTGACCTTGGCGCCGCGACCACCTGCGCAAAGAATGCGTCGCTGGGGTCGGTCGTGATGTCAGCACCCATCGGCGTCAGGTCCGAAGCCGGCAATGCCGAATGAAAGGTAAGGGTGTAATCCGCTGTGCCCGACAGCGTGTGGCTGCCGGCCCCGAACGACTGGCGGTCCTGGATCAGCGCGGCGGCAGCACCCGTGGCGCGGGTGATGGCGTCCGGTCGGCCGTCCAGCTCTCCGGCGGAGGCAAGTGCGACGCTGTCCGCGAAGGACTGCAGCTCTGATTGGGTGATCCCGAGGCGACCGATGTCGTATGTAAAAGCAGACAGTGCGAGAAAGACCACGAGCGCCATGCCCCAAAGAACCGCAACCGTTCCGTCCTCTGATTTCCTGAACTTTCTAGCGAATTTGATGCGCGGCATTTTGCAGTTCCAGCTCTTGATTGCGAACAGGCGCTGACGGACGTCCGACCGTCAGTTCACCTCGACGACTTCCAAATCCGTTCCGCGACGTACGAGGATAGTCGGCTTCTTCTCGGCTTCGAGGACAGGCGATTTCTCTTGAAGCAGGTCGCGCAGTTGCACCATGTCGAGCGGCTGATCGACGACGCCATCGAGCGTCCGCAGCGTCAGGCTCAGGGTGCCCGCTTTCTGGGCAAGCGCCAGACGTTGTCCCTGATCGGGGGTCACTTCGACGGTCATCGTCCGCGCGACCTCAGGCTGATCCGTCGTTTCCTCGGATTGTTGGTCGACACCGATGACCCTGATATTCTGAAGGATCGTGACAGAGCGCAGATTGTCGTTGTTGCCCTGCGTCATCAGGATATCGACATAATCGCCGGGCGTGACGAAGCCGCCGACAGCTGTCACCGCATCGACCTTGATCGCCATCGCGCGGGTGTTCTCGCCGAGTTTCTGGACGATCGTCACCTTCTCTCCAAATGCCGAAAGCTTGGCCCCGAGCACGATCTCGCCCTGATAGAGTCTGGCCTTGGCCCGGCGCGGCTCTATCCCAACCGGGGGCAGCAGGTCGGCAAGATCCGTGAACGCGCCCTTGGGCAGGGATTCCCTCGGCCAGGTCTGCGACGACAGCAGATGCGGCTCGATGGCCTGACCGAACTCGATGTCCGACCGCACCACGATGACCTCGACCATTTGCCCGTCAGCGGACGCGTTTGCCGCGCCGCGCGTATCCAGGACATATTCTTTTGCGAGGAAAACCGACGCTCCTGCAATCGCGACGCCGAAAAGCGTGACAACAAGCGAGCCTAGACGCATCTGTGCCTCCAATATCTGAAATCTACATACGAAATTGGTGTTCGGGCCGGTCTCCCCGAATGGAGCAATCTGCGCCCCTGCAATGACGGGAGCGCAGATTTGGTAGTCCTAGCAGGTCACGCCGATGGCGCCGCAGGCCGTGGTTACGTTGGCCGCCACACCACCGCCAAGAATACCCATCGCGGTCACGCCGATTGCGGACACGACCAGAAGGGCCACCCCGTATTCGACCATCGAAGCACCGCACTCGTCTTTGATGAAATGCTTCACGGTCTTGATCAGTTTGAAGGACATATTCCCACTCCGAAAGTTTGTTTAAATTCGCCTGCCGGTGTCGGCGGAGGCGGACCCCGAAAAGCAGCATCCGGATGTCGGAACCATCTTACCGGGCGCCAATTGTCCTTGGCTTCCACCAGATCGATGAACTTATCTCGCAGGAGTTGCATTATCTGATGCCCGGTCGTGAATTTCTTTACCGGATCTCAACTTTCCCCGGTCGCCGCCGGCCAATTCCGAATCACTTATCCACATGGTTGGCTGTTGGAATTGTGGAAATAGTAAGGCGGGCTTCGGACAATTGTCGGGACAGGCTGAATTGTCCCCACATCTCTTCCTCTCGGACGGATTGCCGAGCAGAAGGCGTAATAAAACACATTATATCAACCTATAAGATGGAAGAAGTTGACCTGAAGCCATCGCATTTCGCGCCCTCTGGCCGCTCTTCAAATTGACAGAATATGGCAACGGATGCCTCAATCTCCACAGATGGCGTCGGTTGCTGGGTGGACGAGCGTCTGTCGGACGAGGGAAGGAAGTAATGAGTTGGGAGAGCTCGCCTCCAAGGAGCAACCTCGGACAAAGCGCGGTCGAGTCCAGTCTGGATGTAGTGTCTGCCTGGGTCGGTTCTTTGCAGGGAACGGGAAGATATTCGGAGGCGCTCGGGCGTCTCATGTCGCTCGTCAAGGCGGACGCCGTGATGCTGGTGCGGGTCGAAGAGGGCAAGCAAAAGCACATCGCGATCATCGACGGTCAATCGAGGCAGATGTTTTCCCCTCGCGATCGTCCGAGTTTCGCACGCACGATCTTCTCCAATGAGCTCGATTCGGCGAGGGGCGGCACGGTCTGGCTGCTTTCGGACATACGCGACCAGATGGAAATCGAAGCCGCTGGCCTCGCCGCAAAGTTCAGGGAATATGCGGTCCGGGACATCGCGGTGGTGACGCTGGACTCCTCGTACCGCACCTCCTACTACCTCGAGTTTCATTCCAGGTCGGTGTTCCCAGAGCACAACAGAGTGCTGTTGCTGACGCTTGCAGGAACGCTTTCCAAGAGCTGGAAAGACCGGAGCCTGGGCGCGGCCCGCGCCATCGAGCTTTCGCACAAACTGGCTGCTGAACATGCGCCCGAACGCTCGAAAAGCATCAACATGCTGGCAACCGGCAACCCTCTGGGACTGAGCCGCTGCGAGTTCCGGGTGTGCCTGATGGTCCGCGAGGGTTTCACGGCAAAGCGCGTCGCCAAGGAGTTGAATGTCAGCGAGTCGACGGTCCGGACGCATCTGAGTTCGATCTTTGCTAAAGCCGGGGTTTCGGGCCATGTCGAACTGCTGCACCGGCTATCGCAGAAGCCGGCCGGCAATGTGATGCTTGGGCCAGGTCGATAATTGACCCAACTTGTAAGACCGCTGTCGAAAAATACATTTCGGTATAGGTAGACAGCCTTTGAGACAGGAAATCATCAAACGGCGCAATAAGTGACGTTATGGGGACCTGTATTTCATTTCTCAGCACTTCATCTCTCAAGAAAGACCAAAGTGTTGCGACCATCCGTTGAAACCATAGCGGCGAAGCTGACATTGCCGCATGCAAGGACTTTTGGTTCCGCCAGTTCTTAGGCTGGGCTGGTTCTGCGCTGAATACGCATGGCGGCCGTTGGCGGTCAATGAGCGCTGCGGCTTCCATCAGGACAGTGTATGTTCGCGGTTTCGGCCGCTCCCGACGGGCGCGACAATGGTTCAGGTCGGGCCTTCTACCTCCCTGACATCCACCGAGACGGTCAGGCCAAGGCATTCGGCGCCGACCCCCTCGTAGCTGCCTGATATTGGTGAGGCTTGCGCCGGTGTTCGTGTGGTCGCGACCCGTATCAATGCGCTGCCGGCGGTGATTTTGTTCGTCGGATCGAACTCTATCCACCCCTCGCCTGGAATGAAGATATCGGCCCAGGCATGGGTCGCGCCGCCGCCGATCGGTGCATCGGGACCTGCAACTGAATCGTTCAGATAGCCGGTGACGAATCGTGCAGCGAACCCGAACCTGCGCGTCGCCTCCATGAAGAGAAATGCGAAATCCCGGCAGGTGCCGAGGCCTCTTGCGATGGTCTCGGCCACAGATTGGGTGCCCAATTCCTCTCGGCTCGAATATCCGACGCTGCGGTGAATCGTGTGGCTCAGACTTCGCAGGAACAAGAAGGCACCGTCGGCTCTGTCGACGAAGTATGTGTCGAGCCACTGGTCAAGGATCTCGGTATCTTGCGGATTTTGCAGGCCGAGATAGGGATATAGATCCCGCGCTTCGTCTGGTGAATAGACGAATGGATAGGGGCAGATATGCGGCCCGTCGGTCCGGGAATGGAAGTCCGTGACATAGCGGCGGAGCAACAACTCGCTTTCTATGACAAGCGATTTCGTCGCGCTTTCAAAGGTCGCCTCGGCGATTGAATTGCCAAATGTGTCGAAATACCAGCGCAAGGTGGCCCGCGGCACTATGGTCAGAAAGGCGTCATCGACCCACAGATCGTGCCCGTCGCGAGGGCGCAACATCAACTTATGTGGGTTCAGAACGATCTCGCGGTCGTATTCGTACTCGGTTCGGTGTAGGATGCGCAGGATGCGGGACAAGGGAAACCTTTCCGGGATCGGCGCGTTGTGTTGGTTGCGCGATCACTTTGCTAATTCGAACCATCGTCGCCTCCGTTCCCAATAACAAGGATGAAGCTATGCTGATCCGATTTGGATTCGAGATCGACATTGAATGCGCGGCTCCGGTGCCGATGCTGTTGGCACTCTCGACCCACAGCGAACTCGAAGGCCGCCTGATCGGCGAAGACCATGTGCGTGCCTCCCGGGAATGCGATGGCAGGACTTACCTCGATCGGTTCGGAAACCGGATCACCCGGATCGTGGCTCCCAGAGATTCAACGAAGCTATGGTCGGATTGCGTGGTCGATCTCGACGGGCATCCCGACACGCAGATGCCATCCGCCATGCAACACGCGATCTCTGACCTGCCGGACAATGTTCTTACATATCTGCTGGCCAGCCGGTACTGCGACAGCGACAATCTGATCCCGCAGGCATGGTCATTGTTCGGACACACCGCCGAACGCTGGGAACGGGTCCAGGCCATTACGCAGTTTGTTCATCAGCACGTGACATTCGGTTACCAGTTTGGCCGCGCCAACAAGACCGCGTCGGAGGTTTTTCGCGAGAAGACAGGCGTTTGCCGCGATTTTGCACATCTGGCGATCGCGCTTTGCCGCGCCATGAACATTCCGGCACGTTACGCCAGCGGTTATCTGGGCGACATTGGCGTTCCATATTCCGGTCCTGGCGATTTCTGTGCTTGGTTCGAAGTCTATCTGGGCGGACGCTGGTATACATTCGATGCCCGCTATAACACGCCCAGGGCCGGCAGGATTATCATGGTCCGTGGTGCGGACGCGGCCGATGTTGCCATGATCACATCCTTTGGCGGTTACCAGTTAAGGTATTTCAGGGTCTGGACCGATCAACTTGAGGATGGGCTGGATGATGCCGTCATTCTCGGAATGCTGCGGACCCGCCCAGGAGGCGAGCCATTGGTCTTCCCCTCTTCGGCAAGAGTGGCGTGAAGGATGAAGGGTTTGTCGAAGCCCGGTCGTCAAGTCCCAGTCTACTTAGAGCTGCTCTCAATCGCGCGCGCAATCGGTGTCGAGTTGCCAAAGGCGAACCACCACTCCCGAAAGCGGTGACACGGTCGTGTTTGCCACGTCAGATGCCGGGTCTCCGGGACGGTCATTTGATGCGCGCGCACGCCGAGTTACCGCTCCATATCCACTTTGCAGGCGGTGCATGCCGCGAAGCGCTCGAAATGGTCATTTGCGCCGCTGTACCGAACGCCAGGGGAGTCCCGCAGCGTGTGAGTCCGCAGCGGCTGTGATTTTGCGCTCGCAGCGAATGTCCTGTGTGGAAAGCTTCTGCATGGCAAGACTTTTCTGATTTGATTTTGCTCTGGTCAGAAGCAGACTGTGTCTGGCCTGTTTACGCGGCACACGCGACCGCTGTACGAGCCCTGCGCGGCCACAATCCATGAATGGGTCAGACAGGCCGGCGCTGATGATGGCGAACGACCAGACGGCCTGACGAGCGAAGAGCGCGAGGCACTGCGTCAGCTTCGGCGCGAGGTGAAGCTGCTCGGGCAAGAGCGGGACATTTTGTCAAAGGCCGTGGCCAGGTTTGCACAAAACGACGTTACATCGCGGAGGTCTTCGAGTTCATGACCGCGAACCAGACCGTTGACGGTCTGGGAATCCTCCAAATGCTGACACTGGCCAGGGCAAAAGGGGGGGCTTACTCTCCCTTCAGACCATCGATCCAAGCGGCGATTTGGCTGTTGTTCTCGACAAATTGGGATGCCCTCGACTCGACATAGACCACCCGGGCGCTTTCAAGCTTCTTCGAAGCCGAGGACAGGTATTTGATTTCACCGGTTTTCCGGAAGAGGTCGCCTTCGATCAGGCTCATGTTCTCGATCGTCATGGCCCAGCGGAGCGGTTTGCTTTCCTGGGTCCAGACTTCAAGTGCCGAGCTGTACGCTTGAAGTGCCTCGGCCTGCCGCCCGGTTCCCGCTTCCATTGTGCCGAGCCGGGAAAGCGCGTTGCCAAGATTGGTTTGCGTCTCTGCCCAGCGCAGCGGTACGCGTTCGCGCGTGCCTTCTTCAAGCGCGGCCCGGTAGGCGCTGATCGCCGCCTCCAGCCGACCGGCATTGCCTTCCCGTTCGCCCAGGGTCTGTAGCGCATTGCCGAGATTGTTCTGAGTCATAGCCCAGCGGAGCGGCACGCGCTCGCGGGTCCATTCTTCAAGCGTAGCTGAGTAGGCTGCCACCGCCTCTTCGAGCCGCTGGGTGCCGCCTTCCCGCTCGCCGAGTGTTCGGAGTGCAATGCCGAGATTGTTCTGGGTCTGGGCCCAGTCGAGCGGCACGCGGTCGCGCGTGCGTTCTTCGAGCGCGGCGCGGTAGACGCTGACAGCCTCATCGAGTAGCCCGGTCTCGGATTCCAGCGCGCCGAGTCGCGAGAGGGCATTGCCGAGATTGTTCTGCGCCGTGGCCCAGTCGAGCGGCACTCGGTCGCGGGTCCAAACCTCGAGAGCTGCCCGGTAGGCCTCGATAGCCTCGTGCAGCCGGCCGGTCTCAGATTCCCGTACGCCGAGAGACTGGAGCGCATTTCCGAGATTGTTCTGCGTCGCAGCCCAATCGATCGGCAGGCGATCGCGGGTCCAAACTTCGAGCGCTGCTCGGTAGGCTTCGACAGCCTCTGCGAACCGCCCGGTCCCGGTTTCCCGCTCGCCAAGGCGGGACAGAGCTATGCCAATGTTGTTCTGTGTTGCAGCCCAGTCCAGTGGCACACGGTCACGGGTACGTTCTTCAAGTGCGGCCCGGAATGCGCTGACCGCGTCCTCCAGCCTCCCGGTCCCGCTTTCCCGCAAACCGAGCGTCTGGAGCGCAATGCCGAGATCGTTTTGTGTCGCCGCCCAAAGGAGCGGAGCGCTTTCGCGGGGGCGTTCCTTGAGAGCGGCCTGGTGGTTGGTGACCGCTACTTCCAGCCGGCCGGTGCCGCTGTCACGTTCGCCGAGGCGCCAGAGCGCGACGCCGAGATCATTGCGCGCCGCGCCGCGTTCTTCCTGGCTTGCCGCCCGGCTGACGGTGACCTCGGCAAGCGCGATCGCCACCTCGAGAT
>JBFKFZ010000063.1:0-17126 GCA_041633555.1 Paracoccaceae bacterium | reverse complement strand
GATGGATCTGCGCGAGACGCAAGGACTAGCCAAGGTCGCGAGCGAGGCCGAGGCAATGGAATGGACCGTCGCCTTCATCCAGCTATACCGCGAGAATGCCAGGTATCTCGACCGGCCCTACAAGTGGATCGCCAAGGTCGGGCTCGACTGGGTAAAGGAGCGGCTGGACGACCCGGAGGAACGCGCCCGGCTGGTGGCGGCGTTCGACCTCAGCCAGTCGATCTATCAGCGCGATCCCTGGGCAGAGGAATCCAGGCAGGCCGAGACGAAATACGCGCCGTTGGCCGATCTGACCCTGGAGGCCGCGGAATGAGCTGGATCGATATCGGCGCGCTCGACGACATCCCCCTGCGCGGCGCGCGCAAGGTTCGAACCCGCTCGGGCTGCATTGCGCTGTTCCGCACCTCCGAGACCGAGGTTTATGCCGCCGACGGCACATGCCCGCACAAGGGCGGCCCGCTGTCCGAGGGTATCGTGCACGATCGCAAGGTCACCTGTCCCTTGCATAACTGGGTATTCGACCTCGAGACCGGCCAGGCGCTGGGGGCCGATACGGGACGGATCGCTACCTACCCGGTCAGGGTCGAGGACGGGCGCGTCCTGATCGACGCCGCGATCCTGCGCCGGCAGGCGGCGTGATGAACCACTCCGACCCCGCTGGGATCCGGTCGACTTGCCCCTATTGTGGGGTCGGCTGCGGCGTGCTGCTGCAACCCGGTGGCGAGGACGGCCTGACGATCGCGGGCGACCCGGAACACCCCGCCAACCGGGGCCGGCTCTGTTCCAAGGGCCTGGCATTGGGCGAGACTTTGGGGCTCGAGGGGCGGCTTCTTGCACCGCTGATTGGCGGGCAGCCGGCGGATTGGGACAGGGCCCTCGGCCTCGTTTCGGACACCTTCACGCGGACCATCGCTGAACACGGCCCGGACAGCGTGGCCTTCTACGTCTCGGGCCAGCTTCTGACCGAGGATTATTACGTCGCCAACAAGCTGATGAAGGGCTTCATCGGCAGCGCCAATATCGACACCAATTCGCGGCTCTGCATGGCTTCGACGGTGGCCGGTCACAAGCGGGCCTTCGGCACCGACACCGTACCCGGCACCTACGAGGATCTTGAACTGGCGGATCTCGTGGTCCTCGTCGGCTCCAACCTCGCCTGGTGCCACCCGGTGCTCTACCAGCGCCTGGTGGCAGCCCGCCAGCGGCGCGGAACGAAAGTGGTCGTGATCGACCCGCGCCGCACCGCGACATGCGACATCGCCGACCTGCATCTGGCGCTGCGCCCCGGCACCGACGTCGCCCTTTTCAACGCGCTCTTCTACCACCTCTGGGAGGTCGGCGCGATCGATCCCGGCTTCATCGCGGAACATACGTCCGGCTATGACGCGGCCTTTAGGCTCGCGGCAGAGGGCCGCGCCTCCGAGACGGGACTGGGTGCCGACGAAATCGCGCGCTACTGCACCATGTTTGCCGAAAACGAACGGGTCGTCACCGTCTTCAGCCAGGGGGTGAACCAGTCGACCGCCGGCACCGACAAGGTCAATGCGATCCTCAATTGCCATCTCGCCACCGGCAGGATCGGACGGCCCGGAGCGGGCCCTTTCAGCGTGACCGGCCAGCCGAACGCGATGGGCGGGCGCGAGACCGGGGGTCTGGCCAACATGCTGGCAGCACATCTCGATCTGGAAAGCGCCGCGCACCGGGCCGCGATCGGCGCCTTCTGGGGCGGGCCGCGGGTCGCCGACCGGCCGGGTCCGAAGGCCGTCGACATGTTCCGCGCCGTGGCCGAAGGACGGATCAAGGCGCTCTGGATCGCCTGTACCAACCCCGCGGTCTCGATGCCCGAGGCCGACGCCGTGACCGCCGCGATCCGCGACTGCCCCTTCGTCGTGGTCAGCGACGTGACGGGCGAAACCGACACTGCGCGTTGTGCCGATGTCGTCCTGCCGGCGCTGGCCTGGGGCGAGAAGGACGGGACGGTCACCAATTCCGAACGCACGATCAGCCGCCAGCGCGCCGCCTTGCCGCCCCCGGGCGACGCCCGGCCGGACTGGGCCATCTTCGCCGAAATCGGCCGCCGCATGGGTTGGGCCGGGGCCTTCGACTACGGTTGTCCCGCCGAAATCTTCCGCGAACATGCCGCGCTTTCGGGCATCGCCGGGCGGTTCGGCCGCGACTTCGACATCTCGGCACTCGCCGACGTCACCGACGCCGAATATGATGCACTCGCCCCGCTGCGCTGGCCGGTGACGGCGGCCCGCAGCGGCGGCCGGTTCTTCGGCGACGGGAGGTTCTTCACCGAGGATGGCCGCGCCCGCTTCGGTCCCGTCCGGCAGGCGTCGCCCGCGGCCCGGCGCGCGCCGGGACACGCCTTCCGGCTCAATACCGGGCGCGCACGGGACCAGTGGCACACGATGACGTGGACGGCGAAATCGCCCCGGCTGTCGCGCCATCTTGCGGAACCGTTCCTGCAGATCCATCCGCAGGATGCCGCGCGCCTCAGCCTTGCCCCGGCGGACATCGCCAAGGTCACGAGCCCGACCGGTGCGGCGCTGCTGAGGGTGCTGATCTCCGGCGACGTCGCGCCCGGCCATCCCTTTGCGCCGATCCACTGGACGGGCGAAACGGCGCCCGCAGCGCGCATCGGCCCGGTCGTGGCCGCGGCCTGCGATCCCATCTCCGGTCAGCCCGAACTGAAAGCGGCGGTCGTCGATGTCCGGCGTTGGGACTCGGCGTGGTTCGGCTTTGCCGTGTCGGTGCGCCGCCCGCTGATCTCTGCCGATTACTGGGCACTCTCCAGGACCGAGGCCGGCTGGCGGACAGAACTTGCCGGCGCGGCCCGCGTCACCGACTGGATCGCCGCCGCGCGGGCGATGTTCGGTCTTGCGACCGATCCGGTCATGGTCGCCGATCCCGCCCTCGGTCTGGCGCGGCTGGCCTTCGTCGACCGCACAGACAGGCTCTTGGCGGCGCTTTTCGTCGCGCCGCGCCCCGTCGGCGTTGCGCGCGACTGGGTCGCGGGCTGCCTCGGTCAGCCGGCGGCGGACCTGCTCGCCGCCCGCCCGGGCGCCGGTCGTCCCGATCCCGGGCCCACGGTCTGCTCTTGCCTCGGCGTCGGGCGCAACCAGGTCATCACCGCGGTGGAGGAGGTCGGCGCCGACATGGACCGGGTCTGCGCTGCGACCGGCGCCGGAACGAACTGCGGGTCCTGCCGCGCCGAGATCCGGGATCTGATCGGGCGCTCCACCCTCAGGCAGGCCGCCGAATAGGAGATCCAGATGCAATCCTTCCCGATGTTCCTTCGCACCACCGGCCGCCGGGTCGTCATCGTCGGCGGCGGCGAACAGGCGGCTCAAAAGGCGCGCCTCGTCCTGAAGACCGACGCCGTCCTCATCATAGCGGCACCGGAGCTTGGCCCGGAACTCGCGGGCCGGGTGGCGTCGGGGCGTGCCACGCACCATTTCGACCCAATTGACCCCGCGCTGTTCGAGAATACGGCGATCGTCTTTGTTGCAACGGGCTGTGCCGGCGCGGACAGCGCGATACATGCGATCGCCAGGGCCGGCGGGGCCATCGTCAATGTCGTCGATCGCCCGGAATTGTGCGACGCGATAACGCCGGCGATTGTCGACCGCGACCCGGTCGTCGTCGCCATCGGCACCGAAGGGACCGCCCCGGTTCTTTCGCGCCGGATCAAGACCGAGATCGAGACGATTCTGTCTCCTCGCCTCGGCGCCTTTGCGGCTCTTGCCGGACGCCTGCGCGGCGCGGTGGCGCAGGGCATCCCGCAGGAGGCGCGAAGGTCCTTCTGGGCCTGGGCCTTCGGCGGCGCGCCAATGCGCATGCACGAACTGGGCGACGAGGCAGGCGCCGCCACGCTTCTGCAAACCGCGCTCGCCAGCCGCCGCGTGCCGGAGGACGCTGGGCATGGTCATTTCGCGCTGGTCGGCGCCGGCCCGGGCGCGCGCGACCTGCTGACACTTCGCGCCGTGCACCGCCTGCAGGAGGCCGACCTGATCTGCTACGACCGCCGGATTGACCCGGATGTGTTGGAACTTGCCCGCCGCGATGCGGAAAGGGTGGTTGTCGGCAAGGAGGCCGAGGCGTTGGCTTGGCTGCCGGACCCGATCTGCAAGCAAGCCCTTGCCGAGGCCGCCAAGGGTCGCCGCGTCGTGCAGCTCGTCCCGGGCGACCCCGCGGCACCGGCGCGCGTGCGCAAGGCGTTCAACGCGGCGCGATCCGCCGGGGTCACGGTCGAGGTCGTTCCGGGGCTGGCCGTGATCCCCTCGCTCGAACGCAACCCCGCCGAACATGGCGAAACCGGCGAGTCGCCTCGCGCGATCGCCCCCTACCGCTCCAATGACGCACCCATGGACGGATCTCGAACCGTGCGGACGGACACCAGCCTGGTGTGCTGAGGGGCGTCCCGATTGGGGCGCCGACAGCAGATCAGGCAACTATGTTCAATACTTCGAACCAAGACGGTCAACGCTGAATGCACTCAGTCAGATTGGCAGTCGGCCAGGTCGATCGACCGGCAGTTCGCCATGTTCACCCATCCTTTGTCCGGTCGTCTCGGTAGAGCCCGATCCCAGCCTCCTGAAGATCGCAGCATTCGAACCCCAAGCCAGACAATATAGGCAACACCGATCCACTTCTAGACGTTGAACCAGAAGGCTGACTCGGCCAGCACAGCGCCAAGCCCCAACCCCGCGGCAGTGATCAGAATGCCATCAGAAATCGCCGCCCCCAAGATGCTGTATGCCGCCCGTGCAAAGCCGAAACGCGACCCGTTCGACAGCGCAAGCAGGACGGTCGGTCCGGGCGCCATCACCACCACAGGCGCCATAAGGGCAAATGTCAGTATCGGAGATTCCATCATCTCCTCTCGGGGCCCGGTTTCAGATTGAATGAGCCGGTCGGCATCAGTGCAATGCCGCTGGCAGGGGATCTGACCGTCTTACAGACCTTTCAGGGGGCTTAATACGTTCGCCGGATCCTCCGCGCAGCTTCGCCGTCGGTTAGGATGGTGATCTTCAGGTGCGACAGTTTCGGAATTCTTGGGAGCAGGCGAGCCATCAGACTAGACGGCGCTCGGCCTGACCGCCAGGCCGGGATCGTAGCTCTCGCGACGTGCGCGCAGCACCCGAACGAGAATCACCAAAGCGGCCAATTGGCCAAGCATCACTGCGGGCCAGATCTCTCCAAACTGCTCATCGAGATATTCTTGCGGGCCAAACGACACCAGCCCCATGAGCGCAGCTAGGACATTCGGGGCGCGGCCGGGAGCGCTGGTCTGAGGCTGAACTATGATGGCCGACAGATAAATGGAAACGGATGCCCTGAGGAACGGCGCGATAGCAAAGAGGGGTGTGGCCACGGGCGGATGCGGCCTGATCCCAGCATAAAGAGCGGAGAGCATGATCATCTGAAGCAGGATCAGCCTCGCAAGGGCGACATGTGATTGGCGGTCAGATTGGGTCACGTCAGGATCTCCAAAAGCGTATTTAAAGTTACGGTTGTGGATATTCGTAATGGTCGTTACGGATGCTGTCAGCAACCGGGAGAAGAAATGCGCGAGGAGAAACGGTCCATCCGCCAACAGCAGATCGAAACCGCGGCATACGAAGTGCTGGACTCCGAGGGATATGGCGGCACGTCAATGCTTGGCATCGCCAAGATGGCGCGCGCGTCCAACGAGGCATTCTACAACTGGTACGGAAACAAACAGGGTCTGTTCCAGGCGCTGGTCACACGAAACGCATCGGAAGTGAAAAGCCATCTCGAAGAAGAACTGCGAACCGACCACGATGCCCTGTCGATTCTGACAACACTCGGCCCCAAGCTGCTCAGACTGCTCAAACTGCTCACCGGCGACAGGGCCATCGCTCTCAATCACGCGGCAGCCGCAGATAACAGCGGAGAGCTTGGCGCAGCGCTCTCGAAAGCCGGCCTCGAGGCGGTATTTCCTCTGCTTGAACAGGTGCTCCTGCGCGCAAGAGACGAGGGTCAGCTGAACTTCGAACAGATTGACGAGGCCGTCAGGCTCTATCTCGACCTGCTGATCTCAGATCAGCAGATTTGGCGCGTGATCGGTCGCTTGCCCCGCCCGTCAACGGCCTTCTGCCAGGAACGTTCGGCGCGCGCAGATCGATGCAATCGACGTCGAGCTTATCACGCTGCTGGCCACCCGAAGCCGCTGCATTGACCGGGCAGTTGATCTCAAGAGAATTGAAAGGCTGCCTGCCAGACTGTGGGATCGAGTGGCGGAGGTCCTAAATAATGTCAGCGCAACTGCCTCTGATCAGGGACCGGACCCTCGCCTTGTCCGCGCGCTTTGGACCGAGATCATCGAATGGTCTATCCTTGGCGAAGGCAAAGAACTGGGCGCCGGGTTCTCATTAACTGATCGATAGAGTCTTTTCAGATGTCGTCTGGGACGGACCGATGAGCGGGCTTCGGAAACTCCTTGTACTTCAGGGGAGCCAGTCTTTGCTTGGACTGCCGTCCGAGGAATTGCGGCGACGGGTAATTTCGTACCGAGGTTGCCGAAAAAGCCGTCGGAAGCGGCGCCGTCGTACGGGCTTTCAGATTGATGGAAAACAGAGTTCAGGGATGTGCCCTGTGAATCTGTGCGGAGACAAGTCTTACCGGCACGAGTTTTGCCTGCCTGAAGCAGTTCTTGGGCGGCGGCGAGCAGAGGTACATTCCTTGCGCCGCATGGCCCGGTCGGTCGGAACCGTCCCAGCCCAAGCAGCATTGTCGCGCGCTCAGAACACCAGGAACAGGTGCCAAAATGGACGGCGCTTTTCGCTGCCGCTTCGCAAAATCAGATTGTGATGCCTGTGCCTTGAAACCGTAATGCCACTTGGACATCTCACCGCGCAAGATGACACGGTCGATCCGTGAAACGTCTCCCGACATGGCCCGCGTTATGGCCCAGTTCAAGCAATATGCGATCTGCTGTTAGCGGAGGAGGATGGCCGATATGCTGCCCGACACCTGCGCATCCGCGGCCTCGGATCTCTCAGATTGCAAGGCCCGTTTGGTGCCCAATGAAGTCCCCCTCGCAGCCACCGCTCAGAACCTCAGAAAGCGCACAAGTCCTATCCAACTCCCCCGAAAATCCACGCTCGTGAAATAAGAATCTAGACGAATCCGAAGGTTCGGCCCGCACCGAGCCGGGAAACAGTCACGTTCTTTATCGGAAGTATTCCGATGCAGACGATCAATCCGCAGTCGAGAAGTAGAGCAGCAAGACCCTTCCAGTTCATTCATGGCCGCGTTCTCGACCGTAAGAGCAAGAAATACGAGCATGTCTGAAGTCAGCGCCTGCCGGACAAGGTGATCGAGAACGAAAATGTCTATGACAGCATGGACGACGAGGGGCGCCCGTTCTCGATCGAAATCACGTGCTGAAGAAGAGCGAAGCGAAGCACTTTCGGCTTTGATCGGTCATTTTCGCCTTGCCTGATCGGCCAGAAATCATAGGCCGCTATCACCGGCGTAGTAGAGCGCCTTTGACAAGCATTGCCATCCGTTCCGCCCCAACCCTAGCCCGGGGCCAGGGCGTTCATCTTCCTGGCCAGTTTGACGTCGAGTTCGGTCAGCCCGCCCGCATCATGGGTGGAGAGGGTGACTTCGACGGTCTTGTAGACGTTCGACCATTCGGGGTGGTGGTTCAGCTTCTCGGCCCAGATCGCGACTTGCGTCATCCAGCCGAAGGCCTGCACGAAGTTCTTGAACTGAAAGCTCTTGTGGATGGCATCGCGGCCCTCGACCGGCTGCCAGCCGCTCTCGTGCAACTCTGCCAGCGCTGCCTTTCGATCCGCGTCGCTCAGTTTCTCGGTCATGTCATGTCCTTTCCCGTTCTCTTGAAGGGACCATAGCTCGTGAGGATCTCGTTTTCCCGGTCCACCGCCTCGCGCTCGGATTGCAGGAACTGCTCGACCGCGCGGCGAAAACCGGGATCGGCGATCCAGTGCAGCGAATGGGTGACCACGGGCAGGTAGCCGCGCGCCAGCTTGTGCTCGCCCTGCGCGCCGGCCTCGACCCGGGCCAGTCCGTGCCGGATGGCGTAGTCGATGGCACGGTAATAGCACAGTTCGAAATGCAGGTTGCGGTGGTCCTCGACGCAACCCCAGTAGCGGCCGTAGAGTACGTCGCGGCCGATGAAGTTGAGCGCGCCCGCGACCGGCGTGCCGTCGCGTTCGGCGAGGACCAGCAGAACGTCGTCGCGCATGGTCTCGTGGATCTCGTCGAAGAAGGCCCGTGTGAGGTAGGGCGATCCCCATTTGCGCGCCCCGGTATCCTGGTAGAATCGCCAGAAGGCGTCCCAATGTTCGGGCTCGATCCGGTCACCGGTCAGTTCCCGCACCTCGCCGCCGAATTCCGCCGCGACGCCACGCTCTTTGCGGATGTTCTTGCGCTTGCGCGAGGAGAGGTCGGCGAGAAAGGCGTCGAAATCGGCGTAGCCGCGGTTCACCCAGTGGAACTGCTGGCCGGTGCGGTGGAGGAGGCCGAGCGTTCCGCCGGCCCTGGCCTCGACCTCGGTGCAGAAGGTCACATGGACCGAGGAAAGCTCGTTTTCCGCGGCCACCTGCACGGCGCCCTGCGTGAGGGCAGCGATGCCGGTTTCCTCAAAGCCCGGCCGCGTCAGCAGTCGCCGCCCGGTCGCGGGGGTGAAGGGCACGGCGATCTGCAGCTTGGGGTAATACTGGCCGCCGGCATTGTCGTAGGCATTCGCCCAGCTGAAATCGAAGATGTATTCGCCCTGGCTGTGGCCCTTGGCATACATTGGCGCGACAGCGATCACCTGGCCGTCGGCCGAGGCGCTGAGGTAGCGCGGGGTCCAGCCGGTGCCCTTGCCGACCGAGCCCGAGCGCTCAAGCGCCGCGAGGAAGCGGTAGGTCGTGAAGGGATCTTCCGGCCGCCCGCCACTGGCGGCCTCTGGGCAGGCGCAGGCATCCCAGGCATAGGCACCGATTTCCGCGATCGCGCCATGCACTCTGATCTCGATCCGGGTTTCGATCATCGGGTTTCCCGAGGCCGTCATGGTCCGTTAACTGGCCTGCCGCGTGCCGAGGTCAAGCTGGCGGCGGCGCGGCAAGATAGCCCTCGAAGGTGATGTTGTGGGCGTGTTCGCGGGCTGCTGCCTCTGCCGCTTCGGAGCGGATGGTCCAGCACAGGATCGCGCCGCCGGCGGCCTTGATCTCTGCCACCTGCGCCCGCTTCAGATCGGTGTGCTGGTGCGAGATGAACTGGGCGCCGACGCGGTCATAGTCAGGTATGGCCCTGAGCGCCTTCAGGATCGGGCCGGGCACGCGGAGCCAGTCCTTGGCCGCGAAATTGCAGGTCGTGAGTCCGCGGGGCACGTCGGGCGCGAGGTCGGCGCAGGCCGCAACGGAATGGGGGTTGAAGGACATCAGCGCGAGCGGCCCGCAATAGCCCGCGATGGCGGTTGCCACCGCCTGTTCCAGCGGCCCGACCGAGGCTCCAAGAGCTCCGTCCTGATCCTTGATCTCGATGAGCAGCGGCACCTTGCCTGCCACGAGGTCCAGCACCTCGCTCAGGGTCGGGATGCCTTCGTCACCGCCCTTCAGGCGGAATTGCCCGAGGGAGGCGCTGTCGCGGTTCCGAACGAGCCCCTTTTCGCCGGTCAACCGATCGAGGTCATAGTCGTGAAAGACCATCGCCTGACCGTCCGCCGAGAGCTGCACGTCTAGCTCGATCCC
Organism: Paracoccaceae bacterium; assembly: GCA_041633555.1. GTDB lineage: Bacteria > Pseudomonadota > Alphaproteobacteria > Rhodobacterales > Rhodobacteraceae > JAHEAO01. Next base: position 7,392 of record JBFKFZ010000063.1, on the reverse strand, counting down.
GTAGCCGGCGGAGATTGCGGCGATCATCGCCGCGCGCGAATTTTCGGGCCGCCCGGTCGTCAGATCATGCAACGCCCTGTGCGCGAGGGGCACGGTCCGAAAGACATCAGGCAGAGTGCTCATCGTATCTGGAAGATCCCTTCGATCTCGACCGCGACACCGAGCGGCAACACCGCGCCGACCGCTGCGCGCGCATGCTTGCCGGCATCACCCAGCGCGGCCACCATAAAATCCGAGGCGCCGTTGATGACCTTGGGCTGATCGGTGAAATCGGGCGCGGAGTTGACGAAACCGCCGAGCTTCACGACGCGCACGAGACGGTCCAGATCGCCGTCGCAGGCAGCCTTGACCTGGGCCAGAAGGCTGATCGCGCAGGCCTTGGCCGCTGCAGCGCCGTCTTCGACGCTCATGCCATCGCCAAGCCGGCCCTTGATCAGCCCGTCAGGCCCGGCCGAGATCTGGCCCGACACATGCACCATGTCGCCGACCCTGACATAGGGAACATAGTTTGCCGCCGGGGCCGGGGCGTTGGGGAGCGTCACACCCAGTTCCGCCAGTTTCGCCTCGTATTTTCCGATCATTGCCGGGCCTCCTCTGCCACTGTCCGCGCCGAAACTACCGGGCTTGGCGGGCCGTGGGAACCGCTAATTCGGTCTCTGCCGCGCCGATCCGGTGTCGGGCGCCGCGTGACCCGGCCTGCTGCCGTATCCGAATCTCACCGGCCTGTTGACAAAGCGGTTTCCTGAATTGTCCAAACATGTGAAGATAGCTCGCATTTGATTGATTTCTTTGGGGGAAGAATGCTGCAGAGTTCCGGTTGCCGTCTTGCACTGGCCGCAATGCTCCTTGCCGTCTTGTCCGCCTGTGCCACGCCGGAAGTCACGAGCGGTATCAATGACCCCTATGAAGTGACCAACCGGAAGATCCATGAACGCAGCAGGAACATGGACCGGAAGGTGCTACGTCCGGCCGCTTTCGCCTATGGTGAGAATGTGCCGGAACCGGTCCGGATCGGGGTCAACAACTTCGCCGACAATCTCGGCCTGCCGGGCGACGTCGTGAACAACCTGCTGCAGCTTCGGATCGAGGATGCGCTGCAAAATACCGTGCGCTTCATGTTCAATAGCACGATCGGGCTGGGCGGCGTACTTGATCCGGGAACCAAGGTCGGCCTGACCGCAAGAAGCACCGATTTCGGCGAGACGCTGCATGTCTGGGGGGTCCCGGAAGGGGCCTACATGGTGCTTCCTTTGGTCGGCCCGGCGACCGAGCGGGACGCCGTCGGCAAGGGTGTCGATATCCTTCTCAATCCGCTGCGCTATGTTTTAGGAACTCCCGAGCGCTATGCGCAGCCCGTCGCCGGCGGGATGGGGCGGCTGAACGACCGCTACCGCTACAGCGAGACGATCGACTCGGTGCTTCATGAAAGTGCTGACAGCTATGCCCAGACCCGGCTAATCTACCTTGACTCCAGGCGGTCGCAGCTTTTGCGCGGGAAGGAGGCTGGTAACGCAGAACTTTACGACATTTATGACGAGACATTTGAATAACATGTATGACCGACGCTATGTTCTTTTTGGGCTTTCTGCTTTCGGAGTAACTTTTTCAGGGGTTCGGCCCACGCTCGCCTACAGCGCCTCGAAGGCCGAGGCGCAGATCACGCGGGTCGTCGGTGACATCACCAGGATCATCAATAGCGGCCGCTCGGAATCCGCCATGTACCGCGAGTTCGAGCGCCTGTTCCGGACCTACGCGGATGTGCCGAGGATCGCCCAACTCGTGCTTGGCCCTGACAATCGTCGGGCCAGCGCGGCGGAACGCTCTGCCTTCGCGGCTGCGTTTCAGGGCTACATGGCGCGCAAATATGGCCGGAGGTTTCGGGAATTTGTCGGCGGCCGGATTGTCGTCCGGGGCACGCGACCGGTTAAGTCCTTTTACGAGGTTACCACGGTTGCCCATCTGGCCGGCGAGGCGCCGTTTGATGTCACGTTCGTTGTCGCGGATTCCAATGGCAGGTTCATAGATCTGAAGATCGAGGGGATCAGCCTGATCAAGGCCGAGCGCACCGAGATCGGCGCAATGCTCGACCGGCGCGGCGGCAATATCTCGAAGATGATCGGGGATCTTCAGCGGTCGGGCTGACGTTTTGGTCCGGGCCGGGCCGGCGGGACGGAATGTCCGCCGACCCGACGATGTTCACGTCATCGGTCGCGAGGGCTTAGCGGCTGCTGCCCGAACGCATGACATTGCCGTGCCAGTCCTCGATGACCTGCGGGCCTGCGCCGGTGACGGCGACGCCGGAACTGCCGGTGGGGGCCGTTTGCCGCGACAGGCCAAAGCCGGCCAGAAGGCCGATCAGGATCAGCAGGGTTGCTTTCAGGGCCTTGTCCAGACCGTGAAGGCGGGACTTTGCGGTTGATTCGAAGTTGATATCGGTACTCATCTCTTGCTCCATTCGTCGTAGGGGGGCGACGTATGAGCAAATGCTAGCGCCTTGCCTGAGATTAGTAAAATCAATATAAGATCAGTGAAGCATCACGGTTGTAGATGAATTGATTGGGAGAACGCCCGTCAGTTCCGGCCCAGCAAGGCCCCAAGCACATTCAGCAGGATCTGTTCCGCATCGCGGTCGCTGCGCTGGTTCTGGCGGCTGCGCTGGCGGTTGCGGTTCTTGCCCCGCTCCTCGCGCTTCTGCCATTCCTGCGGCCCGCCCTGAACGACGCGCGGCTCTGATGCCGGGCGGAACATCGGCAGCGGCCGAGCGGGAAGGCCCTGATGCACGCCGAGCATGACCTCCTGCCAGATCTCGGCAGGCAGGCCGCCGCCAGTGACACCGGTAAGGGGCTGGTTGTCGTCATAGCCCATCCAGACGCCCGCCACGTAATCGGCGGTGAAGCCCAGGAACCAGGCATCGCGCGCGGCCTGGGTGGTGCCGGTCTTGCCGGCGGCCTCTCGGTCGGGCAGGCGGGCGCGGGCGCCGGTGCCGCCATTGACGACCTCGCTCATCATGTAGATCAGCTGTTCGGCCGCCTGCGGCGTTATGACGCGTTCGCCGATGCCGCCCTCCTGGCCCATCAAGAGCGTGTCTTCGCCCTGCAGGCGCAGTTCGGTCATGCCGTAGGGCTTCACGCTGGAGCCACCATTGAGGATGCCCGCATAGGCCCCGGTCATCTCGATCAGGGTCGATTCGGACGCGCCGAGGGCCAGCGCCGGGCCAAGGGCAAGGTCGCTCTTGATGCCGAAATTCTCGGCAATGGTGCGGACATTGTCGAGGCCGACGAACTGGGCGACCTGGACCGCCGGGATGTTGTAGGACTGTTTCAGCGCCTCGGTCAGCGTGACGCGGCCATGGAACCTGTTGTCGTAGTTGGTCGGCGACCAGCTGCCGGAGCCGGGGATGTTGATGGTGATCGGCTCGTCCAGGACCGTGGCGTCATAGCGGTGGCCAAGGTCGAGGGCCGCGGCATAGACGAAGGGTTTGAAGGCCGAACCGGTCTGCCGCATCGCCTGCGTGGCGCGGTTGAACTGGCCCGCGACGCCCTTGAACTTGCGGCCGCCGACCATCGCCCGGACTGCGCCGTCCGCCGACATCACGACGATCGCGGCCTGCGCTTCGGAGCCTTCCTTGACCTTGGTGTCGAATATCGTCTGGAGCGCATCTTCGGCGGCCTGCTGGATGCGAGGATCGAAGGTGGTACGCAGGATCACGTCCTCGGTCGTGTCGTTGGTCAGGAAATTGGGACCGCTATCCATCACCCAGTCGGCGAAATAGCCGCCGGCCCGCGCCTCTGCGGCCTGTGAGAGCTGTGCGGGATTGCGCCGCGCGTCAGCCGCCGCGGCGCTGCTGAGATAGCCCTGATCCTCCATCAGGCCGATGATCACATTGGCCCGATCCTGGCTGCGCTGAAGGCTGGCGGTCGGCGCGAAGCGCGAAGGCGCGGTCAGCAGCCCGGCCAGCATCGCGGCTTCTGCCGGGCCCACCTCGGCGGCGGGTTTGCCGAAATAGCGTTGGCTTGCAGCCTCGAAGCCGCGCGATCCGGCGCCCAGATAGGCGCGGTTCAGGTAGATCGTCAAGATCTCGTTCTTGGTGTACTTGACCTCCATCGCCAGCGCGTAGATCGCTTCCTTGACCTTACGCCAGATGGATCCGGCCCGGCAGTCGGCCTCGTATGCCGCCTCGGATTCCCAGACTTTCGAATTGTAGGGCACGCCTATGCAAAGTAGTTTCGCGGTCTGCTGAGTGATCGTGGAGCCGCCATTGCCGGAGAGTGGGCCACGGCCCTCGCGCAGATTGATGCGAATCGCGCCGGCCACGCCGCGCGGGCTGATGCCGAAATGCCGGTAGAAGCGCTTGTCTTCCGTCGCCACGACGGCGTTGCGCAGGTCGGCCGAGACGGTTTCCGCCGTGACATAGCCGCCATACTGATCGCCGCGCCAGGCAAATACCTTGCCGTCGCGATCCAGAAGCGTGACCGATCCGCGTGCCCGCCCGTCCAAGAGCTGGTCTGCGGGCGGCAGCGTCGCGTAGAAATACCCGACCGCCAGCGCCAGGATCAGGACCATCGCTGCCGCACCGCGCAGGGTGATCTTCCAGATGAGCCGCCAGAGCCAGCCGAAAAGGCCAAAGAAGATTCGGGCAAAGATGTTGCTGTGTCGCTTGGCGGGTCGGCGCGCATGCGGCTTGCGCGATGGCTTCTTAGCCGCCGGTTTGGCTGCAGTTTTCGCAGTCCGCCGCTCTGCGACCAATGGTGGCCGCCTCTTTCCGTTTCCGCTCATCGTCTCTTATTCCGTACCCGCCTTTTGCCGCAGACTATCCCGTCAGCGCCCCTTTGTGGAGCGCCTTCGGCCCGTTCTGACGGATTAATGAATTGCCTAAATTTTAGACATAGCCTGAATAGTGCTCAATTATTGTGCAAAATGGTCGAGAGCGCCCTCTGAAAACGCTCTTCACCCTGTCCAATGCTGCGCCGCAGCGTTTGTCTGTGCCTGCGATTCCGAAGGGACAGCAGTCAATTGGAAGGGGAAGAAAGTGAAACTGATCATAGCAGCGATCAAACCGTTCAAGCTTGAAGAGGTACGCGAAGCGCTGACCGGCATCGGTGTGCGCGGCATGATGGTGACCGAGATCAAGGGCTTCGGCTCTCAGTCCGGTCACACGGAAATCTACCGTGGCGCCGAGTATGCCGTGAATTTCGTGCCAAAGGTCAAGCTTGAACTGGTCGTGTCGGATGGCATGGCCGACGAGGTTGTCGAAACCATCACCAAGACCGCCAAGACCGAGAAGATCGGCGACGGCAAGATCTTCGTCCTCGATGTGGAAAGCGCCGTGCGCGTCCGCACCGGAGAGACCAACGACAACGCGCTTTAGGCGAAACCAGAGGACACCAGAATGAGACTGAACAATCTAATCCCCATCGCCGCCGCGCTGATCGCCCTGCCGACACTGGGCAGCGCGCAGGAGGTGGACGTGACGCCGCCGAACGAAGAGATCGGCTTTATCCTCACCAGCTTCATGTTTCTCGTCACCGGTTTCCTGGTGATGTGGATGGCGGCCGGCTTTACCATGCTGGAGGCCGGGTTGGTCCGGCAGAAGAACACGACGATGCAGCTGATGAAGAACGTATCGCTCTTCTCGCTTGCTGCGATCATGTATTACCTGGTCGGCTACAACCTCATGTATCCCGGCGATGGCTGGTCGATCCCCGGCTGGCTTGGCGCGTTCGGGTTTGCCGCGATGGAACCCGTGGGCCTTGCCGAGACCGAAGCCAACCTGGCCTATGCCTCGGTCGGATCGGATTTCTACTTTCAGCTGATGTTCTGCGCCACGACCGCCTCGATCGTTTCGGGCACGCTGGCCGAGCGGATCAAGCTGTGGCCATTCCTGATCTTCACGATCCTGCTGACCGGCCTGATCTACCCGATCCAGGCAAGCTGGAAGTGGGGTGGAGGGTTCCTTGATGCCAATCTCGGCTTCCTCGATTTCGCCGGTTCGACGGTGGTTCATTCGGTCGGCGGCTGGGCGGCACTTGCCGGGGCGATCGTCCTTGGCCCGCGTCTTGGCAAGTACAAGGACGGACGGGTTCATCCTATGCCGGGCGCCAACCTGCCCTTGGCGACGCTCGGCACGTTCATCCTCTGGATGGGCTGGTTCGGCTTCAATGGCGGCTCGCAGCTTTACATGGATACAGCGGGCAACATCGCCGATATCAGCCGCATCTTTGCCAACACCAATACCGCTGCCGCCGGGGGCGCGCTGGCCGCGCTGATCCTGACACAGGTGGTCTTCAAGAAGCCTGACCTCACCATGGTGCTGAACGGTGCGCTGGCGGGACTGGTCTCGATCACGGCCGAGCCGCTGACGCCATCGCTGGGAGCAGCGACATTGATCGGCGCTGTCGGCGGGGCGATCGTGGTCTTCGCGGTGCCGTTCCTCGACAAGCTCAAGATCGACGATGTGGTCGGCGCCATTCCGGTGCACCTGTTCTGCGGCATCTGGGGCACGGTCGCCGTGGTTCTGACCAATGGGGACGCAACGCTTTACGGGCAGATCGCGTCGATCCTGATCGTCGGTGCGTTCGTCTTCGTGGTTTCCGCCATCGTGTGGGCGATCCTGAAGGCCGTGATGGGTATCCGGGTGAATGAAGAGGACGAGATCAACGGCCTCGACACTGCCGAACTGGGGATGGAAGCCTATCCCGAATTCGCCAAGGGCTGAGGCCCGTTCCTCGCAGAAACAGGCCGGGGCGTTCGCGCCCCGGTTTTTTTGCTGGCGGTCAGAGGCTGATGGCCGTGCCCGAGACGGCGGCCTCCTTGATCGCCTCGATAACCCGAAGGGCGGCCAACCCCTCGCCTCCGCTGACGAGCGGTTCGGCCCGTCCGCCGATCACCTCGCAGAAATGCCGGATCTGCAGGACCAGCGGGTCTTGCGGGACATGGGGCAGCGTGGTCTTCTCGATCTCTTCCCACCAGCTTTTCTCGCCCGGATAGCGCCAGAGGGTCAGATCGGGAATGGAGAGCGACGCGGCATCGCCGCCGATCCGGTAGCAGGACGACCCGGTCGCGGGGTAGGTGGGATTTTCCGCCGCCGTCAGTTCCCAGCTCCAGGGCGCGACGATGGCGTCAGAGACGGTGACGGTCCCGAGCGCCCCGTTTTCGAATTCCAGCAGGATGACGGCGCTGTCTTCGACCTCATGCTGCCGGGCCGCCCGCGATTCGCGTGCCTGAACGGTTGAGATCTCGCCGCAGAGGTGCCGGAGCAGGTCGATATCGTGGATGAGATTGATGAAGACCGGGCCGGCGCCCGTCTTCTTGCGCCAGCTGGCATCGAAATAGCCATCCGGCTTGTAGAACCAGCATTGTGCCTGCACCGAGACGATCCGGCCAAGATGCCCG
>JBFKFZ010000062.1:0-17253 GCA_041633555.1 Paracoccaceae bacterium | reverse complement strand
TCCCGGCGGCGGCCGGGCCTACCGCGCCACCGTCTATGTCCAGGATGCGGCGCTCGGGGCGCGTTCCCTTACCGTCGCATTGCAATCCCGCGGCGGCCCGGTGAGCACCGGAACGGTTCGGGCCGTGGAAGATGCGATTCTGACCCGCGCCCGCCAGCTACGCCAACGCGACGCCAGACTCTAGACCCTGGCGCCCTCTGCAAGTATCACCACGCCGGGCCCCGCCCGGCGTTTTCATGACCAAGGACCGAATCCATGTCCCGTTACGACGCGACCAATGTAGAGAAGAAATGGCAGGACGCGTGGGAGAAGGCTGGCACCTTCACTGCGAAGCGCGACGAGTCGAAGCCGAAATACTACGTGCTCGAGATGTTTCCTTACCCGTCAGGGCGCATCCATATGGGCCATGTTCGCAACTACACGATGGGCGACGTGATCGCCCGCTACAAGCTTGCGACGGGGCACAACGTGTTGCATCCGATGGGGTGGGACTCGTTCGGCCTTGCCGCCGAGAATGCCGCAATGGAACGCGGTATTCACCCCGCGACCTGGACCTTCCAGAACATCGCGGACATGAAGGCCCAGATGAAACCGATGGGCTGGTCGCTGGACTGGAGCCGCGAAATCGCGACCTGCATGCCTGAATATTACGGACTGCAGCAGTCGATGTTCATCGACTTCATGAAGAAGGGCCTCGTCTACCGCAAGAACGCAGTGGTCAACTGGGATCCGGTCGACATGACGGTTCTGGCCAATGAACAGGTGATCGACGGCAAGGGCTGGCGCTCGGGCGCCCCGGTCGAACGCCGCGAGCTGACCCAGTGGTTCTTCAAGATCTCCGACTATTCCGAGGAATTGCTGGAAGCGATCGACCGGCTGGACAACTGGCCCGCCAAGGTCAAGCTGATGCAGGCCAACTGGATCGGCAAGTCGCGCGGTCTGCAGTTCGCCTTTTCGCTGGTCGACGGGCCGGACGGCCATGACAAGATCGAGGTCTATACGACCCGGCCCGACACGCTCCTCGGGGCGTCGTTCCTTGGCATTTCGCCGGACCATCCGCTGGCCCGGCGGCTGGAGGCAGAACGCGAAGACGTGGCCGCATTCAACGCCGAATGCCGCCGCATGGGCACGAGCGAGGAAGAGCTGGAAAAGGCCGAGAAGCGCGGTTTCGACACCGGCCTGAAGGTGCGCCATCCCTTTGACACGGCTTGGGAATTGCCGGTCTACATCGCCAACTTCATCCTGATGGATTATGGCACCGGCGCGATCTTCGGCTGCCCGGCGCATGACCAGCGCGATCTAGATTTCGCCCGCAAGTACGACCTGCCGGTGATCGACACCTTTGTCGCCGCAGAGGGCGGTACTCCGGTCGGGTCCGTGGCTTTCGTGCCGCCCAAGACCGAGGTCGTGAAATGGGTAAAGGGTTTTGCCTGGGATGAGATGGCAACCGGCGAACAGGCCATCGAGGCCGCCATCGCCTTTTGCGAATCAAGGAGCGTCGGGTTCGGCGTCACCAAGTACCGCCTGCGCGACTGGGGCCTCTCACGCCAGCGCTATTGGGGCTGCCCGATTCCTGTCGTACATTGCGATGCCTGCGGCGTGGTGCCGGAAAAGAAGGAAAACCTGCCGATCCGGCTGCCTGACGACGTGTCGTTCGACAAGCCCGGCAATCCGCTCGACCGGCATCCGACCTGGCGCGACGTGCCCTGCCCTGCCTGCGGCCACCCGGCACAGCGCGAAACCGACACGATGGACACGTTCGTGGACAGTTCGTGGTATTTCGCCCGCTTCACCGCGCCGGATGCCGAAACGCCCACGCGCCTGCCCGATGCCGACTACTGGATGAATGTTGACCAGTATATCGGCGGCATCGAACACGCGATCCTGCATCTGCTCTATTCGCGCTTCTTTGCCCGTGCGATGCATATCTGCGGCCACCTGCCCGCCAAGGCGATCGAGCCCTTCGACGCGCTCTTCACGCAAGGCATGGTCACGCACGAGATCTATGTGACCCGAGACGAGAATGATCGCCCGGTCTACCACCTGCCCGAACATATCGAATGGACGGAAAGCGGCGCCCGGCTCGGGGCCACCGGGCAGGCCGTCGAGGTGATTCCCTCGGCCAAAATGTCGAAATCGAAGAAGAACGTGGTCGATCCGGTGAACATCATCAGCGCTTATGGGGCGGATACCGCGCGCTGGTTCGTCCTGTCCGACAGTCCGCCCGAGCGCGACGTGGAATGGACTGCCTCGGGCGCCGATGCCGCCTACAAGCACCTGTCACGGGTGTGGCGGCTGGCCAGCGAGATCGCCGAAGCGAGCGGGTCGGGCAGTGACGACGCAGAGCTTTTGCGCGCCATGCACCGGACTATTCACGACGTCACGGTTGGCGTCGAAAGCTTCGGTTTCAACGCCGCAATCGCCAAGCTCTATGCCTTCACCAACACGCTGGCCAAGTCCGCGGCCGGGGCCGATGCCAAAAAGCAGGCAATGGCGACGCTGGCGCAGCTGATGTCGCCGATGACGCCGCATCTGGCAGAGGAAATCTGGTCGCTTCTGGGACAGAGAGGTCTGATCTCGGAGACAAGCTGGCCGGTGGCCGACCCCACGCAATTGCTCGAGACGCTGGTCACCCTGCCCATCCAGGTCAATGGCAAACGCCGGTCGGAGATCACGGTCGCCAAGGACATGGCGCAGGAAGAAGTTGAAAAGCTGGTGCTGCAGGATGATGCTGTCAAAAGGGCGCTGGAGCAGGGCCCGCTGAAAAAGCTTATCGTCGTCCCGGGCCGGATCGTGAATGTCGTCGTATAGATCACAGCGCCGCATTGTCCTGTCAGGCCTGATCGCCTTGGCAGGCTGCGGCTTTGCCCCGGCCTACGGAACCCGCGGACCGGCGCGCGCGCTGCTGGGCACGGTGGCGGTCGACCCGCCCACCAATCGAGAATCCTTCAACTTTGTCAGGCAGTTGGAGCTGCGACTGGGGCACGCCAGCCAGCCCCGCTACCGGCTGAAGCACTCGATCGGCGTGACGCTGGACGGCGTTGGTCTGACGAGCGCCCAGGAAACCACGCGCTACAATATCGTCGGAACGGCAGCCTTCACTTTGTCCGATTCGGCGACCGACGAAATCCTTGTCTCGGACCGGGTCACCGCTTTCACCGGCTATTCCGTTGGGACGGTCGACACGACCGTGTCGCCGCCCAGCACCAGTTCGACCGTTTCGACCCGCGCGGCCGAGCAGGATGCCCATGACCGGCTGATGGTCGACCTGGCCGACCAGGTCGTAACCCGGCTGATCGCCGCGTCCCCGGACCTCGCGCAATGAAACTGACGGGGCGAGAGGCAAGTGCATATCTTGCCAAGCCCGATCCGAGCCGCGCCGGCCTGCTGATCTACGGCGCCGACGCGATGCGGGTCGCTCTGCGCCGGCAAGAGGTGATTCTGGCGCTGATTGGGGCGCAGGGGGAAGAGGAGATGCGTCTGACCCGGATGTCGGGCGCCGAGTTGCGCAAGGACACCGGCTTGCTGAACGACGCGGTGAAATCCCGCAGCTTCTTTCCTGGTCCGCAGGTCGCCTTCGTGGACGAGGCCAGCGATGCGCTGGCCCCGCCGATCTCGGCCGCGCTGAAAGACTGGCGGGGCGGCGATGCCATGATCGTCGTGACCGCGGGATCGCTCGCGGCCAGATCGGCCCTGCGCAAGGCGTTCGAGGGCCACCGCAATGCCGTTGCGATCGGCATCTATGACGACCCGCCGTCGCGCGAAGAAATCGAATCGGGACTTGCCAAGGCAGGACTTACAAACCTTGACCGGGACGCGATGACCGATGTCCTGGCCCTTTCGCGGGTGCTCGATCCCGGCGATTTCAGGCAGATGATCGAGAAGCTATCGCTCTACAAGCTGAACGACGACACGCCCGTCACCAGCGCCGATGTCACGGCCTGCGCGCCGAGCACGACCGAGGCTGCGATGGATGACGTGCTCAACTGCGTCGCCGAGGCGCGCGACCGCGATATCGGCCCGATCATGCAGAAACTGTCAGGTCAGGGCATTCAGCCGGTCGGGCTTTGCATCGGTGCGACCAGGCATTTCCTGATCCTGCACGCCGCGGCCTCTGATCCCGGTGGGCCGTCATCCGGCATCTCGCGGGTGCGTCCGCCGGTCTTCGGACCGCGCCGGGATCAGATGATTCGGCAGGCCCAGAACTGGGGTGTTCACCGGCTGGAAACCGCGCTGCAGATGCTGACCGATACCGATCTGGCCTTGCGATCCTCGCAGCGGGCGCCGCAAATGGCGGTGATGGAGCGAACGCTGATCCGTCTGGCCATGTTGGGGAGACGCTGATGCTGAAACTGATCGGAGCGATGCGAAGCCGGACCTTCCGGGTTCTGTGGCTGCTGGAGGAACTCGGCCTTCCCTTCGAACACCAGGCCGAACCGCCCCGGTCAGAAGCCGTGCGGGCCTTGCACTCCTCCGGCAAGGTGCCCGTTTTGATTGACGGCGATCAGGTCCTGACTGATTCGACCGCGATCATGACCTACCTCGCCGACCGGCACGGCAAACTGACCTTCCCGCCCGGAACCATCGAGCGCGCCCGGCAGGACGGCCATACGGGTTTTCTGCTCGATGAGTTCGACGCCTGCCTCTGGATGGCCGCACGGCACACGTTCGTTCTGCCGGAAGAGCGCCGGATGCCTGACATAAAGGACAGCCTGAAATGGGAGTTCCAGCGGAGCCAGAAGCGTTTCTTGGAACGGCTTGGCGACGGTCCCTGGCTGATGGGCGACACTTTCACCATCGCCGACATCATCGCGGTTCACTGCGGCAACTGGGCGATCAACGCCAAGTTCCCGGCCGATGAGCCCGCATTCCTTGCCTACATCGAGCGCGGGCGGGCGCGTCCCGCCTATCAACGCGCTTTTGCGCAAACCTGAAACGGCTCAGCCCGCGGGCCATACGGCGGCGCGCTGGCCGGCAAGCAAGCCGGTCGCCAGACAGCCGGTCAGCAGGTAGCCACCCGTCGGCGCCTCCCAGTCCAGCATCTCTCCGGCAACAAAGACGCCGGGCCGCTGTCGCAGCATCAAACCGTCATTCACCGCCTTCCACGCTACGCCACCGGCGGTCGAGATCGACTCTGACAGGGGGCGCAACCCGGCATGGCGAATCGGCAGCGCCTTGATCAGGTTTGGCAGATCCGCCGTATCGGGCAACGGCCGCCCGAATTCCATCAAGAGTGCCAGCTTGACCGGAGAGAGGTTGAGCGCCTTGCGCAGCCGGTTGACGATCGTGTCCTTGGCCTTTTGCCCGGACAGACGCTGGTGAATGGCCTGCAATGACATGTCGGGCGCAAGGTCGAGCGACAATGCCGCCCCATTCCGGATCTCGCGCGTCACTGCGTAAATGCCGCCACCCTCCAGCCCGTGCACGGACAGGACGAACTCGCCCCGATCGACAACGCTGCCCGCCTTCAGGGCGATTCCCTTGACCGGTTCGCCGAAATGCCGGGCCATATGGTCCGACCAGCTGACGGCAATGCCCGCATTCGCGGGACGGAAGGGTCTTACAGGGATGCCCTCTTGCTGAAATATTCCGGACCACGCGCCGTCCGAACCGAGCTTCGGCCAGCTCGCCCCGCCCAGGGCCACGACCGCGACCTGCGGCTCCACTAGCTTCTCTCCGTCGGAAGTTTCGAACAGCCAGCTACCGTCCGACCAGCCTTTCCAGCGCCAGTTAGTTCTGAATTCGACCGCCATCGCCCCCAGCCGACGGCTCCACGACCGCAGAAGCGGCGAGGCTTTCATGGCCTTCGGAAACACCCGACCGGAGGATCCGGTGAAGATATCTTGCCCGAGGCTTCGCGCCCAGGACTGCACCGCTTGGGGATCAAAGGCCAACAGGCTGCGCCGGAGGGTCTCGTCGCAATCGGGATACCGGGCCAGGAACGCCGCCACTGGTTCGTCCTTGGTCAGGTTCAATCCCGATTTTCCGGCCATCAGCAGCTTTCGCCCGATGGACGGCTTTGCTTCAGCGACGGTGACCTTGCGACCGGACTCGGCCAGCGCAGAGGCCGCCATCAGCCCCGCCGGACCCGACCCCACGACCAGAGCGTCGAGTTTCTCTGCAATCACGGCGATTCACCGTGAGTGGGGTCGAACATCGTCTTGATCGCCTTGACGTGACCGGGTTCCGCCGCAATCGCATCCTGCGCCAGTTCCGCCGCGGTCTGCAAAAGGCGGTCGGCCTCTACCACGCAGTCCACGAGTCCCCATCTCTGGGCCTCGCGCGCCGCAACCTTGCGTCCGGCAATCAGGATCATCTTGGCGCGCGCCGGACCGACGAGTTCTGCAAGCCGAACGGGGTCCGAAACCTGCGGCAGAAAGCCCAGCTTCATCACCGGATAGAAGAAACTGGCTTCCTCGACGCTGACGCGAAGATCGCAGGCCAGAACCATGCCGAATGCGCCGCCCGCGACGGTTCCGTTAAGTGCTGCGATGGTCAGGCAAGGTGCGGCGGCAATCGCTCCGGAGAGGTCTTCCCAAAGCCCGCTTTTGGTCAGGCCGGCCCGCGCGGCATCGAGGTCCGCGCCGGCGCTGAACACCTTTCCAGCGCCCGTCAGGATCATGACATTCGCCCTCGACGACGCCGTCTCTACGGCACCGACAAGTGCGCGCAACATGTCTTCGGTCAGGGAGTTCGCCTTCTCGGGCCGGTGAAGGGTAATGGTGCAGAGCCTGTCCTGCCAATCGACCCGTACCTGCTCTGTCATTCGGGGGACTCCGATCCATTTGTTTACCCTGTCAGGAATCCCTGACTATCCGACGTCAAAATCGGGTACCATTGTTGTCCAATACTTGACCGATTGCGATGCAAGACGGAAGCTGCCGCAGAAATTCAGACAGGAAAAGTCATGACGAGAACCAACCACGCGAAATTCATGGGGGCTTCGGCAATCTGGCTGGCCACGGCCGGAATAGCCACTGCCGATATCACCGCAGCCGAAGTCTGGGACAGCTGGAAGAGCTATGCCGAAAGCATCGGCCAGACGATCACCGTTGGATCGGAATCGGGCAGCGGCGACACGATGACGCTGCAGGACGTGAACATCGCGATGGAATTTCCCGAAGGCAGGATGTCCGGCACCCTGCAGCTTCTGGAACTAAAGGAACGCGGTGACGGAACCGTCGCGATCACGCTGTCGGAAGATTACCCGATGGCGATTTCCATCAACCCGGCAGATGGCGAAGAAATCGACATGGGGATCGTGATCCGGCAGACTGGCATGTCGACCATCGCGTCCGGAGGGGACGGCACCGTCGCCTACGATTACACGGCCGCCCAGGTCAGCGTCAATGTCGACAAGCTGTTTGTCGGCGGACAGGATTTCGCGCCTAGGATCGGCTTTGCGCTGTCGAATATCGACGGCAACTACAAGACGATCGAAGGCGACCTGCGCCAGATCGAAAGCGCAATGACCGCGGATACGATGACATTTGATGTGAACTTCGTCGACCCGACCAATGGCGGTACGGTCGCCATGAACGGAAGTGTCGACGGAATATCAAGCGAATCGAGCGCCACGATGCCGATGGAGATCGACACGGAGGATCCGTCATGGGTGTTCGGCGATGATTTCAGCGCGACAGGCGGTTTCTCGTCCGGACAGGCTGGCTATACCGGCGCGATCAACAATGGGTCCGACAGCCTGAACTTTGAAGGCGGCTCGGCCTCGAATTCCCTGACTTTTGCCTTCGATGACGGTGGCATTGGTTATGGCGGCACGTCGACCGAAACCGAATACCGCATCTCCGGTTCGGCAATACCGCTGCCGCAACTGGTCATTGGCATGGCGGAGACCGCCTTTGATCTGAGAATGCCGATGAAGCAGACCGATGCGCCGACCGATTTCGGATTGCTCACCAAGATCGCGGGGTTCTATGTCAGCGAGGACATCTGGAACATGTTCGATCCCGGCCAGGTCCTGCCCCGCGATCCGGCAACGGCGATCATCGACATCACCGGCAAGATCCGCTGGCTCATCGATCTTGGCAACACGGAGGAGATTGCCGAGAGCCAGAGTGAAATGCCGGTCGAACTGCATGCCGTGACCGTCAATGACGTCACCTTGGCCGTTGCCGGGGCATCGGTCGAGGGCCAGGGCGATTTCACCTTCGATCCGTCCGACTTGGTGACCTTCAACGGCATGCCGGCACCCACCGGGGCCATCGATTTCAAGATCGTCGGGGCGAACGGCCTGATCGACAAGCTGATCCAGTTGGGCTTCCTGCCGCAGGATCAGGCCATGGGGGCGCGGATGATGCTGGGCATGTTCGCCCGGCCGGGTGACGGCGTCGACACGCTGACCTCGCGCATCGAGGTGAATGGCGACGGCTCGGTACTCGCCAACGGTCAGCGCATCAAATAGGCAGCCCATGGGCGGGGAAAACCAGATCGGTGCGTCCGGCGAGTTTTCCCGAGGCCGCCTTGCGGAGGGTTCCGATGCGAACTAGGTCATTCGGGAAAGCAACCGGAAGCTCCTGAATGACCTCTTCCCTCTCCGACCTGACCGACGCGCTGCTGAAAGCCGCAAGAACTGCCGGCGCGGAGGAGGCCGATGCCGTCGCTGTCAGCGGAGCCTCCCTGTCGATCGACGTTCTGGGCGGAAAGCTGGAACATGCGGAACGGTCTGAAAGCCGGGAGATCGGTCTTCGGGTGCTGATCGGTCAGCGGCAGGCCTGCGTCTCGGCATCCGATACCAAGCCCGAAACCATCCGCATCATGTCCGAGCGGGCCGTCGCGATGGCAAGGGAAGCGCCAGAGGATGCCACGATCGGGCTGGCCGACCCGGCGCAGTTCGCGCGCGGCTGGGATATCGCGTCGATGGAATTGTCCGACCCCTCGCCCGAACCAACGCCCGCCTCGCTTGAAGAGAGCGCCAAGCTGGCGGAGGCGGCAGCGCTCGCGATCAAGGGCGTCAACACAGTTCAATCTGCCTCTTCGGGATATTGGCGGCAGGCGATCCATCTGGCGACAAGCAACGGCTTTTCCGGTGGCTACGAGCGGACGGGCCGGGCCTCATACTGCGTCGCGATCGTCGGTGAGGGCACAGCGATGGAGCGTGATCACTACGGCGAATCGCGCGTCTATCAAAGCGACCTGCTGGACCCGGAAACGATCGGCGGGCTGGCGGGCAAACGCGCTCTTGAGCGGGCCGGCGCCCGCAAGCCCAGGACCGGGTCCTTTCCGGTTCTGTTCGATGAGAGGGTTTCATCCAGCCTGATCGGCCACCTGCTGTCCGCGATCAACGGTGCCGCCATCGTCCGGGGCGCCTCCTGGGCCCGCGAATTGCTGGGCCAGCCGGTCCTGCCGGAAGGCTTGAGCATCGTCGAAGACCCGCACAGAACCCGCGTTGCCGGCTCGCGCCCGTTCGACGGCGAGGGCTTGCCGACGAGGCGGCGCGTGATCGTCGATCGCGGCCGACTGACCGGCTGGACGCTCGATCTGTCCACCGCCCGCAAGCTGGGCCTGCAATCCACCGCAAATGCGGTGCGCGGTGTTTCTTCGCCCCCGTCACCGGGCCTCAGCAACATCGCCCTCACCCAGGGCGAGGCAACCCGCGACGACCTGATCCGCGATATGGGAACTGGGCTTCTGGTGACCTCGATGATCGGTTCTTCGATCAATCCCACGACGGGCGACTATTCGCGCGGCGCATCGGGTCTCTGGGTCGAAAACGGCAAGATCAGCCATCCCGTCAACGAATGCACGATCGCGGGCAACCTGCGCGACATGCTGCGCACCATCGTTCCCGCCAATGATGCCCGGACCTGGCTCTCGCACGTGGTTCCCTCGCTGCTGGTCGAAGGCCTGACCCTTGCCGGAGAATGATCTGGCGCTACTGATCGGCGCGGCCCGGGCGGCTGCCGAGATCGCGCTGCCCTTTTGGCGGCAGGCGCATGATTTCTGGGAAAAAGAGGACGGCGCGGGGCCGGTCACGGAGGCCGATCTGGCCGTCGACAATTTGCTCAAGGACCGGCTTCTGGCGGCCCGGCCGGGCTATGGCTGGCTTTCCGAGGAAACCGAGGACGATCTGGCCCGCCTTAAGCGCGATCACGTGTTCATCGTCGATCCGATCGACGGCACACGCGCCTTTATGGCGGGCGAAAAGACCTGGGCGCATTCGTTGGCTGTCGCGCGGCACGGCAAGATCACCGCCGCCGTGGTGCTCCTCCCCGCGCATTCGAAACTCTACACCGCGGCCCTGGGCAGGGGTGCTGAGCTCAACGATATGCCGATCCGCTCCAGCCAGCGCGCCGATCTGAACGACGCCACGGTATTGTCGACGAGATCGAACTTCGATGCCCACCATTGGCCTGGCGGGCTGCCGCCGGTCCAGCGACGCTTCCGCTCTTCACTGGCCTATCGTCTAGCGCTCGTCGCCGAGGGCAGGTTCGACGCGATGCTGACGTTGCGCGACACATGGGAATGGGACGTTGCTGCCGGAAGCCTGATCGTGGCAGAGGCGGGCGGCACCGTCACGGATCGCTATGGCCGGGGGCCGTCCTTCAACAACCCGACGCCGAAGCTGCCGGGGATTCTGACGGCCGGTCCCGACATCCATCGCGGGCTCAGCCGTCACCTGATCCCTGCCACAAGCTGAGGCGTGGGCACGCCACATACGGGAAACAACATGACCACCAATTCAGTCATCTATGCCATCGGCGACATTCATGGCCACCTCGCCCAGCTCGAGGAGGTGCATGGATGGATCGAGCGCGACCGCGCCAGGAATGCCGATCCGGACGCGCCCGTCGTACATATCGGCGATCTGGTGGATCGCGGGCCGGACAGCGCCGGGGTCATCGCCTTTCTTCAGCACGGCATCGCCGACGGACGGCCCTGGGTGGTCCTGAAAGGAAACCATGACCGCATGTTCGCCGGCTTCATGGGCGACCCCGCCTATAGCGATCCTGGGCTGCGGGCCGACTTGCCATGGCTCGACCCGAGACTGGGCGGATCTGCGACGCTGGCCTCTTACGGTGTCGAAGTCACTGATCCATTCCGCGTGCGGGACGTCCATTCCGAAGCGGTCCGGAAAGTACCGGCCTCGGTGCCGAGGTTCTTGCGCGGCTTGCCGACTTCCTTCACGTTCGAACAGGTCCTGTTCGTTCACGCGGGCATCCGGCCCGGCATTCCGCTGCAAAAGCAGGCCGAGGACGATCTGGTCTGGATCCGTACCGGTTTTCTTGAGGATACACGCGACCATGGCGCTCTGATCGTCCACGGCCACACGGCGATCCGGACTGCAACGCATCACGGAAACCGCGTGAACATCGATTCCAGCGCGGCCTATGGCGGGCCGCTGACAGCGGTCGCCATCGAGGGCCGAGATGTCTGGGTGCTGGACCCGGCGGGCCGAACCCCGCTTCTGCCGGATTAATCCCGCGCGGCCAGTTCCAGGGCCTCGGTCAGCACCTCAACGTCGCCGATATGGTTGGCGAGGATCATGACAAGCCGGGCATTGAATGCCAGCGCCTCGCCTTCGCCCATGCCCTTCTGCCGCGCCAGCAGAGCTTCGTAAAAACCGTCGTGATCGGCAAGATTAGGGGCAAGATTGAGCGTCAAATGCGTCCCTCCCAGAGATCGGCGATCGCGCGCGTCAGCGCGTCCGGATCGTGGCCAGCCCACCGCCCGGCGATCACCTGATCCGGGCGAATGAGGTAGAGCGCCGTCTCGCAAGACCCGAGATAGCGCGAGCGAATTTCCGGTGTGACCGGTGGCGCAACCAGGTCCGCCCCGGAGATTTCCCCGATCTCAAGGCCGAGGGCCAGCAGCGAGACTCGCCCGCCCAGCGCGTTCAGCAGCCATCCGGTGCCGGTCGGGGCGTCGGGGGCGACCGATCCAGGCCCGGATATCGGCGGCAGCGCCGGGTCGTCGGGGCCCGCTCTGTCATAGCGGCAGGGTCGGGACAGCCGCCCGGAATTCACCCAGGTACGGGCGAAGGGGGCCTTGGCGGCCAGCTTCAGCACCTGATCGCGATAGATCCTCTCGACGCCGACCGCTGGTGTCATGAACCGCGTCGTGCGGGTCGAATTCAGGATGTTCTCGTCGGCGCCCTGCACCCGTTCGCGGTCATAGCCTACCAAGAATTCGCGCGGCGCCCGGCCATCCAGAACCGCCGCCAGCCGCCAGCCCAGCGCATCGACATCCTGCAAGCCGCCATTGCCGCCCCGCGCCCCGAACGGCGAAACCACATGTGCGCTGTCCCCGGCGAAGATGACCCTGTCATGCAGGAAATTCCGCAACCTCCGGCATTGGAACGCATAGACACTGACCCAATCGAGCCGAAAATCCGAATGCCCGACCACCCGCTCGATCCGGGGAATGACCCTTTCGGGCTTCTTCTCGGCCTCCGGATCCGCCTCCCAACCGAGTTGCAGGTCGATCCGGTAGATGCTGTCCGGCTGCTTGTGCAAGAGCGCGGACTGCCCGTCATGGAACGAGGGCTCAAACCAGAACCAGCGTTCCGAAGGGAAGTCCGCCTTCATCTCGATATCGGCGATCAGGAAGCGTTCCTCGAACAACTCGCCCTCGAATTCCAGCCCGAGCATGTGCCGGACGGGCGAGTTCGCGCCATCGCAGGCGATCAGATATTCCGCCTGCAGCCCATACGCGCCGTCCGGCGTTTCGATCCCCAGATCGATGAAACCGTCCCTGTCCGTTACCGAGGCGACACGGTTGAGAAACCGCAGATCGACCAGCGGCGCGGCCTGCGCACGGTCGACCAGATATTCCTCGAGGTAATATTGCTGCAGGTTGACGAAGGCGGGCATCTTCTCGCCGCCCTCGGGCAGCAGATCGAAGCTGAACACCTCCCGATCGCCGTGAAAAGTCCGCCCGACCTGCCATGTCACGCCCTTTTCGACGCAGCGATCCCCGACCCCCAGCCGGTCGAGGATCTCCAGCGACCGCTTTGACCAGCAGATCGCCCGCGACCCAATAGAGACCCTGTCATTGTCGTCCAGAACCACCGATGCGACGCCGTGGGTCGACAGGTCCAGCGCCATCGCCAGACCAACCGGACCGGCGCCGACGATCACCACCTTGTGCCGTGGCTCGGGTCCGGTCAGCCCGGCGGGCGGTTCATAGGCGAAGCGCTTGTAATCATAGGCCATCGGCGGATCAGCTCTGCAGGTCTTCCCACAATTTGCGGTCCCGTTCGGCGGTCCAGATCCGCGGCGTGTCGATGTCGCGCGCCTCATCATAGGCGCGGGCGACATTGAACGGCAGGCAATGCTCGTAGATCGCGTAATCGGAGAATTTCGGGTCGCATTCGGCGCGCACCGCGTCCCAGGCCTCTTTCAGCGACCCGCCGCCCAGCGCCACCCTCGCCGCCGGCTTGTAGGTCGAAGAAACGAAATCGGCGGTCGAGTCGAGCGCCCTGTTCACCGCCTCTCGGCCAACCAGCGCATCGCCGCGCCCCGGCGCGATGGCGTCAAGCTCCCAGCCGCGAATCCGGTCGAGCGTGCCAGGCCAGTCGTGAAAATGCCCGTCGCCGCAATAGCAGGCAGAGCGGTCCTCGACGATGTCGCCGGTGAACATCACGTGCTGGTCCGGCACGAAGACCACGATGTCGCCCGCCGTATGCGCCCGGCCAAGTTGCATCAGGTCGACGCGCCTCTTGCCAAGGTAGACGCTCATTCGGCCATGAAATGTCGTGGTCGGCCAAGTCAGGCCGGGAATTTCCTCATGCCCCTGGAACAGCCTCGGGAACCGGCTGAACTCGCTGTCCCAATCCTCCTGCCCACGCTCTACGACCATCGCGCGGGCCCGCTCCGACATGATGACCTGATCGGCCCCGAAGGCAGAGGCCCCAAGGACGCGCACCGCGTGGTAGTGGGTCAGCACCAGATGAGTGATCGGCTTGTCAGTGACCTTCCGGATCTCCTCAATCACCTTACGTGCGAGACGCGGGGTGGCCTGTGCCTCGACGACCATCACGCTGTCATCGCCGATGATCACGCCGGAATTCGGATCGCCCTCTGCGGTGAAGGCGTAAAGGCCCCCGCCGATCTCGGTGAAGCTGGTGGTCTTTTCGGTCAGATCGCCCTGACTCGCGAAGGCTTTTGGCATTTCAGTCTCCGATCCTGAACCTAAAGGGGCTCTACGGTCTGCTTGATTGCGCCGAACAGCGACTGGCCGCCGGCATCCTCCATCCAGATCCTCACGCTGTCTCCGGGCTGCAGGTAGGGGGTTTTCGGCGCGCCATGCAGCAGGGTTTCGACCGTCCGCTGCTCGGCGATACAGGAATAGCCGACACCGCCTTCTGAGATCGGCAATCCTGGCCCGTTCGGCCCCTTGTTCGAGACGGTTCCGGAACCCACGATCGTTCCCGGTGCCAGATGCCGGGTCTTGGCGGCGTGGGCGATCAGGGTCGGAAAATCAAAGGTCAGATCGGTGCCTGTCTCGGCCCGGCCGAAAGGTTCGCCGTTCAGATCGACCTTCAGAACCCCGTGCAGCTTGCCGTCCATCCAGCCCGGTAAGGCCTCTGGCGTCACGGCGATGGGCGAAAAGGCACAGGCAGGTTTCGACTGCACGAAGCCAAAGCCCTTGGCAAGCTCCGCCGGGATCAAGTTTCGCAAGGATACGTCGTTGCAGAGCATGACGAACCGGATCGCCCTTGCCGCCTCCTCGCGGCTTGCGCCCATCGGGACCGCGCCGGTGATGACGGCGATCTCGCCCTCGAAATCAATGCCCCATTTGGTATCGCCGACGATCGGATCATGCGGCCCCAGAAAGCTGTCCGACCCGCCCTGATACATCAGCGGATCGGTCCAGAAGCTTTCTGGCATCTCCGCCCCCCGCGCCTTTCGCACCAGTTCGACATGGTTCACATAGGCCGACCCGTCGAGGAACTGGTAGGCGCGCGGCAGCGGCGCATGACACAGGGTCTCGTGGAAGGCCACAAGATCGCCCACGGGCTCCAGCCCGCCCTTGTCAAGCGCGGCCTGCAAGTTTTCGGCTTTCGTAGGACGGCAGGTCTTGCCGTCCGGCGCGACGATGACCAGCCTTCCGTCAGCACTGTGGTCGCGCAGGGTTGCGACCCTCATTTCAAACTCGGCTTGCCGTCGAACTTCTTCTCGAGCGAGGTCCAGCAGTCAATATAGTCGTCCTGCAGCGGCGCCTCCTTCGCGGCAAACGCGGTCAGGTGCTGCGGGAACCGGGTCTCGAACATGAAAGACATCGTGTTGTCCAGCTTCTCAGCCTTTAGCGGCACGTTCGATGCGCTTTCGAATGCAGGCCCGTCCGGGCCATGCGGCAGCATCATGTTGTGCAGGCTCATGCCACCCGGGATGAATCCCTTCGGCTTGGCATCGTAGATACCGTAAATGTTGCCCATCAGCTCGGACATGATGTTCTTGTGATACCAGGGCGGTCGGAAGGTGTGCTCGGCCACCATCCAGCGCTCGCGGAACAGAACGAAGTCGATATTCGCCGTGCCCTCGACCCCGGAGGGCGCCGTCAGCACCGTGAAAATCGACGGATCGGGATGGTCGAACAGGATCGCGCCCACCGGGCTGAAGGTGCGCAGATCGTATTTGCAGGCCGCGTAATTGCCGTGCCAGGCGACGACATCCAGCGGCGAATGCCCGATATGGGTTTCGTGGAACTGGCCGCACCACTTGATCACCACGCGCGACGGCACTTCGCGATCCTCGAACGCGGCGACCGGCGTCTTGAAATCCCGCGGATTGGCAAGGCAGTTGGCGCCAATCGGCCCGCGGCCCGGCATGTCAAACTTCTGCCCGTAATTCTCGCAGACGAACCCCCTTGCGGGCCCCTCGATCAGCTCGACCCGGAACACCATCCCCCGCGGCAGGATGGCGATTTCCTTGGGCTCGAGGTCGATGATGCCAAGCTCGGTGCAGAACCGCAGGCGGCCCTCCTGCGGCACGATCAGAAGCTCCGAATCCGCACTGTAGAAATATTCATCCTGCATCGAGGCGGTGATCAGGTAGATATGCGCCGCCATGCCGACCTGCGTATTCACATCCCCGGCCGTTGTCATGGTGCGCATTCCCGTCAGGAAGGTCAGCGAGTCCTCGGAATGCGGAACCGGGTCCCAGCGATACTGCCCGAGTGAGATCACATCGGCGTCCACATGCGGGGCGGACTTCCAGTACGGAACGCCGATCTTGCTGAATCTCTGGACGTGTTTGACCGATGGCCGGATGCGGTAGCACCAGGTCCGCTCGTTCTGGCCGCGCGGCGCGGTGAAGGCGGTGCCGGAAAGCTGCTCGGCGTAAAGCCCGTACTCGCATTTCTGCGGCGAGTTCTGGCCCTGCGGCAGCGCGCCCGGCAGCGCCTCTGTCTCGAAGTCGTTGCCGAATCCGGGCATGTAGCCGTCCTGCGTGCTGGTGTTGGACGCGGCGCGGGTCATCCCTGACGGTGCGGTTTGCTTGTTCATTTGAAGCCTCCGGACGGGCGTGAACTGACAGGAGTAAACGGTATCGTTGCAAATGCAATGACGTCAAGGGCCAACAGGGCTTCCAGGCCTTGAACTGCTGACCGAGACGTGGCTTGTTGCATCTGCAACGAGGCTGCGAGGATCGCATGAGCAAGTTCGTTCTGGATGAATTCCTGCCCTATCAACTGTCAGTGCTGGCCGCACAGATCAGCCGGGAATTCTCGGCGCTCTACAAATCACGGTTCGGCATCACCCGGCCGGAATGGCGCGTGCTCGCACACTTGAGCCAAACCGAAAGCCCGGTCAGCGTACGCGAGATCTTCGACCGGGTGGACATGGACAAGTCCAAGGTCAGCCGCGCGGCGAGCCGCCTCGAATCCTCCGGGCACATCCTGAAATCCGTCAATCCCACCGACCGCCGGCTGGTGGAGCTGCGGCTGACCGACAAGGGCCGCGCCATGGTGGCAGAGCTGGAGCCCCTCGCCCGCCAATTCGAAACGGAAGTGCTGAAAAGGCTCGGCCGGGAAGCCGGCCGTTTCCGCGCCAATCTGAACGCGCTGCTCGGCAAAAAATGACGAAAGGCGTCCCCCTGGGCGCCATGAACAAGAACTGCAACAGGAGACTGCAATGGAAGAAGTCGTAATTCTCGCCGGTGCCCGCACCGCAATCGGAACCTTCGGCGGGGCCCTTGCCGGTCACGCGCCCAGCGATCTGGGGGCGATCGTGGCGAAAGCCGCGATGGAACGCGCCAGCATCGAACCGGGCAAGATCGGCCATGTCGCGTTCGG
>JBFKFZ010000061.1:0-17766 GCA_041633555.1 Paracoccaceae bacterium | reverse complement strand
GCCAGTTCCTCTTCAAAAACCGCCTCGATCGTGGCGCGGATATTCTCTCGCAACCGATCCTCGATTGGATCGTACCCGGCATCATTGGCCAGTAGCGAAAAGGCGGAAGTCTCGGTATTCTTGTTCATGGCGTGATCTGCATGGCGGTTGCCGCCGCCGGTTTGGGTGGGTTTCCTTCACCCGGAGATTACGCCGCCTTCAAATTTCCACCACCCTCGCCACACGACCCGACATGGGGAGCAGTGCACCGACCCGCAGACTCTCGTTATGAATGAGGGAGTCTCGGGGAGCAGGTCAATGACAATGCGGTCGCAGAAAGCTTCTTCCAACTGCTGAAGCGCGAGCGGATCAGGCGCCGGACCTATCCCACACGCGACGACGCCAGGCGCGACGTGTTCGAGTACGTCGAGCTGTTCTACAACCCAAATCGCAAGCACACGAACAACGGCATGCTGTCGACCGTTGACTTCGAAACCAGACAGCTCAAACTGAACAAGGCAGGTTTCTAGGAAGCTAGGGGCACCTCAGTACTCCCACCCTTGAGCAGTAAGGGCAGCTAAGAGTTAAGTGCCCCCGGCCCTCTAGAATTACTCCGCAGTTGGTCCCCCGCGGATATCTTCGTTCAGCTCCGTACAGCCTCTCGCCGAAAACCTCGCTCAACAGACATTTCGCTTTGGCTTCGGAATCGGTTCCTGACTTCGACAATTCGCCACCAATCGCGGCTCTTGCAGTCCACCGAAATGAAGATTGAGCTTTGCACTCTTTCTCCAAATCATCCCAGCAGGGCCAGAACCGCCAAGTCTTTTTCAGCAGAGAATAATGAACGACATCTCAAGAAAATCTGGCCAACCGACTTGAATCTAATAATAAACATGTCACAGCATACGACCGCCTGAAACCAGGTCATGTTGGAGGTACTCGCCTCCACTACATTCACAATCGTACCTAAAGGGGCTATCCCGGTCCGGTCGATTGTCGGCTTGTGTCCGGACAGCTCAGTTCCTAGTCTCGCCCCCACTCGGGCGAAATGGGGCAGAGATTGATCCTTTATCAGATAGTCCTCGTTTGCCTGACGCCGTTTCTTGCCGTCCTTTTCGGGGTACGCTGGCTGCGCGGGAAGGAAAGCCGCGAAGGTCTTGCGGAGCGTTGTGCACTGAGTCCGCCGGCTGCCCGCGCCGGCCCGGTTTATTGGGTGCATGGCGCCAGTCTGGGGGAACTGACTGCCGCGCGTCCCCTGCTCAGCAACATCCTGGCACGCGATCCGACGGTCGAGATCGTCGTGACGATGAACTCCTATACGGCCCGAAAGATGGTGCGGGACTGGGGCGATCCACGCCTGCATCCCCGCATGGCTCCGCTGGATTTGCCGCCGTTGCTTCGCCGGTTCGTCTCGGCCTGGTCTCCGCGCGGCCTGGTCATCCTAGAGAACGAGCTCTGGCCGCTCCGGCTGGCCGTCTGCAAGCGCCGGAACATTCCGGTCCTGATTGCCGGGGGACGGCTGTCCGAGCGGGCATTGTCCGCCTGGCTGCGCTTCGGGACGCTTTCCGCCGAAGTAACCAGTGCCGTAACCCACCTTGCGCCGCTCGACGATCTTGCCGCCGATCAGTTCACGCGGCTCGGTCTCGACCGCGCACGGATCGGCCCCCCCCTTCAGCTGAAATCCACGGTCGCGCTGAGCGGACCCGATCCGGTTGAACTGGCAAGGATGTCCGCCCTCTTCGCGCGAGAGCAGACGCTGCTGGCCGCCTCGACGCATGAGGGAGAGGACAAGCCGATCCTGCGCGCCTTCGCCGCTGCGCGCGCCACCCGGCCTGAACTGCGCCTGATCCTCGCACCGCGTCACCCGGACCGCGCAGGCGCCATCGCGCGGCTTATTACCGAACAGGCGCTGACCTTTCAACAGCGCTCGGCGGGCGATCCGGACGATGCAGGCGCGGATGTGCTGCTTGCCGACACGCTTGGTGAGATGGCGCTCTGGTACAGTCTGGCGGGCATCACCTTGATCGGTGGCACCTGGACCGAAAAGGGCGGGCACACGCCTTTCGAACCGGCCCAGTTCGGCAGCGCGCTGATCCATGGTCCGAGCATCTACAATCACGCCGGGGCCTTCGATGCGCTTGATGCGGCCGGGGGCGCAGTAATGGCGGAAGACGAGGCCGCACTGACTGCGGCAATTCAGGACCACTGCAATCCGGAGCGAAGGGCCGAGCTGACGAGGAATGCCGAAGGGATCCTGGCGCCACTGCGCAATGACGCGGCTTCCATGAGTGAGTTCGTGGATCAGGTCTACCGCCTGGCTCCTCCCCGCTGAGCCACAACGTGGGACCCACGAACGGCCCTTCACATTGCCGGCGGTCAAGATATCGTGGACGGTAATGGCGCTGGCCCCATAGAATGGCTGGCGGAATATGAGCAAGGCGGCATGAGCAAACTGAAGCAGAGACCGATCAGCCTGCCGGGCGCGGAAAAGACGGCGCTGCGCACTCAGTTTGGCGCGCTCGGATATCGCATTCAGAGAGGCAAGGTCCAGGTCCTTCTGATCACCAGCCGCACCAACAAGCGCTGGGTCTTGCCGAAAGGCTGGCCGGTCGATGGCGCCACTCCGATAGAGGCCGCCTTGCGGGAGGCCCATGAGGAAGCAGGCATCGAGGGCAAGGTGACGGGCAACTGCGTCGGCATCTATTCTCGCACGAAGTCACTTGGGAAGAAGAAGGATCTGCCCTGCATCGTGGCGATCTATCCCCTGAAAGTGACCCGCCTTCTATCGGACTACCCGGAGAAATCCCAGCGTAAGCGCAAGTGGTTCAGCCTCAAGAAGGCCGCGGCTGCGATTGATCAGCCGGAACTCCGGCAGATTGTAATGGGCTTCGATCCCCGTTCGGGAAGCTGACCAGTCGGAGCGGCCGCGCGTCGCATCGCCGACCCGCAGCAGGATCTTCGGCTCGACCAGTCTCCTCGCCATGTCGCAATTTCGAACAAAAGACAGCTTCGTTGGCCGGTGTGTTTCCGGCAAGGTCTTCAGCTTTCGGCAATCCGTCCAGAGAAACAGTAGCCAGAGAATGACGCTCTCAAATCACCGGTTGAGCGCAATTACACGAAAGGGATGCGCCCGTTGTCGCGTCTCGTGCGAAACAGAAAGGCATAGGCGGGGCCAGTCTAGAGCGGTCAACACTCAAGCCATTCGCCAGAGCCGCACAACCATTCGGCGGGCTAGCAGCTATCCAGGAAACTGCAGGTATCCTTTCGCCCCTCCAGTGCGAGCTCATGCGATCCATTGATCGACAGCGCCATGTCGAAATCGTCGAGGGCCTTCTGATAGTTGCCCATCTCCAGATAGGTCAGGCCGCGATCTGCGAAAATTTCTTCGTTCTGAGGGTCCAGGCCGATTGCGGTATCGAAATCTGATAGCGCTTTCTCGAAATCGCCCAGTTGGGCGAAAACGATGCCTCGATACGCATGTGCATCTTCGGCCCTGACGTCGATCTCGATCGCCGAATTCAGATCATCGAGCGATTTCTCCAGGTTTCCAGCTTCAATATGGGCATAGGCGCGCCAGACCAGCGCCTGTGCGTCATCGGGACTCAGGCTCAGCAGGATGTCGTAGTCCTCCAGCGCCTTGTCCCATTGCCCTTCGATCTCGTAGAGCTCAGACCGGTTGGCATAGGCATCAGCATATTGCGGGTCGAGCAGGATCGCCTGGTCCAGATCGGCCTTTGCGAGCTTGAGTTCGTCGAGCAGCAGTAAAGTATAGCCCCGCTCCGAGTAGTACTCGGCCTCGCTTGGGTCATGCTGGATGGCGAGGTCATATAGCTCTCGCGCTTTCATCAGTTCATCGGCCTGGAAGAAGTCGCCTGCCTGATGGAAAAAGAGCTCGGCCTTTTCCGCATCGATGGTCAGACCCCCACCAGGAGGCAGAGTGGCGGCAACCGCAGTGGTCGCCCAGGTTTCCTTGGCAGCCGGTGCCTCGGCGTCGGCTACTTTTGGCTCGACTTCCGGTTCGCAACTGTCGCCACGCTGCATGATGCGGTAGGCGAAGGCCACGGCATCCGCCGACAGAACGCCGAAATAGGCAGGCTGCCCGGTCGAAGGCTCGAACTTGGCCCCCGCGACAACGCCGATGATCGAGGTTGTGTCCTTCAGAAAGACTGGCCCGCCGCTCTTGCCGGAGATTGTCATCGCGTCGGTTTCAACCACGCCGACATCATTCGGGATGTGGGTTGAAAGCACACCCGCCGTGGCGCTCGGAAAGGCAATGGATTCCCTGTGGAAACCCTTGGCCACCAGATCCTTGGAAACGGTGCCGGCTTCGATGGGGCAGAAGCTCGCAAAGGCGAAGGTCTCGCCTTCATTCGGAATGAACCGCAAGAGCTTGCCATCAATCGCGGCATCGAGGTTCCGGTCCTGCACGGGCCGGATCAGCCCCCTCAGCGGGTTGGTGCGGCTTTCCAACGCGCCCTTGCAGCTATAGCCCTCGGGCACGACATGCCGCGCGGTCAGAACATGCCCCTCCGGACTTACGACGACCCCGGTTCCTTGCGAGACCGGCTTTGTCGCATGCGTGCATTCGATATAGACGACCAGCTTGTTTTCAGCCTGCGCGGCAAGAGCACTCGCCGCCAGCACCAGCAGTCCGGTCAGTATGGCATTGGGTTTCATTGCGCTATCCATTCCTGAATTTTCTGCAAACGTTCTTCGGTAATCCGCGTGAAAGCGTTGTGAGAGGCCCAGGGCTCCTCACCGTGCAGCCCGTTGGTATGAACCCCGATGATCGTGTCCAGCTGCCCCGACGCAAAGACCGCCGAGCCGCTCGTGCCGCCGAAGGTGTCATTGTCGTAGAACCCTTTCAGGTCCTGCAGCAGCCGGATCTCGTCCTCGCTGACCCATTGCCGGCCACCCGGTGCCTTGTCGGCGGCATAACCGTGAACGATTGTCGGCAGGCCCAGCTCGGATTCCTCCAGCGTCCTGATGGCGAACTGCCCGGTGACGTTGCCGATATCGCAATCGAGCTTGAAGGCCCCAAGATCATAGACCCGCGCATCGAGCGGCGTCTCCACGGAGGTCCAGCCATTCAGCACGAAGGCCTGCCGCGCATTGCATTCGCCGAAGGGCGCCGCGCCGACATTGCGCCCGGGAATGAACCGGAAGTCGCTGTAGGGCCGGCCGTTGCGTGTGCCGCTATGGATGCAGTGCGCCGCTGTCAGCACCGTGTCGGGTCCGATCATCGAGCCGGAACAAAGGCTCTGACGGCCCGAATGATTGGTGAAGCGGATCTGCACGACCGCCCTAGCGGGAAACTGCGTAGTATCGATGACAGCAACCCGCTCGTCCTCGCCGATGACCGAGAAGGGAACGAAGCTTTCGGGTGCGACCACCGCATCGCCCATCTCATATTCGGGATAGATGGCCGAGGCCTCGGTCAGCGCGGCCTGATCCTCCGGCTTGAGAGTCACGTCATCGACAATCTGCCCCGAGCCCTCGCGCGCTTCGATCACAGCAATAGACGCGCTCTCCGCCCCGGTTGCAGAAGCGGCGGCGGGCGCGGCACTTGTATCACTGACGAAACTGAACTGCACCGACGCCTCGGGATCGCCCGGCACCGGTTCGGCCGGTGCCTTGTCGACCGCCTCGGCGACGTCTTCCTCCAGGCCCTTTAGCCGCCACATGCGCGGATCGAGCAGGGAATCCTGTGTCGCCTCGTCAAGGATGCCGGTTTCGGGCAGGCCCCAGGTTTCCTGATATTCCCTCAGCGCTTCCGACCGGATCTCTTCGGAGCCCGACTCGGTGGCCGAGAAATCCGGCGGAATGAACCCGCCTTCCATCAGTATGTCGTCGAAGATCGATTCCTGGCTGGCAAGATCGCCGGCCATCTCGATGCCGGTCTCGAAGCCCGCTGCCTCCTTGCCGGCAAAAACGTCGACCCAGGCCTTGTTGAAAAAGGCACGCGCCTGCTCCTTGCCATGCGCGGCCGGTCCGTTGACCAGCTTGCGCACGCGCAACCGGTCATTCGCATCCGCGGCCGCATTGATATTGGTGGCCGTCCAGTAGGCGATGGCGGCGGTCAGGCCCGCCTTGGCCTCGCGGGCAAGCTCGGGATTTTCGGCCAGAGGCAACCCGATATCGGCCCCCCGCCGGATGAAATTGTCGCGCCCGGTCAGCTGGATGAAGCCCGAACCGCGATAGTTCCAGCCGTCATCGGTATTCCTGCCGCGATTGCCCAGCCGCGCGCCGTACACCCAGTTCGCGACCTCTTTCGGTTTCCCGGCAATGCGGCGGGCGTCCGTTTCCGAAACGGTCTTCCGGCTGAAAACGCGCATCAGCGTTTTGAACGAATAGTTCATGTTCTCGTCGATCCGCTTCAGACCGCCGGTCTCGGTCATGACCTGAGCGAGGAAATGCGCCATGCGCATCCGCGTGTTGATCCCGGCCGCCTCGAATTCATCCTCTGCCTCGAGAAAGGCCTGAATGAACTCGTCCTTCGCGCGCGGCGCGATCTTTCTTAAGTCGTCCGCCGTCAGCAGACCTTCCTTTGCGAAGCCGGGCTGTACGGTCGCCGTTGCAAGAAGTGCCAGCACGGAAACGACCAGGACACGGCAAAGACAAGTGTAGACGCGCAACATGTTCACCCCCACGGCAATCTGTCGATCGAATGCTCAAAGATATTTCAGAAAGCTGGCACTCGAGGTTGTGTTCTGTCAAGTTTTTAACAACTTTGAGGATGATCGACATATTCCGGCTGCCTCGTTTTCGGAACCGGGGCCGTTCCGATCGGGAGGATACCGATGCAGTTCGAAGACGATCCCACCGGCTTCATCGCGCAATGCGTTTCGGAGCTGATCACCGTCGGGTTCGATGCCTCGGCGATCAATGTCGCGAAATGGGCCGGGCTCGGGCTCTTGGCCGCGATCCTGCTGGCAACGGCGATCACCTTCTTCACGCGCCTGCGGCAGGACAGGGAAATCCTGCCCTTCCTGTCGGACATCCAGTTCAGGCTGCTTCTGCTGGCCGGGGTCATCCTGATCACCCTGCCGCTGGTCACCAAGCTTTCAGGCGAGGCGCTTCAAGTGACCTGGACATCGGCCGATCGCGACTTTGCCCATCGCATCTGCCAGGACAGCCTCGACGTTACCGCCGGGACCGCCAAGGCAAGCGCCCTGGCCGCAAGGATCGACCAGCTTGAAACTTCTCTGGACGAACTTGCCGGGGCAACCTTGCGCGCTTTCAGTTCTACCGGCGAGGAAACCGGGGCAATGACGGTCGCCAGCCCGCCGCTCCTCGGGCAGGCGGTTTCGGTCTTCTACAACGAGGGACGCAACCAGACGGCGGAACGTATCGCCAAGGCGCTGCGAGCCCTCGGTGCGGGCGTCGCGCTACGGCAGGCTGATCTTGCCGAAAGCTCCTTCGCCGATGGAGCCGCCGCCGGAGATAACCATATTCTTTACGGCGAGGCTGGGTCGGAAAGCGCACGAACCATTCAGGCCGAATTGCCGGAAATCGGGGTGGGCGTCACTGCGACGCATGGCCCCCTCAACTTGCGCGGGAGCCCCCTGCAAATAATGCTCTTCTGAACTTTCGGGCGAAGTTCGCGGGCATCCGCAGGCGTCAAGGAACCGTCCCCGGGGTCGACGCGAATGGACTCATCGTTAACCATTCGCTAAGATACCCTTGATTTTGCACTGATTTTCTTGACAACGCGAATTTTGGTTGGGGCCGGAAGCATGTACAGAACGCCAATCCTGTTATGGCTGCTGGTATCGTTCTGCCCTCTCACCGTCACCGCCGCCGATATTGATCCCCAGTCCATCGTCTTCCTGAAATGCATCGATTCCGACGGCAAGGAAAGGTCGGGTTCCGGCGCCATTGTCAGCGCCGAAGGGCATGTCCTGACGGCCAAGCATGTGGCGCCGCCGGGGTCGGACTGCAAGGCGCGGCGCGGCACGCGGGACGCCGAACCGACCCGCTCGCTGACGCCGACCCTCGAAAGCCCGCGGCACGATTATGCCATCCTGAAATTCAGCAAGCGGACCGACGAGACCTTCAACCCCGTCAGCCTCGCCACGCGCACCGACGGGCTGCAGGGCGAGGCGATCGAGATCTGGGGGTTCCCCGAAGGCGGCGAGGCCGCGCCCTCGCTGCGCAGCGGCACGATCTCCAACACCGAGCTTGATGACAACGGTCTGCTCGAATCCCTGACGATCACCAACCGCGGGATGAGCGGCGGACCGGTCCTGTCGCACGACAGGCTCATCGGTCTGGTGGCGCGCGCCGATTTCGACAGTATCGGGACGGTCACGAACTACGCCATTCTGGCGGTCGAGGCGTTCCGCAGTGACGTTCAGGACATCCGCAACGACGTCAAGGCGGATGAACACGAAAGCCGGCTTGCCGCGATCGAAGAGCAGCTCAGGAATGACAGCGTCTGCAACAAATTGCTGCGCGATGCCCTGCGCGAGAAACATCCCGATCTCTTCTCGGGCCTCAGTTCGACCGAATGGACCCCGCCCCATAGCGAACTTACGGACGAGGCGGAATTTTGGGTCACGATCACCACCGGGCCGGCGCAATGGCTGGATTGCAAGGAAGACAGTCTGCGCAAGTCGCATTTCTTCCCGATGGGGCTGGTTCTCAGGCCGCTTCGCGATGTCAGCATCACCAACCCCGATGGCAGCCAGAAGGTCTGGACGATCTTCCAGACCGAATACGGCCTTCTTGTCCTGATCGACCGCAATGCAACGGCCCCGGTCACCAAGGATACCGGCTATGTCTTCGCGATCGGGAACGGGGTTTTCAAGCTCTGCGGCCCTGAGGACGACGCCACCTGCGACCCCGGCCAGGACCTGCCGCCGCTCAACCATAACGGTCCGTTCTGGCCCTACCTGTCGGGCTGGGACTCCTACCTCAGAACCGACGATCCCGAGCGTCTCATGGAGAATTACAGCGAATACCTCGCCTTTCGCGAGAACCAGCTGCAGATCCAGGAGAACAACCCCCGGGTGGTCGGTAACAGGCATTTTGTAAAGCGTCAGCCCACCAGGCTGGAGGACGATCCTGCCTGCGCGGTGCAGCAGGCCTACCTATACGAATTCGACAAGCTTTTCGATCCCTACGCGCCGGATCAGAATTCCGAATACAGCGTGCCGGTCAGGTTCAGCTTCTGCAACCTGCCGCCGGAACAGGCGCCGATACGGACCGCCGGCTACCGTCCCGTCAAGGTCATAACCGACAGCCTTGCGCGCAAGATGTTCGACAGTCTCTGGCTGGCTGAAGTGCGCAACAGCCCCTACGAGATCGTCAAGCAACTGGTTGAGGTCCTTCCCGGGCTGGACCGGCCGCACCTCGAACTGGTCAGATGCGGGCAGAATGTCGACGACCTCTTCACCTTCGGCACCGCAGCCAGCAACCAGGGGCGGATCGCGCTTGGCGAGGTGATCGCCGACGAGGCGCGGGCCGAGCGCGCGCCGCCCGGCCGCAACATGGAATACCGCTTCCGGCTGTTCCAGCCCTCGCAGGGCCGCTCTCCCTCCAAGACCCTCTCGGATGTGCCGCTGTTTCAGGATGTCGATCTGGAGATCTTCTGCGGCGACGACCGCGAACCGATGCGCGCGCAAACGGTTCGCATACATTTCAGGCCGGTCTTCGATCAGCCCCTGACGCTCGACATGAGAATTGTCGAGAATGCCTATGTCGAAAGCTTCGAGAGCTACGGCTTCGAGCGCCGCCGCTACATCGAGGACGGCTATATCGAGCGGATCTGCGATTACCCGGAATACTATTTCTGGCTGAACGTGCTGCGCAAGGAACTCAAGAAGGATCCGGTCATCCTGAACAGCACGTCCCGGCTGGCCGTCGACAAGGAAACCATCGCGGACCATTTCGCGCATCTGATCCTGGCAACGCTGTTTTTCACCGAGGTCGAGCTTCAGACCCAGTTAAATCCATTCGGAGGATGCCCCCAATGACCTATCTCCTTTCGCTATCGGTCAATCAGCTGGTCCTGATCGTGGGCCTCTTCGGGCTCGCGGCGGTCGGCGGGGACACGCTGCGTTGCGATGCCGTCCGCACCGCCCAGGTCGCGACAAACCAGGACGGGGTGCCGACCCAGCAATGGTGCTGTTGCGGCGGATGCTGCGGATGGGCGGTGAACTGCACGGCGATCCCCGGCTGTTCCACATTCTGAGGGCGCTGTCGGTTGCCGCGCTGAGCCTGCAATGCGGCCTGGCCACGGCCGAAGACCTCGCCATCTGTTTCCGCGAGGATGCACCACCCTTTTCCTATCTTGACGAAACGAACAAACCGGCCGGCTACAGTTTCGACCTCTGCCAATCGGTCGCCGAGGCCATCGGGGCACCAGACCCGCAACTGGTCCCGGTGACGGTCGAAAACCGGTTCGACAGGCTCAATGAAGGCGCTTGCGATCTTCTTTGCGGAGCGACGACCATGACGATCAAGCGCCGCGAAAGCATGGATTTCACCCTAATCACCTTCGTGACCGACACCGCCCTGCTCTTCCCCAAATCGATGATCTCAAACAGCGCCGCGCGCGACAGCGCACTGGTCGTCGGCTATCTCGAGAACACGACGACCAAGGACAATATCCAGGCCGGGCGTATATTCGGCGGCGCCGAACTGGAAACTGCCTTCGAACCCTTCGAGACGCATCAGGTCGGCGCCGAAGCCCTGACCGCGGGCCGGATCGGCGCCTATGTCGCCGACCGGGACATCCTGCATTCCATGATCGCCGAACATCCCGCGCTGGAAGAAACCCACCAGGTCAGCCGCCGGGGCCTGTCCTACGAACCCTATGCGCTCGCGATCCGCCTTGGCGAAACGGACCTCAAGCTGCAGGTCGACAAGGCGCTGGCGGAAATGTTCCGAGATGGGCGCGCGCTTGACTATGTCAGGAGGCACATTCCAAGCCGCGGCCAAGAAGAGATCCTTGAAGCGCTCTTCGAGATTCAGTCGATCCCCGAATAGCCCGCCGGCAAGGCTCGGACCTAACCGAGCCCCTGCAGCAGCGCCAGCGACGGCTCGCCCGTCACTGCAAGTCCGCGGCTTGACTGGTAGGCGCTGATCGCCCGCCGCGTGGCCGGGCCGATCACCCCGTCCGCACCTTCGGTATCGAAACCCCTGGCGGTAAGCCGCTGCTGCAGCGCGATCCGGTCCGCCTTGGTCAATCCATTCGCATCGGGCGGGAAGCTGCCACGCAGCGGCCCGGCCCCGCCAATGCGGTCGGCCAGATGGCCGACGCCGATCGCATAGGCATCGGAATTGTTATAGCGCTTGATCGCCCGGAAATTGCCCGTCACGGCAAAGCGCGGCCCGCCGGCCTGCGGCTGAATGATGCTGCCGGCAGCCGCGCCAGAGCCGACCTCGCCGCCCCAGCGCTGGCCCCGCGTCCAGCCATTTCGCTGCAGATAGGCCGCCGTCGAGGCCAGCGCGTCGCTGGGATCCTCGGACCAGATGTCGCGCCGCCCGTCGCCGGTGAAATCGACGGCGAAGGCAAGGTAAGAGGTCGGGATGAACTGGGTATGCCCCATCGCTCCGGCCCAGCTTCCCGTCAGCCGCGAGGCGGAAACTTCCCCGCTTTGCAGGATCTTCAGCGCCGCGACCAGCTGCTTCTCGAAGAATGAACCGCGCCGCCCGTCATAGGCCAGCGTGGATGTCGCCGAGATGACCGGCACGTCGCCCCGAAGCTCGCCAAACATGCTCTCCAGCCCCCAGATCGCGGCGATGATCTCGGCATCGACGCCGTACCGGTCCTGCAGCGCGCCAAGCGTCGTCCGGTGCCGGGCGAAGGCCGCACGGCCCTTGGCGACACGCTCGTCGGAGGCGGCGATGGAAAGGTAATCCTCCAGACTGCGTTTGAACTCGGTCTGGTTGCGGTCCCGCGTGACGACACCGGGCAGATAGCCCGCGCCGCGAAATCCCGCCGCTAGGGTCGCCTCGCTCAGCCCCTGCCCACTGGCGCGGGCCCGGAAGGCAGCCACCCAGGCGTCGTAGCCCGCATTCGGAACCGGCCGCAGATCCGCAGCCAGCCCCGAAGCGCCCGACCGGCCCACGGCCGGCGATATGGGATTGCTGCAGGCGGCTAGCCCGCAAGCAAGGGCGCCCAGTCCGATATGACGTCTTGTAATGCGCATGGTCCGGTCCGAATGTGACTGCTCTCGACCGGGTTCGTAGTGGATCGGTGCGGAAGTGTAAACGAACGGCGTGCCACTCCGGTTGCCAGCCCACCGGTCCTGCTCCCCTCGGGGTTGCCCCCGGCAGCGCCGCCTCCATCGGCCAAAACTCAGGTCGCGCCCTCAGGCCACCTTCACGACCATCTTGCCGAAGTTCCGGCCGAGCAGCACATCGTTCAGCGCGGCCGGCGCGTTTTCCAGCCCCTCGACCACCTGCTCCTTGTATCTAACCGAACCGTCGCCAAGCCAGCCCGTCATGTCGCGCGCGAAGTCGCGGTAAAGGCTCTTCGGAAAGCTGTCGTAAATGATGAAGCCCTGCATCCTGACCTTCATCCGCAGAATCGTGCTCATGATCGCGGGCCCGCGATCCGGCGCTTCCGGCAGTCCCTTGAGGTTGGCCCACGACACGATGCCGCAGACGGGCATCCGCGCGAACGGGTTCAGCAGCGGCAGAACCGCGTAGAGCACCGCGCCGCCGACATTCTCGAAATAGATGTCGATGCCGCCGGGACAGGCCGATTTGAGTTGCGCCGGGAAATCCTCGGCCTTGTGATCTATGCAGGCGTCAAAACCGAGATTGCCGACGACATGCGCGCATTTCTCGGCCCCGCCCGCGACGCCGACCACCCTGCAGCCCTTGATCTTCGCGATCTGCCCGACAGTCGCGCCGACCGGTCCGGAGGCTGCCGCCACGACCACCGTTTCTCCGGGTTTCGGCTCTCCGATCTGCAATAGCCCCGCATAGGCGGTGTAGCCCGGCATACCCAGGATCCCCAGCGACCATGAGGGTTTTTCGGGCGACTTGCCGAGATTCATGACCTGTGTGCCGTCTGAAACCGCAAAATCCTGCCAGCCGCTCCCCGCCAGCACGAAATCGCCCGGCGCGTAGCCGTCCAGATCTGAGACCACGACCTCGCCCACAACCTGGCCGGTCATCACCCCGCCGATCTTGACCGGTTCGGCATAGGATTTCGCGTCATTCATGCGCCCGCGCATGTAGGGATCGAGCGACAGGTAGCGCGTCCGCACCAGCATCTCTCCGGGTCCGGGTTCCGGCACCGACGTGGTCTCGAGCCTCAGCGTGTTCTCGTCAGGCAGGCCCCGCGGGCGCTCTGCCAGAACGATGCGACGGTTGATATAGGATCTCTGCGGCATGGTTCCTCCGGGGCCGGTAGCTGCAAGGATAGTCGCGCGGAACATAGGTCAGATCGCAAGCAGGGTCCAAGACGGGCGCCGCTAGAGCGCCTCGACCCGCGAGAAGATGACATAGAGCCGGCGCGCGATGGGGCGGCGGATCTTGACCGTCAGACCCTCAGGCGGGATCCGGGGGAAGACGGCCCGCCCGTTGACCACTTCCTGATCGAAGAGAATGCCGAGCTGCATGTTGAAGCGCTGCGGATCCTTGTCGACGCCCGGCACGCAATGGTTCTCGCGGTAGCAATCCAGCGCCCGGTTGGTCGCGACATTGCTGACGGCGTAGATCGGCTGGCCGGAAAAGACCGGCCTGCGGTCGCAGCGCACTTCGAGAAAGCCGGTCTCGTCATCGGCCCAGCGCATCCGGATATCCATTCGGTGCCAGCGCCCGAATTCGGAGGGCGGAATGCAGGTGCGGCCCATGAAGGTGACACCGCGTGTCGCATCGACCTTGACGTCGAAAAGCTGGTTATTCGGGTACCGGTCGCCCTCCCAGCGCGCGATCGACAAGCGGCTGCTGAACCCATTGGTCTTAACCGCCCTGGCATTGCGGTATCCCCGGTGGGTCAGGCCGGGATCGATCCAGAAATCGAACCCGAAAAGATACTGATGCCCGATCCGCCAGCTGTCCCCGGTCGTGATCACCGAACGGTTGGTCTTCGTCGCGCAATCGCTGGCCCCGCGCCGGTCTGCCCGGGGCGAGCAATCGCCGCGATTGACCTTGAAGACGATCTCGGGATCCGCGAATGTGGGCTGCGTCGCAGAGCGCTCTCCGACAGCGAATTTTGCCGGTAGCCAGCCCGGTGCGGCGCGCGTCGCCTCGGGCTCTGTCGATGCCGTTGTCTGACAGGCCGCCAGCAGTACGGCCGCCAGCAACAGAGGTTTCATGCAGCCGGACCAGAGGCACCGGCCGCCGTCGAAAGCGCCTCGCCATGGCCCCCAAGACCTGCCCGACGGGGCTTGCGCGGGAACGGGATCATCCGGCCGTTCTCTTCGTCATAAAGCTTCCAGCGCAGGCATTTCAGACCGTCGATGACGCCGATCTTCTCGGACCGGATCAGTCCCCGCGCCTCGAGATCGCGATACGCGTCCTGCAGCTTGTAGCCGGGGATCTTGGCGTTCAGATGATGCAGATCGTGATAGCCGATATTCATCATCGCCAGGTGAAAGAGCGGTCCCCAGTCGAGCACCGCAGACCCTTCCAGGGCCGCGGTCTGGAAATCCAGCTCGGGCTTCGAGCCCCAGTGGATATGTTCGAAATTATGCACGATGTAGGGGATCAGCGATCCGAAAACACAGGCGAAATAGACCGAGGCCGCCCAGACCGCGACACCGGCCCAGCCTGTCAGGTACCAGATGAGCCAGACGAACGCGGCCAGCAGCACGTTATGCAGCACCAGATCACCGATGCCGGTCTTCAGGCCGTAAAGCGGCATGCGCCTGATGACACCGTAAAGGATGAAAGGGCCGATCAGGATCAGGATGACCGGGCTGCGGTAGACGCGGTATTGCAGCCGCTTGAGGAACGGCGCGGCCTCCCATTCCTTCAGTGTCATCACGTAGATCTCGAACGCATCCCGATGATCGAGATCGCTGACATAGGTATGGTGCAGGTTGTGCTTGTAACGCGTCGCCTGAAAGGGTGTCATCGCGATCGGCGACAGTAGCGTGCCGACGATGTCATTGACCCGGCGCGAGGTGAAAAAGGACCGGTGCAGGCAATCGTGCTGGATCATGTAGATCCGCAGTCCCATGATCGACACCAGCAGGATCGCCGGCGCCATGATCCACCAGATGCCGATCGACGACAGCGCCAGAACCAGCGCCGCAACGTAGAGGAGCATGGTGATGCCCACTTCCAGCCACGCCCGAGGGTCGTCCGCCTGCGCGTAGAGCCGTGAGACCGTGCGAATTTCCGCTGACCCGGATCCCATATCAAGATCTCCCCTGCGCTTAGCTAACGTTACGGCTCCAGCTAACTACGTGAACTGATTGAAATCAACCCGCGGCCCCAGGGGCCGACCGCGTCAAGGGGCGGCATCGCCAAAAAGCAGCGGCCAGTGGGCCACGCGCCGAGGCTCGACCCTTGACAGCCGCCTGTTTGCGCGAAAAAGACGACAAGACCCCGCAACCCAATCGTGGTATCAACCTGATATGACACGCACAAAGTCACGATTGGATCACTGGCGCGAAACCCGGTTCGTCGGGGTCCTGTCCGATATCGGCAGCTTCCTGCTTTTCGCCTTCCGGCGGTTCGTCAATGACGGGATGAGCCAGGCCGCCGGCGCGCTGACCTATTCCACCCTTCTGGCGCTGGTGCCGCTGCTGGTGATCGCCTTCGCCGTCCTGTCGGGCTTTCCGGCCTTCGATCCGGTCAAGCTGCGGATGGAGGAACTCTTCCTCGGCATCCTCGTGCCCGAGGTCGGATCCGAGGTCAAAACCTACCTGACCGACTTCACCCGCAATGCCAGCAACCTCACCGCCGCCGGCATCGTCGCACTGCCGGTCACGGCGGTCCTGCTTCTGGCAACGATCGAGGCGACCCTCAATCAGGTCTGGCGGGTCGACCGGCCAAGACCGCTGATGACAAGGCTGCTGATGTTCTGGGCGGTCCTGACCTTCGGGCCGCTGCTGCTGGGTGCAAGCTTCACCCTGACCTCGGACGCGATCAGCCTGTTGCGGGGATGGACGCAGGGCGCGACCTATGCGCCCTCCCTCTCGCTCAGTTCGGCATGGCTCAAGACAGCGATCGCCGTGCTGACCCAGACCATCGCCTTCACGCTGCTCTTCAGCGTCGTCCCGGCGAAGCACGTGCCGCTGCGCACGGCGGTCATCGGCGGCGCCTTCGCCGGGCTGACCTTCCAGCTCCTGCGCTGGGGCTTCAACACCTTCCTGACCTCGGGATCGACCTATGCCACGATCTACGGCGCCGTCGCAGTCATTCCGATCTTCCTGGTCTGGGTCTATCTGTCCTGGACGGTGATCATCCTCGGCGCCGTGCTCTCGGCCTCGTTTCCCGACTGGTGGCGGCGGCGCGATCCGCTGACCGGGCTGGCCCTGACCCCCGCCGAACAGCTCGAAGTGGCCGCCGCGCTCCTTGCGGCACTGGGACGGCAGGCCGTCAAGGGCGGGACCATGTCGCAGGACAGGCTGGCCGAGGTCGTGCCGCTTCTGGCGCGCGAACCGGTGTTCGAGGCGCTGCGCGCGGCCCGCTACATAGTCGAGACCGAGGATGAGCGTGTCTGCCTCGCGCGCGACCTGCACCGGATCAGCGTGGCCGAACTCGCGCGCGATATCGGCCTGACACTCGGCCGCCGGCCAGATGCCGAAGAACGCCCCGCGGTCCGACAGGTCGCCGACACGACGGGGGCCCTGCCCGGGCTTCTCGTCCGGCTGCAGCAGGCCGAGGACGAGATCCTCAACGCCACCGTCGCCGAGGTGATCTCCGGCCATCAGCCCGAAAGCGACCAGCCCCCGAAGACGATCAAGATGCCGAAGGCGATCTAGCTCACCGGTCCCCTACTAGGCCGCTTTCGGGCGCGGCCCGATCACCGCCCGCCGCCCTCATCCGGCCATCAGGACATGATGGCCTCGCCATGTCCCCATCTCCCGGACAGATTGCCTTCCCCCCCGAAACAGCGCTAACAGTTGACGCGTCCGCGCAAATGACGGCGACACAGCCTACACTCCCGAAACGAAAGGAAACTCGGATGACCTTCTCCTTCAAACGCTCTGATTTCCCTTCGGATTTCCTGTTCGGCGTGTCTACCGCCGCCTACCAGA
Organism: Paracoccaceae bacterium; assembly: GCA_041633555.1. Classification (GTDB taxonomy): domain Bacteria; phylum Pseudomonadota; class Alphaproteobacteria; order Rhodobacterales; family Rhodobacteraceae; genus JAHEAO01. The sequence goes on along the minus strand of JBFKFZ010000061.1, from coordinate 613 downwards.
TCGAGGGCACATCATTCGGCAAGGTCGGCCCGTCGCACTGGGACAGCTTTGCCGCCACGCCGGGCAACGTGGCCAATGCCGAGGACGGATCCATCGCCTGCGACCATTACCACCGGATGGAGGTGGATCTCGATCTCGTCCGGTCCGGCGGCTTCGATGTCTACCGCTTCTCGACCTCCTGGACGCGGGTCATGCCGGATGGCCGCACCGCCAACCCGGAAGGTCTCGACTTCTACGACCGGCTCGCCGACGCGGTCGTAGCGCGCGGCCTGCAACCCTACCTGACGCTCTATCACTGGGATCTGCCCTCGGCGCTGGCCGATCTCGGCGGCTGGTCCAACCCCGATGTGGCCAAGCGCTTCGCCGACCTGACCGAGACCGTCATCGGTCGCATCGGCGACCGGATGGCGACCGTCGCCACCATAAACGAGCCCTGGTGCGTTGCCTGGCTCAGCCATTTCATCGGCGCGCACGCCCCCGGCCAGCGCGACATCCGCGCGGCGGCGCGCGCGATGCACCACGTGCTCCTGGCGCATGCAATGTCGCTCGAAGCGATGCGCTCCCTCGGCCAGAAGAACCTTGGCATCGTGCTGAACTTCGCCCATCCGCAGTC
>JBFKFZ010000060.1:0-18245 GCA_041633555.1 Paracoccaceae bacterium | reverse complement strand
TGACAAATTCTTCGTATCGCTTGATTTGAATCAATCAACGGCAATCAGGACAGACGATGCGCGTATCCGACAATTCAGAAATACGGTCTCTGTCATTGTTCCGTGAAATGGCGGATGACAGCTATGACAGGCTGATGCGCGGCGCCTACGTGCAGAATTTCCCGCCCCGGGTCGATCTGATCGTCGAAGGCGAGGTCAGCGATTTCTTTCATATTGTCACCGAGGGAAGCGTAGAGCTTTTTGCCACCTGGAATGGCCGCGAAACGACCATGGCAATGGTCCGACCTGTCGGCAGCTTCATCCTCGCCGCAACCATTAGAAACGCGCCCTACCTGATGTCGGCCCGCACCGTAGAGAAATCGCGCATCGTGCTGATCCCATCTTCGGACGTTCGCGCAGCCTTCTCAACCGATCTCGCATTCTCGCAAGCCATCGTGAGCGAACTTGCGACCTGCTATCGGAACGTCATCAAGAGTTCCAAAGACCTGAAGCTGCGCAACTCGGTGGAACGTCTGGCGAACTATCTTCTGCGCCAGCACTGCCTTCAGGGCGGCAATTATGAGCTTCGGATGGAAAAGCGGCGGCTCGCCTCTTACCTCGGAATGACGCCCGAAAACCTGTCGCGCTCGATCAAGGCACTTCAGGCATATGGGGTGGAGGTGAACGGCATGGCCGTAACGCTGACGAATGTCCCTGATCTTGAAGCTCTGGCAAAACCCACGCCGCTGATCGACACCAAGAGCGGCTGAACCGGCCGCAATCACTCAACCCGGCCAGGTCACCGGGAACCAATCATCGCGCAGTTTTTGCCCGGCCACCATCCCATGTCCCGGAAATGGCGGCGAGGTCCGCCCCGGACGCTCGACATAGCGCGCGTCATCACCAACCCAGCGCAGGCTCAGCGCACGCCGTCGGTCGGAGGACATATTCCCCCGTGCGCCATGGGCAGTGCGAAAGTCGAACAGCACCACATCGCCCGGTTCCATCGCCCATTCCAGCACGGTCGTCTCACCGGGATCCGCATCGGGGTCCGGTACCGGCACCCAGTCCTGCGAACCCTCGTAGAAGTCGCTATCATCGGCCCAGCTGACCGGGCGAACCAATCTCTCCCATCGATGCGACCCCGCAATGAAGCGCAGGCTAGCCTCGCGTACCGGGTCGAGCGGAATCCACTGGCTTACGGTCTGCTCTCCCTCGACGAAGTAATAAGGTGAATCCTGATGCCATGGCGTCGGCTTTGGCGTGCCAGGCTCCTTGACCAGCACATGGTCGTGAAAGAATTGCGCCGAGCGCGATCGCATCGCCCGCGCGGCCAATTGCGCAGCCGGGCTTTCCCGTACCACGCGCTCGAATTCCGGGATCCGAGTCCAGTTGCAGTAATCGTCAAAGAACCTGCCCTCGCTGACCGCGTTCTCGCTGGCATATTCCCCGGGCTCGGCCATATTTCGCTCGACACCGGCGGCCATTACCTCAACCCAGTCGGCAAAAACGCCGCGCAGCATGATGGCGCCATCACGGTGGAACTGCTTGACCTCTTCCTCGGTCATCATCGCCGCCAGGCCTTCAGGATGTAGGCGCAGGTCATCAAGTCCAAATGCGCGCCGCCGCCATTCTTGAAAAGGGTGATTTCTTCATCCGACCCGCGCGCGAATTCCCCGCCAGGCAGATCGTAATAGTCTGCTTGGATGTCGGCCTTGCCGATCACACCGGATTCGATCGGGGACTTGATTTCACCGATGTGCTCGATCGTCGTTTCGCGGCTGTCGACAAAAATCCGCGCCCGCTGCAAGGCCGCATCGTCCGCCTCGCGCATATCGGGACGGTAGGCGCCGATCAGATCGACATGCTGGCCCGGCTGCAGCCATTCCCCCTTGAGAATGGGTTCCGTTGTCATGGTTGCAGAGCTCACGATGTCCGCGCGGCGAACAGCCGTTTCAAGATCGTTGGCCACCGCCATCCCCGGAAACGCCGCGGCCAATGCCTCCGCCCCGGCGCGCGAGCGATTCCACACGGTGAAAGTCGCATCTGGGAACGCCGCGCCATAAGCTTCTCGCAATGAACTCGCCACCGTGCCGGCGCCAACAATCAGGACCGCGCGCGAGCCCTTTCGTGCCAGCTTCCGCGCCGCAAGCAGGCTATCGCCGGCGGTCTTCCATTTCGTCACCAGGTGGAAATCCAGCACCGCCTCGAGCGTGCCGTCCTTGTCAGAGAACAGGCTAACCCCACCGTTTATGTTGTCTTTCCCGATTGCCTTGTTGCCGGGAAAAATCGTCGCCGTCTTCACCGCGATCCCCAGCCCATCTATCCAGGCCGCGCGAGACAGGACCGTGTCGTCACCACGGTAAAGAAACGAATCTCTGATCTCTGCCTTCGGCATGCCGTGCCCGGCCTCGAGCGCGTCGGTCAAGGCGAGCCAGTCGAGCCGCTCCTGAGCTTTGGCAAAGGGAATGATCTCCATTGTCAGGCCGCTGCCTCCGCTTTGTTGAGCAGTCCCTCTGCAACCAGCCGATCCGCAAGGCCCTGTGGTCCCTCAAACAGGTGGGTCTGCCAGCCGCGCGACGCAGCCATCTCGATGTTCTCGGCCCGGTCGTCGGCAAAAAGCAATGCTCCGGACGCTATTCCGCAATCCGCCTCGACCATCCGATAGATCTCGGCGTCGGGTTTCACAGCTTTCATGTAGCCCGAGACGTAAGGCCGGTCGAACTCGCTGAGCACGGGGTAAATCGTCTGGGCATATTCGAAGCTTCCAGTACCGAAATTCGAAAGCGCGAATACCGGGACGCTTCGCGCCCGCAATGCGCGCAGAAGGCGGATTGAATGGGGGATCTCCGGGCTCGCCATCTCGATCCAGTTGTCGAACCACATTCGCACTTCGTCCCGGAAATCCGGATTGTCCTCGGCCGTGCGGTAGATCGTCTCCTGGAACGGAGCGCCGCGATCAACGCGGTCGTTCATCCCATGCAGATCGACTGCCGCAAACATGGCCTTCCGCCGGGCTTCACCGATCCTCGCGTCATAGAACCGTTCGGGGTTCCACTCGATCAGGACATTACCGATATCAAAAACAACCGCCTCAACCGCCATTCGCCGCATCCCTTGCCGCTGCCTGAACAGCTCGTTCAAGCGCATCGAGGAAACGGGAGCGGTCGGCCTTTGTAAAGCCCTTGCCGCCGCCCCGCCGAAACGGATCGGCTGCACGCAGATCGGCCATAAGGTCGCGGGTCGCCAGCACGTTGCCGATATTGGTGCGGGTCAGCGCCTCGCCGTCATGCTTGATCACCCGCGCTCCGGCTTCGACGCATTTCGCCGCCAGCGGAATATCTCCGGTCACCACGATGTCGCCGGCACCGGCGCGCTCGGCGATCCACATATCTGCCACGTCCGGCCCGTCAGGAACGATGACCGTCTCGACAAAGGGGTTGTCCGAAAGCCTCAACCCGCCATTGGAGACGATGAACAGTTTGAGCCGGTGCCGGGTCGCAACTTTTTCAGCCTCGTCCTTGACCGGGCAGGCATCCGCGTCGACGTAAATCAAGCGTAGAGCGCTTCGGCATGAAACGCGACATGCTCTTCCATGAAGCTCGAGACAAAGAAGTAGCTGTGGTCATATCCCGGCTGCATCCGCCAGACCGCCTGCTGCCGTCGCGCCGCTATGGCGCTCGCCAGCGTCTCGGGACGCAGAAGCTCCATATTCGCGTCCGCCGACCCGGTATCGATCAGGACCGGGCCGTCGAATCCGCGATCTGCCATCAGGGCGGCAGCGTCATGCGTCAGCCATTTCGTTTCATCCGCACCCAGGTAAGCCGTCAGTTGCTTGCGCCCCCAGTCGCTGGCGGCAGGATTACAGATCGGCGCGAAGCCCGAAACCGACCGAAAACGGCCCGGCTTTCTCATCGCCATGGTCAGCGCGCCATGCCCTCCCATCGAATGCCCGGTGATCGCCTGCCGCTCACCATCGACGGAAAATTCCGACAGGACCAGATCGTGAAGATCCTCCATGACATAGCTTTCCGTCCGGAAATGCGGCGCCCAGGGAGATTCCGTTGCATCGACATAGAACCCTGCACCCTGGCCCAGATCGTAGGCCTCGTCGTCGGCGACGTTTTCACCCCGCGGTGAAGTATCGGGAAAGACCAGCGCGATCCCGGCCTCCGCCGCCCAGCGCTGCGCGCCAGCCTTGATCATCGCGTTCTCGTGCGTGCAGGTCAGGCCCGACAGATACCAAAGCACCGGCACAGGCCCGTGGGCCGCTTCCTCCGGCAGGAAGAGCCCGAATGTCATCTCTGTCCCGGTCGCTTCGGAACTATGTCGATAGACACCCTGAACCCCTTCGAAACAGCGGTTTTCCGAAACGATTTCCATCTTGCACCCTCCCTGCTGCCCCAGCGCTACCCTAGCCGGGGCCAGCGCGCAACTTCTGCGCAGTTCTCCAACATTTCCTGTCCTGAACTGTCCCCGGTGGCGTTGGTGGCAGACACCCTGCTCAGCCTCCGCCGATCAGCGCACCGGCCGCAAACACCAGTGCCCCTCCCAGTACGACCTGAAACGTCGCCCGCAGGAACGGCGTGTCCATATAGCGGTTCTGGATCCAGACGATCGCCCAAAGCTCGAAGAAGACGATAATGATCGCAAGTGTTGTCGCGGTCCAGAAATCCGGGATGAGGTATGGCAACGCATGGCCCAGACCGCCCAGCATCGTCATGATGCCGGACGCGAAGCCGCGCTTGACGGGCGATCCGCGCCCCGAGAGCTGCCCGTCATCAGACGCGGCTTCGGTGAACCCCATCGAGATCCCCGCCCCGACAGAGGCTGCTAGCCCGACCAGAAACGTTGTATGAGTGTCCTGGGTCGCGAATGCCACCGCGAAGATCGGCGCAAGGGTCGAGACCGAGCCGTCCATGAGCCCGGCCAGTCCCGGCTGCACCCAGGTCAGCACGAACTGCCGATGCGCCGCGCGGTCCTCATCGTCGCGGGCCTCGTGGTCCAGATGTTTCTCCTCCAGCTGGTCGGCCTTGTCGGCATGTCCTGCCTCTGCCGCGGCCAGATCGCCCAAGAGCTTGCGCGTATCGGCATCAGAGGTCCGCTCGGCCGCCATCCGGTAGAAACGCTCGGCCTGACGTTCCATCGCCTCGGCTTCTTCGCGCATTCGATCGAGACCGAGATTCTCCACCAGCCAGACCGGGCGACGTGCATAGTAGCCCGATACATGCTCGCGCCGGATCAACGGAATGACATCGCCGAAGCGCTTCTTGTGCAGATCGATCAGACGATGGCGATGCGTGTCCTCTTCCTCGGCCATGCCATCGAACACTTTCGCGGAAGCGGGGAAATCCGCGCGCAACCGCTCCGCATATTGCCGATAGATGCGCGCGTCATCCTCCTCCGAGGATACTGCGAGGGCCAGAATTTCCTGCTCACTCAGATCAGAAAACCGCTTGCGCGACGAGAATCCCGGGATCATGCCTGCCTCCGAATTAGAACGGTTCTAAATTATCCGAGCCGCGACCGATTACAATGCCGTGCGACAATTGTCCTCAGTCGATCCGCCTCAGAAGCAGCTGAGTACCGACCCGCTTGGTCTCGAACCGCTTCAATTCCTGAACCAGATCGCTCAGCTTGCGCTTGCCGTAGCTTCGGGTGTCAAAGTCCGGGTTGTCAGCGACGATATACTGGCCGATCTGACCCAGCGTGTACCAGTCATCCTCTTGCTCGATCTTGTCCATCGCTCGCAGGATCAACTCGGTCGCGTCCTTGGGCGATTTCTTGGCACTGGGCTTGGCAGCGCCCTTTGGCCCCTCCACCGGCTCTTCTACGATGTTTTCAAGAAACACGAACCGGTTGCAGGTGTTCCGCAAGGCCTCCGGGGTTTTCGAGGCTCCGATGCCGATAACGTCGAGTCCCTGCTCTCGGATCCGGCTGGCGAGGCGGGTGAAGTCGCTGTCCGAACTCACGAGCACGAATCCGTCGAACCGCCCGGCATGCAGGATGTCCATCGCATCGATCACCAAGCCGATATCGCTGGCATTCTTGCCTTTGGTGTTGGCCGATTGCTGATGTGCAACCAGCCCCAGCTCCTTCGCCTTGCCAGCCCATTGGCCGAGCTGAGGGTTGGACCAATCGCCATAGACCCGCCGCAGCCCCGGTTCACCGTAACTGGTGATCTCTTTCAGGATCGCTTCGGCGAACCGTGCCGGGATGTTGTCGGCATCGATCAGGACAGCGTAAAGCGGGCGTTCTCGCGGCGCCATCAGTAGACCACGACGCTGCGGATGCTCTCGCCCGCATGCATCAGGTCGAACCCTTTGTTGATGTCATCAAGTGACAAAGCGTGGGTGATCATCGGGTCGATCTCGATCTTGCCGTCCATGTACCAGTCGACGATCTTGGGCACGTCCGTCCTCCCCCGAGCGCCACCAAAGGCGGTGCCGCGCCAGACCCGGCCAGTGACCAGTTGAAAGGGCCGCGTCGAGATCTCGGCCCCTGCGGGCGCCACGCCGATGATCACGCTTTCGCCCCATCCCTTATGGGCCGACTCAAGTGCTGTGCGCATCACACCAACATTGCCGGTGGCGTCGAAGGTATAGTCCGCGCCACCTTTGGTCAGAGCGACGAGATGCGCCACAATATCGCCCTCGACCTCTTTCGGATTGACAAAATCGGTCATCCCGAAATGATCGGCCATCTTCTTCTTGTCGGAATTCAGATCTACCCCAACGATCTGGTCGGCCCCTGCGAGCCGCAGCCCTTGAATGACGTTCAGCCCGATCCCGCCCAGACCGAAGACGATCGCCCGGCTGCCAATCTCGACCTTGGCGGTGTTGAGGACGGCGCCAATGCCGGTGGTCACGCCGCAGCCGATATAGCAGATCTTGTCGAACGGCGCGTCCTCGCGCACCTTGGCCAGCGCGATCTCGGGCAGGACCGTGTGGTTCGCGAAGGTGGAGCAGCCCATGTAATGCAGGATCGGATCGCCATCGAGCGTGCTGAACCGGCTGGTCCCGTCCGGCATCAGCCCCTGGCCTTGCGTTGAGCGGATCTTCTGGCAGAGGTTGGTCTTCGGATTGAGGCAATATTCGCATTCCCGGCATTCCGGCGTATAAAGCGGGATCACGTGATCCCCCTTCTTCAGACTGGTGACCCCGGCCCCAATATCAACGACCACCCCTGCGCCCTCATGGCCGAGTATCGCCGGGAACAGACCTTCGGGATCTGCCCCCGAAAGCGTGAACTCGTCGGTGTGACAAATTCCGGTCGCCTTGACCTCGACGAGGACTTCGCCGGCCTTCGGCCCGTCCAGGTTCACATCCATGATCTCCAGCGGCGCTCCGGCCTTGGTTGCAACGGCGGCCCTTGTACGCATGGTTCTTCCTCCCGATCTGGTTTGAGGCTAGCTTACGGAAAGACCCGAACGTTTCAACCGAAAGGCCCCATCGCCATGAAAAGGTTGCTGACCGCTGCCATCCTGATCCTACCCGCCGGATGCCTCGCTGATACCGAGCCCGCGCCCGAAGACAGCTGTGGCGCGGTCGAACTCGCCTATCTTGTCGGCCAGCCGGCACAGATCTTGGAGAGGACGGAATTGCCCCAACCGGTCCGGATCATCGAGTTCGGACAACCAATCACGATGGATTTCAATCCAGAGCGGTTGAATGTCCGGATAGACCCGGCAGGCGTGATCGACCGCGTTTGGTGCGGATGAATTGGAGATCAGTCGTGCTGGAATCGTAGAAGGTTCTCCCCCGATTCACGCCGAAAGCTCTTCATCGATTGGCAGACGCATTGACTGAAAGACGAAACCCCCGGGCTTTCGCTCGGGGGTCTGGTCAGTCCCCGGCGCCACAGGCTGGGTGGGGGCTGTTAATCCATGACGCCGGGGATAGCGTAGTCGCTACAGGTGCAGGGATGCCCTCTGAAACCGGCGGCAAAAAGGATGGGCCGCGGTATCTCGCAGGTCATTTCGCGGCAAAATAGCGGCAGGCTTGATTTCGCCAATGCTTGCGGCCAGTGTAGAATCATGAACGTGCAATCGCCTACGCCTTTTCCCGGCAAGGGGACAGCCCCTGATCCGGTGGCTTTCGATCGCCAGGAATTGTCAGTTATTCTAACGCTCTACGGACGAATGGTCGCTGCCGGTGAATGGCGGGACTACGGGATGTCGTTCCTAAAGGACGTTGCTATCTTTTCGATCTTCCGGCGCGCCGCTGAACATCCGATCTACCGGATTGAGAAGCGCCCAAAGCTGCGGCAAAGGCAAGGGCTCTACGCGGTCATCGCCATGGACGGGCAGGTTCTGAAACGCGGCCCTGACCTGCGCATGGTGGTGCGGGTGCTGGAACGCAAACTGATCCGCCCGATCGACTAGAGCCGCCGCCGGGACGTGACCGGGCCATCCGTTCTCTCGATCCGGGCGATGGCCGCCGCGATGGGTTCGTAGGCAACGGACATCGTATGCGCATTTGCGTGGATCAACCGTTCTGCATCGGCAGCCAAGGCCACATGCCCCTTCCAGAAGAACAGATCCCCGCGACGCGTTCGGGCGCTGTCGGGCAAAGGCTGACCGAGCGCCTCTTCCTGCATGTCGCTGTCGCCCGGGCAGGTTACTCCGCAGGCCAGCAAGGCCGCCTGCACCAAAGCCGAGCAATCAAGACCAAAGGTTGAATTGCCGCCCCAGAGGTAGGGCGCGCCAAGGAACATTTCCGCCACCGCAACCGGATCCTCATGCGGGCTGTCGATGCCGCGCAAGTGATTTTGGGGCACGAAATATCCGTCATGCGTCCGCGCCAGATTCCCTGCATTCGCGATCACCGTCAGGCGCGAGCCAAACGAGATCGCCATAACCGGCGACGATTTGATGCTTTGCGCAGAGTAGAGATGCGTGGAGCGCGCCGAAACCTTGTGAGTGGACGGGGCAGGATCCGCCAGGTCGCCCGAGAAAACGTACCCGCAATAGCCGTCCTTGGCAGATCGCCCGAATGCGAACCCGTCCCGGTCCTCCAGAACGGCAAAGGCGTCTCCGTAGAGCAGCTGTCGCTCCGGTATCTCGGCGGCGGCGTGCCGCCAGATCGTCGTCATCGCGGTGCGCACCTGTTTCTGCTCGCCCTCGACAAATCGCTCGGCAGCAACCCAGCCCTTCAGATGTAGGGCAGCGACGCGGCCATTCGCTGGTGTCGTGCGCCGGTCCACTTAGAGACCCACCAGTTCAGGCAGAGCCTCCAGCACGGCGCGTGCGCCCTGCCCGACGCCGCCCTTGGGCCGGCCGGGTTCTGCCTTCGGCTGCCAGCCGTAGATGTCGAAATGAACATATCTGCAGGTTTCGGTTACAAATCGACGCAGAAAGAGCGCGGCGGTGATCGATCCGGCCATCCCTCCTGCCGGCGCGTTGTCGAGATCGGCGATACCGGGTTCAATCAATGCCTCGTAGGGATCCCAGAATGGCATTTGCCAGACCGGGTCACACACCCTTGCGGAGGCGTCCGCAATCGCCGTGGCATCGGCCGGATCTGTCGCATAGAACGGCGCGAGGTCCGGGCCGACTGCCACCCGCGCGGCTCCGGTTAGCGTTGCCATCGACAGGATCAGGTCGGGCTTGTCTTCGTCGGCAAGCGCCAAGGCGTCGGCCAGCACCAGCCGTCCTTCTGCATCGGTGTTGTTCACTTCGATGGTCAGGCCCTTACGGGAGGTCAGGATGTCCTGCGGCCGGAAGGCCGTTCCGCTGATCGCATTCTCAACAGCTGGGATCAGCACTCGCAGCTGCATTTTCAGTCCAAGCGCCATGATCATCCGGGCCAGCCCCAGAACGGTGGCGGCACCGCCCATATCCTTTTTCATCAATCCCATCGATGAACCGGGTTTGATGTTCAGCCCGCCGGTGTCGAAACAGACGCCCTTGCCGACGAGTGTAACCTTCGGCCCGGTCTTTCCCCAGGACAGGTCGATAAGCCTTGGGGCCCGGTCCGAGGCCCTTCCAACCGCGTGGATCATCGGGAAATTGCGCTTCAGCAGGTCGTCGCCCTTGACGACTTTGATCTTCGCCTTGAATTCTATCGCAAGAACCTCTGCCGCCTTCTGAAGTTCGGCAGGACCCATGTCGGAGGCTGGCGTGTTGATCAGGTCGCGGGTCAGTGCCTCAGACTGCGCGATCGCGGTCAGGCGCGCGGCATCAATGCCATCGGGCGCGGTCAACATGGCCTTCGGTGCCGAGGCTTTCGCATAACGGTCAAAGCGGTATCCGGCCAGCAACCAGCCAAGCGCCGCCTCGTCAAGTTTCGGTCCGGACAAGTCACTGACCAGCGTATAGGTCCCCTCGGGCAATTTGCCCCGCGCGAAGGCAAGCATGAAGCGGCACCGCTGGCGGTCCATTGCATCGCCGAGGCCAGCAGCTGCACATGCAAGTCGGCCATCGGCTCCCGGCACGGTCACGACTTGGCCCGCGCCGGCTTTGAACCCGGCCGTGCTGACCCAATTGGCCTGCGCCGACGGCAGCCCCGATACCCAGCCCTCCAGCTGTTCCTTCGACAGGACATGAAGCGGGATTGCGGCTGCGGTCGGATTTGCAAAGGTAAGGCTCATGGGGCATTCCGGGCTTGCTGCTTTGCTGCCAGCCTAGTGCCATGGGCGTTACCCGCAAGAGGTCATCCCGAGAGGCCCTGCATGTCCCAGACCGCCATGAGCGAGGTTTCCCCGACGCGCCCCAACCGCGCCACGGTCGCAGCGAGCGCCGCGCCGTCATTGCGGGTCGACAACTCCTCCACATCGCCCGCGACGCGCGAGACAATTGACATTCCTATCTGGTCGGCCTGCGCCGCTATCACCAATGCAACCTGCCGAACCTCTTCGATCCGACCCGCGCGATGGTTCCGGCCCAGTTTCGCCAGCTGAACCGCCATATCCTCCATCGTTCTGGATAAGAAATCCTCGGCCGCTGCCGATCCAAGCCGTGTGTAAAGCCGTTCCAGATGGGCGCTGTCCAGCCGCACCCCTTCAACAGGCATCAATTTCCCCTGCACGATCATCACCCCGAATAACGTTTGCCCCCTCAGGCGCGGCCAAGGTCGCGCAACAGGTTCAAGAAAGAGTTGAAAGGCCAGCCAGAAATGGCTCGAATCCAACTCAAATGCAGCCTACAGAAGAGCATCTGATTACAGGAACCGTGATCTCCATGGACCAAGCCAAACCCCTGCCATCCTATCTTGTACAACGCTACAACGGCTGGAAAGCCACGACGTACGCCGAGAACAAGGCCTGGTATCGCCGTCTTGCAGAAGATGGCCAGCATCCGCGCGCCATGGTGATAAGCTGTTGCGACAGTCGCGTTCATGTCACCTCGATCTTCGGCGCCGATCAGGGCGAGTTCTTCATTCACCGAAATATTGCGAACCTCGTGCCGCGCTACGAGGCGGACGGCGAACCGCACGGCACATCCGCTGCCGTCGAGTATGCGGTAACTTCGCTGAAGGTCGCGCATGTCATCGTCCTTGGCCATTCCAGTTGCGGCGGCGTCAATGGCTGTCGTGCGATGTGTTCCGGCACGGCGCCGGAGCTCGAGGAGAAATCAAGCTTCGTCGGCCGCTGGATGGATATCCTCCGACCCGGCTACGACAGGGTCCAGTCGATCAAGGACGAGGAAGAGCAGCTGCGCGCGCTGGAACGGCAGGCCGTGCTGGTGTCGCTTGAGAACCTGATGACCTTCCCGTTCGTCGCGGAAGCGGTCGAACAGGAGCGGCTGACGTTGCACGGGCTCTGGACCGATGTCGGCGAAGGCGGGCTTATGCAATACCTGGCCGAAGAAGACGGCTTCGTCGCGATCTGAAGGGCGGCCTCGACGCCTTCCGGGTTCGACGGCTAAACTGGCCGCCGTAACCCTTTCTTGCGGGACCTTTCAGCCCTTTTTCAATGCGCGCTGACCCAGCACCTCTGCAATCTGCACGGCATTCAGGGCTGCACCCTTGCGCAGGTTGTCCGACACGCACCACAGGTTAAGTCCATTGTCGATCGTCGAGTCCTGGCGGATGCGGCTGATGAAGGTCGCATAGTCGCCGACGCACTCAACCGGGGTCACGTAGCCGCCGTTCTCACGTTTGTCGACGACCAGAATGCCCGGCGCCTGGCGTAGGATGTCACGGGCTTCCTCCTCGTCCAGATGTTCCTCGAACTCGATATTTATCGCCTCTGAATGGCCGACAAATACCGGGACCCGGACGCAAGTGGCCGTCACCTTGATCGACGGGTCGACGATCTTCTTGGTTTCGGCGACCATCTTCCACTCTTCCTTGGTCTGGCCGTCCTCCATGAAGACGTCGATATGTGGAATGACGTTGAAGGCGATCTGCTTGCTGAACTTCTTGGCCGGCTTGTCATCCGTCGGGTTGTATATGGATTTCGTCTGGTCCCAGAGCTCGTCGATGCCCTCTTTTCCGGCTCCGGACACGGATTGATAGGTGCTGACAACAACGCGCTTGATCTTTGCGCGGTCATGAAGCGGCTTCAGCGCCACCACCATCTGCGCGGTCGAACAGTTTGGATTGGCAATGATGTTCCGCTTGGAATAACCCATGATCGCATCGGCGTTCACTTCCGGGACGATCAGCGGAACATCCGCGTCGTAGCGATAAAGCGACGAGTTGTCGATGACGACGCAGCCTGCCTTCGCCGCCTTCGGCGCATAGGTCTTGGTCGCATCAGAGCCCACCGCGAACAGCGCAATGTCCCAGCCGGTGAAGTCGAACGCATCAAGGTCCTTGGTCTTAAGCGTCTTGTCGCCAAAGCTGACCTCCGTTCCGATCGATTTGCGCGACGCAAGGGCCGCAATCTCTTCGATAGGGAACTGGCGCTCGGCCAGGATGTTCAGCATTTCGCGGCCAACGTTTCCGGTGGCGCCGGCGACGACGACTCTGTAGCCCATTTGGCTCTCCTTCGGGTGGTCGGTTCAGACGCGGTCCCATACCGGATCGCCAAGCGACGTGAAAGAGTGTTTCGCGCCTGGAGCCTATTTCATGGGATGCATGGTCACACGCGGGTCGCGCGAAATTAGATCCTCGACGTAGGCGGCCTCTCCACCGAAATCGTGCGGTACTTCCAGAGCGGTACGACGTCCAGTCAACGACAGGCTGGCAAAGAAATCAAACCCGAAAAGCTCGATAGCGGCGGCCTCGGATTGAGCGACCAGAGCGATCACCATCAGACCGGTCGTCGGCGGCGCGCCGACCTGGTCGCGCAGCGCCGAGAATTCGGCGATCGAATGGAGATAGAATCCGTCGCCTTCGAGGGCCCAAAGCGGCAGGCGCTTACGCTTGTGACTCATCCAGAGGACCCGGCGGGGGTGAATTTCACAAGCCTGGCGGCGGTTTAGCGACGTCGCCAGCGCTAACCAGTCGGTTCGTGCGCCGTGAGATTCGGCGCTCGGGCGAGGAGCGCGATTGATGCGGATGACCAGATCACAGTCGTCAATCATCTCGCCCTGCTCCGAGGCAGCCAGCGCGCGCGCGTTCCCGACAATTGCAATTCGCTTCCCGCGCAGCTCTTCCAGCAGTTCAGTTCGCAGCGCAGAGTATTCCGCCAACCTGTCGGCTTTGCCTCGACGGTTCACGGCAAGTCTTATCCTGGTTGATAACGTCAGCGGAGGCGGCAATGCCAGAAGGTCTCGGTACACCGAAATGATGGCATCCGCCTCTCGTTTGATGCTGAAATGGCGCAGCACATGTGCACGCGCGGCTTTGCCCATCCGTTCAAGCTCGCCCGGATCAGTGAGCATGGCGTCGATTGCGGCAGCCAAGCCCTTTGCGTCACCCGGATCGACCAGCCGCCCGGTTTCTCCCTCGACAATCTGCGTCTCGAACGCACCGACGCGGGTTGCGACGGCTGGCACCTCGCAGGCCATCGCCTCGATGGGCGTCAGGCCAAACCCTTCCCAGCGCGCCGGTGCAACGAACAAATCCATTGCCTGGTAATGCCGGACGAGATCGGCCCAGCTGACCTCTCCGCGAAACATTACCGCCTCGGCCAGACCGGCAGCGGTCAAGCCTGCCTTGAGATCTTCGACGTAGCTCTGATTGTCCGCCGTCACACGCCCGGTAAAGACGATCGCTGCATCCGGATGGCGCGGCAAGACCTCCAGCGCTGCTTCGATAAGGACGTCCGTGCCTTTCTGGTGCCTGATCCTGCCAAAGCAGCCAATGAGTGTGCCCCTCGGAAGACCGAGCATCTCGCGCAGCGCATCCTTGTCACGAACCGGCTGGAATTCCTCGGTATCGACGCCGTGCATGATGACCTTAGCGGAGCGTTCCAGATAGCTTGCTGCCTGAGGCGAGGTGGCGATTACGGCGTCCATCCGCGAGATCAGCGCCTTGGTGTAGGACGAATGTTCGCGCTGGGCTGCCGAGGTGAAAAGCAACCGCAGTTTGCGCCTGAAAATGTAGCGCAAAACAAGCCCAAGCGCCATTTCGGTGTTCCGCCGGGCATGCCAGACCCGCCACCGTCCTCGCGACAACAGAAACAGCTTCCATAGCGGAATGTGCGGTATGTCTTCGGGCAAGCCCGGCCCGGTGGTCACGATGCCGATAGATTTGGCCTGAACCGGAACCAGTCGCAAAACGGTCGTCGTAACACCGGACAGCCGACGTTTGAGATTGGGGGCGATCACCTCGATCCGGCCGATATCCTGAATGCCAATGACCTTCTTCATGGCCGGGGCTTACACCGGGTTGTCGCGGCTGAATAGGTACACGGCGCACCCAGCAAGCAGTACGCCAGCCAATCCGAGGAACAACAGCGCATAGGTCTCGGTCGGCGTGTTTCCCGCGGCGAGAAGGGCAGAGTGCATTCTTCCGCTGTAGAACTGCAGAAGGCCCACGCCGCCGATGCCAAACAGATTCAAGAGCGTTACGCCGCGACCGGTAAGATGCACCGGAACGAAGCTGCGGCCATGCGCCATGATCAGCGGAAAGGAGGCGCCGAAAAGACCGACCGCGGCGATCAGCAACGCTGTGCGCAGAATGCCGCCGTCGGGCAGCGCCCACATCATGACTAGGCAGGCTGCCCCGATCAGGTTGCCTGTCAGGACGACCCATTTTCGGGTGCCGAACACTCGGTCGAGCGGTCCATAGGCGAAGTTCCCCAAGATCATCGCCAATCCCATGAGAAGCGTCACGTTCCCGATACCGCTGGCGTCAAAGCCGTAGATATCGGTCAGATAGGGCCCGACCCAAAGGCCTCTAAGCGCCGCGGAGGGGGCATAGTTGACCATCATCATCGGCAGAATGAACCAAAGGGCCGGGATCCTGAACAGTTCGAGCAACGATCCGCGCCGCGTGCCGATGGGCCCGAGCCTCTCGGGATCCTTTGCAAAGACCGCGATGGCCACCGCAACGGCAAGCGTCACTGCCGCCAACCCGGCCAGTGTCTCACGCCAGCCGAAGCCTTCCACAGCCATGGCCAGCGGTACCGATCCCGCCAGATTGCCAAGGGATCCGAAACCGATGACGGCCCCGGCCAGAGTGCCGAAAACGGCGGGCGAATAGATGCGCGCAAAGATATAGTAGCTGGCCATCAGGACGGGCGAACAGCCAATGCCTATCAACACCATCGCGACATGAATCGCCAAGGGCCCTTCCGCCAATGCAAAGATCAGGGCACCGCCAGCACCGCCCAGACCCAGCAGGCTGGCCGCCGTCCAGCGCGGCCCGATATGGTCAAGCGCCCAGCCTACCGGGATCTGCATTGCCGCAAACGAGATGAACCAGAGGCCTGACGCCATCGAAAGCACGTCTGGACCAACGCCGATATCCGACAGAAGGGCAGGCGCCATCACCGCCAGAAACGCCCGGTAGAACTGGCTCAGCACATAGGCCAGCACCAAAAAGACGATTCCGGCTTTCATCTCGACCTAACGCCCGACCGCGACGTAGGTCTCGAAACCGGCACGTATTGCGTCGCGCGGCGAATAGATGTTGCGCAGATCGGCCATCCGGGGCGTGGCCATCTTCTTTGCCAGCCGTTCGAGGTCGAGCGCACGGAACTCATTCCATTCCGTCAAAATCACCACCGCGTCGGCGTTCTGCGCCGCCTTGTAGGCATCGGCAATCCAGGTGACGCCGGGCAGCAAATCCTCTCCTTCGCGGCGACCCTGCGGGTCAACGGCCCGCACCTTGGCACCGCTGCCGATCAAGGCAGGGACAATGGTCAGCGACGGTGCATCGCGCATGTCATCGGTGTTGGGCTTGAAGGTCACGCCCAGCACCGCGATCGTCTTGCCCTTCACGCTGCCGTCGCAGAGATCGAGGATCTTGTCGATCATCCGCCGCTTGGTCTGGTCGTTGACCTTGATCACCGTTTCGACAATCTGCATCGGGACGGCATGTTCCTGCCCGATCCGCGCTAGGGCACTGGTATCTTTCGGGAAACACGACCCGCCGTAACCGGGGCCGGCATGCAGGAACTTGTTGCCGATGCGGTTGTCGAGCCCCATCCCTTTAGAAACCTCTTTCACATCGGCGCCGACCCTTTCGCAAAGGGCTGCGATCTCGTTGATGAAGGTGATCTTGGTCGCCAGAAAGGCATTGGCCGCGTACTTTATCAATTCGGCACTTTCGAGGTCGGTCGTCACAACCGGGAATTCGCGCAGGAAGAGCGGGCGATAGACCTCGTTCATGACCTTTCCCGCCCGTTCCGACTGCACACCGACCACCACCCGATCGGGGCGCATGAAGTCGTCGATTGCAGCCCCTTCCCGCAGGAATTCGGGGTTTGAGGCGACGTCGAATTCTGCATCCGGGTTGGCCTCGGCGATGATCTGTTTGACCTTTCGGTTGGTGCCCACCGGAACGGTCGATTTGGTCACGACGACGGTGTAGCCGGTCATCGACTTGGCGATCTCGTCGGCCGCAGCAAAGACGTAAGTTAGGTCGGCATGGCCATCACCACGCCGCGTAGGTGTTCCGACGGCGATGAACACCGCTTCGGCCGCCGCAACGGACGACGCAAGATCGCCCGAAAATGTCAGTCTTCCGGCCTTGACGTTCTTGGCCATCAAATCTTCGAGGCCAGGTTCGTAGATCGGAACTTCGCCGCGTTCCAGCATCTCGATCTTGCGCGGATTGATATCGACGCACACAACCTCGTGGCCGAAGTCAGAAAAACATACACCTGAAACCAGACCTACATAGCCGGTTCCGATCATCGCGATTTTCATACCAATGCCTCGCCAGGAAATCTCTTGTCAGGTGGATGGGCGATTGCGATCAGACTGTCAACGAACCAGCGGTCGGCAGCTGGATTAAGCCGCGCATGATGCACCGGCCTGGCTCACAGAACCCGCTGGGGGCCGCAGTCGAGTCAATCGCATCAATTGTCTCGACTTTCGACAATCAAACTTCCGTAGCAAATCCAGTCGGGACCGTGATCTTCAGGTTTCCGACCAATCTGAGATTTGCCAGATAGCGCGAGGGCGTGCGGGTCGCACCAAAGAGATCACTTCCCCGTCTAGTGATGCGTGGGCGCCACCATTGACTGGCGGCGTCCATTGGAGGAGGCAGATATCCACCACCGGCCAGCTTTCGCCCGGCCTAGTGGCCGTACACCGTTGGACCGTCGCAGGCATGAGCGGCGCATTCCATTTCAATTGTTGTATGCATGATGCCGAACCGGTCCTGTAACGCGGCTTTGACCTGCTCCTTGATAGCATCGGCCCGACCCCATGCGCCTTGCTGAATCACCAGGTGCGAATCCAGCGCCGACGCATGCTCATCCATCTGCCAGAGATGAACATGATGGACGTCCTCCACCCCGTCTATGTTCTGTATTTCGGCGACCACATCGGCTGTCTGAAGACCGACCGGACTGGCGAGCATCAGGATGCGGATCACCGCCTGGATTTCGATGAATGACTGCCAAAGAATATATCCCGCGATCATCAAGGTGACCAATGGATCCACCAGCCGCCAATCGTAGAGAATGATAAGGGTGCCGGCGACGATCACGGCCACCGACCCCAAAGCATCGGCGACATTGTGCAGGAATGCTGCGCGAATGTTCACAGACGACTTCGACAGACCGTAAGTCAGAAGGGCGGTGACCAGATCCACGGTTAGCGCGAGCCCGGCAATCATGACTACGAGCCAGCCGTCGACCCCCTGCGGATCAATGAACCGCAACGTCGCCTCGTACAGCAGATAGAGACCAATCATGATAAGCGTCGTGTAGTTGATCAGGGCGGCAACGACCTCGGCACGACCATAACCAAACGTCATCCC
>JBFKFZ010000059.1:0-18714 GCA_041633555.1 Paracoccaceae bacterium | reverse complement strand
GGCCACCTCGCGCTCGAAAGCATCCAGCACTTCGTCCGCCTGCCCGGCCAGCGTGATCTCGACGAATACCGTTGTCGGCCGGCCGATCTTCCGGGGATCGAGCAGGGCAACGTAATCGAGGATATAGCCTGCTTTCTCAAGCTGTTGCACCCGCCGGTGGCAGGCTGACGGCGACAGATTCACCTTGTCCGACAGGTCCGCATTCGACATCCGCCCCTGCTTTTGCAGCGCCTCAAGGATTAAGCGATCTATCCGGTCCAGCTTTACTTCCATGCAAGAATTCTGCGTGATCCACGTAAACTTTCGAATATTTACGCGCCTAGCATCCAACACTCGCTGAAAATGTCAAAGCATTTGCACGCGGGAAAGTGCAATCTGGTCACTCATGACAAGGGAGGGTGTCGTGCAGATTGGTTGTCCGAAAGAAATCAAGCCGCAGGAATTTCGCGTCGGCCTGACGCCGAATGCCGCGCAGGAGGCCGTGGCGCACGGCCACGAGGTGCTGGTGGAGGCCAATGCCGGCATCGGATCCGGTTTTCCGGATAGCGATTACATCGCCGCCGGTGCCCGGATCGCCACAGCCGCCGAAGAGGTCTTTGCCTCTGCCGACATGATCGTGAAGGTCAAGGAACCGCAGCCGGGCGAGCGCAAGATGCTGCGCGAGGGGCAGCTTCTCTTCGCCTATCTGCATCTTGCCCCGGACCCGGAACAGACCCGCGACCTGCTGACCTCCGGGGCCACCTGCATCGCCTATGAGACCGTCACCGATGATCGCGGCGGCCTGCCGCTGCTTGCACCGATGTCAGAGGTCGCGGGCCGCCTCGCCCCACAGGTCGGCGCCTGGACGCTGCAAAAGGCCAATGGCGGGCGCGGCGTGCTGATGGGCGGCGTTCCCGGCGTCGGCCCGGCCCG
Organism: Paracoccaceae bacterium; assembly: GCA_041633555.1. Lineage (GTDB taxonomy): Bacteria > Pseudomonadota > Alphaproteobacteria > Rhodobacterales > Rhodobacteraceae > JAHEAO01. Next base: position 17,802 of record JBFKFZ010000059.1, on the reverse strand, counting down.
GGTCATGGTGATCGGCGGCGGCGTGGTCGGAACCCATGCCGCCAAGGTCGCCGCCGGCATGGGCGCGGATGTGACCGTGCTCGACCGCTCGCTGCCCCGCCTGCGCTATCTCGACGACGTGTTCGGCGGTGCCTTCAAGACCTCCTATGCCAGCGCCGGCAACACGATCGAATTGGCCCGCGAGGCTGACATGATCATCGGCGCGGTGCTGATCCCCGGCGCCGCCGCCCCAAAACTGATCAGCCGCGCGCAGTTGTCGGAACTGAAGCCAGGTGCCGCACTCGTCGATGTCGCCATCGACCAGGGCGGCTGTTTCGAGACCTCGAGGGCCACGACCCATCAGGACCCGATCTACGCGGTCGACGGCATTATGCATTACTGCGTCGCCCACATGCCCGGAGCCGTCGCCCGCACCTCGACCATCGCGCTTGGCAACGCCACGATGCCGTTCATGCTGGCGCTCGCCGACAAGGGCTGGCGTATGGCTTGCGAAGACGATCCGCACCTTCTGAACGGTCTGAACGTCCATGCCGGACACCTGACCTACTACGCCGTCGGCAAGGCCCTCGGGATTGACGTCCTGTCGCCCGCCATGGCGCTTAAGAAGTAGACGAGTCCCCAATTTCCAAGTCCCGATTCTCGATTGGACTTGGCGCTTTGTCGGAGCCAGGCGGATGGCGACAGGCCTCACCCGGCCCCTCAGTTCGGTGACGGCTTGGAGCCGAAGTTGTTCTCTCCTTGGTCCGGAGCGGCTGCGGAAGCGCCGAATTCTTGCTGAATGGCGTACCCACATCGGGAGATCCAGTTTGATTTCTAGTGCATCGTGGGCCTGTTCCAGCAGGACGATGCTTTCAACTGCGGTCGGGTCCTGTCCCAATGCTCTGTACGGCCTGACAGTGTTATAGTGGACGTACCATTGCTCGATCGGGATTTGCGCCTCTCGAGCGCGTGTCTCAAGTGAATGGCGGCTCGCTCTGTTGCCCTTCGCCATGGCTCCAGCCCTTCTTAGATTTGGAGCCTCCGGAAGTCCCGGAACGGTTCCGTGCCCCATTGCCGACAAGGGCGCGTTGGCGTTCGCATACGCCAATTGGTCGGCAAACCGCTGGCATTCAATTTGCATATAACCTACTTCCAGTTGTATTCGGGCAATCTCGAACGCGAGGTGCTTCAAAACGCTGAGGAAGATTCTGGTCTCTTGATACGTGCCGCACAAATCTTGCTCTCGCTGATTGCCGTTGTTCTCGCGACGCGCCTGGGCGGACTTTTCGGGTTTCCGCCAACCGGCATTTCCACATTCTGGCCGCCAAACGCAATCCTGCTGGCCGCGATCCTGCTTCTGGGGGAACGGTATCGGCTGACCTGTCTGCTGCTGGCCTACCCGGCCTATGTGCTCGCCGAACTGTGGATTGGCTTCGGCCTCGGGGAAGCGCTGGTCTTCGCGGCTGCCAATTGCATTGCGGTGGCAATAGGACTTCAGGTTGTCCATTGGCTCGGAGCAGCGACCAAGGGCCTGACGAATCTTCGGCAGTTGTTCGCCTTGTTCGTGGCCACCGTCACGGCGTCGATTGCCGGGGGCCTCTTGGGCGGCGGATGGTTCGTTTTCTCAGGCGGCGAATTCGGTCCGACTATCCTGCGATGGTCACTTGCGGATTTCGTCGGATACCTGGTGTTTGCGCCCGTCATCCTGACGTTGCCGGAATGGCCCGCTTGGTGGCGAAAGTCGTCGCTGCAAAGCAAGCTGGAAGCAGGGGCATCGACCTGGCTGATCCTCGCTCTGTCGATCGTCGCCTACGGCCCCTTACACCTCCTTGGGGAAGACTTTCGGGGGGCTCAGTTTCTGCCGATCCCGATCATGCTGTGGATGGCTTTGCGGTTTGGACCGAAAGGTGCAGCCGTCAGTTCATTGATTGTCTCGTTTGTTGCCCTGACCTACGCCATAAACGGGTTTGGCCCCTTCTCCGATCTCTCTCCCGAAAGCAATGTCGCGTCATTGCAGGTCTTCATCACGTCGATCGTCATTGCGACCTTGTTGGTCGCGGTCTTGCTTCGAGAAAGAGATGAGGCGCTCACGCTACTGTCAGAATGGGAGCACCTGAAGAAGGAAGAGCGTTACCGCGCTCTTGTCGACCTCGCAACGGATGCCATCATGATATTCGACGTGGAGGCAGAAAAATTCATCGAAGCCAACCCGCGTGCAGCCCGGATCTTTGGGTGCTCGGTTGACGATCTATTGAGGTTCTTGGGCCCTTCGGACCTGAGCCCAGAGTTCCAACCCGACGGACGGCGATCAGACGAGACCGCGCGCGCCTATCTCATTGATGCGCTACAGGGAGAGTTTCCAACCTTTGAATGGACCCACAGGGATTGCGACGGCCGTGACTTCCCCTGCGAGGTCAAGCTCGCGCGCTTTCCGGACCCTGAACGGCAGCTGGTGCGTGCCAGCATCATCGACTTGACCGACCGGAAGGAGTCCGAGCGGCACCGAATGGAACTGCAGAGCCAGCTGAACCAGGCGCAAAAGCTCGAAGCTGTCGGCCAGATGACTGGCGGCGTCGCGCATGACTTCAACAATTTGCTGAACGTCATATTGGGCAATCTCGAACTGCTGTTGGATGAGGTGGAAGACAAGGAACAGATCGAGCTGATCGACGCGGCGATAAGAGCCACCCACAAAGGCGCCGATCTCACGCAGAACATGCTCAGCTTCGCTCGGCGCGCCTATCTTCAGCCCGCTCAACTTGATCTGTCCGGCATTGTCCGGGACATGGACAACTGGATCGCAAGAACGATTCCCGCGAGCATCAGGGTCGAGAAATCGCTGAGGCCGGATCTCTGGCGCGTCGAGGCAGATCTGTCCACGACGGAAAGCGCGGTCCTGAATCTGATGATCAACGCGCGGGACGCCATGCCAGACGGCGGTGTCATAACGCTTGAAACCGCCAATGTCGTTCTTGATGAACAAGAAGAGGGCGGGATCGGTGACGATCTCAAACCAGGTCACTATGCGCTGCTGGCGGTGAGCGATACGGGCGTCGGTATACCGGCTGAAAATCTCGAGCGGGTCTTTGATCCGTTCTTCACGACCAAGGGCCCGGGGGAAGGCAGCGGCCTTGGGCTGTCGATGGTTCATGGTTTCATGAAGCAGTCTGGCGGTGGCGCCAGAGTCTATTCGGAAGTTGGGATCGGGACCACGGTAAAACTCTATTTCCCGGTGTCAGTTCCGCAAGAGGGCGAGGACGCGGACCATGCCCGCGCAACGAGCGCGCCGCCGGCGGTGGCCGGGCGCATCCTGATTGCAGAGGACCAGGAAGCCGTCATCGACCTTCTCGTGCGCATTCTCAGGTCCGAAGGACACGAAGTTGTTCCTTCGCCGAGTGGTGATCAGGCCCTTGAGATCTTTCGGTCCGATGGTTCGTTTGATCTTCTGGTCACGGACATTGTCATGCCGGGTCGTCTACAGGGTCCGGAACTTGCGAGCGAACTTCGCAAGATTAACCCTGCCCTGCCGGTCGTCTTCATGTCCGGATACGCTCGAGAGGCTACAATTCATGGAAATGGCTTGCGAGAATCCGACATTCGCTTGATGAAGCCCGTTTCAAAGAAGGACCTGACCAGTTCGGTGCAAACTGCTCTGTTATCCAACCAGCAAGATTAGCGTCAATCCGGCAGCAGGCAGGCGTGTCTGGAATTGGCGCTGCTGCTTGCCGCGCCTTGGACAGCTGTCCGACCCGGTTCGAATTGCGACACCAATCCTCCGTGACGACGAACTCCCGTTCACCGCAAGGATCCTCTCTCCCCCATTTGCGGCCTCCGGCGGATGTCTTGACGCGCCAGAGCGACATTCCGCCAGACTGAATCGGTTTGGAGCCCCTCGGCGCCCGTAATGTGGTTCAAGATGGATGCTGGAAAAGGAGGCCAGCCTCGATGAAGCTCTACTCTCTCGATCTCAGGAAACGCGTCGGCACTCGGGTGGCGGCCGCAGGCCGGACCGGTCGGTTGCAACCTTGTCGATGTCAGTTGGGTGAACCGCTCCGGGTTTGCGCGAGGCTGATCGATCTGACGTGCACGGCCTTATTCTCAGAATCCAGATCTGTGTACCAAATCTGGATTGAAGCTTGCACCAAGTCTGCTAGCGGAATGTTTGCAATGGGTTCCAGCAGGCGTTCGCTGTTGGAGCATTCATTGGGGCGGCATCCGAGTGAACCGTCGAAACGATCGGGAAGCGGGTCAGCAATCGCCTCGAGACGAACTCGGCAAAAGAAGGCGCAATGACTTCAGGAAATCAGGATACGCCTCGTCCCGCACAGCGGCCTTTCGCCTCCGGACGGGACTGCCTTGCAGGCCAGCCCGGCATCGATGCGCGTGCCTGCGGCGAGACATTTAGGAATGGCGATCCGGGCGGCAAAGGGAATTGACCCGCCAAGGGGCGGGCCAACCGTTCAGCATATCGTAAGATCAGCTCTTCTTCAGCGCGTCGCGGATCTCGACGAGGAGGTCGACTTCGGATGGGCCGGTATCAACCTCGGGGGCGATCTCTTCGGGGGCCATGGCGGCTTCCTTTACGCGGTTCACCATCTTGACCAGCATGAAGACCACCCAGGCGATGATCAGGAAGTTGATCAGCGCCATGATGAAATTGCCGTAGGCGAACATCGCCGCATCCGGCCCCTCGCCCAGTGCCACACCGAGGCCCGAGAAATCGATCCCGCCGGTGAAAAGGCTGATGATCGGGTTGATCAGATCCTCGACCAGCGACGTGACGATCGCGGTGAAGGCGGCACCGATGATGATACCGACGGCCATGTCCATGACATTGCCCTTGGCGATGAAATCCTTGAACTCATTCAGCATGTTGGTTGTCCCCACTCCTGTTCCACTTGGCGCCCACTGCGCACAGATATGCAGCCTTTAGCACAGAGGGCGGGTTCTGCCCGCCCCTTTTCTGGGGGGAAAAAATCGTTACCTGTCACCCTGAACCATGAAGGGAATGTGATGACCAGTTTGACCGACTTCGCGATCACCGGTCGGTGGCCGCCGCGCCATCCGGACCGTATACAGCTTTATTCCTTTCCGACGCAGAATGGCGTGAAGGTCTCGATCGCGTTGGAGGAGATGGGGCTGCCCTACGAGGCGCACCGGGTCACGCTGAGCCGCTCGGATGTCAAAAGCCCGGAATTCCTGTCGCTGAACCCGAATGGCAAGATCCCGGCGATCATCGACCCGAAAGGGCCGGAGGGGGAACCGGTGGGCATTTTCGAAAGCGGCGCGATCCTGATCTATCTGGCCGAGAAATCCGGAATGCTGCTGCCGAAGGACGCCGTGCGGCGGTTCCGCACGATCCAGTGGCTGATGTTCCAGATGAGCGGCATCGGCCCGATGTTCGGCCAGCTGGGATTCTTCTACAAGTTCGCCGGGACCGAGATCGAGGATCCCCGGCCGCGGGACCACTATACCCGGCAGGCGCGGCGGCTGCTCGATGTGGTCGAGGGCCAGCTTGACGGGAAGGACTGGATCACCGGCACCTACTCGATCGCCGATATCGCGCTTGCGCCCTGGCTGAACGCGCTCGAGAATTACCACGCCGCCGAAGCCGTCGGCTGGCAGGATTACAAGCGCTCGGTCGCCTATGTGAACCGGTTCTACGAGCGCGAGGCCGTAAATCGCGGCGCGAACATCCCGCAGCGCGATTAGCCGGGCAGGGCGCCGGTCAGCACGTAGCGCAGCATCTGAACCACCTGCTGCGGCTCTTCGGCCACCGCCAAGGCCGCTGCATCGACCTCTTTCAGGGCATGCTGATGGTCCGGCCCGTGCAAGACGATCAGCGATTTGCCCAGTGCCGCCGCGTAACCTGCGTCAAAGGCGGCGTTCCACTGCTTGTACTGGTTGCCGAAGCGCACGACGACGATGTCCGCATCTTCCAGACCCTTGCGGGTGCGGATCGCGTTGAGCTGCGCGCCCTTGCGGTCATGCCAGAACTTGTCGGGCTCCGGCCCCAGGATCGCCACCCCGCAATCGTCCGAAGCGGCGTGATCGGTCACGGGGCCGGAAAAGACGACGTCGAGCCCCGCCGCCCCTTCGGTGATCTGTTCGCGCCAGTCGGTGTGGATCTCCCCCGACAGATAGACTTTCAGCGCCATCTTTTGTCCTTTCCTTGCCTCAGGGGGCCAGAGCCCCGCCCTAGCCGCGCAGCACCCCGCCCGTGGCCCTGGCGACCTTGTCGATGATCGCCGCCGCGACCGCCTCGATCTCCTTCTCGGTCAGCGTCTTGTCCGTCGGCTGCAGCCGCACCGAGATCGCCAGCGATTTCTTGCCCGCGCCCATCTGCGCCTCGGCCTTTGCACCCGAGAACTCGTCGAACACCCGCACGCTGTCGATCAGAGCCTTGTCAGCACCGGCCGCGGCGTTGACGACATTCAGCGCCTCGACCCCGGCATCGACGACGAAGGCGAAGTCGCGTTCGACCGCCTGCAGATCGTTGAGCGCCAGCGCCGGCCGCGTCGCGGTCTTCGTCTTGGGGTAAGGCACCCGCTCGGGGAAGACGGTAAAGGCCACCGCCGGTCCCTTCACATCGAGCGCCGTCAGCACCTTCGGGTGCACCTCGCCGAAGACCGCCAGCACGTTCTTCGGGCCAAGGCTGATCTGCCCCGACCGCCCCGGATGCCACCATCCCGGCGCATTGCGCTGGATCTGCGCCTTCGTCGGCGCGCCCAGCGCCGCAAGCACCGCCTCGGCATCCGCCTTGGCGTCATAGGGATCGACCACCCGGCGCGAACCGTAGGGATCGCGGGCCGCGGCATGACCCACCAGAAGCCCCGCCACCTGCACATGCTGCTCTTCCGGCTCGCCGCCGTGAAAGGCCGGGCCGACCTCGAACAGCGCCAGATCCGCAAAGCCGCGCGCCTGGTTGCGCGCCGCCGCCTGCAAGAGGCCCGGCAGCAGGTCGGGCCGCATATGGCTCATCTCCGACGAGATCGGGTTCTCCAGCCGCGTCGCCTCTTCGCCGCCGCCGAAAAGCGCCGCTGAACCCGCATCGATGAAGGAATAGGTCACGCATTCATTGTAGCCCAGGGCCGCCGCCGTCCGCCGCGCATCGCGCTCGCGGATCTGCATGGGCGTCAGGATCGGCCGCGGCACGCCAACCTGCGCACGGGCCATCGGCTTGCCCATGAGCCGGGTCAGCGACGCGACCCGCGCCACTTCCTCGACCAGATCCGCCTCGCCCTGCACGTCGGGCCGCCAGGACGGCACATGCGCCATGTCGCCCTCGATCCGGAAGCCGAGCGCCTCCAGCGTCCGCCGCTGCTCGTCCGCCGCGATCTCCATGCCGACAAGGCGCTGCACCCGGTCAGTATCCAACCGGTAGGCCCGGCCCGTATCGGGCACCGCCCCCGCCGTGACCACATGCGACGCTTCGCCGCCACATAGGTCGAGGATCATCTCGGTCGCCAGTTCGATGGCGGGCGCGTTGAATTCGGGATCGATGCCGCGCTCGTTGCGGTAGCGCGCGTCGGAATTGACCTTCAGCTGCCGCCCGGTCGCGGCGATGGAGAGCGTGTTCCAGACCGCAGCCTCGAGGAACACATCCGTGGTTTCCGCCGTCACCCCGGCCGCCTCGCCGCCGACGATCCCGGCGATGCTCTCGACCCCGCCCGCATCCGAGATCACCACCATGCCCGGCGCGAGCGTATAGGTCTTGTCATCGAGTGCGGCCAGCGTCTCGCCGCCCTTGGCCAGATGCACCCGCAGGTCGCCCTTGACCTTGGCCGCATCGAAGACATGCAGCGGCCGGTTCCGGTCATAGGTGAAAAAGTTGGTGATATCGACGAGCGCCGAAATGGGGCGCAGCCCGATGGCGCGCAGCCGGTCCTGCAGCCATTTCGGGCTGGGGCCGTTCTCCACGCCGCGGATCAGCCGGCCCATGAAAACATGGCAGCCCTCGCCTTGCGTGTCGGCGTCGATCGTCACCTTGATCGGGCTGTCGAACCTGCCCGCGACATTGGCCTCTTTCGCCGGTTTCAGTGTGCCCAGCCCGCGCGCCGCCAAATCGCGGGCGACGCCGCGCACGCCCAGCGCATCGGGCCGGTTCGGGGTGATGGCGATGTCGATGACCGGATCGACGCGGGCGGGCTGGTTCGCGGCCAGCCAGTCGACGAACCGCTCGCCGACCGCGCCCGAAGGCAGTTCGATGATCCCGTCATGCTCGTCCGACATCTGCATCTCGCGTTCCGAGCACATCATGCCGTGGCTCTCGACGCCGCGGATCTTGCCGACCTGGATGGTAGTGTCGATGCCGGGGATATACATGCCGGGCTTGGCGATCACCACGGTGATGCCCTCCCGCGCGTTCGGCGCGCCGCAGACGATCTGCTTTTCGCCCTCGTCGGTCTCGACCACGCAGACGCGAAGCTTGTCGGCATCTGGATGCTTCTCGGCGGTCTTGACCTTGCCGAGCGTGAAATCCTTGAGCGCATCCAGAGGGTTCTCGACCTCCTCGACCTCCAGTCCCAGATCGGTCAGCGCATAGGCGATCTCGTCGACCGATGCATTGGTGTCGAGGTGATCTTTCAGCCATGACAGCGTGAATTTCATCGTTCCGGTCCATCCATCAGGTATCGCCGGCGTCCATAGCCGAATTGTCAGGGTGGGGGAAGGCAGCGCAGGCGCATTTATTCCCAAGAATAGCCGCAAACAGGGAGTAACAGGCCCCGGCGAACAGACCAGAAACCGCAGCCTCGGAGGCGTGCGCCCATGAAACGAATTCTAGCCGCCCTTGTGCTTCTTGTGCTTGCTTCGGTGGCCCATTCCCATCTTGGAGAGATCAACCGGTCGCCGCTTGCGATGGTCCGGGTGGTGGAGTCTGTAGGCAAATGCGTCGAGAACAAGGTCGTCTATGGCAACATGACGTTAGATTGCTCGACACCGCTGTCCTATTTCGACCTGCGCAAGCTCGACATGCGTTCGGCACACAGGGCAGCCAGAAAGGGCAACTCGGCGAAGTGGGTTACCGCAAAGAAATGACCCGCCGGGGCGGCTGTCACTCGTCGCTGCGATCCGCCGCCAGATCTTCGACAACCTCGAAGCGCTCACAAATCATCATCATGTCCGGGGCCCAGCCGCCATTACGCTCGAAATAGCGGCGGTGGTCGTCATACCATTCCTGATAGGTCTCGTTCTCCCCCTCGGCCAGCGCGAAATCCTCGCCGATCTCGCTGAGCGGCATCTCCTCGACCGAAACGGTCCGCACCACCACAGCGGGCGTCCCGTCCCACTCGGTGATAATATCGCAGCGCCCGACGACCGGCCTGGACTCTTTGTCCGGCCCAAAGTCCGACAACCGCCCCATCGTCGCCCGCTTCTTGCCCGCCCGGACGAGCGCGATGAGCTCCCGGTTCATCGCGTCGGAGTCGCCGAATTTGAAGGTAACGGCACCGGGGTATTTTGAAGCAATCAAAGAGTTCATCGCCACCCCCGGATCGGGCCAACTAGAAGATGAACAAACACGGTCAGCGCAAACGCAATCTTCAGGCGCCGCATCCACCTCGTGCAAAAGGCCAAGGTATCCTCACGAAACGCGACCTCAGAGACAGAGATGATCTTCTCACGTTCATTCCAGAAATCTTCCTCTGCCCTTTGGGGCTGAAAGTCTGTCATCTCAAGACATGGTACATGATACAAGCAGCGAATGCAGGCGAAGGCCAGAATCAAAAAGCCAATCATCACGACGAGTACAACTTGCTCAAACAGCGACTCCGAAAACCCCGCTAGAAGCAGGCCAATCGCAGCGATCATCATGGAAATGTGCTGGAGATATGCCGCAGAATTGGATTCGATCCGACTCAAGATACTCCACGCGATTTCCAAACTTGACCTTTTGTCTCATTTCGAGAATCTCGCTAGTCGGTCTGCCGTCAGCAAACAAGCTTGTTCGTCAATGCTCGCGACTGCCATCAACGAAACCAAGATTCCACGCAGCCGATACCGACTAGCTTCAGAATAGAGTTCTTTCACGGACGAAGCCCACCCTGCAACTCCCACACACCCGATGCTGAAACCCCTCGACGCCTCACGCCACCCGGACCGCTTGCGGTCCGGATCATGCCCGTCCCGCCCACCCTCGGGTCCGGCGCGATCCTCTGTTACTTGCAGCACAGCCGTCACCACGAAACCCAGAGTCCCGTTACTGCTATCATCAACAACACCAAAGACTTAACCATGTGTCCGCGCGCGGACACTAGCGCGACACCCCGCCATGCAGGGTCGGTACATCCAGCGCCGAGAACCCGTAATGCCGGAGCCACCGCAGGTCCGAATCGAAGAAGGCCCTGAGATCCGGAATCCCGTATTTCAGCATCGCCATCCGGTCGATTCCCATGCCGAAGGCAAAGCCCTGCCACTCGTCCGGATCGACCCCCGCCGAGCGCAGCACATGCGGGTGGACCATGCCCGAGCCCAGCACCTCCATCCAGTCGTCGCCCTCGCCGACCTTCACCATACCGCCCTCCCACGAACACTGGATATCGACTTCGGCCGACGGCTCGGTGAAGGGAAAATGCGAGGCCCGGAACCGGGTCTTCACGCCGGTCCCGAAGAAGGCCGAGAAGAACTCCTCGAGCACCCATTTCAGGTTCGCCATCGACAGGTCCCGGTCGATCGCCAGCCCCTCGATCTGGTGGAACATCGGGGTGTGGGTCTGATCGTAATCGGCCCGGTAGACCCGGCCCGGTGCGATCACCCGAATTGGCGCGCCTGCATTCTCCATCGCCCGGATCTGCACCGGGCTGGTATGGGTCCGCAGAACATGCGGCGGCCGGTTATCGCCCGGTTCGCGGTGCATGTAGAACGTGTCCATCTCGGTCCGGGTCGGATGTTCCGGCGGGATGTTCAGCGCGTCGAAATTGTACCAGTCGCTTTCAACCTGAGGCCCCTCGGCCACGGCAAAACCCATATCGGCGAAGATCGCCGACACTTCGTCGGTGACCTGGCTGACCGGGTGGATCGTGCCCTGCGGGCGCGGCCGGCCCGGCAGCGTGACATCCAGCCATTCGTGGCGCAGACGCTCATCTAGCGCGGCATCGGCCAGCGCCGATTTCTTGGCCGAGATGGCCGAGGTGATTTCCTCTTTCAGCCGGTTCAGCGCCGGCCCGGCCCCCTGGCGCTCTTCGGGCGTCATCTTGCCCAGCTCGCGCATCTTGAGCGCCACCTCGCCCTGCTTGCCCATCGCGGCGACGCGGATATCCTCCAGCGCGGCCTCATCACCAGCCCCGGCAATCGCGCCCAGATATTTGTCTCTCAGATCGTTCATTGCGATCCCTCTGAATTGCTCCCGGTTCTGCTACCACACGGGGCATTGAAGGCAAGAAGCCGCGAGACCTGCGAAAGGTCCGCGGCTTCCTGATTTTCGACCCTTACCGGGCTTTACGCGAGCGCGGCCTTCGCCTTATCGACGATCGCGCCAAATGCTTCGGGCTCGTGCACGGCAAGATCGGCCAGAACCTTGCGGTCCACCTCGATCCCGGCAAGGCTCAGCCCGTTAATGAAGCGCGAATAGGTCAGCGACTCGTCGACGCTGCGCACAGCGGCGTTGATCCGCTGGATCCACAGCGCGCGGAAATTGCGCTTGCGGTTCTTGCGGTCGCGGGTGGCGTACTGGTTGGCCTTGTCGACGGCCTGGGTCGCGGTCCGGAAATTGCGGCTGCGGTTGCCATAGTAACCTTTGGCGGCCTTCAGGACCTTCTTGTGGCGGGCGTGGGTGACGGTTCCGCTTTTTACTCGAGACATCTTTCAGACCTCCTTAGCGATCGTAGGGCATGTAGGACTTGACGATCTTAGCGTCCTGATCGGACAGAACCGTCGTCCCGCGTGCATCACGAATGAATTTCTTGGTCCGTTTGATCATCCCGTGGCGCTTGCCGGCCTGGGCGGACACGACCTTGCCGGTCGCAGTCACTTTGAAGCGCTTCTTGGCGCTCGATTTGGTCTTCATCTTGGGCATTTCCGTCTCCTTCAAGGTCGGTAGAATGCGCGACTCGGCATGCCACGTTCGGCCGGACGCGCAGTTAGACTGCGGGCGTATAGGGGGCTATCGGCTGCGAGGCAAGCAGAAAAGTGCCCGTCTTATCGCATGTAATGTGCAACCACCCGCGAAAAGACATCCGGAATCTCACTGAACGAATACCCCCCTGGTTGCTGGGACACCGCGATTGCGATCAGCCCCCCGGAGATCATGAACATGATCGCCGCGGCGCGCGGCGTGCGGCTTTCCGAAAACGCGCTGATCACCGAGGGAATGGCCAGCGCCCCGATAATCAGCCCCACTACAAAAAACAGGTCATTCGTCATTTACAAAGTCCGCATTGCCGCATTCAGAAGCCGCTTTATTCGGGATCGGTGCTGAAAATCAACCTTTCTTCGCATGGCGCCACGCGAAGAATGTTGGTGGATCCCGGCTGGTTGAAGGGAATGCCTGCAGTGACCACGATGTGATCGTTCTCGGTCGCGAACCCCTCGTTCCGGGCCGCTCTGACCGCGTTGACCACCGCCATCTTGAAGCGTTCGACATCGCCGGTCATGACGCAATGCATGCCCCAGCTGAGCGCCAGCCGTCGTGCCGTGCCCACCTTGTTGGTCAATGCAATGATCGGGACATGCGGACGTTCACGCGCGGTCAGCAGCGCGGTTGTTCCGGACTGCGAGAAGCAACAGATGGCCTTGATATCGGTCGTTTCCGCAATCTCTCTTGCGGCGGAAACGATGGCGTCGGCGATCGTGTCTTTGTCCCCTGCCCGAGTGGCCTCGAGCATTTCACGGTAAAGCGGATCGCTTTCTACCTCGACGGCGACATTGCTCATCGTGGTGACCGCCTCAATAGGGTAGTTTCCGGCGGCGCTTTCGGCCGACAGCATCACCGCATCGGCACCCTCATAGATCGCTGTTGCAACGTCGGAGACTTCCGCGCGGGTTGGCATCGGGCTCTCGATCATGCTTTCCAGCATTTGCGTGGCCACGATCACCGGCTTTGCCGCCGCGCGACAGGCGCGGACCATACGCTTCTGGATCGGCGGGACATTCTGCACCGGCAGCTCGACACCGAGGTCGCCACGGGCCACCATTATCCCGTCAGAAGCCTCCAGAATGCTGTCGAAAGCCTTGATCGCGGCCGGCTTCTCGATTTTCGACATGATCGCGGCGCGACCGGCGGCAAGGGCGCGGCCCTCTTCGACATCGGCGGCACGCTGCACGAAGGACAGCGCCAGCCAGTCGATGCCCAGCTGGCAGGCGAATTCCAGATCCTTGCGGTCTTTCTCGGACAGGGCGGCCAGCGGCAGGACGACATCAGGCACGTTCACACCCTTGCGGTTCGAGATCGTGCCCCCCGCGATTACCGTGCAATTGGCAAAGTCGCGGCCGCAATCATCGACTTTCAGCCGGATCTTGCCGTCGTTCACCAAGAGAGCGGCTCCAGGCTCCAGCGCGTCGAAAATCTCCTTGTGGGGCAGGCAGACACGAGACTTGTCACCCTCCGCCGTGTCGAGGTCGAGGCGGAATTTCTGACCGTCCTCCATCTCCTCCTCACCATTCTTGAAGGTGCCCAAGCGCAGCTTCGGCCCCTGCAGGTCGGCAAGAATTGCGATTGGCCGGCCGGTGTCCTTTTCGATCTTGCGGATAATTTTGTGGCGGGCGCGGATATCGGCGTGCTCGCCGTGGCTCATGTTCAGACGGAATACATCTGCGCCCGCCTCAAAGAGCGCGCGGATGGTATCATAGTCATTCGATGCTGGCCCAAGTGTGGCAACGATCTTCACTCTTCGAAGGCGTCTCATAAAGCCTCGTTCCTTTTGTCAGTTTCATCCTGTTTTTGGGCCACGGCCTGTATGTATCAATTCCCGCGACGTGACAACTGGCGCTTTCCGTTCGAGTTGCGTAAGCAGGTCCGACGGCAACAGTTGGCAGAAAAATGACAGAGCTACCCTACGAAATCATTGGAAACAAACGAAATTCTCGCTGGTTGATCGCCTGCGACCATGCCACGAACAGAGTGCCGCCAGAAGTCTGCGGCGGTGACCTGGGGTTGCCGGCGAAAGAAATGCAGCGCCACATTGCCTACGACATCGGCGCAGCCGCGGTAACACGGCAACTGGCGGACCTGCTGGATGCGCCCGCGATCCTGTCGCGTTTTTCGCGTCTGGTCATCGACCCGAACCGCGGCGAGGACGACCCGACACTGATGATGCGGCTCTACGACGGCACCATCATCCCGGGCAACCGCCATGCCGATGCCGCCGAAATCGGGCGGCGGCTGAACACCTATTACCGTCCCTATCACGAGGCCTATACAGAGCTTGCTGCACGGCGGGATGATGTGATTATCGTTGCAGTTCATAGCTTTACGCCCAAGCTGAACAGCCGCGCCCCGCGCCCTTGGCACATCGGCATCCTGCATGCGGACTGGGACCGGCGGCTGTCTGACCCGCTCTTGGAGGCGCTTTACCGTGAACCTGGCATCGTCGCCGCCGCCAACGAACCCTATGCCGGCCACCTGCCGGGCGACGCCGTGGACCGGCATGCCTTGCAACCGGGGCGGCCAAATGCTCTTATCGAGATCCGGCAGGACCTGATCGCCGAAGAACCCGGCCAGCGGGAATGGGCAGAACGCCTCGGACGTCTGCTGCCCCGAGCGCTGAAGGCCAGCGGCATTTAGCCAAGAGGTTGAAAATGGATGAGAAAACCCGGATCGAATTGGAAGCCGCTGCCTTTCGGAGGCTGCGTGAGCACTTGATCGTCAAGCGTCCGGACGTGCAGAATATCGACTTGATGAACCTCGGTGGATTCTGCCGCAACTGCCTGTCGCGCTGGTATCAGGAGGCCGCCAACGAACGCGGCATCGAGATGACAAAGGAGAAAGGCCGGGAAGCCTTTTACGGCATGCCTTACGACCAATGGCGGGCGGAAAACCAGACCAAAGCCAGCGACGCGAAGACGGCCGCGTTCGAGCAGGCATTCCGGCAGAATGTCGGCGACGGCAGCGAATAGCGCCCTAGGCGGCCGCGTTTTCTCGACATTCGCTGATGCTCGGCCCGGATATGTAACGCCTCAGTCAAGACTTCCACATGCGGCGTAAGTCTTGCGGGGCCGCGGGTTTCTCAGCCCTGATCCGCAGAAGACCTCGCCATCTCGGCCTTGATCCAGTCGATGACTGCACGGCCCGCCGGCGTCGGTTTCTTGCCCGCCGGATGGACCAGATGATAACCGCTCTGGTCCGGGCTCGTATCGCGCCAGAGCACCACCAGACGGCCCCTTGCGACATCATCGACCGTCAGCAACCCGGGCGCCATCGCTACCCCCTGCCCGTTCGCAGCCGCATCCATCGCGAGCGCGGTCTGGTTGAATTTCAGGATCCGGTGCCGCGGTTTCAGGCCGGACTCGGCGAACAGGTTCTCCCAATGCGCATGACTGTCCTGAATCAGGGGGTGGCCGGTGAAGTCCTGCAGCTTATCGACAGGGGGCAAGTCGGCGGCCCGGTCGGGGCTGCAGATCGCACAGAGATCGACCGTGGCGAGCAGTGTCGATTCGAGATCCCTGCCAAAGGGCGCCCGGCCCTGTCGGATCGCCAGATCGACACCATCGCCGCGGAAATCGGCGAGCCCTTCGGTCGCAACGATCTGCAGGTCGATCTCGGGATGTGAGGCGGCGAAACTGCCAAGCCGCGGCACCAGCCATTTCGCCGCCAAGGCCGGCGTGACGCTGAGCGTGATCCGGGTATTTTCGGGCCGCAGGCTGCGCGTCGCTTCCTCGATCGTCGCCAGCGCCCGGCGGATCGGTGTGTGATAATCCCGACCAGCGCGCGTCAGCGCCAGGCCGCGCGGCTGGCGCGTGAACAGTTGCAGCCCCAGATCGGCTTCGAGCCCGCGCACCTGCTGCGCCACGGCACCCTGGGTCAGGTTCAGTTCCTCGGCGGCGAGGCGGAAATTCAGGTGCCGGGCGGCGGCGTCGAACATCTTCAACGCATTGAGATTGGGCAGGCGCATGGAGCAGGCCTATCAGGCAGTAGATTTTCTACAGCCTTGCGCGACGAGACATGATTGGTCAAGGGCGTCATGCGCGGCCATAGTCGGCGCAACCAGTAATACGGAGTACCGATCATGGCGAAAGACAAGGTGGCACTGATCACGGCGGGCGGGAGCGGCATGGGCGCCGATGCAGCGCGGCGGCTGGCGGCAGGGGGATACAAGGTCACGATCCTGTCCTCGTCCGGCAAGGGCGAGGCATTGGCGAAGGAATTGGGCGGCGCGGGGGTGACCGGCTCGAACCGTTCGGTCGAGGATCTGCAGCGGCTGGTCGATCTGGCGATGGGCAAATGGGGCCGGATCGACGTGCTGGTCAATTCGGCCGCCCACGGACCGAAGGGCCCGGTGCTCGAGATCAGCGACGCCGACTGGCACGAGGGGATGGAGGTCTATCTTCTGAACGTGATCCGTCCCGCCCGGCTGGTGGCCCCGATCATGGCCAGGCAGGGCGGCGGCGCGATCATCAACATCTCGACGTTTGCCGCGTTCGAGCCTGACCCGCTCTTTCCGACCTCGGGCGTCTTTCGCGCCGGGCTGGCCAGCTTCACCAAGCTCTTCGCCGACAGATATGCCCCTCAGAATGTGCGGATGAACAACGTGCTGCCGGGCTTCATCGACAGCCTGCCCGAAACCGAGGATCGCCGCACGCGCATTCCGATGGGCCGCTATGGCAGGGCCGATGAGGTCTCCGGCCTGATCGCCTATCTTGCATCCGACGACGCGGCCTACATGACCGGGCAGAACCTGCGCATTGATGGGGGGCTGACCCATGCAGTCTGACATAGCCCTTGCGCCGGACCGGCGCGCGCAGGCGTCTTTTGCGCTGAAATGGGTGGCCTCGATCATCCAGATCCTCGGCTACTCGGCGACCGCCTTCGGGATGACCCCGCTGAACATCTACCTGTTCCTCGTCGGGCTTGTCGGCTGGTTCATCGTCGGGGTGATGTGGAACGACCGCGCGATAATGCTCATTCACGTCGTGGCCCTTGCGGCGATGGTGATCGGACTGGCCAGTTGAGGGATGTTTCGATGCCACAGGCCTTGAAGCCTTTCGCACCTCTCTGCTAGCAGGTGCCCTTGCGGGCGCCTGGGACACCGCTGCAGGGATTGGGACCTTGAAGAAGAAACTGACCGCCGCATTTGAAGCTGGAGAATTGGATGGCCTGCACGCCGTCTATGTCGAACAGAGCGGCAAAGTGCTGACCGAGCTTTACTTTCCGGGCGAGGACGAGTGCTGGGGGGCGCCCTTAGGGCATCGCCATCACGGCACCGACGAGCTACACGACCTCCGCTCGGTGACCAAGAGCATCGTCGGGCTGCTCTATGGAATCGCGCTGTCCGAAGGCGCGGTTCCGGGGCTCGACGCGCCCCTGATCGCACAGTTCCCCGAATATGCCGATCTGGCCGCCGATCCGTTGCGGGCCGCCATCCGGGTGCGCGATGCCCTCTCGATGAAGATGGGCACACACTGGAACGAGGATCTGCCCTATTCCGACCCGCACAACAGTGAGATCGCCATGGAGCACGCGCGGGATCGCTACCGCTACGTGCTGGACCGGCCGATGACTCATGCGCCCGGCGAATGCTGGACATACAATGGCGGTGCGACCGCCGTGATTGCCCGGCTGATCGCTCAGGGCACGGGGCGGGCTCTGGATGACTATGCCAACGAGAAGCTGTTCGCGCCGCTCGGCATCACGGAGTTCGAATGGGTTCGCGGCGCGGACGGTGTACCTTC
>JBFKFZ010000058.1:0-18773 GCA_041633555.1 Paracoccaceae bacterium | reverse complement strand
TATACTGCAATAATGGCGCGCTGGGGAGGATTCGAACCCCCGACCCCTTGATTCGTAGTCAAGTACTCTATCCAACTGAGCTACCAGCGCGCGGACAGGCGGGAGATAAACGCAGCCGCCGGGCATTGCAAGGGGCGAATTACTCGGCCGCCGCATCAAGAACGGCGATCGCCTTGGGCAGCCGAATTGCGAACTCCGTGCCCTTGGGTCCGGTCTGGACGAGATCCAGCCGGCCGCCATGGCCGCGCACCAGTTCGGCCGCGATTGCAAGGCCGAGACCGTGGCCACCCTTGCTGGCCCCGCCCTGGAACGGCTGGAAGAGATGATCGCGCGCCTTGCCGGGCAGACCGGGGCCGGTATCGGTGACGGTGATGATCCAGTATCCCTCGGTTTCCGATGCGCGGATGGCGATCTCGCCCGGCTTTCCCGTATTCACGATGGCCTGGCGGGCATTGCCGACGAGATTGGACAGCACGCGGTGTATCTGCTCGCTATCGGCGCGTATCCACATGCCCCTCGGCACGTCCTCGGCATAGCTGATGTCATAGTCGCCCGCGGCGAGGCGCTCGCTTTCGACCACGTCATTCACCAGTTTCGCAACGGAGACGCGCGAAAGCGTTGGCGGAGGCTCCTCGGCCTTGCCAAAGGCAAGCGTGGTCTCGCAGAGATTGACCGCGCGCGAGATCGAGTTGATCAACTTCGGCACGATGCGCTTCACCGTCGGATCGGCGCTATGTTCCATCCGGTCGGTGAAGAGTTGGGCGGTCGTCAGGATATTGCGCAGGTCATGGCTAACCTTCGCGACGGCCTCGCCAAGCTGCGCAAGCCGCTCTTTCTGGCGCAGCGATCCGGTCAGCTGGGTCTGCATGGATTGCAGCGCGCTTTCCGCCTCGCGCAGTTCTCTGATCCCGGCAGAAGGAATGATGATCCGGCGCGCATCCTCAGGCGCCTCGGTATAGGAGATCATCGCGCCGACGACGCCCCTGATCGGTGTCACGAGGAACCTGCGCACCGCAAGGAAGAGCAGGAAGGCGGTAATGACCGAGATCACCGCCGAAAGCGCCAGAATTCTAAGACTGAAGTCGATCATCGCCGTGCGCAGCGGCTGGGTATCCATCGTGACCTCGATCAACAGACCAGCACTCTGAATCGGGTTTCCCATCACTCTGACGACCCGGTTCTCGGGTTCGGCAAGGCACCGAAACGCATCCAGCACAAGCTCGATCCATCCGGGGCTGCGCAGGTCGTACGTCTCGGCAATCGGAGTGGGTATCGTTGAGGACAGAACGAGCTGACGCATTTCGTTACGGCGAAGCACGACGTTATAGACGCCCGCGGTCTGCAACAGCTCCTGCTCCAGCTCGGCATCGATCATGTCATTTGCGAGCAGCGCCAGTGAAGCGATCTGGGCACGTTCTAGGCGCAGGTGAAGATAGTCCTTCCGAAATTGCGCCACCGACGGCACGAAGATCAGAATTTCCGCTAGCATGACGAACACGATCGTCAGTATGAGGAATCGGCCCGAAAGTGTGTTCAGAAACATGGCCAACCTGCTATTTGCTGATCAGGGCAAAACTCGCTGCACAAGCCTGACAGCCCGCTTCACCATAGAACTATCAAAGAGACGAGGCGAGAAATAGGCCCCCGCGGCGCGTTTGTTGATTTCTCCAAGTGTCGGATAGGGCGCAACCATATTGGCAATTGCTGCCATCTTGAGCTTGTTTGCGATCGCCAGCGCCCAGAGACCGATCAGTTCGCCGGCATCGGCGCCGACGATACCGGCTCCCACCGGCCTTCCCCTGACCACCATGACCTTGATCAGACCCGTCGTCCTGCGGGTCGCGATCGCACGGTCATTCTCGTCATAGGGAAATCGGACAACCTCCAGCCTGTCGCCGTGCTTGTCGCGCGCTTCGGCTTCGGTCAGCCCGACCTGCGCCAGTTCCGGATCGGTATAGGTGGCCCAGGGGATGTGATCGGTCCGGGCCTTTGCCGGCAGGCCGAACAGCATTGAGCGGAGGATCACCCCGGCATGGTAGCCCGCGACATGGGTGAATTGCAGTCCGCCCGCGACGTCACCGATGGCGTAGATCCGACGGTTACTGGTGCGCAGGTCCGCCCCGACCTTTACCGACCGGTCATGTTCCACACCGGCCTTGTTCAGCCCCATATCCTCGATATTGGCCTTGCGGCCGACCGCCATCAGCAGATGCGTGCCCTTGAAGACACGGCCATCCTTGGCCTTGACCTCGATCGCCCCGGCCTTGCCGCGAATTTCGGCCGCTATCGCGTCTTCGGCGATCTCTATGCCCTCGGCACGCGCCCGGTCCAGCACGATCGCCGAAAGTTCGGGATCATCTTTGCCCAGCGCCTTCAGCCCTTCGATCACCGTCACCTTTGAGCCAAGCCGGACATGCGCCTGCGCCATTTCCATGCCGATCGGGCCGCCTCCGATGATCAGAAGATGCTTTGGCAGGTGGCGCAGGTCGAAAAGTGTCTCGTTGGTGTCGAAAGGGACCTTGTCGAGACCCGGGATCGGCGGAACCAGCGGCGACGAACCGGTGGCGATCACGAAGCGGCGTGCCTCAATAACGGTATCGTCGGCTTGCAGCTCGGTTTCCGAGATGAAGCGGCCATGCTCGCGAAGAACCGTGACGCCAAGTTTCTCGAACCGCTCTTGGCTGTCCACCGGCGCGATCGCCTCGATCACCCGCTGCACGTGATCCTTGGCGGCCGCATAGCTCACTTCGGGCTTTACCGGGGTCACGCCAAATTCGCTGCCGGTCCGCATCAGATGCGCCTGTTTGGCCGCCGCGATCAGCGCCTTTGACGGCACACAGCCATAATTCAGGCAGTCGCCACCCATCTTGTGCCGCTCGAGCAGGATCACCGAGGCGCCCATCTGCACCGCCCCGGCGGCGACCGAAAGCCCGCCCGACCCGGCACCGATGACGCATATGTCTGTCTTTGTCCTTGGCACGGGTCAGAGATCCTTCTTTCGGAACGCTTTCAGCAGGATTGGGAGGGCCGCAAGCGCGCAGAGCCCGAGAATCGGCAAGAGGATGTGGGGCTCGAAGATGACCCCCAGATCAGGAGATTCGCCGCGCTCGAATACCTCGCCCAGCCCCGCACCGACCGACGTATAGACAATTCCGCCGGGAATGATGCCGAGGAACGTGGTGATGACGAAGCGCGACAGAGGTACGCCGACAAGGGCCGGGATCAGGTTGGCCACGAAGAACGGCACGGCCGGCACCAACCGCATGAGGAAGAGGACCGACCACTGGTTCCCGTCAATCCCTTCCTTCAGGCGCTTCACGGCACCCTCCGACGCCTCCATCCGCGCCGCGAGCCGTTCCCCGAGGCCAAACTTGGCGGCCAGGAAGATCAGCGATGCCCCGATCGTGGCGGCAACTACGTTGAAAACGGCGCCCGGGAAGGTCGCAAACAGAAAACCGCCCGTCAGAGTCGCAATTGTCGCACCGGGCAGCGAGAAGGCGACGATGCCAACATAGACCGCCATGAAGGTCAGGACGGTCAGAACGTAGTTCGCGTCACGAAAGGCGATCAATGCATCGCGGTTTTCCCGCAAGGTCTCGAAACTCAGATAGTCTCGCAACGTGAAGGCGCCAATGACGGCCACCAGCAGGATCGCAATCAGGGGCGCCCTACGCAGGAACTCGTTGCCGGTCGGTTGAGGTATGTCTGCCACGTGCTCCGCCTCTGCTAATGCCTTGAGCCAACATGCGGAATTCCGGCGCGCTCCGACAGCCCCATCACAACCCGTTGATGAAGGGTGAGCGTTGATTTGGGCCTGACCGGGCAAAGATGGACCTGCTGTAACAATCCATGGCGCGATCTGGGCGCCAATGTTGCAGAAATCCTCGGCAATGCGAATTGACATCGCGGGGGCGACCCCCTAAAGGACGGGCTTCGAGCTTTCACGGCCTTCGAATCCTGCTTTGGGCTTGGGCTGAACTGACGGAGATGATGCGATGAAGCGCACTTTTCAACCGAGCAACCTGGTGCGCAAGCACCGTCACGGCTTTCGTGCGCGCATGGCAACCAAGGCCGGGCGCAAGATCCTGAATGCACGCCGCGCGAAGGGCCGGAAGTCGCTGAGCGCGTAAATGCCCGCCGAAAGGCAACGCACATGACACCGCCGGAGGCACCTGTAGCGGGCGAGATCGCCGAGGCTGCAGCCCAGCCTCCGGCGGTTCCCGTTTGTCTGGCCCCCTTGCGCAAGCGTGCCGACTTCCTGCTGGCCGCGAAAGGCCGCCGACAGGCCCTGCCGGGCTTCGTTCTGCAGGGCCGGCCGCGTGACGATGAGCTAACTGGCTCGGCGATCCGGGTCGGCTTCACCTGTTCGAAGAAGGTCGGCAACGCCGTCGCTCGAAACCGCGCCAAGCGCCGTTTGAGGGAGATTGCGCGGCTGACCCTGCCCGAATACGGCCGGCCGGGTTGGGACTATGTGCTGATCGGCCGAGCAGAAGTGACCGCCTCGCGCGACTTCGGCCTGCTGCTGAAGGATCTGCGTCTGGCCCTTGACCGCCTGCATCCAGCCGGATCATGAGCCCGCTCGCCCATATTCTTGCCCTGCCCGTCCGCGGCTACCGGCTGATTCTGTCGCCCTGGGTCGGCCATGGCTGCCGCTACCAGCCGACCTGTTCGGCCTATGCGCTGGAAGCGCTCGAAAGGCACGGCGGCCTCAAGGGCGGCTGGCTCGCCGCGCGCCGCATCGCCCGTTGCCATCCGTGGGGCAGTTCAGGCACCGACAATGTCCCCGACTGAATCCGCTTTGCCTGCGGACCGGAGTTTGGCATACCGCAACCATGCTCGATGATACCGACGATATCCACCCGCTCTTCCACGGCGCGCCCTCGACCACCGAGTTCAAGAAGCTGCGCAAGCGGATCGTCCGTTACACCCGGAACGCGATCGAACAATACGGCATGATCGAGCGCGACGCCCGCTGGCTGGTTTGTCTGTCGGGCGGCAAGGACAGCTATACCCTGCTCGCCGTTCTCTACGAGCTGAAATGGCGCGGAATGCTGCCCGTCGACCTGCTGGCCTGCAATCTCGATCAGGGGCAGCCGGGCTTTCCCGCGACGGTGCTGCCGGAATTCCTTGACCGGATGGGCGTGCCGCATCGCATCGAGTATCAGGACACCTATTCGATCGTCGTCGACAAGGTGCCACAGGGGCGCACATACTGCGCGCTCTGTTCGCGGCTGAGGCGCGGCAATCTCTACCGGATCGCGCGCGAAGAAGGATGCTCGGCCGTCGTGCTGGGCCACCATCGCGACGATATTCTGGAAACCTTCATGATGAACCTTTTTCACGGCGGACGTCTGGCGACGATGCCGCCGAAACTGCTGAACGAGGACGGCGATCTCTTTGTCTACCGACCCTTGGCACACGTGGCCGAGGCGGATTGCGACCGGTTCGCGCGCGCGATGAACTACCCGATCATTCCCTGCGATCTGTGCGGCAGCCAGGAAGGACTGCAGAGGCAGCAGGTCAAGCAGATGCTCGACGGCTGGGAAAAGAACAGCCCCGGACGGCGGCAGGTCATATTCCGATCCCTGATGAACGCGCGCCCGTCGCACCTGCTGGATGCAAGGCTCTTCGATTTCACCGGCCTGACCCGCAATGCCGACGCATTTGATGAAAATGCGCAGCAACTTCCCGACCTGAGTTAACTTCGCCGCGATGCCTGTACCGCTAGGTTGGCCCCTGAACCGGGCAGACCATCTGCCCAATGCAATCACGGGTGAGAGCAGATGCCATCAGGTGTGGGAACGGTCCTTCGTCGCTACCGGAATTCGCTGCGGACGGTCCTGTTGGGCCCGCATGTGCTGGCCTTCCTGCCTGCCCTGATGCTTGGCGGCTACTGGTATGGCGGGGAAGGTCTGTTGCTTTACATGGCCCTGCTGTTGCCCGCGCTTTTTGCCGTTGCGGGGCTCTTTTCCGGCACCGAGTCCTCCTGGCCCGATGAGTTCGACGGGGCGACCGGGCTCAGACTGCGGAAAGCCGCTGAAAAGCGGCTGGACAGCGCGCTACAAAGCGAGGCGGACACGGGCAAGACGACGGCGGCCGTCGCCGTGATGCTGGACGACTTTCATGTGCTGGAACGGCAATTCGGCAGCGGCGCCGGCAAGACCGTCCTCAAGCAGACGGGTGAGCGCCTGAAAGGGGTCCTTCGCGATGGCGACACGGTCGTCTGGCTTGGCCAGAATTCCTTTGGTGTCGCACTGGCCCCCAATCAAAGGATCGATCTGGAAACCCTGATCCAGCTTTGCGCGCGACTGCAGTCGGCCATTTCGGAGCCCTTCTCGATCGATGCGACGCGGGTATATGTGACGGCGTCGACGGGCTTCTGCACGATCGCAAGGTCCACCGCCAGAACCGGCAAGGCGCTGCTCGAATGCGCCGAGGCCGCGATGACGACCGCCGCTGCCAGCGGTGCAGGTTCGGTCCGCGCCTTCACCCCGGAAATCCGGCGCCGCGCCGCGGTCCGCGTGGAACTGACGCAGGAGGCTCAGACGGCGCTTGATTCCGGCGAAATCACCGCCTGGTTCCAGCCGCAGGTCTCGACCGATACCGGGGCAATCACGGGATTCGAAGCCCTGGCGCGGTGGGACCACCCCGAAAAGGGGATCATACCGCCGGCGGATTTCCTGCCTGTGCTGGAAAGCCTCGGCCTGATGGAGCGGCTGGGAGAGGTCATGCTCCATCAATCGCTCGCCGCTCTGCACAACTGGGACAAGTCCGACCTTCACATCCCGTCCGTCTCGGTGAACTTCTCGGCCCAGGAGTTGCGCAATCCAAAGCTCGGAGACATCATCCGCTGGGAGCTGGACCGTTTCGAATTGAGGCCGGACCGGCTCTGCATTGAAGTGCTCGAGGATGTCATCGCTGAGTCGAGGGATGACGTGATCTCCCGCAACATCCGCGCCCTTTCTGAATTTGGCTGCAACATCGATCTTGATGATTTCGGAACCGGCCATGCCTCGATCGCGAACATCCGACGTTTCGCGGCCAAGCGCATCAAGATCGACGCATCGTTCGTGGCGCGCGTCGATCGCGATCGCGATCAGCAGAACATGGTCGCCGCGGTCCTGACAATGGCCGAGCGGCTGGAACTCGACACGCTCGCCGAAGGCGTGGCAACCGTTGGGGAACATGCCATGCTGGCCCAGCTTGGTTGTGGCCATGTGCAGGGCTTCAGCATCGCCCGACCGATGCCGATGGCCGAGGCAACAGCTTGGATCGGAAAGTACCGCAGCAAGCTGATCAAGACTCCGCGCGTCGGGCGCAAAGCCAGCTGATCGCTGGGGCTGCGCACCCGAATCCTGCCCTAAAAGCCCTTGACCTTTCGGTGTCCGGCCTGTTGAACCTGCGCAGACCCGGAACAGTCAGGCGGTGGGCCGAATGGACGATCAGAACAAGAACCTAATCCTAGCCACGGCGCTTAGTTTCCTCGTGATCCTGGTATGGTTCGTCCTTTTCCCGCCGGAAGAGCCGACGACCGCCCCGACCCCCGCCACCACCGCCGAGACTGCGGTTGCGCCCGGCGTTGTCGCCGAGGCCCCGATGTCGCCGCTCGCCGCCCCCGCGCCCGACGTTACGGCGGCTGACGCGCCACGCGTCGACATCGTGACGCCACGCCTGACTGGTGGCATCTCGCTGCAGGGCGGGCGCATCGACGCGCTCTCGCTGAACGATTACCGCGAAACCTTGCCCATCGACAGCCCGGACGTCACCTTGCTGACCCCGGTGGGTCAGCCCGAAGCCTATTACGCCCTGTTCGCCTGGGCTCCGGGCGGGGATCTGGACTTTGCCGATGTGCCCGGCCCCGACACGGTCTGGCGCCTCGAAAGCGGCGACAAGCTGACGCCCGAAACGCCGGTCACGCTGGTCTGGGCCAATGACAAGGGGCAGATCTTCCGCAGCAGGATCGAGGTCGACGCGAACTACATGTTCAATGTCACCCAGACGGTCGAGAACAGTGCCGCGTCCACCGCAAGGCTGGCGGCCTACAGCCAGATCCGCCGCCATGGCGAGCCGACCGATCTGAAGAAATTCTTCGTGATCCACGAAGGTCCGATCCGACAATCCGGCGAAGAACTGAACGAGCTGAGCTACAAGGACATCCGCAAGCTGGGGACGGATCCGCGCTGGGGCACCAATGCCGAGGTTGTCGAAGTGGCCAGCAATGGCTGGATCGGCTTTACCGACCATTACTGGATGACAAACCTGATCCCGGCCTCGAACCAGCCCTTCACCTCGGTGCTGAAATTCGATCAGTCGCGCGACATCTATATCAGCGAGGCCCGCCTGCCCGCGGTCGACGTGGCCACGGGCCAGTCTGCAAGCTTCACCACCAGGTTCTTCGCTGGCGCCAAGGAATGGGCCACGATCCGCGCCTACCAGAACAACGAGGGGATCTATAACTTCCTCGACGCGATCGACTGGGGCTGGTTCTTCTTCCTGACAAAGCCGATCTTCGCGGTGCTGCACTGGCTGAACAGCGTTATCGGCAACATGGGCTGGTCGATCATCGTGCTGACCCTGATCATCAAGGCCGTCGTCCTTCCGCTGGCCTACAAATCCTATGTCTCGATGGCCCGCATGAAAGAACTGCAGCCCGAGATGGAGAAGCTGAAGGAAAAGGCCGGCGACGATCGCCAGAAGATGCAGCAGGGCATGATGGAGCTCTACAAGAAGAACAAGGTCAACCCGGCCTCGGGCTGCCTGCCGATCCTTCTGCAGATCCCGATCTTCTTCTCGCTCTACAAGGTGATCTTCGTCACTCTCGAACTGCGCCACGCGCCCTGGATCGGCTGGATCCGCGATCTCTCCGCGCCGGATCCGTCCTCGATCCTGAACCTTTTCGGCCTGCTGCCCTGGTCCACGCCCGAGCAGGGATCGATCTTCTTCATCCTGTCGCTCGGCATCTTGCCGATCCTGCTTGGCATCTCGATGTGGCTGCAGCAGAAGCTGAACCCGGCCCCGACCGACCCGACCCAGGCGATGATCTTCGCCTGGATGCCCTGGGTGTTCATGTTCATGCTGGGCAGCTTCGCCTCGGGGCTCGTGCTCTACTGGATCGCCAACAACACGATCACCTTCGCGCAGCAATACGCGATCATGCGCAGCCACGGGCACAAGCCCGACGTGTTCGCGAATATCGTTTCCGCCTTCAAGCGCAAGAAACCGGTCGAGAAATGACGACACGGGTCGCCTCGATCTGGCGGCATCCGATCAAGTCGCACGGACGTGAAGCCCTGGACGAGGTCACGCTGACGGCCGGTCAGACGATGCCGTGGGACAGGTTCTGGGCGGTCCGCCACACGCAATCGGCAGCCGACGGAACCCGTTGGGAGCATTGCGCGAACTTTTCGCGCGGTGCCAAGGCCCCCGCGCTCCAGGCGATCAGGGCCAGGCTGGATGAAACCGACGCGGTCGTGACCCTTACCCATCCCGACCGACCGGACCTACGATTTCAACCCGATAGCGAGGCAGCGCGCTTCCTTGATTGGGTGAGGCCCCTGATGCCCGCCGACCGCGCCGCTTCGGCAGGCATCGTCAGGGTCGCAGAACGCGGCATGACCGACACTGATTATCCTTCCATCAGCATCATCAACCGGTCTTCGCATCTTGCCGTGGCGCAAAGGTCGGGAACGGAGCTTTCGGAAATGCGCTGGCGGGGGAATTTTGTGCTCGAGGGATTGGCGCCCTGGCAGGAATTCGAATGGCTCGGCAAACGGCTGCGGATCGGCGGCGCCGAATTGCTGATCAGGGAGCGTATCGGCCGCTGCCTGTCGACAACCGCGAACCCGGCGACGGGCAAGCGCGACGTCGACACGCTCGGCATTCTCGAAAGCGGTTGGCAGCACACCGATTTCGGGATCTGTGCCGAGGTCATCGGATCTGGCGCGGTAAGACGCGAAGACCCGGTTGTGCTGGCATCATGACCCTGCCCTTCCCGATTGCCGAGATATCCGACGAGGCCCGCGAGAAGGGACGCATCCTCTTTGCCGGCCAGACCGAGTTTCTCAAAGGCGTGGTGGCCATGGACGGCCTGCCTGCGGCAGACCGGATCGAGGTATGCTTTGCAGGCCGCTCGAATGTTGGTAAATCCAGCCTTATCAACGCCTTGACGGGCCGAAAGGGCCTCGCGCGCGCCTCGAACACACCCGGTAGGACACAAGAGATCAACTTCTTCACCTGCGGTGATGCGCATTACCTGGTGGACCTGCCCGGCTATGGCTATGCCAATGCGCCGGTCAAGGTGGTCGAGAAATGGCAGAGGTTGCTCCGCGCCTATCTCTCTGGCCGTCAGACCCTGCGGCGGGCCTTCGTGCTGATCGACGCCCGCCACGGCGTCAAGGCCGTGGATGAAGAGATCCTCGACCTGCTCGACAAGTCGGCAGTGACCTTTCAGGCCGTGCTGACCAAGATCGACAAGTTCAAGAAGGCCGAGCGCCAGAACGTGCTTGCCCAGGTTCGCGGCGCGCTGGCAAAGCACCCAGCGGCCTATCCCGAGATAGTCCTGACCTCCTCTGACAAGGGCGAAGGGATCGACCTCTTGCGCGGGATCATCGCGGGCCTTCAGTGAGCTGGGGAAACCGGTCCGGGACGCCTTGCGCGGGGTGATGGCAATGACCAGACTGCCGGGAAACAAGTGACAGCAGACAGGAAGAGGCACGACGCCATGAACAGGGACTGGATCGCCACCGCACGCACACTTTCGCAGGCCTTGCCGTACCTTCAGCGCTATGACGGCGCGACGGTCGTGATCAAGCTCGGCGGGCACGCCATGGGCAGCGACGAAGCGATGGAGGACTTTGCCCGTGACGTCGTGCTGATGCAGCAGGTTGGCGTCAACCCGGTGATTGTTCACGGCGGCGGCCCGATGATTAACGCGATGCTGGCCAAGCTCGATATCAAGTCCGAGTTCGTGAATGGCAAGCGCGTGACCGATGCCGCCACGATGGAAGTGGTCGAGATGGTGCTGTCGGGCCTTGTGAACAAGCGGATCGTCCAGGCGATCAATGCGCAGGGCGGCAAGGCGATCGGGCTGTCGGGCAAGGATGCCAACCTGATGATCTGCGACTATGCCAACCCAGAACTGGGGCTGGTCGGGGCCCCGGCCGAGGTTCACCCGGAATTCCTACGGTCGCTGGCCGCGGCAGAGATCATCCCGATCATCGCGCCCATCGGCGTCGGCCGGATGGGCGAGACCTTCAACGTCAACGGCGACACTGCCGCTGGCGCCATCGCCGCCGCCCTCAACGCCGACCGGCTGCTGCTGCTGACCGACGTTGCCGGGGTCAAGAACAGCGCGGGCGAGGTCCTGACCGCGCTCAGCGCCGACCAGATCCGGCAGATGACGACCGACGGCGTGATCGCCGGCGGGATGATCCCGAAAACCGAAACCGCGCTCGACGCGCTCGAAGGCGGCGTCAGGGCCGTGGTCATTCTGGACGGCCGGGCGCCGCATGCCTGCTTGCTGGAACTCTATACCGAACATGGCGCGGGCACGCTGATCCGTGCCAGCTGACCGTGATCCGGCTTTGCCGAGCGGGGCGCATCGGACGTGATGGATTACGCCACGCTACGCGATCGTTCGCTTGCCGAAGGTCTCGACATCTTTGGCGGGTTCGATGCGGCGGGCGCCGACGGGATCCCCAGCGGGACCCGGACAATCCTGCTGCTCGGCCCGGATGAGCCGGGTTTCTGGCCGCGCGTCAGCCTCGCCCCTGAATTCTCGGACCACTTGCCGAACCCGCTCGACCGCTGGTCGCTGCGGATCATCACGGCACTTGCCGAAGCTTCCGGCGGTCAGGAGCTCTTTCCCTTCAGCGGACCGCCCTACCTGCCCTTCGTCAGCTGGGCCCTGCGCTCGGCGCGCGCGTGGCAGTCGCCGGTCGGACTACTGTGCATGACCGGGCCGGGCTGATGGTCTCCTATCGCGGGGCCATTGCCCTGCCCTACCCTGTCGATCTGCCTCGGGGCGGCAAATGCCCGTGCGAGGATTGCGCGGATCAGCCCTGCCTGACCGCCTGCCCGGTCTCGGCCCTCTCAGGTGCGGGCTATGATCTTCAGCGCTGCCATGCTTATCTGGACACGAGCCCCGGAGAAGACTGCATGATGCGCGGTTGTGCTGTCCGCCGCGCCTGTCCGGTTTCCGCCGCCTATGGTCGTCTTGCCGAACAATCGGCCTTTCACATGAGAGCATTTCACAAATGACCCATCGCCTGATCCTGACACGCCATGCCAAGTCAAGCTGGGATGACCCGACAGCCGACGACCACGACCGGCCGTTGAACAAGCGCGGACGCGACGCAGCCCGGGATATCGGGGAATGGCTGGTACAGCACGACTACATTCCGGATCTTGTGCTCCTCTCATCCTCTGCCCGCACCAACGAAACCTGGGAGATCATGGCCGAACTGATGCCGGAGGCACCAAAGGTCCGGTCTGAACGCGCGCTTTATCTGGCGTCGCCCGACCAGATGCTTGGCGTGCTGCACAAGGTGACCGACGCGAAAACAGTCATGATGGTCGCGCACAATCCCGGCAGCGCGCTCATGGCCGGGGCGCTCGCGGCAAACCCGCCCCATCACCCGCGTTTTGCGCAATATCCGACCGCCGCCACGACCGTTTTCCAGTTCGATGTCGCGAACTGGGGGGAAGTCGCCTGGAACGGCGGCGATGTGCTGGCCTTCACCATTCCACGCAGGACAGACTGAAAATGCCTGCGCAGTCACCCGCGCAGGAATCGATTTTCCGGCCTTTGAGTGCGATCAGTGCCCGAGGATCTGACTGAGGAACAGCTTTGTGCGGTCCGATTTGGGGTTCTTGAAGAACTCCTCCGGCTCGTTCTGTTCGACAATCTGCCCCTGGTCCATGAAGATCACGCGGTTGGCCACCTGCCGGGCAAAGCCCATCTCGTGGGTCACGCAGAGCATCGTCATGCCCTCTTCGGCCAACGAGATCATCGTGTCGAGCACTTCCTTGATCATCTCCGGGTCAAGCGCCGAGGTCGGTTCGTCAAACAGCATGATCCGCGGCTTCATGCAGAGCGATCGGGCAATCGCGACGCGCTGTTGTTGACCGCCGGAAAGCTGACCGGGATACTTGAGGGCCTGTTCGGGGATCTTGACCTTTTTCAGGTACTCCATCGCGGTCGCTTCGGCTTCCTTCTTCGGGACCTTGCGGACCCAGATTGGCGCAAGCGTGCAGTTCTCGAGGATCGTCAGATGCGGGAACAGGTTGAAATGCTGAAAGCACATGCCAACCTCGGACCGGATCTTGTCGATATTCTTCAGATCCGACGAAAGCTCTGTCCCGTCCACGATTATCTGGCCCGCCTGATGCTCTTCCAGCGCGTTGATGCAGCGGATCAGCGTTGACTTGCCGGAACCGGACGGCCCGCAGATCACGATCCTCTCTCCCTGGTAGACCGTCAGGTCGATGTCGCGCAGCACGTGAAAGGAGCCGTACCATTTGTTCATGTTGGTGATCTGGACGGCGACCTCGTCCGACACTTTCATGTGGCTGCGGTCGATATCCCGATCTGTTGCGAGTTCAGACATGTTTCAGTCTCCTTAACGATGCTCGGTCTGCAGCTTGCGCTCCAGCCATTGCGAATAGCGTGACATTCCAAAACAGCAGATCCAGAAGACCAGTGCGACGAAGATGAAGAGTTCCCAGTAGACCCCGTTCCATTCGGTCGAGGCCCGAATAGTGTTGGTCAGGCCCAGCATATCGAAAATGCCGATGAAGATCACCAGCGTAGTGTCCTTGAAGAGACCGATGAAGTTGTTGACGATGCCGGGGATCGAGATCTTCAGCGCCTGAGGCATGATAATCAGCCGCTGCGCTTTCCAGTAATCCAGTCCCAGCGAATCCGCCGCCTCGTACTGGCCCTTCGGCAAAGCCGCCAGTCCGCCCCGGATCGTCTCTGCCATATAGGCCGCGGCGAATAGCGTGACCATGATCACGACGCGCAGCACGATGTCAAAGTTGGTGCCGGGTGGCAGGAAATAGTTGAGCAGCAGCGAGGCCGTAAAGAGCAGCGTGATCAGCGGAACGCCGCGGATGAACTCGATGAAGCCGACACAGATCGTCTTCACGATGAACAGGTCCGACTGGCGCCCCAGGGCAAGAACGATACCGATCGGCAGCGACAGCACAATACCGGCAAGCCCGATGATCACCGAGATCATGAATCCGCCGATCTGCTTTGAATTGGCCACCTCCATGCCGATCGGAAGGATCGAATGGATGGCATCCGCGACGGGACCGGCAAGGAAAAGCCACCACAATATCGGCACGACAAAGGCCGCAATGGCGCCGGCCAAGCCGCCAAATCGTTCGAGCAGATTGAACGCCACATAGGCGATCACGAATCCCGCAAGAACCGAGATCGGCAGCCAGATCGACCCGCCCCAGATCAGCCAGAAGGCAAGGAATGGATAAAGACCCGAGAACCAAAGCAACTTGCGCGGCAGATTGTCGAACAGAATCGGCGCCAGGGCCACGAAGAGCAGCACGAAGCTCAGGTTGGCGCGCCAGTAAGACTCTGCCGGATAGAAGCCATAGAGCAGCTGTTTCCAGCGTTCCGTGATGACCGCGAAACAGGCACTCGGTTCGCCTTCATTCACCGTATCCCGGATCTGGCGGCATTCCTCCAGCGAGTTGGCGACCCAGACCGAGTTCAGCAGCCAGGGCAGGATATGCGACAGGATCACGTAGATGACGTAGATCGAGACCACGGTCAGAATGCTGTTCAGATAGCCCGAGAACAGGTTTTCGCGGACCCATTTGACCGCGCCACGCTCGGTGATCGGCGGCTCGGATTCCGGCAGCATCTTGTCGCGGACAAATGCGAGGTTGTGGGCATGAAGGTCGCTCATCTCACCGCTCCTTCAGCTTGACGGATTTGTTGTAGACGTTCATGGCCGAGGATATCAGCAGCGAGATGATGAGATAGATCAGCATCATCAGGAGCATGCATTCCAATTCTCGCCCCGTCTGGTTCAGGGTGATCCCGCCAAGGGTCGAACGAAGGTCCATGTAACCCACGGCGATTGCCAGCGAAGAGTTCTTGGTCAGGTTCAGATACTGAGAGATCAGCGGCGGGATAATCACCCGCAGAGCCTGCGGCAGGATGACCAGCCGCATGGTCCGGCTCGGCCGGATGCCCAGCGCATAGGCCGCCTCTGTCTGCCCTTTCGACACGGCCAGGATCCCGGCGCGGACGTTCTCGGCGATGAAGGCTCCGGTATAGAACGAAAGCGCCAGCCAGAGCGCGATCAGAGAGTTCCGCAGATGCAGACCGCCCTGGAAGTTGAACCCCTGCAACTCGGGGTAATCCAGCCCGACCGGCCGGCCCATGATGAAATAGGCGAGCAGCGTTGGTACGAAGAAGATTGCGAGCTTGATCCAGACGTTCGGAAGAATCTCGCCGGTCCGTTCCTGCCGCCTTGCTGAATAACGGCCAAACGCCCAGATCCCGATGATCGAAGCGAGGAAGACCACCACGACTACGCTCGACCCGGCATGCCAGGTCGGGTTGGGAACATAGGTGCCGCGATTTGTGACGGCGAGCGTGCCGTTCAGCCACATCGAGGCCTCCGGCGCCTCTCCTCGGAAGGCGTTAGGTGCCGGTGTAGCCTCGGTCAGTACGGCAAAGAAGGCGATGATCCAGAGCAGGACCGGGATGTTCCGGAAGCTCTCCACATAGACCGTCATCAGCCGCGCCGTCAGCCAATTCTTAGACAGGCGAAGGACACCGGCTATGACGCCGACAACGGTCGCGAGGATACAGCCCAGAAAGGCAACCAGAAGCGTGTTCAGCAGCCCGGTCAGCGAGGCCCGGAAATGCGTGGAGTTGGAACTGTACTCAATCAGCGACTGATTGATGTCGTACCCGGCCCGCACGGTCAGAAAACCGAAGTTGAAGTCCTTGCCGAGCGCCTGAAGGTTGGCGACAGTATTTGAAATCAACCAAGCGAACATCGCCATGAAGCCGATCATCGCAACGACCTGAATCGTCATCGACCGATACCGCGTATCATAGATCAGTTGGCTAAGGCGGAACGATTCCTTGGTAGGATCGGTCGTAGTCGTCATGAATGACGCCCCCATCTCCCTGGAGTTTATGTTTTGCCGCGACCTCTACCGGGTCGCCTGGGCGGTCGTGTTTGCATCAGCAATATGGAAAGGGCGCGGATTGCGCCGCGCCCCTTTGCCAGTCTTTGATTACCGGAACGGCGGCGAATAAAGCAGACCGCCATTGGTCCACTGCGCGTTCAGTCCACGAGCAAGACCGATCGGCGTGTTCTCACCGATATTCTTCTCGAAGATCTCGCCATAGTTGCCGCTGGCCATGATCGCCTTCTGAGCCCAGTCGTTGGGCAGGCCGATCATCCCGCCAAGCTCTCCCTCGGTGCCGAGTAGCCGGTTGATCTCCGGGTTGTCCGTAGGCGCGGCCGACAGTTCGCCGACATTGGCCGAGGTCACGCCGAGCTCTTCAGCCGCGATCAGGGCGTTCAGCGTCCACATCACGATATCGCCCCAGGCGTTGTCGCCATGGCGAACGAGCGGGCCAAGCGGCTCTTTCGAGATGATCTCGGGCAGCAGAACATGGTCTGCAGGAGCTTCGAAGGTCGCGCGAGAGGCGGCCAAACCGGATGCATCGGTCGTGTAGACGTCGCAGGCCCCTGCAAGATACTGCTGCTGGGCTTCGGCGTTGGTTTCAACAGGCACCGGCTCGTAGCTGATGTTGTTGATGCGGAAGTAGTCGGCCAGGTTCAGCTCGGTCGTGGTGCCGGTCTGGATGCAGACGGTGGCGCCATCAAGCTCTTTCGCCGAGGACACGCCCAGCGCCTTCGGGATCATGAAGCCCTGACCATCATAGTAGTTCACGCCAACGAAATCGAACTTGAGGTCGGTGTCGCGCGAGAAGGTCCAGGTCGTGTTCCGGGCCAGCATGTCGATTTCCCCAGAGGCCAGCGCGGTAAAGCGGGTCTGACCGGTGGTCGGGGTGAATTCGACGGCACTGGGATCGCCCAGCACGGCCGCGGCGACGGCGCGGCAGATGGCCACGTCAAAGCCCTGCCATTCGCCGCTTGCATCGGGCGCGGCAAAGCCCGGAACGCCGGTTGCTACACCACAGTGCAACTTGCCCCGGGCCTTGACGTCGTCAAGGGTAGCGGCAGACGCGACGCCGGCGGCAATGCCTGCGACAGCCATTGCGCCAAAAAAAACGGTTCTTTTCATTTTTACCTCTTCCTGAGTTGCCACCCGCTTGCGAGTGGTTCTTCCGGTCCCTCGGAACCGGGGGCGATCATGTGAGTGGTATTTTCCCCTCAGCGACACAAGTGTGGTCGGATTCACCTTGCGACGTCAAGTGTATGATCATGGAATGTGATGCTTGATCCTGCGTAAAGCGAACATCGCCTCTCTGCCACAACGTGTTGTACAAAAACACTATTTCTCTGTCAGGTCGATAATCTCGGCGGCCGTGTGAAAAGCCGATTGTTTTTGTCTGGCAAGCGCGGACGCAATTTCATCTTCGCCCCATTGCTGTTCCTGCCACAGCTCATCGACTCTGGAAGCGAGCCAGAGCCGATCGACTTCATCCACCGCGTGTATGACCGCCAGACCGATGATCAAAGATCCGGACAGGCTCACGAGGTCATGAAAGGCTGCAAGCCCGATGTCCGAGAGCTTTTCCACCTCGTCGTTGAGGCGCCCGAGTGCCTCCGGACCCTGCGCCCGGTGCATGACGCCCGCAACGGGCACCAGCCGCGCCCCAAACGACCGGGCCGCCCAATCCAGCAGCGGATCCCAGGCCTCCGACTGGCGGCGCGCCAGTTCCTCTGGCGATGCCGCGCGGTAGCAAAGCAGGTCGGCATCGCCATAGGCCACGACCACCTCGATCACGCCTGCGCGCGCCGCCGCGACCTTGTCGATTGCTGAGTTCACTGTTCTGGTGATCGGCATTGTCCCGGGGTCGATCTTCTCGCCCTGCGCCGCCCATTCCGCGCGCACCGACTCTGCCAGGGGCCGGGTCGGCAAGAGCAGCGGCCGCTTGCCTGGCGTCCGGACCTCGCGGCCATCCAGCCTGACGACGAAACCCTCCGCCGTTTCCTCGACGCCGGCCTCTTTCCAGAAACGTTTTGCCGCCCAGCCGCTCATTCGGCCTCCTCGAACGGATCGACCGGCACGTCATCGGCCGTCCAGCCAAAGCTGTCCCAGCTGCGCTGCATATGCGGCGGCAGCGCCGCGGTGAAGTTCATGATCGCACCGGTTTCGGGATGTTCGATCTGAAGGAAGCGGGCATGAAGATGCAGCTTGCGGCTGATCTCGCCGCCAAGCTGCGCGCCCCATCCATCCCCCAGGTTCTCCTGCCCAGAACCGCCATATTTGCCATCGCCGATGATCGGATGGCCCATCTCGGCCATATGGGCGCGCAACTGGTGGGTGCGGCCCGTGACCGGCACCAAAGCCACCCAGGCAGCGCGGTTGGCAAGCGGGCTCAGCACCGCATAGTCGGTCGTCGCCCGCTTGGCATTCGGCGTGCTGTCGACTTCGGCGGGATGAATGCAGATCATCTTCTCGCCCTCGCCCTTGGACCCACGACCGGCGGCCTTGACCAGCCCGAACTTGATCGTGCCCATCTTCGGATGCGGAACGCCCGCGACGATGGCCCAGTAGATCTTGCGCGTCGCCCGGTGCCGGAAGGCCGCCGC
>JBFKFZ010000057.1:0-18990 GCA_041633555.1 Paracoccaceae bacterium | reverse complement strand
CCCCACGCTTTCGCACCTCAGCGTCAGTATCGAGCCAGTGAGCCGCCTTCGCCACTGGTGTTCCTCCGAATATCTACGAATTTCACCTCTACACTCGGAATTCCACTCACCTCTCTCGACCTCAAGACTGGGAGTTTTGGAGGCAGTTCCGGGGTTGAGCCCCGGGATTTCACCCCCAACTTTCCAATCCGCCTACGCGCGCTTTACGCCCAGTAATTCCGAACAACGCTAACCCCCTCCGTATTACCGCGGCTGCTGGCACGGAGTTAGCCGGGGTTTCTTTACTGGGTACAGTCATTATCTTCCCCAGCGAAAGAGCTTTACGACCCTAAGGCCTTCATCACTCACGCGGCATGGCTAGATCAGGCTTGCGCCCATTGTCTAAGATTCCCCACTGCTGCCTCCCGTAGGAGTCTGGGCCGTGTCTCAGTCCCAGTGTTGCTGATCATCCTCTCAAACCAGCTATGGATCGTAGGCTTGGTAGGCCATTACCCCACCAACTACCTAATCCAACGCGGGCCAATCCTTCACCGATAAATCTTTCCCCCGAAGGGCGTATACGGTATTAATCTCAGTTTCCCGAGGCTATTCCGTAGAGAAGGGCATGTTCCCACGCGTTACTAACCCGTCCGCCGCTATCCCCGAAGGGATCGCTCGACTTGCATGTGTTAGGCGTGCCGCCAGCGTTCGTTCTGAGCCAGGATCAAACTCTCAAGTTGAAAAGCGTTTGCACGCTTATCCTTGACGTTCGAACCTCTGCACATCGTTCCTGCCGGCTAGGCAGGAACAGTTTTCTGTTTGTTGTGCTTCAGGTTTCAGAAGAAACCGAAAGCCGTCCAAACAGTGAAGCTGACACCGGATCATCGGACCGAAGCCCTACCGGCGCGATATACGAGAGGCTGATCCATCGAATGAACCAAACCGCCCACATATCTCTTCAGATACCAGCAATTTCAAAGAGCGCAGAAGCAAAACCGACCGTTGCGCCCTTTGTAGTTGGCGCGCCCGCCTGCTCGTTTCCGTTTGTTTTCCCGCTGCAGCGTCGTTCGCCGCCTCGGTGAAGGGGTATTTACGGATCGGTGCCGGGGTCCGCAAGAGCTTTTTTGCAGAAAGATGACATTTTTTCGCCGGGCCCATATTTGCCCTCAAAATATGGGGGTTTGCGCAAGTAACAGCACAATTTCGGGTAATTTAGGGCAATAAGATTAATGCCGACCGCGTTCCGGCGCGATTCCCTTGGCCGCTTCCGCGCGGTCGTCTGGCCGTCAGAAGGCCTGGTTTGCCGATAAGGCGCGTACGAGGTCCAGATCGGGCTGCGATTCCGCCCGGAATCGGCCCGCGACTCAGACGTCAGGCGGCGACCCGGATGCGGTTCCAGCGAATCCGCAGCGCCAGCAGCGCCAGAATCAGCCCCAGATAGACCATCGGCTCCAGCTGCCAGGTCTTGGCCAGCATCACGTAATGCAGGCCGCCCAGAATCGCCGCCAAATAGGTCAGCCGATGCAGGCGCCGCCAGCGCAGCGCGCCGAGCTTGCGCACCGACCAGTTGTTCGAGGTCGCGGCCAAAGGGATCAGCAGAAGGAAGGCCGCCATGCCGATGGTGATATAGGGCCGCTTCAGGATATCGCCCCAGATCTGGCCCCAGATCTGCACGTCGAGAAACAGCCAGACCAGCAGGTGCAGCGTAACATAGTAGAAGACCAGCTGCCCCAGCGCCCGGCGAATTCGGAACAGGCTGATGCCTGTGTAGGCGCGCAGCGGCGTCACGGCCAGCACGACGACAAAGATCTTCAGGCCGAACAGGCCGAGTTCCTGTTCGAGCGCCTTGATCGGCTCGACGCCCAGACCGCCGGTTAGGCCAAGATAGAGGAACCAGAAGGCCGGCAGACCGCCGACTATATATATAGCTGTTGGCGGGATGTGCCGGGCAACATCGTTGATTCGATGCTTGATCGTCACCGCAAACCTCCTATCCGCAACAGTCATCGCCTGCCTGCACAGGCGGGCATGGGACCGTCCCGTATGAACAGAAGACGCAGCAATCGCCGGATTTGGGCCGCAGGACTGCGCCGCAGTGCTTGCACTCATAGAACCACTGGCAGGCATCCTCGGGCATCGTCTCGGACGCCGCGGCCCCGCATTCCGGGCAGGTCAGTACCGAGGTCAGCTGCATCAATAGAATTTCGCCAGATCCATCCCGGCATAGAGCCCGGCGACCTCATCCTCATAGCCATTGAACATGCGCGTCTCCACCCGCTTGGCGAACAGCCCGCCGCCGACCTTTCGCTCGGTCGCCTGGCTCCAGCGCGGATGGTCCACTTCCGGGTTCACGTTGCTGTAGAACCCGTACTCCTTCGGCAGCAGCATGTTCCAGGTCGCCAGCGGCTGCTCCTCAACCAGGCTGATCCGGACGATCGACTTGATCGACTTGAAGCCATATTTCCACGGCACCACCACGCGGATCGGCGCGCCGTTCTGGTTCGGCAGCTCCTCGCCGTAAAGCCCGGTCGCCAGGATCGTCAGCGGATGCATCGCCTCATCCAGCCTCAGCCCCTCGCGGTAGGGCCATTCCAGGATCGGGTAGTTCTGGCCGGGCATCTCCTCGGGCCGCACCAGCGTCTCGAACGCCACGAACCTGGCCGCGGGCTGCACGCCGACACGGCTCAGCAACGTCGCCAACTCGAACCCAACCCAAGGCACCACCATCGAC
Organism: Paracoccaceae bacterium; assembly: GCA_041633555.1. Lineage (GTDB taxonomy): Bacteria > Pseudomonadota > Alphaproteobacteria > Rhodobacterales > Rhodobacteraceae > JAHEAO01. The sequence continues at coordinate 16,280 of JBFKFZ010000057.1, read as the reverse complement.
CAGGCCTCGACGCAGCGCAGCCGGTAGATGCGTTCCTCCATCGTGACGCCTGACAGCAGGTCCGCCAGATCGTAGTTGCCGGGCCTGTCGACCAGCCCGTCGATCTGAACTGACCAGGGATCGGTGGTCAGCAAATGGGCATTGTCCGCCGGATCCTCCTTGCCGGTGCCGAATTCATAGAAGTTATTATAGGCGGTGATCTCCTCCAGCGCGTTCGGCTCCTCGTCGGTCGAATAGACGCTCGGCACCGTCTCGATCCCGGCCATCCCCGGCCCGGCGATCGAGCCCATGGCCAAGGCCCCCGCCCCGGCCATCCATTCGCGGCGGTTCAGATAAAGCGATTTCGGCGTTACATCCGACCATTTCAGGTTATTCTTCCAGCGGCCTGCCATCGGTCCCTCCAACTCGGTCCATAGTATGATGACTAGACGCCACCGCCCGCAAAACCAAACAAACTGATGTCACAATGCTGTAGGGCAGCCGCGTCCTCACCGTTCCTCGCGATTCCCTTACCGGTGGTCGGTTCGGGCCCAGACCGGCATCGAACCCGTATCCCCCCAAAAAAACCAAGCACGGCCTGCACCGAATCTCTCACCTCGTGCTAGGCTCCGCTGAAGCAGGACTAGTGGGATGACGATGCATGAGCTTCATCAAGACAGTTTCGGACAAGGCCGCCAAAGGCGAGACCGCGGCACTTTATGAACGGGCACGCGGTAAGAATGGCCATGTCCCGAACATGACCCGGGCCTTCAGCCACCGGCCGGATTACGAGGTGGCGTGGAGCGCCCTGCTTGGCGCCATCAAGGCGCGCATGACCCCGCGCCGCTACGAGCTGGTGACATTGGCCGCGGCGCTGGCCCTGCGCAGTTCCTACTGCGCACTGGCGCATGGCAAGGTGCTGCTGGGCGAATTCTTTACCGCCGAGGAACTGCGCGCCATCGCCACCGACTATCGCCATGCCGACCTTCTGCCGGTCGATATCGCGGCGATGGACTATGCCCAGGCCATCGCCAAGGATGCGGCCTCGGTGACGCCCGCCCTGATTGACGCGCTCCGGGTGCAGGGCCTGACCGACGCCGAGATTTCCGACATTGCCGCCGCCGTCTCCGCCCGCTGCTTCTTCAGCAAGTACCTCGACGCCCTCGGCACCCACCCCGACGCGCACTACACCGAGCTGCCGCAACCCCTCCGCGACCGTCTGACCGTGGGGCGCAGCATCGAGAAGTAGGGACATGCTGGCGGCGGTGGGTCGGCTGTGCGGGGCAAACCAGATATTCGAACATCGTCGTGTTTTGCCCTTTTTCAGATATGGTGGTGGCGAATATTCGGAATTGGCAGGGTGGGCGACATGAGAATTCGTCTACTGAACGAAAACCTCGTCTCGGACCTGTGCTGGCTAGCAGAGTGGGGGTTTTCTGCGTGGATCGAATACGACGATACGAACATCCTTTTCGATACCGGGTGGTCAGATGTTTGGTGCCGAAATGCCGAAACCGCGGACATCGATCTGGAATCCGCCGACGTAATTGCGCTGTCCCATTTTCATAGTGACCACTCACGCGGACTGCTATTCCACCCTTTCAAACAGAAAAAGATGCTTGTCCTGCACCCACGTGTAATGACCGCGCTGCTCGATCCCTTCATCGAGCCGGTTGATCGCCACCTTCCGCACAAGTACGCCGAAATTGAGCAGAAGATCCGCGCCGATTTTCGAATTGTTGAAGCAAAGGAGCCGTTGGTATTCGTTCCAGGAGCTTTCTTCCTTGGCCAGATTCCCAGGGTCACGTCATTTGAGCGAGGGTATTATTACGACGACCCGATGGACGACGACACAGCTTTGGCATTCCGGACTGAGAAGGGGGCTGTGGTGGTGACAGGATGCTCGCACAGTGGCATCTGCAATATTTGCACATATGCCAAGGAAGTTACCGGACAGGAATTACACGCTGTCATCGGCGGATTTCACCTGGTCAATCCAGAAAAGCCTGCGGTGAATGAGACGATTGACTGGTTCAAGTCAGAGAATATCCCTCATCTTCTTCCTGTTCACTGTGTCTCCTTTAACATCCAGGCCCGCCTTCAAACCGAGTTTGGGTATGAACGTCCCGGTGCCGGCTCTCTGATCGAAATCTAAACTGCACATGGGCTACTCTGGGCTCAGACCGGATATCCGATCGAGCCGGTCTAACTGCCTGGCGTCAGGTCGGCACAAGCGCCTCCAGCTCGGGCAGCAGCACAACGCTTTCCTGCTCATTTGGATCTGTCCGGGCGATCACCGCGACCGCGGGCTCGGTTCCATCGTTGAAGGGAAGATGCGGCGCGCCTGCGGGGATGTAGATCAGGTCGCCTGCCTTCGTCTCCATGACATGTTCGAGCGCCTCTCCCCAATACATCCTGGCCGAGCCGGAAATGACGTAGATCGCCGTTTCGTGGTCTTCGTGCTTGTGCGCTTTGGCACGGCCGCCCGGCGGAATGGTCAGGATGTGCATGCACAGGCCCTGGCTGCCGACCGTTTCCTTCGCGATGCCCTCGAAATAATCAAAGCCCTGCTTGCCCGAATAGGCTCCGCCGGGTTGCAGTTTCACGCAATCAGCCATGATGCCTGCCCTTTCCGTTGTGTCCGCCATGAGGTCGGGACCATGCGACCGGACTGTCCGCATGATACACGGATTCAGGCCTAATCACTCCGTCTGTAACGGGGAACGCTCAGGCCTTCTATCGGCGATTGGCCGATGGAATCTGCAGCCGCTGGCAGAATACTAAGTGCGATTGCCTTCGGAGCCAACTCACGGCCTTCGCTACGCGGGGGCCGATGGCGCCCCGAGGCGCTGTTCCACGGACCCTCGATCTCCCGCGTTCAGCCCTTCACGATTTCCAGCGGCCCGGCCGCGGAATGCCGCGGGTAAACATCCACGCCATGATATGCGGCATCCCCCGCTTCTTGAGCTGCGTCACGCAATGCTCCTGCATGTCCTGGGCCGTGAAGTCTTGGTGTATGAATGCCCCGTCCCGGTAGCAAAGCGAGCAGTAAATCTGACTGCGCGTGCCATCCGCCTCGCTGCCGCCACCGTCAGGGTCGTTCTTCAGCGGCATACCGCAGCTTTGGCAATTTGCACCCATTCTCACTCTTCCGATACCGGTCGGCGATCGCCAGAGCTTGCACGAAGGTGGCTTGACCCGTTCACGGAATCGGCGCACAAACCATGGAGTAGAGTCAACGGTTTTGTGAAATCAGATGCGGATCGGGGAACTTTCACAGCGGACCTCCGTCAGCCGCGATACGATCCGCTTTTATGAGCGTAGCGGGCTTATCGGATCACGGCCGAGCGGCAGCAGGACCAACAGCTATCGGGACTATCCCGAACAGACGGCGCTGACGCTGGAACTCATCCGGGAAGCGCAGGCGGCCGGATTCACACTCGACGAGCTTCGCACATTCATCGCGCAACTCGAATCGGCGCCCAGCGACGGTTTCGATGGAGAGGCTTTCCTCGAGGAAAAGATCCGCGACGTGGAACAGACCATCCGTCGTTCAAAGCGCTTCCTGCGGACACTTCGCATGGCGAAGCAGGCGCTGGAAGCCCGGCGATAGAATTCGAAGGGCGGGCCGCGCCGTCAGTCGGCGCTTTGCGCAGGCACTGCAGGACGATGCCGCTGGGATCACTGCCCACGGCCGCCCGTCCCGTCCCGACAAGACGAAAGCCCCGCCCTGATAGCGGCGGGGCTTCCGGGTTCAGTGCACCGTGGCCTGGTCGGGCTTTGGCCGGTTGCTGGCCGCGATCCTGTCGCCCACGATCAGACCGTCGGTCCCGGCGCTCACCGGTATGGTGTCGCCCTCCGCGACATCGCCAGCCAGCAGCATCTCGGCCAATTGGTCCTGCAGGCTGCGCTGGATCACCCGCTTCAGCGGCCGCGCGCCATAGACGGGGTCATAGCCCTCGTCGGCCAACCACGCCTTGGCGCTGTCATCGAGGTCGAGCGTGATGTTGCGCGCCGCAAGCCGCTTGGCCAGCCGCTGCAGCTGGATCTCGACGATGCCGTCCATGTCCTTCCGGGTCAGCCGGTCGAAGATGATCTGGTCGTCCAGCCGGTTCAGGAATTCGGGCCGGAAATGCGCCCGGACCGCCTCCATCACGTCTCGCCGGGCCTGTGCGGGATCAGCACCCTCGGGCATCTGGCTCAGCGCCTGTGACCCGTGGTTTGAGGTGAGCACGATCAGCGTCTGCTTGAAATCGACCCGGTGGCCCTGACCATCAGTCAGTACCCCGTCATCGAGAACTTGCAGTAGCACGTTGAAGACCTCGGGATGCGCCTTCTCGACCTCGTCGAACAGCACCACCTGGTAGGGCCGGCGCCGCACCGCCTCGGTCAGAACGCCGCCCTCGTCATAGCCGACATAGCCCGGCGGCGCGCCAATGAGCCGCGCGACCGAATGCTTCTCCATGAACTCGGACATATCGATCCGCACCATCGCGGCGTCATCGTCGAAAAGATATTCGGCCACCGCCTTGGTCAGCTCGGTCTTGCCAACGCCGGTCGGCCCGAGGAACAGGAACGAGCCCAGGGGCCGCCCCTCATCCTGCAGCCCGGCGCGCGACCGCCGCACCGCGTTCGACACCGCGACAACCGCCTGGTGCTGGCCGATCACCCGCTTGCCAAGCTCCTCTTCCATGCGCAGCAGCTTCTCGCGTTCGCCTTCCAGCATCTTGCTGGTCGGGATGCCGGTCCAGCGCTCGACCACCTCGGCGATCTGCTCGGGCCGCACCGCTTCCTCGACCATCCGCGCGTCGCCCTCGGCCTCGGCTTCCCCCAGCTTCTTCTCAAGTTGCGGAATGACGCCGTAGGACAGCTCCCCGGCCTTGGCCAGATTGCCCTCGCGCTTGGCATGTTCCAGCTCGATCCGGGCGCGGTCGAGTTGCTCCTTCAGCCCCCGCGACCCTTCCAGCCGGTCGCGTTCGGCCTGCCACTGCGCCGTCATCGCCTCGGACTTCTCGGTCAGATCCGCCAGTTCCCGGGTCAGCTTCTCCAGCCGCTCCTTCGACGCCTTGTCGTCTTCCTTCTTCAGCGCTTCGGCCTCGATCTGCTTCTGCAGGATCTCGCGGTCGAGATTGTCCAGCTCCTCTGGCTTCGAATCAACTTCCATCCGCAGACGGCTCGCGGCCTCGTCCATCAGGTCGATCGCCTTGTCGGGCAGGAACCGGTCGGTGATATAGCGGTGCGACAGCGTTGCCGCCGCCACCAGCGCCGAGTCGGAAATCCGCACCCCGTGGTGCAGCTCGTACTTCTCTTTGATGCCGCGCAGGATCGAGACCGTATCGGCCACCGTCGGCTCTTCGACCAGCAGAGGCTGGAAACGCCGCGCCAGCGCCGCGTCCTTCTCGACATGCTTGCGGTATTCATCGAGCGTCGTCGCCCCCACGCAGTGCAGCTCGCCCCGCGCCAAGGCGGGCTTCAGAAGGTTCGAGGCATCCATCGCCCCGTCCGCCTTGCCGGCACCCACGAGCGTATGCATCTCGTCGATGAAAAGGATGATCTCTCCGGCCGCTGACGTGACTTCCGACAGAACCGCCTTCAGCCGCTCCTCGAACTCGCCGCGATACTTCGCCCCCGCGATCAACGCCCCCATATCGAGCGCCATCAGCCGCTTGTTGCGCAACGACTCCGGCACGTCGCCGTCGATGATCCGAAGCGCCAGACCCTCCGCGATCGCGGTCTTGCCGACGCCGGGTTCACCGATCAGCACCGGGTTGTTCTTGGTTCGGCGGCTCAGCACCTGCATGGTGCGGCGGATTTCCTCGTCGCGCCCGATGATCGGGTCGATCTTGCCGTCCTCGGCGGCCTCGGTCAGGTCGCGGGCATATTTTTTCAGCGCGTCATAGCCTTCCTCGGCGCTGGCCGAATCCGCCGTGCGCCCCTTGCGAATATCGTTGATCGCGCCGTTCAGCTTCTGCGCGGTGACGGCACCCGCCTCCAGCGCCTCCTTGGCCGGCGAACGGACCACCGCCAGCGCCGTCAGGATCCGCTCCACGGGGACAAACGAATCGCCTGCCTTCTTGGCGATCTTCTCGGCCTCGTCCAGAACCTTGGCGGTCTGGCCGTCCATGTAGATCTGCCCGGCATCGCCGGTCACTTTCGGGATCTTGGACAGCGCAAGCTCGGTGGCCTCGACCACCCGCGACGGCTCGCCGCCCGCGCGCTTGATCAGGTTGCTCGCAAGCCCCTGATCATCGTCCATGAGTGCTTTCAGCAGATGTTCCGGCGTCAGTTTCTGATGGCTCTCGCGCATCGCGATCGTCTGTGCTGCCTGCAAGAAACCCCGCGACCGTTCCGTGAACTTTTCCATGTTCATCGGCTTACTCCTTATGTCAAAGCGCCCATCCCTCGGACCGCCCGCATCGGCAGCACGACCCAATCGCAGGCCTCATCAACTATTTGGGGGCCAAAGGCACCGCCTTCAAGTGCACATGACAGAGTGAAGGCGCACCCCCACAGGGAATGCGCCTTCGGCCGCGAGCGGTGTTCCTGTGTTCCTGTCAGTTCGCCGAATTGGTCTGCGGCACGGTTTCGGGCGCGGGGGCAGCACCGGACGCCGTGGGTTCAACGATCTGAAGATCGACATCGGCCTCCACCGGTGCCGGGCCCGTATCGCGCGAACTGCCGATGACGAAGGCGGCGATCACCAGCGCGATCACCACCGCACCCGCGACGAACCATGCGCCGCTGCCGCTGCCGTCCTGCACCACCCGCATCGACGGGTGGCTTCCGGTGCGATCGGTTTCATGTCTGTAAGCCATGATATGCTCCTTTCCCTGGCATGCTGTCGGGTCAACGGGCGCACCGGGCGTGCGGTTCCGCGGGTTCCTCATGTCCTTCTATTTCCGGCCAAAACCCGCCGATTTCGCCTTGCCGCAAGGCCAACGCGACCCTAAACAGGCCGAAATCCGCATAACGGAGCAGCCATGCAAGATGACCGCCTGATTGTCGCCCTCGACGTGCCGAACGCGCTCGACGGCCTGAAACTGGCCACCGAGATCGGCGATGCGGTCAGCTTCTACAAGATAGGGCTGGGGATGCTCACGGGCGGCGCGCTGGCGCTGGCCAACGAGCTGAAATCAGAGCATGGCAAGCGCATCTTCCTCGACATGAAATTCTTCGACATCCCGGCAACGGTGGAAAACGCGGTACGCGGCATTGCCCAGTTCGACCTCGATTTCCTGACCGTGCATGGCGATCCCTACGTGGTGCGCGCCGCCAAAGAGGGCGCCGCCGGCTCCGACCTCAAGATCCTCGCCGTCACCATCCTGACCTCGCTCGACCGCGCCGATCTCGACGATGCGCTGATCCGGCCCGGTGCGATGCGCGACCTTGTCGTCGATCGCGCGACCCGCGCCTTCGAGGCAGGGGCCGACGGCGTCATCTGCTCGCCCCATGAAGCCGCGGTGATCCGCGCGCTGCCCGGGGCTGCAGGCAGGCTGATCGTCACCCCCGGGGTGCGCCCGGCGGGCAGCGACAAGGGCGACCAGAAGCGCATCGCGACTCCGGCACGGGCCATCGCCGACGGTGCCGATCACATCGTCGTCGGCCGCCCGGTCTGGCGCGCCGAGAACCCGCGCGCCGCCGCCCAGGCGATCCAGGCCGAGATCGCCCGCGCCTGGCAGACCAACTCGACACTGGCCTGAACTCGCCGACCCTGCTGACGCACCGCCGGAGTCGTGATAAGATCCGAGGCCGGAGGCATCTGCATGGCATCGGTCTTCTCCGCAGATGGAACGCGCATCGCCTACGCGGTGACCGGCAGCGGCCCGCCGCTGGTTCTGGTTCATGGCAGCACCGCCGATCACAGCCGCTGGGCCACGATCCTGCCGTCCCTGAATGCGCATTTCACCTGTTACGCCATGGACCGTCGCGGGCGTGCTGGCAGCGGCGATGCCGAACCCTACCGGATCGAACACGAATACGAGGATGTCGCCGCCGTTGTTCGCGCCGCCGGGCCGGGCGCGATGCTGCTCGGCCATTCCTTCGGGGCGCTCTGCGCGATGGAGGCCGCACTTCAGGTCAACAACCTTGCGCGGCTGGTGCTCTACGAGCCTGCATTCCCCTCGGGTGATAGCCCGATCTATCCGCCCGGGGCGCGTGAACGGCTTGAGGCGATGCTGTCGGGCGGCAGCAGAGAGAAGCTTCTGGAGACGTTCTTCAGCGAGCTTGTCGGCCTGTCGGACGAGGCGATCGCCGCGCTGCGCGCCGACCCCTCATGGGCCGGCCGCGTCGCTGCGGCCCATACGGCTGTGCGTGAACTGGCTGACGACGACTACCGCTTCGACCCAGTGCGGTTTCAAAAGCTGACGGTGCCGACGCTGTTGCTGCTGGGAGAGGTCAGCCCGGGCTTCTTCGGCGGCGCGATCCGCCTTCTGGACGCGGCCCTGCCCGATGCACGGCTGGTCATGATGCCCGGTCAGGGCCATGTCGCGATGAACACCGCGCCGGACCTGTTTCTGAAGGAAGTGATCGGGTTCCTGACCGCCTAACCGCGTCAGTCCTCGTTGATGTCGCGGTCCCAGAGCTTGATCTGCCCCTTCCGCAGGCCGAAGATGCGCCGCAGGGCCAGCCATGCGCCGAGCGAGATCAGCGCGAAGATCAGCACCAGCACCGGCCAGCCCGCATTGATCAGCCCGACCGACAGTCCCAGCCCGACAACGACCGCACCGATCGCGAACCCCAGGAAGACGTAAGCCGGGGCCAGCACCTCGAGCACCGCCAGCGCCACGCCGGCGACGATCCAGACCCACCATTCCTGCCAGAGCATCAGACTCGTCCTTTCAGCATCTTGAACGCATCCCCGAAGGCATCCAGCGCCTGCGCCGGCACGATCACCGTCTGCTTGCCCGCGCCCTGGCCCACCGCGGTCAGCGCCTCGACCTGCTTCAATGCCACCTGGTACTGCGCCGCCTCGATGCCGTTGTCCTTGATCGCCCTGGCCACGATCTCGGTCGCATAGGCCTCCGCCTCCGCCGAGATCCGCCGCGCCTTGGCCTTCTGCTCGGCCGCGTAAAGCTCGGCATCCGCGTTCAGCTCCACCGCCCGCTTCGACCCCTCCGCCTCGGTCACTTGCGCCCGCCGCGCCCGCTCCGCATTCAGCTGCTGCAGCATCGCCGCCCGCGTCGCCTCGTCGAGGTTCACGTCCAGAACCTCCGCCCGCGTCACCTCGATCCCCCAGTCATCGACCATCGCCGCCACCAGCTCGCGCACCTTGCCGATCAGCTCGGTCCGGTTCGACTGCACCTGGTCCAGCTCCAGCTTGCCGATCTCACTCCGCACGATCCCCGCCACCGTCGTCGCGATCGCCGCATCGACATCGCGGATCCGGTAGACCGTCTTCTCGGGCTCGGTGATCCGGTAGAACACGCTCGTCTCGACCCGGACCAGCACGTTATCGGCGGTAATCGCATCCTGCTCGGCATTCGGCAGCTGCCGCTCAAGGATCGAGATCTTGTGCGCCACCCGGTCGAGAAACGGCACGATGAAGTTGATCCCCGGCCCCAGCACCGCACGAAGCCGCCCGAACCGCTCGACCACGTGCTTTTCCGACTGCGGCACGATCCGCACGCCAAGGAAAATGCAGATGATGACGAAAACCGCCACCGCCAGAAAGACCGCATTCCCGCCCACGAAATCCGCCACCAGTGTCTCGAAATCCATCGCCTGCCTCCTGCTTTTTGCGCGGACTATGACCAGAGTTGCCGGAATGTCAAAGCACCGAAAGCCGCAACGCCCTCGCCCCCCGTGCTATCAGGTCCCGCCAAACCATGAAGGGCCCGCAAGATGACCGACCAAGTCCACCAGATCCCGCGCGACCGGGCCGGCACCTTCGACCCGCAGTTGACTGCCAGATACCAGCGCCGGTTTCCCGGGTTCGACGAGAAGATCATCTCGATGTACGCCCGCGGCATGACGGTGCGCGAGATCCAGGGGCATCTCGAGGACATCTACGGCGTCGACGCCTCGCCGGCGCTGATCAGCCGGATCACCGACACGGTGATGGACGCGGTGAAGGAATGGCAGGCCCGCCCGCTGGACGCCTGCTATCCGCTGATCTTCTTCGATGCGATCCGGGTCAAGATCCGCGACGAAGGCTTTGTGCGGAACAAGGCGGTGTATGTCGCGCTCGGCATCCAGCCTGACGGCACCAAGGAGGTCTTGGGCATCTGGATCGAGCAGACCGAGGGCGCAAAGTTCTGGATGCGGGTGATGACGGAGTTGAAGAACCGTGGCATCGCCGACATCCTGATCGCCGTCGTGGACGGGCAGAAGGGCTTTCCCGATGCCATCACCGCCGTAGTCCCGAAAACCGTCGTCCAGACCTGCATCGTTCGCCGGATCCGCGCCTCGATGTCGTTTGCGTGCTGGAAGGACCGCAAGGACGTCGCCCGCGAGCTGAAGGCCGTCTACCGCGCCGCCGACGAAAAGGCTGCGTGCGAGGCGCTCAGCGCCTTCGAGGACAGCGAATGGAGCCAGAAATACCCGCCGATCGCGCAGAGCTGGCGCCGGGCCTGGGAACACGTCGTCCCGTTCTTTGCCTTCCCCGAGGCCGTGCGCCGGATCATTTACACCACGAACGCCATCGAAACTTTGAACTCCAAGCTCCGACGGGCCGTCAGAACGCGCGGCCATTTCCCGAATGACGACGCGGCGATGAAGCTGTTATACCGCGTTCTCAGCAACGCGGCCGAGGACTGGAAACGGCCGCCGCGCGAATGGGTCGAGGCGATAAACCAGTTCGCCATTCTGTTCGAAGAACGCTTTAAGAGAGTGTGAATGAAACCGACCCGGGCACAGAATTCTGAATAGTCCCGGCATGCCTAATTCAAGTAAGCCGTAGCGCGGGATTCGCCTATCCGCTCCAATACACAATCCACTCTCAAGCAAACGTAGGTTGCAGGATCTCACGCACCATTCCACCAACACCCCCCAACCCCTGGCGTCAACCCCACCGCACGCCACATCGAAACGGTTAAGAAAGCCTGAACAAAAACAGCCCATCTTGTTGATATATATAATTTTTTGACTTTGTCCGCGCGCGAACGGGGGGGAGTGTCAACCGGCCTGACTTGGGCTATCATCGCGCCATCATGCCCGCCCTCTGCCGCGACTGCTTGACCCCCTTCGATGCCGGCCCCCGCTGCCCGGCCTGCCGCTCCCCCCGGATCGCGGCCCACCCGGAGCTTTTCGACCTCACCATCGCCCACATGGACTGCGACGCCTTCTATGCCTCGGTCGAGAAACGCGACAATCCGGACCTCCGAGATCAGCCCGTCATCATCGGCGGCGGCCGCCGCGGCGTCGTCTCCACCGCCTGCTACATCGCCCGCATCAAGGGCGTCCGCTCCGCCATGCCGATGTTCCAGGCCCTGAAACTCTGCCCCGAAGCCGTCGTTGTAAAGCCCCGCATGGCCGCCTATGTCGAGGCTTCCCGCCAGATCCGCGCCATGATGGACGAGCTCACCCCTTCCGTCGAGCCGCTCTCGCTCGACGAGGCCTTCATGGACCTCACCGGCACCCAGCGCCTCCACCACGCCCCGCCCGCCCTGATGCTGGCACGACTGGCCCGGCGGATGCAGACAGAGCTCGGCCTGACCGGCTCCATCGGCCTATCTCACAACAAGTTCCTCGCCAAGATCGCCTCCGACCTCGACAAGCCGCGCGGCTTCGCCGTGATCGGTGTCGCCGAAACCGAGTCTTTCCTGCACGACAAGCCCGTCCGGCTGATCTGGGGAGTCGGCCAGGCCACCCAATCCTCGCTCGACAAGGCCGGCATCCGCACCTTCGCCGACCTCAGGCGCTGGGATCGCAAGGACCTGCACGCCCGCTTCGGCGCCATGGGAGACCGGCTCTGGCACCTGTCTCGTGGCGAGGACCGGCGCCGGGTCTCGGCCCACGCGCCGATGAAGTCGATCTCGAACGAGACGACTTTTTTCGACGACACGTCCAACCTCGACATCCTCGACGGCCATATCTGGCGGCTGGCAGAGAAAGTCTCGGACCGCGCCAAGGGCCGGGACCTTGCCGGTCGGGTCGTCACCTTGAAACTCAAACGCGCCGATCATTCGCTGCTGACCCGCCGAATCAGCCTGCACGAGCCGACCCAGATCGCCGACCGGATTTACCGGGCGGCGCGCGACCTCTTCGATCAGGTCGGGGATCAGGGGCCTTACCGGCTGATCGGTGTCGGCCTGTCGGATATCGGACCGGCCACAGCCGGTGACCTCTCGGGCGACCTTTTCGACCCCGGCGCGACAAGGCGCAGCAAGGCCGAGCGTGCAGCCGACAGTCTCCGGGCGAAGTTCGGCCATGACGCCATCGTCAAGGGCCGCGCGCTGCGCTGACCCTGGTGGCGGGAACAGGAACCAATGCCAAAGCGGGGGAAGAAGGCGCAGCCCTATTCAGCAGCCAGCGGAACCTCGCGCCTGCCGAGATCGGCGAGCTGCGCCACGACGCCGGTTATCGCCGCCCGGAAATCGTCAAATCCGGAACTCGGCTGGATTGTCTTCTCATTCATGTAAAGAGCGCGGTCGATCTCGACCTGTACGACATGCTGCCGCCGCGAGGGCCGGCCATAATTCTGCGCGGTATAGGCCCCGGCAAACGGCGCGTTGCGAGCGACAACCAGACCGGCGGAACCGAAGGCCGCTTCAACCATCTCGACCAGTTCAGGCGCCGCCGCGGCCCCGAACCTGTCGCCTAGGACAATGTCGGGCCGCGGTCCCTTGCCATGGCAGATCGAGTCGATGGCCTCATGCGGCATCGAGTGGCAGTCGACCAGGATCGCCTCGTCAAACCGGCCATGCGCCTCCACCAAAAGCGCATGAAGGCGCGCGTGATAGGGGTGCCAGAATCGCGTCAACCGATCCTCCGCCTCATGCAGCTTCAGCTTGCCGCGATAGATCGAGCGGCCATTGGCCACCACACGCGGAACCACACCAAGCCCCGACGTGACGCGCGGATTATGGGTGACGCGGCGCACATCCTCAATCAGCGCCGGATCCAACTCGTCGGCCGAGCGGTTGAGATCGACGAAGGCGCGCGGCACCCGCGCTGCCAGCAACGGTGCGCCGAAACCGGGCGCCGCCCCGAACAGCTCGTCGACAAAGGCATCCTCGGATGTCCGGATCGCGCGTTCATCCAGCATCGAGGAGCGCAGGAACGAGGCCGGATAGTCTCGACCGCTGTGCGGCGAGGCGAAGACCACGCTTGTGGTCCAGCTTTCAGGCATTTCCAACCGGAATGGCACGTCGGCGAACTCCTTTTCAATGAGCGGACTATAGGCGGATTCTCAATGTTGCCAAAAGCCCTTGAAAGCGGTTCCGACTCCTTTTATAGACCTGCCCACCGACGCGGCCTCCCCCGCGTCTTGTTCATTTGGGCATGCCCCATAGAGCAGGCAGGGGCGATCAAGCGACAATCGGGCGTATAGCTCAGCGGTAGAGCACTACGTTGACATCGTAGGGGTCACAAGTTCGAACCTTGTTACGCCCACCATCGCCCTCGAAAGGGGGCAGAACAGTTTTGGCGCCCTCGCGCCGCATGAAGAGGAGAGGACCATGAAGGTCAGGAACTCGCTCCGCTCGCTCAAGAGCCGGCACCGCGACTGCCGTATCGTGCGCCGCAAGGGCCGCGTTTACGTCATTAACAAGACCCAGCGCCGGTTCAAGGCCCGCCAGGGCTGAGCCGACCGGACGCAGTGGAACAATCGAGGCCGCCGATTGCTCGGCGGCCTTTTTCTATCTGCGGTTGTTGTTATTCTCTCCCCTTCAGGCCCCGCGGCGCGGGGTCGCGGGCCGGCAGGGTTTCCGCGTGCGGACAATTTTTCAACCCAATGAAATCAAAAGCATAGTCCTGCGGCCGTTTGAACTTTCTTGCCGCTTTTTCAGGGCCGTTCGGAGGGTGTAGACACAAGTTCTGGTGGCTGGCCGGTCTGTCCGCGACTCCGCCTGCCGCGCCTTGGGTGCGACCTGACCCCCGGGGGTTCAGGGGGGCAGCGCCCCCTTGCCGGTCGCTGCGCGTGAAACGCGCAGCGAAATGCCTGCTTCGGCAATCCGCGCCCTGTTGGACGGCGGCCGCGCGTGCAAGGCCCGCACGACAGGCTCGCTACATCTTGCCGGGTTTGGCTGCGATCTGACTGACGCGCGACATGGACCCGGTGTGCTTGCCGCCTCGCCAGCCGGCATCACGAGTCGGCCTTCAGGGCGCCGGAAGTCTCGCCAAAGGCCCGCCCCCATCCGCCATCCTCTCCGCGCCCCGGACGGGAAAGGAGAGCGCGATCTCGGTTTCGGCCGGAGCAGGTCCGGTCGTCATCGGGGCGGTGCCTCGCGCATCGGGGTTCCGGGTGCCGGGTTCCAACGCCGCCTTCTGGGTATATTCGAAACGCCATTCGATCCCCTGCGGCTTGCCGATGCAATACGCCTTCCTGCGATGGAATTTTCCGCCGATGCTCCCCAGTCCGCCGCTGCAGGTGCGATAGCGCTCGGCGGATTTCAGGGCCGTCTCCTCTTCCTTCAGCATCGTCACGACGGCCCGGTATCCGAATCGCTCTGCGCGGATGCACTCATCCTTGGTTTCTTCGACAGTGCCGCCGGTTTCGATACATTCCGCCAGGATGAAGGTCTGCACGCGGGGCGGTATTTCTATACCAAGGTCGGGCCACCGCACGTCATCTAAGGCAAATCCGGGCGCGGCAGTAACAATCAGGAATAAGGTCATCAGACAGCGCATTGGTTCCCTCCTGTCCGAATGCAGGCACTCTTCCACGATATCGCGGCCGCCTTGCATCCCTCGGGAGCGTTGCGGCCCGGCATGGATGAGTCCTGATCATGGAAGCATAGACTGAATCTCCGGAACGAGCAGTCGCGAAAACGACGAACAGAGACGATTACGGCGGCCAAACGGCACCATCCTGCAAGGAGTCCGGACGAGAATGGCGCCAGAAACGTGCTGCCCGGATGGCAAGCCGGCTATCGGGCCTTTTCGTCCCGATGCTGGCAGCCATCAGTCGCGCCGTGTTTGGGTTTTCGTCGCTGGTTGCCAGTGGCCCCGCAAGGCGCAAGGCCGTGAGGGTCGGACTTCGGAGCCTCGTCAGGGCGTGCCGGGTTTGACGGCGACCTGGCTGACATAGGACATGAAGCCAAAGAACCTGTTCGCGGTCAGCCTGTGTCTCGCCTCGGCCTTCAGGGCGTCGGATGTCTGGCGAAAAAAATGCCGGTTTCCGCCATCCTGTCGGCACCCCGGTCGATGACCGTCAGGAAATAGGCGGAGCCGCCTGCCGCGACATAGCTGTGACCCCGCCGTTTTCTCAGCTCAAAGCCGCAATCTGAAAGGATGTCGGCGATCTGTCGCATGATCCAGAGATCGGTCACGTTCTGGTTGATCATGAACCGGATGATCTGGTCCAGCGGGTCGAAATCGGCGATCTGGGCGGTTGCCGTATCATAGTCACCGTCACAGATGGCCAGGGTTCCCCCCGGTTTCAGAACCCGCGAGGCCTCGCATATGGCAACTTCCGGTCCGGGGACGTGACAGAGCAGGGTGTGCATCAGGACCATATCCACCGAGGCGCCCGGAAGGCCGGTCTGCTTTGCATCGCCGATCTCGAAACCGAAGCCGGATTCGGCGGCGAAATGCTCATTCGCGCGCGTCACCATGACCGGAGAGGGCTCGATCCCGACCGCCCGCGCGGCACCGGCAATGGTGATCAGATCGCGGGTGACATGTCCGGTCCCGGAGCCGAACTCAACCGCGTAAGCGCCATCGGGCAGGACGAGGTCGGATAAATATTCCTGCCGGATTGCAACCTGTGCGGGTTCGAGGCATCTCGCCTCCATAGCGTCGGCAATGCGTGCCTGGATCTGGTCATCTTCGGCGGCAAGGTCTGCATATGGATCCGACACGGCTCCCCCATCTTTTCGGGATTCATGTCCCCAAGCATAGCAGATCTGCCCATTGCGGCTTTCAGGTGCTGCTTGCGTCGGCGGGATGGCCGCGAAAGGCGATATCCGCCGGAGGGCCAGCGAGGGACTGGCCCGCCGGGCGGGGAGACGCCCTATTGCGCCCGAAAGAGCGAATCCGCCATCAGCCGGACCACGGTTTGCTGGGTCAGATATCCGGTGACCGGGATGTTGCGGGCCTGCTGGTAGCGGCGGATGGCGCGGCGCGTCGACGCGTCGAACGTGCCGTCGACCTTGCCGGGTTTCAGATCCATCGCCGCCAGCCGGCCCTCGATGATCGCCCTG
>JBFKFZ010000056.1:0-19197 GCA_041633555.1 Paracoccaceae bacterium | reverse complement strand
TCTACTGGTGGGAATGGGGCCATCGGCAGCTTGGCCGCGTCATCGGGCTGGTCTGGGCGGCGGGGTTCGTGTTCTTCCTCGCCACCAAACGCATTCCGACTGGCTGGACGATGCGGCTCTTGAGCATTGGCATCCTGGGCGGCCTGCAGGGCGCGATCGGCTGGTGGATGGTCGCCTCTGGCCTAACGGGAGACCGGCTTGACGTCGCCAGTTACCGCCTTGCCGTGCATCTTGGCCTCGCCTTCGTCATCCTCGGCCTGATCACCTGGTACGTCCTCTTGCTGAGCCGCCGCGAAGCTGACCTGATGCAGGCCCGCCGCAGCCGTGAGGCACCGCTCTTTTCAATGACCACTGGCCTGATGCATTTCGCCTTCCTGCAGATCCTGCTCGGCGCGCTCGTCGCGGGCATCGATGCCGGGCGCGGCTTTACCGACTGGCCGCTGATGGCGGGCCGCTTCTTCCCCGAAAACGCCTTCTCGCTCACCCCTATCTGGCGAAATTTCTTCGAGGATGACGGGCTTGTGCAGTTCATGCACCGGATCTCTGGCTACCTGCTTCTTGCCTTTGGGATGGTCGTCTGGCGGCAGTCCCGCCGAAGCGGCAATACAGCGACCCGGCAAGCCCATGACTGGACGGCGGTGATGCTTTTCGGCCAGATCGTTATCGGCGTGGTGACGGTGATGTATTCCGCACCTTGGTACATCGCCATCATCCACCAGATCGGCGCGATCCTGCTTTGGGTGCTGATCCTGCGCGCCCGCTACCTTGCGCAATATCCCGTGCCGCAATCTGTCAGGGGAAAACGTTCATGACCGCCTATGAGGACCTCATGGCCTTCCAGCGCGACACCGAGGCGCTTTCCCTTGTCGCGGGCCGGCTTGGATGGGACCAGGAGACGGTGATGCCGCCCGGCGCCTCTGAACAGCGGGCAGAGGAGATGGCGGCGATGGAAAACATCCTGCATGCCCGCCGCACCGATCCGAAGCTGGGCGACTGGCTGGCGGCGATCGACGCGGAGGTCCTCGACCAGACCGCCCGTGCAAATCTGCGCCACATCCGTCGCTATTACGACCGCACCGTTAAAGTGCCCGCCAGGCTGGCCACCGAGATTGCCCGCACCACCTCGGTGGCACAGGGTGTCTGGGCGCGCGCCCGTGCCGCCGAGGATTACGCTGCCTTCGCCCCGACGCTGGAAAAGGTGGTGCGGCTCCGGCAGGAGGAGGCGGCAGCACTCGCTGAAGGCGGCGATCTCTACGATGCGCTGCTCGACGATTACGAGCCCGGTGCGACCGCCGCGACGCTCGAGACCATGTTCGGCGCACTGCGTCCACGCCTCGTTGCCCTGCGCGAGCGAATCCTGCACGCGCCGCACCAGCCCGTGCGGCCGTCCGGCGCATTCCCGGAATCCGGCCAGATCACCCTGTCGCGAGAGCTGGCGCTGGCCTTCGGTTACGACCTCAACCACGGCCGCATCGACGAGGCCGTGCATCCATTCTCGTCAGGCTCCGGTCTCGATGTGCGGATCACCACCCGCACCAACCCGTCCGACCCGTTCAATTGCTTCTATTCGACGATCCACGAGGTCGGTCACGCCGCTTACGAGCAGAATATCGACCGCGCCTATCTGCTGACGCCGATGGGGAAAGGCGTCAGCATGGGTGTGCATGAAAGCCAGAGCCGGTCTTACGAGAACCAGCTTGGCCGCTCGCGCGCCTTCACCGGCTTTCTCTTCGAGAAGATGCGGGCGACCTTCGGCGATCTCGGTATTGCCGAGGCCGATGCCTTCTATGGCAGCGTCAACCGCGTTCACCCCGGCTACATCCGCACCGAGGCCGACGAGGTGCAGTATAACCTTCACGTCATGCTGCGCTTCGACCTCGAGCGCGCCCTGATCGACGGCAGCCTGGACGTGACCGACCTGCCGGTCGCCTGGAATGAGCGGTTCGAGGCCGATTTTGGCGTCAAGGTCGACAAGCCCTCGAACGGTTGCCTGCAGGATGTGCATTGGTCGGTCGGCCTCTTCGGCTATTTCCCGACCTATACGCTCGGCAATGTCTATGCCGGTTGCCTGTTCAAGGCGATGCGCGAGGCGCAGCCGGATCTCGATGAGGCGCTGGCAGAGGGGGACACCAGCCCCGCGACGGGCTGGCTGCGCGACAATCTGCAACGTCACGGCGGACTTTACGAACCGCGCGATACGGTGCGCCGCGCCTGCGGATTCGAGCCGGATGAGGGCCCGCTTCTGGACTACCTGGAGGCCAAGTTCGGCCAGATCTATCAGCTTTGATCGATTCCATCGCCGATACTCCAGACGACGACGCCCCGGCAGTCTGGATGCTCGCCGTCGGGCAGACGCTCGGCTTTGCTACGCTTTACTACATCTACGGGGCGCTTTTGGTCCCGATCGAGGCGGAAACCGGCTGGGACAGGCCCGCGCTCGCCATCGGGCTGACCCTGGCGCTGCTGGTGTCGGCCGTCGCCGTGCCACTGACCGGGCGGCTGGTCGACAACGGCCTCGGCGCAGAGCTGCTGGCAGGCGGGGCAGGGTTCGGCGGGCTGGCCCTGCTCGCGCTGTCGCATGCGCAAAGCCTCTTGCACTGGTATCTGGCCTGGTCGGCCGTGGGGCTGGCAATGTCTGCCTGTCTTTATGACACCTGCTTTGCCTTTCTGACGCGCCGGCTTGGCGCGACCGCACGCGGCGCGATCATCCGTGTCACGCTGGTCGCGGGCCTGGCCTCGACGCTGGCCTTTCCGCTGGGGGCACTGCTTTCGGACGCGTTCGGTTGGCGCATGGCGGTCGTCACATTCGGACTGATGCAGATCTGCCTGACCGTGCCGCTGCATTTCACCGCCGGGGTGCGGCTCCGGCGCCGCGAAAGGCGGGGCGGGCCGAAGCCCCCCGACGGCAAGGGCGCGCTGCGGCGCGCGTCGCGGCTGGTCCAGTTCTGGTATCTCTGCCTCGCCTTCGGGCTGGCGCACATGAACCACGGAATGCTGGTCGCCTATTTCATTCCGCTCTTTACCGGCCTCGGAGCGACCAAGGCGATAGCGGTGACCGTTGCCAGCACCGTCGGCCCGTTCCAGGTGGTCGGGCGGCTGGCGCTGATGCTGCGCGGCGAACGCGCCAATATCGTCTTCTCGACCCGTGGCGCTCTGATCGGCATGACACTGGCGAGCGCCATCCTGATGCTCGCCGGTGTCGCGCCGCCGCTGCTGTTCCTCTTTGCCGTGGCACAAGGTGGGGCAATCGGCATGATGAGCATCCTGCGCCCGGTCCTGATCGCCGAGGTTCTGGGCCGCGACGGCTTTGGCGCGATCTCGGGTGCCGTCGGCTCGGCACCGTTGGTGGCCAACGCGATGGCCCCCTTCATCGGCGCGCTGCTGCTCGAAGCAGGCGGTGTCTACGCGCTTCTGACCGGCTCGCTCTTGATCGCCGCCGGTGCCGCCGTCTTCGCGTTCATGGTCCGGACCATGGTCCAGAGGTAGGCACGGCACGCGACCATGTTCGGATCGGGGCGAGAAGTTGATTTTCCGGAACAGGTATCAACTGACCTGGGATGCCATCCGGGGCGAGTGCTTCGATGATCTGAAGAATAATTTGACTCGGCACCTCGCGCCAGCGATGCTCGCGGCAGTCGGCACAGACCGGCGAAATATATGTTCAGGGAGGACAAAGATGCGGAATTATCTGCTATCCGCCGTGGCGGCGGCGGCGGTCGTTGGGTGGACAGGAAACGTCTGGGCCGACGAAGCCGCCGCTCAGAAATGGATCGACGAGGAATTCCAGCCCTCGACGTTGTCCAAGGAAGAGCAGCTTGAGGAATTGAAGTGGTTCATCCAGGCGGCTGAACCCTATGCCGGGATGGAGATCAACGTCCTGTCGGAAGGCATTCCAACTCATTCCTACGAAGCCGACGTTCTGACCAAGGCCTTCGAGGAAATCACCGGCATCAAGGTCAACCACCAGATCCTCGGTGAAGGTGAAGTTGTTCAAGCCGTGCAGACCCAGATGCAGACCCAGCGGAATCTCTATGACGGCTACGTCAACGACAGTGACCTGATCGGCACGCATTCGCGGCTGCAACTGGCCTACAACCTGACCGAGATGATGAACGGCGAGTGGGCGGACACCACCTCGCCGACGCTAGACCTCGACGATTTCATGGGGATCCAGTTCACCACCGGTCCGGACGGCAACCTGTACCAGCTGCCCGACCAGCAGTTCGCCAACCTCTACTGGTTCCGCAAGGACTGGTTCGACCGCGAAGACCTGCAGGCTAGGTTCAAGGAAAAATACGGCTACGACCTGGGCGTGCCGGTGAACTGGTCGGCCTACGAGGACATCGCCGAGTTCTTTTCGGAGGACGTGAAGGAGATCGACGGGGTCCGTATCTACGGCCACATGGACTACGGCAAGCGCGCGCCCGACCTCGGGTGGCGTATGACCGACGCCTGGCTGTCGATGGCGGGTACCGGCAACCAGGGCGAGCCGAATGGCGTGCCGATCGACGAATGGGGCATCCGCATGGAAGCAGGCTCCTGCAACCCGGCCGGCGCCTCGGTGTCGCGGGGGGGCGAGGCCAACGGCCCGGCGTCGGTCTTCGCGATCCACAAGTGGGACGAGTGGCTGCGGAAATACGCGCCTCCGGGTGCCGCAAGCTACGACTTCTACCAGTCGCTGCCGGCACTCAGCCAGGGCAACGTGGCGCAGCAGATCTTCTGGTACACCGCCTTCACCGCGAACATGGTCGAGCCCAAGTCCGCGGGCAACAACACCGTCGACGATGAAGGTACGCCGCTCTGGAGAATGGCCCCTAGCCCGCACGGGCCGTACTGGGAGGAAGGCCAGAAAGTCGGCTATCAGGATGTGGGTTCCTGGACGTTCCTGAAGTCCACCCCGTCTGACCGGGCGCAGGCCGCCTGGCTCTATGCCCAGTTCGTCACCTCCAAGACCGTCGACACCAAGAAGAGCCACGTCGGTCTGACCTTCATCCGCGACAGCACCGTGCGCCACGACAGCTTCACCGAGCGTGCGCCGAAGCTGGGTGGTCTTGTCGAGTTCTATCGCTCGCCGGACCGGGTGCGCTGGTCGCCCACGGGCATCAACGTGCCGGACTATCCCAAGCTCGCCCAGATCTGGTGGCAGCAGATCGGTGACGTGAACTCGGGCGCCTTCACCCCGCAGGAGGCGATGGACCGTCTCGCCGAGGAGATGGACATCACAATGGCGCGGATGCAGCAGGCAGACGAGCAGGCCGGCGTCTACGGCGGTTGTGGCCCGCGGCTGAACGAGCCGAAGGATCCGTCCGAATGGCTGGGCAAGCCGGACGGGCCGAAGGCAAAGCTCGACAACGAGAAGCCGCAGGGCGAGACCGTCAAGTATGACGAGCTCGTTGCGCGCTGGAACCAGTGACGGGTTTCTGAGAACCGGGGCCGCCGTGAAACATGGCGGCCCCTTTCGGATGCCGGCGGATGGCCGCCGGATCTACGTCAAATATCCCGGGGTGGGCGCGGCACTTCATGATCGAGCTTCACGAAATCACAAAACGCGTGGGCGTGGTCACCCATATCAAGCCGACGACGCTGACCCTTGAGCCGGGACATTTCAACGTTCTGCTCGGCGCGACCGGTGCAGGCAAGACATCTCTCATCAAGCTGATGGCCGGGCTCGATCCCGTCGCCTCCGGCCGTATCGTAATGGATGGGGAGGACGTCACCAGGCTCTCGACGCAAAAGCGCAATATCAGCCTCGTTCATCAGTTTTTCGTCAACTACCCGCATATGACGGTGTTCGAGAATATTGCCTCGCCGCTGCGCGTGGCTGGCATTCCGAAAACCGAGATCGAGGGCCGGGTGGAAGCCGCCGCAGATGTTTTGCAGTTGCGGCCGATGCTGGGGCGCAAACCCCAGGAGCTTTCGGGCGGCCAGCAGCAGCGCACGGCCCTTGCGCGCGCCATCGCCAAGGAAAGCCGCGCGGTGTTTCTGGACGAACCGCTGGCCAATCTCGACTACAAGCTGCGCGAGGAGTTGCGGGAGCAACTGCCGGAGCTTTTCGCCGGTCGCGGTACTGTCGTTGTCTATGCAACCTCGGAACCGGAGGAGGCGCTGCTGCTGGGCGGCAAGACCGCGCTGATGCATGATGGTGTGGTCACCCAGTTTGGCCCGACTGCTGAGATCTACCGCAACCCACAGAATCTGCGCGCCGCGCAGGTCTTTTCTGATCCGCCGATCAATTTCGCACCGGTGAAGAAATCCGGCGACAGGGTAGTGCTGAATACCGATACGACCTGGCCCGCGACGGGCCGCGCCGCGCGGCTGGCGGACGGTACATACACAGTGGCGATCCGTCCGCATCACGTCCTGCCGATCGAACCGTCGGGTTCGTCGGTGCCGATGATCGGCGAGGTTCTGGTGACCGAATTGTCGGGATCGGATTCCAGCGCGCATTTCCAGCTCGGGGACAAGGCCTGGGTTTCGCTTTCCGCCGGCGTGCATCCCTACCGTGTCGGGGAAACCCACAGGTTCTTCATGCGCTCGGATGAGGCGTTCTATTTCGACCAGGGCGGGGGGCTGGTGTCCTGATGGCACGCATCACGCTCTCGGATCTCAAACACAGTTACTTCCCCAACCCTCAGACGCCCGAGGACTATGCGCTGAAGGACATCGACCTGTCGTGGCGGGACGGCGGGGCCTACGCGCTGCTCGGCCCGTCCGGCTGCGGCAAATCGACATTGCTCAACATCATCTCCGGCCTTCTGGTGCCGTCCGAGGGTCGGATATTGTTTGACGAAACCGACGTCACCGACCTACCGCCGGATCAGCGCAACATCGCCCAAGTGTTCCAGTTTCCGGTGATCTACGACACGATGACGGTCCGCCAGAACCTCGAATTTCCGCTGAAGAACCGCGGCGTCGACGCAAAGCGCAGAGCCGAACGCGTCAGCGAGATCGCCGACATGCTCGAGGTGACCGACATGCTTGACGTGCGAGCGTCAAACCTGTCTCCCGATAACAAGCAGAAGATATCGATGGGGCGCGGTTTGGTCCGCGACGATGTAAACGTTGTGATGTTCGACGAACCGCTGACCGTGATCGATCCGCATCTGAAGTGGAAACTGCGCTCGAAACTGAAGGAACTCCACCAGCGCGTGAAGGTGACGATGATCTATGTCACCCATGACCAGACCGAGGCCCTGACATTCGCGGATCAGGTCGTGGTTATGCAGGAAGGCGAAATCGTGCAGATCGGCTCACCCGTCGAGCTGTTCGAGCGACCGGAGCACACCTTCGTCGGCCACTTCATCGGTTCGCCGGGCATGAACATTCTGCCCTGCGAGGCGCGAGGCGGGGACCGCGCGGCCTTCGAAGGCCACGAGGTGACACTTGAAGGGCCGCTGAAGGGGCAGGGCGGTCAGACGACACTGGGTGTTCGGCCCGAATTCGTATCTCTGAGCCAGAGCGGGATTCCGGCACAGGTGGTCAAGGTCGCGGATATCGGGCGCCATTTCGTCATCAATGCGCAAGTCGGCAATTCGGTTGTCAAGGCCATCACTGGCGGCGAGGCGCCGGCCCAGGGCGCAACCGTGCATCTCAGCTTTCAACCGGATCAGACCCGTATTTACCGCGACGGGCGCATCGCCACAGAAAGGCGCATCGCATGAAGACCGAGTATCAGAAAGCGTGGTTCTTCGTCCTGCCGGTCCTCATTCTCGTGGCCTTCAATGCGCTGATGCCGATCATGACGGTCGTCAATTACTCGGTGCAGGAAACCTTCGGCGACAACCTGTTCTTCTGGCAGGGACTTGACTGGTTCGAGCAGATCCTCAGGTCGGATCGTTTCCAGGCGGCACTGGGGCGTCAATTCCTGTTCACCGCGATCATCCTGGCGATCGAAGTGCCGCTGGGCGTCGTTATCGCGCTTTCGATGCCGCGCAAGGGTATCTGGGTGCCTGTCTGCCTTGTGCTGATGGCATTGCCGATGCTTATCCCGTGGAATGTCGTCGGCGCGATGTGGAATATCTTCACACTGCCCAGCATCGGGCTTCTGGGTTATTTCATGAACGATGTGCTCGGCGTCAATTACGACATGACGCAAAGCCCCTTCGCCGCCTGGGCGACGGTCATCGTCATGGATGTCTGGCACTGGACGTCGCTGGTCGTGCTTCTTGCCTATGCGGGCCTCGTTTCGATCCCCGACGCCTACTATCAGGCCGCAAAGATCGATGGCGCTAGCCCATGGTCGGTATTTCGATATATCCAGCTTCCGAAGATGAAGACAGTGCTGACCATCGCCATCCTTCTGCGCTTCATGGACAGCTTCAACATCTATACCGAACCGTTCGTCCTGACCGGCGGTGGCCCGGGCAATTCGACGACGCTTCTCTCCATCGACCTCGTGAAGATCGCGCTTGGGCAGTTCGACCTCGGACCGGCAGCGGCGATGAGCCTGATCTACTTCGCGATCACGCTCTTGGTCAGCTGGCTCTTTTACACTTTGATGACCAAGGACGATCAGTCATGAGGAAACGCAGCCTGATCCCGATCCTCTATATCGCCTTCCTGATGCTCCCTATCTACTGGCTGGTCGCGATGAGTTTCAAGACGACGAACGAAATCTTGTCGGGGTTCTCGCTTTTTCCCCAGACCTTCACGCTGGAGAATTACGCGACGATCTTCACCGATCCGACCTGGTACTGGGGCTACATCAATTCGATCATCTACGTTTCGCTCAACACGCTCCTGTCGGTCTCCGTGGCGCTGCCGGCGGCATATGCCTTCTCGCGCTACCGGTTCCTGGGGGACAAGCAGCTTTTCTTCTGGCTATTGACCAACCGGATGGCCCCGGCAGCGGTCTTTGCCCTGCCGTTCTTTCAGCTCTATTCCTCGGTGCAGCTCTTCGATACGCATGTCGCCGTCGCGCTGGCACATACGCTTTTCAATGTCCCGCTGGCAGTCTGGATTCTCGAAGGTTTCATGCGCGGTATCCCGAAGGAACTGGACGAGACGGCCTATGTTGACGGTTATTCCTTTCCGCGATTCTTCGTCAAGATCTTCCTGCCGAACATCAAGGCCGGGGTTGGGGTGGCCGCGTTCTTCTGCTTCATGTTCTCCTGGGTCGAGATGCTGCTGGCAAAGACCCTGACGGCGGTAGAGGCGAAGCCGATTGCGGCGACCATGACGCGCACGGCCTCCTCGGCGGGCTATGAGCTGGGTCTTTTGGCAGCGGCGGGAACATTAACGATCATACCCGGCGCGATCGTGATTTGGTTTGTCCGCAATTACATCGCCCGCGGGTTCGCGATGGGTCGGGTATGAGGTTGAGGATGCGCGCCGTTCTTTCGATCCTTACGCTGCTGTTGCCCTCGGCCGCCATTGCGCAGGCCAAGGCCGGATGGGGGAATGTCGGCGGACAGCAGGAGAAGGGCTTTTCTTGGACCGCGCCGCTTTGGCCGGACTTCTGGATGGCCTGGACCGCCGCCACCCTGGCGCTTTTCGTCGGCATTTTCGCCGCGATTGCCATCATTGGCGTCATGGAGGGTCTACGCTGGCGCGACGGGCTGGAACGGCGCGGAATACTGGGGCTAACGACGACGCTCGGCGACCGGCTGTTCATCAGCCTTCTCGGCTCGGTCTATATCTACCTCGCCTGGCTCGGCATCGTTGGTCAGCCCATTTGGTGGCCCACCGGACTCGCTCTGATTTGGGGAATCTTCGTGTTCTGGAAAGTGTGATGCTCCGGATCAACATGATGAGGATGAAGACCGAGTCTGTCGGGTGGGAATCTTGCCGGTGAATCCGCGCCAGACTTGTGGACCGTCGCAACCCCAAGCAAGCGCGCCAAGTGGGCCTAAATTTTTTTTGGGAACCCGTCCAGAAGATGCCGCATCATTGCTTCCACTCAGGATGTCGTTTCTCGATGAAAGCGCTGATGCCTTCTGCCGTGTCCCGGTTCAGCATGTTCTCGACCATTACGTCTCCGGTGAATCGGTAGGCCTGATCCAGTGGCATCTGGATCTGTTCATAGAACGCCTGCTTGCCGATCCGGACCGAAGATCCCAGTTTCGCGGCGACTGTCTCGGCAAGTCCGATTGTTTCGGCAGCAAGCCGGTCCATGGGCACGACCCGGTTCACCAAACCCAGTTCGAGAGCGCGCGTGGCCTCGATGAATGAGCCCGTCGTCAGCATCTCGAACGCTTGCTTGCGCGGGATATTGCGCGACAGGGCGACCATCGGTGTCGAGCAGAAGAGCCCGATATTCACACCGTTCACGCCGAACCGCGCGTCCGTCGCCGCCACGGCCATGTCACAGGAGGCGACCAGCTGGCAGCCCGCCGCCGTCGCGATGCCGTGAACCTGGGCGATCACCGGCTGCGGCAGTTTCGGGATCATCTGCATGACCTCGGCGCAGCGGGCGAAGAGATCGGCGAAATATGCCGCCCCGCCATCCTCGGCCTGCCGCCCGCGGGTCATCTCCTTCAGGTCGTGCCCGGCACAGAATGCCTTGCCCGCGCCGGACAATACCACTGCGCGGATCGACATGTCCTTCTGGATACGGTGAAATTCGTCCTTGAGGGCCAGCAGCATCGCATCGGACAGTGCATTCAGGCTTTCGGGGGCGTTCAGCGTCAGATAGGCCACTGCCTTTTCATCGCGTCTTTTCAGTAGTGCCATATTGCCCTCCGCCCCAGATCGGGCCAAGTCTTCGCACAGCGCGATGCGAAGGGAAAGCCATGAGCCTGAAGATGAACCGTGACGAACTGGAGATTTTCCTGCACGAGGCTTTCCCGCAGGTGGCCAAGGATTTCCGGGTCGACGCAATCGCACCGAACGAGGTGACCATCCGCCTGCAGGTCGAGCACCGGCACCTGCGCCCCGGCGGCACGGTATCCGGCCCGTCGATGTTTGCGCTTGCCGACGTCTCGGTCTATCTCGCGATCCTGTCGATGATCGGGCCGAAGGCGCTGGCCGTGACAACGAATTGCTCCATCGACTTCATGCGAAAACCCGCGGCCGGGGTCGATCTGATCGCCAGGGCGCAATTGCTGAAACTCGGTCGGGTCCTGGCCGTCGGCGAGGTGCTGATCCATTCGGAAGGCATGGCAGAGCCCGTCGCGCGCGCCTCGCTGACCTATTCGCTGCCCCCCAAATAGCATGAGAGGGAGGGGTATTGTAATACCTTACTTGCAAGCTGTTGAGTTTAAGGTATTTATTCAAGGCATTTGCCCTTGACCGCGCCGAAGAAAGGCTTAGAACACAGGTTCCGAATTTACCACCCCAAAGGGTAGAGACACATGAAAACCTTCACCGCTACTCCGGCGGATATCGAGAAGAAGTGGATCCTGATCGACGCCGAGGGCGTGGTTCTGGGCCGTCTTGCCTCGATCGTCGCCATGCGCCTGCGCGGCAAGCACAAGCCGTCCTTCACGCCTCATATGGACATGGGCGACAACGTGATCGTCATCAATGCCGACAAGATCCAACTGACCGGCAAAAAGCGTGCTGACAAGAACTACTACTGGCACACCGGTTATCCGGGCGGCATCAAATCGCGCACGGCGGGCCAGATCCTCGAAGGCGCGCATCCCGAGCGGGTCGTCACCAAGGCCGTGCAGCGGATGCTGCCGGGCGGCAAGCTGAGCCGTCAGCAGATGACCAATCTGCGGGTTTATGCCGGTGCCGATCATCCGCACGACGCCCAGAAACCCGACGTGCTGGACGTGAAGTCCATGAACGCCAAGAATACACGGGACGCTTGAACATGGCCGAAGAAATCAAATCCCTCGAAGCGCTGAACACCGCCACCGGCATCGAAGGCGCCGTGGCCGAGATGGAAGCCTTGCGTGAGCCGGTTCGCGACAAGCTTGGCCGCGCCTATGCCACGGGCAAGCGGAAAGATGCGGTCGCCCGCGTCTGGATCAAGCCGGGTTCGGGCAAGGTCACCGTCAACGGCAAGGATATGAACGCCTATTTTGCCCGTCCGGTGCTGCAGATGATTCTCGCCCAGCCCTTTACCGTGGCTGGCGTTCAGGGCCAGTTCGACGTCACCGCGACCGTGAAGGGCGGCGGACTGTCGGGGCAGGCAGGCGCCGTCAAGCACGGCGTCTCGAAAGCGCTGCAGCTTTACGATCCGTCGCTGCGCGCAGCACTCAAGGCCGCCGGGTTCCTGACCCGCGACAGCCGCGTTGTGGAACGCAAGAAGTTCGGCCGTGCAAAGGCCCGCAAAAGCTTCCAGTTTTCCAAGCGCTGATCTTCATCGCCGAAGACATTGTGAAGGGTCGCCACTTTGGCGGCCCTTTTCATTGTTTTTGCGCAAGACTCGGCCATATCTCGGCCAAATTCTCGGGCTAGGAAGAGGGCGGCTGGGACGAGCAGAAAAAGAGAATCCGTGACCGACATGTCGACGATAAGGCCACATGATCCGCTGTCGGGCTATTTCACCAGCGTCATGTTGGCGCTGCTGGTCAGTCATGCCGCCGCGAGCGTGCTGGTGGATCCAGCCGCGCAGTATTTCGACATGCGGCTGATCGACATGTGGCGCAACAATACCGCATCCGGGCTGTTTCTCGGACTCGTCATTGCCGATCCGGTCGGGGCTGTCATTGCCCGGCGAAGCTGGCAGAGCGCGCTGATGAAATTCGCTCTCGGCTGCGTGCTCGGTGTCATCCTCGAGATTACGCTGGTCACGCCCTATGCCGGTCAGGGAATGTCACGTTTCGTGTTCCTGTTCATCGCAACCTTGCTGGTGCCGGTAATCTACGGTCTGCACCGGCTACAACTTTATCTGCGCCGACACGACACCGACCTGCAGACGGAGATCGCGCGGATAGGACTCTGGATCATGGGCTGGGCCGACCGGGCGCTGATCGTCGTTATCATGGTGACCAGTTTCGCTGGGTTCTGGCTGTATTCGCCAGAGCCTCGGACCACGATTGTCTGCATGGCGCTGGTCCTGCTGATCACCACGCTCTACGTGATCTATGCAAAGGTCGAGGAAGAGGATCCGTGGCTCGCCTTGCTGCCAGAAGAGGTCGGGGGCAGGGAACTGACCGAACTGGCGTGGGACCGGCTCGCCTATCTGGCCAATACGCTCTTTCCGGGCGCGCTCCTGCTTGGCGCAGCGATGCATCTTTCGGTCCTGTTGCTGCTGATCATCTTTCCGAATATTGCCGCGGAACTGACCGAGCCGGTGGATGCAATCAAGGCCGCGGCGATAATAGGGGCGACGGGTCTCGGAATCGTGTTCTTCAGCTTGCTCTCGGCGCTGGGCTTCGGCCTCGGGCTGATCCTGGCGATCGGCCGGATTAGCCAATGGTCGCAATTCAGAACCCGCGACCGCTGCCTGCGGCTGATCAGGGTGATGTGCTTTCGTCCCATCGACCGGGGATAATAGCCTTAGCGCTCTTCGGCCTCAGGCGTCCGGCGGCACCAGCCCCAGTCCGCGCAGGTAGACGCCGATCCCGGATTCAAGCAGATCCTCGGGCGGGAACTGAGACCTTGTGCCCGGAGAGCCGCGTGCGAAAAGCTCAACCACGCCGTGGCACATCGCCCAGATATGGGCCGAGACCATTTGCGCGGGCGGGCGCTTTTCGGGCGGGATATGGGCCGAAAGTTCAACCGCCGCGCGTTCCAGCACACCCAGCGCGCGGCCCGAGAGCATCGCCAGATCGGCGTTCCGGTTGACCGAGATGCCGCTTTCGAACATCGCCACGTAATGGCCCGGATATTTCCGGGCAAAGGCCAGATAGGCCCGCCCGGTCGCCTCGAACGAAGCCAGGGCCGAGGGCTGGCCCTTCTTGTAGGCGTAATCCATCAGGTCCGCGAAAATTTCGTAGCCCTGCCGGGCGGCCTCGGCGATCAGATCCTCGCGACCCTCGAAATGGCGGTAGACGGCGGCTGGGGTCACGCCTGCCTGTTTCGCCGCTTCGGTCAGAGTAAAGCCGGTCGGGCCCTTGTCCTCGATCAGGGTCAGGGCGGCATCGACCAAGGCCTGCCGAAGGTTGCCGTGATGATAACCGCGTTTAGACATCCCAGATGTCTGGTCCCCCACAGATGGAACTGTCGGGTGATCCTATCGATTTGGGAGTTTTCCGGGCATATTCAATGGAGCCGAGCACCGTCTGGATTGCCGCGATACGGGCCCGCGACTTGTCGTCCGAGCGTAATATGGTCCAGGGGGCGTGCGGGGTATGGCTGCGTTTGAATGTCTCCCTGATGGCCGCGGAATAGGCATCCCAGCGCTTCAGACCTTCGACATCGATCCAGCTCAGTTTCCATTGCTTGAGCGGGTCATTTTCGCGGGCCAGGAACCGGCGCAGCTGTTCGGCGCGTCCGACATTCAGCCAGAGCTTGACCAGCGTGATGCCCTCGTGGACCAGCATTTCCTCGAAATCCGGCAGTTGCTGAAAGAACCGCTCGCGCTGGTCGGGGGTGCAGAAATCGAAAACATGTTCGACCACCCCTCGATTGTACCAGCTGCGGTCAAACAGCACGATCTCACCGGCGGTGGGCAATTCCTCGACATAGCGCTGGAAGTACCACTGGCCGGCCTCGGCATCCGATGGTTTCGGCAGAGCCACAACGCGCGCGACGCGCGGGTTCAGGTTCTCGGTCATCGCCTTGATCGTGCCGCCCTTGCCGGCCGCGTCACGGCCCTCGAAGACCACCACCAGCCGCTTGCCAGTTTCCGCGACATCGGCCTGCAGCTTGACCAGCTCTTCCTGCAGCGGCACCATGCTTTGCCGATAAGCGTGCTTTTTCAGGCGCATGTCGTAGGGATAGCTGTCCGACAATATATCCTTCTTGCCGCCCGCCTCGATGGCGTCGTGGACATCATCGGGGGCCTCGTTTCGGTGGTAATCGGTGATCGCGCCGTCAAAGGGCAGGGACATCAGCAGACCTTTCGCCAAGTGTCTGGCCAGTATGTCTATTTGCCGGCCTCGCGCAATCCGGCGCGCATCGCCGCGCGATCGATGGCGGCGACAACCTCGTCGACGGCCACCTGGTGTGGCATGTGGCCGATGCCAGGCAAAAGGGTCAGGCGGGCCCCGGGGACTTCCCGTGCCAGACGTTCTGAATGGATGTACGGGTTGACGGTATCGTCGGCGGTGCCATGCACGATCTCGACCGGGATATCGAGCGAAGCGTAGCGTTTCGACAGCGCGATGATCTGCGGCTCCAGGGCGGCGCGCTGACGCGCATTGGCGCGCAGGCTTGCCCGCCGCAGCGTCAGGCCGGGGCCGAAATGCGCGGCATAACCCTCGGGCGAGGATTGCGGCGCGAAGACCTCTTCGACGGCCTGCGTCACTCTCGATTGCGGGACGAAGGCGGTCAGTAGCGGTGCGGCCAGCGCCTGCCCGAGGGGATGGGACAGCACTTTGTAATAGGTCGATAGCGGCGTGCCCCATTCATGCGAGGGCGTGGCAACCGCGACCAGGGCCGCCAGGCTGTCAGGATTGGTCACCGCCCAGGCCAGCGCCACGGCGCCTCCGTAACTCTGGCCAAGTACGATCGGCCGATCGGCGCCGAGAGCCGCCGCCGTCACCTGCATCAGGCGTGCCTGCACGATGATATCGGCGCTGTCGGGGTGATCCGCGCTATGGCCGAGGCCAGGCCGGTCGATGGCGATGACGCGGTACCGTTCGGCAAGTTCCGGGACCAGTGCGAAGGTGAAATCGCGGACCGAGCCGGACGATCCGTGAATCAGCACCAGATCCGGCCCTTCGCCGCGCACCAGAGCATGGACCTGCCGTCCCTCGATGGTCAGCAGCTGGCCCTCGGGCCGGTAGGCAGCCTCTGCCGCGGCCTCGCGCACCGAGGCACACCAGTGGGTCAGACCGGCGCCACCGGCCACAAGCAGCGCAAGGCCGGCAAGGCTAGTGACCAATTTCGGCAAGGTCATAAGGGGTGGACTGATAGATTTCGTTGATCCAGTTGCCGTAAAGCAGATGCGCATGGCTGCGCCAACGGTTCATCGGCGTCATGTTCGGATCGTCGTTCGGGTAGTAGTTCTGCGGAACGTTGATCGGCGTGCCATTCTTGATGTCGCGATCATATTCGTCCTTCAGCGTGCCGCTGTCATACTCGAAATGGTTGAAGATATAGAGCGAGTTGCAGTCGGTATCCTGCACCAGACAGGGGCCGGCATCATCCGAGCCCAGCAATGTGTTGAGCGCGGGCACCTCATCGATCTCATATTGCCGCATCTCGGTCCAGCGGCTGACCGGGATCACGCAATCGTCGGAGAACCCACGCAGATAGGGCGAGGCCGGGGCCATGTTCTGATGCCGGAAACAGCCGAAGGCCTTGTGCGGCAGCATGTGTTTCTGAACGCCGTAGAAATGGTAGATCATCGCCATCCCGCCCCAGCAGACGCCGAAGGTCGAATGCACGTTGGTCAGGGTCCAGTCCATCACCTCTTTCAACTCGTCCCAATAGGTTACCTCTTCGAAGGGCAGATGTTCGATCGGCGCACCGGTGATGATCAGGCCGTCGAACTTCTCGTTCTTGACCTCCTGAAACGGGCGGTAGAATTCCTCCATATGCTCGGCGGCGGTGGTCTTGGTCTGGTGCTCGCTCATCCGGATCAGGTTGAGCTCGATCTGCAAAGGCGTGGCGCCGATCAGCCGGGCGAACTGGTTCTCGGTCTGGATCTTCTTCGGCATCAGGTTCAAGAGGCCGATATGCAGCGGCCGGATATCCTGACGCGCCGCGCGGGTCTCTGACATCACGCTCACGCCCTCGCGAGTCAGCACGTCGAAGGCGGGTAGGGTCTCTGGCAGGGTAATGGGCATGGTCGGTCCGGTCCTTCAGGAAAGGTTGAGATAGCCCTAGTCGCCGCGCTTCTCAAGGGCGGCCGCGATCAGGTCGTCGAATGCCCCCGGCGAGGTGACCTTCGCGACATCCTCGGCATCGACCGTAACGCCCCATTCCGCCATCGCCGCATACCGAGGCTGGCGATGGTCTAGCGCCTGCGCATAGGCCCATCGCACGAAGGAATCCGGATCAACGTCGGCCTCCGAGGCATTGTTCGTGCTCAGATATTCGGCCCAGACCCTATCCAGGAAGTCGCGCTTGTAACTCATCGGTTTCGGCGCTTTGTCAAAGCGCCGGATCAGTTGTTCGGTATGGGCCCCGGAGCCCTTGATCCAGACGAGTAGCAGGTTGTCGGCCAAGGCGGTCATCACCGGATCGTTCGGATCTTCGGGGTCGACGACTTCGCAAATCGAGCCGCCGCTGTCGCAAACGAAATTGTCGTAATCGTAAAGCTCCTGCGCGCGTTCGATGAAGGGCACGGTATCAAGCAGCGCCGCAACCTCGGCAAGGTGGTGCTGATCCTGACGGCGCAGATATTCCGCATACCGCAGCCCGCCCTTGGCGTCATTGCCGGGCTTGCCAAGATAGGTCGACAGCGGTGCGAGGTTGTTGAAGGTGATGTTCGAGCCGACATAGATCGAATCCGACCGCAGCAGCTCGCGGAGGAACGGGTTCTTCATCGCCTCGCGCTTGAAATTGTCAGCGATATGCTCGCCCATGTAGCGGGTGCCGATGCGGTAATCGACCGAGTAGTGAAACCAGTTGCCGGCTTCGCGCAGCAGGTTGGAGACAAAGGTCTTGCCTAGGCCGGACATGCCGAACAGTAGCACCCGCTTGTGACTTGCCGTCCGCCATTCCTCTGCCGTCCTGTAGATCATCGCCGCACTCGCCATCGTTCCGGCCACTTGGTAACGGCTGGACGCGCGGCATGGTAGCGGAAATTTATCTCAGCGCCGCAGCCAGCCGATCAGCCGCCCATCCAGCACGATGAGCCCGACCGTCAGGAGGGCGAAACCCGCATAGGCCTGCGTCCGCAGCTCTTCGCCCAGAAAGATAACCCCAAGTGCGATGGCGAAGGGCACGATCAGAAGCGTCACCAAGGACAGATTGCCCGACCCGGCCATGGCCAGCACCCGGTAGTAGAGAAGATAGGCGAAAGCGGTCGCCATGACCGCAAGGTAGGCAACCGCCGCCCATGTCTCTGGCAGCAATCCTGCCTTCGGAGCACCATCGAGCAACAGGGCCGTAGGCACCATGAAGAGCGCTGAGCAGCTCGTCATTCCCGCAGCGGCTACCTGCGGCGTCAGGCCCTTCATCGCGCGCCGCGCGAAGACGGTCGCGAACGCGTAGCTGACAGAGGCGCCGACAACCGCGAGCTGCCCGAGAGATCGCAGATCAAGCTCGCGCAGGGCCGACAGACCGATCGCGGTCGCGACACCGGCAAATCCAAGCGACACGCCGATTGCCTTGCGCAGTGTCAGCCGCTCGTCCGCAAAGACTGCGGCCGCCACGATCACCGCGAAGATCGCCGTCGATGCGTTCAGGATCGAGGCAAGGCCTGACGGGATGATCTGCTGACCCCAAACGATCAGGGTGAAGGGGATGACGTTGTTGAGCAGCCCCATGACCAGGAATGCCGCCCAGATCCGCGGTGCGCCCGGAACCTCCAGCCCACGCGACAGCACGTAGAGCCACAGAACCGCTGCGGCCCCCATCACCCGAAACGCCACGACCGTAAAGACCCCGACCTCGCGCAGGGCGATGCTGTTGGCCATGAACGAACCGCCCCATAGGAACGACAGCACCAACAGTTCGACCCACGCGCGGGGTGACATCGAGATCTGCCTATTCATGTGGCAGCCGTAGCATTGCGCGCCGCGGGCGACGACCCGGAAGTTGCGGCAAAGGAAATGCCCCGCCGGATCCGGCGGGGCATTGCTTGGTAACGTGGTTTG
This sequence comes from Paracoccaceae bacterium, assembly GCA_041633555.1. GTDB lineage: Bacteria > Pseudomonadota > Alphaproteobacteria > Rhodobacterales > Rhodobacteraceae > JAHEAO01. The sequence goes on along the minus strand of JBFKFZ010000056.1, from coordinate 430 downwards.
GGATCAGAATCCGAAGCCGACCTTCAGGCCGAAGGCATAACCGCTGTTATCGGTGAAATCGCCGAATGGCGTATCGGCCGGGTAGGGCGGCGAGGGTGCGCGCGACTGTGCATCGCCGATCTTGAAATACCGGACCCCTGCCGAGATCTTCATCGCGTCGCGGGTATAGGTCAGCCCGAGACCGGCCATCTTGACCCCGTCCTGTGGTCCGAGGTTGCCGGTCAGATCGTTGTTCTGCGCCTCATATCCGACCGAAACGGCACCCGACCAGTTCTCGTTGAACTTGCGGCCAAGACCAAGCGTGTAGGTCGTGCGGTCCGACTGGAAATCGACCAGCGGCGCGCCACCAAAGAGCGCGGTATAGACCGCCGGGCTGATATCGAACTCGGTCCACTCGACCCAGCGGACCGAGCCGAAAAGCAGCGTGTCC
>JBFKFZ010000055.1:0-19536 GCA_041633555.1 Paracoccaceae bacterium | reverse complement strand
TGCCGAGCGGCTCGACGCGCACCGCCTGATCGAGGAGTTCATGGTGCTGGCGAATGTCGCCGCAGCCGAGGAGTTGCTCCGACTGCAGCGGCCACTCCTTTTTCGGGTCCATGAAGAACCGTCACCGGAAAAGCTGGAGGCTCTGCGAGAGGTCGCGCAGGCCTCGGGCTTCACGTTGGCTAGGGGGCAGGTCCTGCACACGCAGCATCTGAACCGATTGCTTGGACAGGCCGAAGATACCGAGTTCGACGAACTCATCAACATGACCACGCTGCGCTCGATGACGCAGGCCTATTACTCACCCGAGCATTTCGCCCATTTTGGGCTGGCGTTGAAATCCTATGCGCATTTCACCTCGCCGATCCGGCGATATTCCGACCTGATCGTCCACCGTGCGCTGATCTCGGGCCATGGCTGGGGCAAGGACGGTCTGTCTCCGCATGATATCGAGACCCTGCATGACACGGCCATACACATATCAGAGACCGAGCGACGCTCAATGGCCGCAGAGCGCGACACCGCCGACCGTTATCTCGCCGCCTACCTGTCAGAGCGGGTTGGCAATGAGTTCACCGGGCGCATTTCGGGCATCGCCCGTTTCGGCGCTTTCGTCAAACTCGACGAGACCGGCGCAGATGGCCTGATCCCGATCCGCACGCTTGGTCGCGAGTTCTTTCACTTCGATGCCGGGGCCGGCACTTTGACAGGTTCGGATACCGGGCTGGCCATCGGTCTTGGCCAGCGCGTCACCGTCAGGCTGGCCGAATCCGTGCCGGTCACCGGCGGCCTGATGCTGGAACTGCTGTCGGTCGAGGGCAGCCCGATGCCACGTCCGCAAAGCCGGGGCAGGGGTAAGATGACAAATCGTGCGGGGAACAGATCTCACCGAAAGTCTGCCAAGGCCAGACGTAAGGTAGAGCGCAAGCGGCGGTAGCAAAACCTTGCCGGTGCAGGTCGCAAAGCTTCCGATATCGACCGATTCCGCTAAACTGAGGCAATAATCGAGAGCAGAAAACAGGACCCTCCATGCGCAATGTCGTCATGTTTCCTTTGCTATCCGGCTTCCTTTGCCTTGCATCGACCGCCCAAGCCGGTCCGATCGCACTGGACAATCGGCAAAGCCCGAAGGAACTAGGCGTCGAAGGGAACGTGATCATGGCGCAGGCCGAAACGGAAAATCTCGGATTCAATCGCTGGATAGCCGGTTTCCGCAGCAAAGCGCTGCGCAACGGCATTTCGGCCGAGACCTTCGATGCAGCCTTCGACGACGTGCATTACAATACAAGCGTCATCCAGAAAGACCGAAACCAGTCCGAGTTCACCAAGCAGATCTGGGAGTATCTCGATAGTGCTGTCTCTGACACCCGGATTGCCAATGGCAAGGAAGCACTGAACCAGAACCGCGCCATTCTCGACAGGATCGAGGCGAAGTTTGGGGTCGAGAAAGAGGTGGTTGCCGCGATCTGGGGGCTCGAAAGCGCCTACGGGGCCTTCCGCGGGGACCTGCCGCTGATCGAGTCGCTGGCGACCCTAGCTTTCGACGGCCGTCGCCGGGACTTCTTCGAAGAGCAGCTGATCGCCGCACTGAAGATCATTCAGGCCGGCAATGTGCATCCGCGCAACATGACCGGATCCTGGGCTGGGGCGATGGGCCACACCCAGTTCATCCCGACCAGCTACCTGGCCTATGCTGTCGATTTCAACGGCGACGGCAAACGCGATATCTGGTCGGACGATCCGACAGACGCGCTGGCCTCGACCGCCGCCTATCTCGCGCGGTTCGGCTGGCAAAAGGGGCAGCCCTGGGGCGTGGAAGTGGTGCTGCCGAAGGGCTTCGACTACAGCCTTTCGGGAGTGCGAAAGAAGAGACCTGTGGCCGACTGGAAAGCTCTCGGGATTCGCTATGCTCAGGGGCGCGCGATCGCCGAACACGGCCCGGCCTCGATTCTCCTGCCCGCAGGTTCCGAGGGCGCTGCCTTCATGATCTTCAAGAATTTCCACGTGATCGAGCGCTACAACAAGGCTGATGCCTACGTGATCGCGGTGGGCCATCTTTCGGACCGTATAGGGGGCGGGCCGGCCTTCAGCACTGGTTGGCCGCGCGGGGACCGCTCGCTCAAATTCTCCGAAAAACAGGAAATGCAGCAGCGCCTGACATCGGCAGGATTCAACACGCAAGGCATTGATGGTGTGATTGGTCCCAACACGATCGCCGCCATCAGGGCGTTCCAGTCACGGGTCGGAATGGTCCCCGATGGCTACGCCTCACTGGAGATTCTGCGAAGGCTTAGGTAGCCACCACACTTCATGGTAGAAAAGCCCTATTGATCTGGGAGATTGCCATGAAGATTGCCGCCTATAACGTCGAAAACCTCTTTGACCGTGCCAAGGCGTTCAACGCCGACGATCCGACTGCGCATCGGCAGGTGCTCGACGACTTTGCCGAGTTGAATAAGCTCTTCGAGCTTGAAGACTATACCGGCCCGGTCAAAGACAGGATGCTTGTCCTGATCGAGCGACTTGGCATGCTGCACCGCGACCAGGGGCGGTCCGACACTTTCACCCAGATCCGCAAGATCCGCGGCCAGCTGATCAAGCGGCCCCGGAAGGCATCGCTGCCGCGACAGATCGTCGCCAATGGCCGGGAAGACTGGGTCGGCTGGTGCGAACTCAAGACCGAATCCGTCGATGAGACGGCGATGCTGATGACCGCCAAGGTGATCGCGGAAGTCGGTGCTGACGTTCTGGCCGTGGTCGAGGCGGAAAGCCGACCGGTTTTGAAAGCGTTTCAGGATTTCATCGCCAAGAAGCTGACCCTGCCGGAGATCTACCGTCACCTGATGATCATAGACGGCAATGACGACCGCGGCATCGACGTTGGCCTTGCCTGCCGCGCGGGTTTTCCCATCGGACCGGTGCGCAGTCATGTCGATGACCTCAAGGATGACGGCTTTCCGATCTTCAGCCGCGACTGCCCCGAATACGAGATCACCACGCCATCCGGAGCAAAGGTCATTGTCCTGCCGAACCACTTCAAGTCAAAGTTTGGTGGCAACGATGCCGCGAGCAGGGCCAAGCGGCAGGCGCAATCCAGCGCTGTGGCGGGCTTTTACAATCGGCTGCGCGGCGAGGGGTTCGACAACGTCGTCGTGCTTGGCGATCTGAACGACACTCCTGACAGCGACGAGCTGAGTCCTCTGCTCCAGCAGACCGATCTGCGCGACGTGTCTGACCATCCGAACTTCATCGAGTTCGAATTCAACGTGCAGAACGGCCATCGTGGCATCGGCACTCATGCACTCGGCAATGACAGCAGCAAGATCGACTACCTGCTATTGTCGCCCGCACTCTTCGGTCAGGTGTCAAGAGCAGGCCTCTTTCGCAAAGGCGCCTGGCCCGGATCGCAGCCTCCCAGATGGGAGGTTTATCCCGAGATCACGCGAAAACACCATGCCGCATCCGATCACCACCTGATCTGGGCAGAGGTCGATATCTGACTGTTCCTGTGGAAAAATTAGGTGCAGTCTGGTCAGATCACCGAAAGGACGGTCATGAAAGCCCTTGTCATTCACGCCGCCAGCGACCTGCGGATCGAAGAGCATCCGGAAGCTGACCCTGGCCCCAATCAGGTGCGGGTGCGCCTGTCCACCGGCGGCATCTGTGGCAGCGACCTGCATTACTACAACCATGGCGGCTTCGGCACCGTCCGCCTTAGAGAGCCGATGATTCTCGGCCACGAGGTCGCAGGCCATGTCGAGGCGCTGGGCGAGGGCGTCGAAAATGTCGGCCTTGGGCAGCTCGTCGCGATTTCTCCTTCCCGGCCCTGCGGAACCTGCCGCTACTGCCATGAAGGCAAGCCGAACCATTGCCTGAACATGCGGTTCTACGGCTCGGCCATGCCTTTCCCGCACATTCAGGGGGCGTTTCGTCAAAACCTTGTCGCCGACGCCGCGCAATGCGTACCGGCGGATGGCTTGACCGCGGCAGAGGCGGCGATGGCCGAACCTCTCGCGGTCTGTCTTCACGCGGTGCGGCAGGCAGGCGAGTTGCTCGGCAAGCGCGTCCTCGTGACCGGCTGTGGCCCGATCGGCGTCTTGACGATCCTCGCCGCCCGCCGCGCCGGCGCGGCAGAGATTATCGCCACCGACCTGTCAGATTTCACTCTGGATGCCGCACAGCGGGCGGGCGCAGATGCCGCACTCAACGTCGCCATCACACCCGATGCGCTTCGGCGCTTTGAGGCCGACAAGGGCTATTTCGACGTGATGTTCGAATGCTCCGGCGCCGGCCCGGCGCTTGCCACTGGCATACCGGCGCTGCGCCCCTGCGGCACGCTTGTGCAGGTCGGGATGGGCGGCGACAAGACCATTCCGATGCAGATGATCACCGCGAAGGAACTCACCCTGCGCGGCACTTTCCGATTTCACTCCGAATTCGCTCTTGCCGTCGAACTGATGCAAAAGCGGCTGGTCGACGTCGCACAGCTGATCACCCACTCCCTGCCGCTGGCACGCGCCGTCGAGGCATTCGATCAGGCCAATGACCGCAGCGCGGCGATGAAGGTTCAGCTCGACTTCCGGTGATCTGTAGCCCCTCCGGAACAGCGCCCGGCAGGAGCAGCGGGTCCTGACGTCAACTGCTCAGAGCATGCGGATCACATCCTTGTCGATCGACAGCATGTAACCCTTCCGGGCGATGTTCTTGATCAGCAGCTCGCTGACCATCTGGTTGCCCAGCATGTCCCGCAACCGCTTGATTCGCGTCGCCCCGGCCGCCTCGTCGCAATCTGCCGCCTCGCGACCAGAGATCACTGCCTCGATCTCGGCGCCGGTCAGCACATCTTCATCCATCCGCGCCTCGGCCAGAACCGACAGCGTTTCGATCGCGGCTTCGGTCAGCTTGAATTCCATGTTGTTAAGATAGACGACCCGCTCGTCACGGCTGATTAGCAGCGAGGATACCTGGATCCCCGACCGCTCGATCTCGCCCATCCGCCGGTTCAGCACGATGATCGTCAGCAGAAAGACCAGCGCGGCCAGAAGCAAAGCCGTCGCAAAGACCAGAAGCACGAAGATCACCATCCGGTAACTTGCCAGCACATCGGAAAACGCCGTTCCACTCTCGGCAAGAATCTCGAGCAGCTTGATCTCTGCGCCCGATGTCAGATCGTCATTCGCCACGAATATCTGTTCGACCCGCGCGTTAAATGCATTCGCATCCGGCAGGCTGACGAACAGCAGGATCGCGGCGACCAAGAGGATGACGACGATCGCCGCCATCCCGAACACCACGACCCGCGCACCATTCCGGCTGTCAGTAACGGAGAAAAAACGTCCCAGCATTCTGTTCCCTTTGCCCCAGCCCGTCGCGCCCGAATATGGACATGACGGTCAGCAGATCCCAGCGCTCGGCGGCCAATCGCTGGGCGATTTCGGCGCGCGCGCGACGCGGATCTCCGCAAGCGGCATCTCTCAGTTCGATCACACCGTAATGCAGTCGGAGCGGCTTGTCCCGCTTGGCCTTGTAGTCGGCGTAGCAGGCAGCCGCGCCGGGACCGGCAAGGGTCAGGGCCAGCAAGGCGGCAAGGGGAAGGATCAGAATGCGTTTCATGCGTGGACGGTGGCTGTTTGCGGGATGATATTCAATAACAGACTGATGTTATTGCCTAGCGCAATTGCCCCGCCGCATCGTCAGTTCATCAAGGCCGGTTCCGTCCGGTCGCCAGGTGAAAGGACAACCCATGAAACGGCATATCACTGCGGGGCTCATGTCACTCGGCATCGTAATTGCTGGCGTTACCGCCCCCACCGACGCACGCGCCGACACCCGCGACGTAGCACTGATCGTCGGAAGCGCCATCGCGCTCTTCGCTCTGAAGGAAGTGCTGGAAGACAGGAACAAGTCGAAAAGCAAAGCCACAACCTATAGCACCCGGACGCAGCCGAAATACGACTGGAAGCGACACGGCCATGGCAACGGTTGGGGGCACAAGAAGAAGGACAAGAAACACCACAATTTCTGGCAGGCTAACCGCTTGGTACCGCGAGAGTGCTTCTATCGTTATGAAGGCCGAAACGGCATGCGGGGGGTCTTTGCCGAGCGTTGTGTCACCGATGTCACAGGATCCGCACGTTACCTGCCCAAAGCCTGCAGGCTGGATGATGGCCGCCTGTTCCGGCGTGCGCCGGCTTACGACGCCGCCTGCCTGCGGGATCGTGGCTACCGAGTCGAGGCCCGGCGGCACTAGCCGCCGGAGAGCACCCGGTATCCGGCCCCAGCCCCGGATACCGGACTGGGGCGGGAGGGAGAGCAGCCCCCCGCCCCGTTTTTTAGATCCGTGCTGTTTGTCGGTCAGGTCGCGGCACCGAATTCGCGACCCCCGGGCAATTTCCGGTTGCAGCTGTCCGGGCGGGGCGTTTCCCTTATGCCCATGAGCAGACAGCAACCCGACTTTCAACATGAGGCCGCAGCCTTCGCACGCGGTCTGTCCTGCATTGTGGGCGTCGACGAAGTCGGGCGCGGCCCGCTGGCCGGCCCGGTTGTGGCTGCCGCCGTGCGGCTTGACCCCGGCCGGATCCCCGATGGGCTGAACGATTCAAAGCGGCTGACCGCCGCCCGCCGCCAATCGCTCTCGGTGCTCTTGTGGCAGACGGCCGAGGTCTCTGTCGGTCAGGCCAGCGTGACCGAGATCGACCGCCTGAACATCCTGCATGCCTCGATGCTGGCGATGGAGCGCGCCGTCTCCGGCTTGCCGACCCCCGCCGATCACGTTCTGATCGACGGCAACCGGGTGCCTTCGGCACTTCAGGGCTGCGGCGCGCCGATCGTCGGGGGCGATGCCCGTTGCCTGTCGATCGCCGCCGCTTCGGTGGTTGCAAAGATCTGGCGCGACAATCTGATGGTGGATTTGGCGCAACAGCATCCCGGCTACGGATGGGAACGAAATGCCGGCTATCCGACAAAAGAGCATCGCTTGGCCCTGCGAAATCTTGGTGTGACCCCTCACCATAGACGTTCCTTCAAGCCCGTGCACAACATCTTGTATCAAGAAAAATCTATAAGTGACTGATTCAAAAAAGAATTTGACGACGAATCACCTTTGACTCATCTTGGTCCTCAACAAATGGCGCGCCGAAAACGGTGCCGGGACAGAGGCAGAGATGACGACAAAGACCAAACGGGAAGCGACCACGCTTCCGCTCAACCAGATCGTGCCCGGAGACTGCATTGAAGTGATGAACAGTCTGCCGGAGGCCTGCGTCGACCTGATTTTCGCCGATCCACCCTACAATCTGCAGCTGAAGGGCGAGTTGCATCGCCCCGACAATTCCCGCGTCGATGCCGTCGATGATGCTTGGGATCAGTTCACGAGTTTTGCCGCTTATGACAAGTTCACCCAGGATTGGCTGGCCGCGGCCCGGAGGCTTCTGAAGCCGAACGGCGCGATCTGGGTGATCGGTTCCTACCACAACATCTTCCGTGTTGGCGCCGCTTTGCAGAATCAGGACTACTGGATCCTGAATGATGTGGTCTGGCGCAAGTCGAACCCGATGCCGAACTTCCGCGGCAAGCGCCTTACCAACGCGCATGAGACGCTGATCTGGGCCAGCCGCGACGAGGCCAGCAAATACACGTTCAATTACGAGGCGCTGAAGGCGCTGAACGAGGGTATTCAGATGCGCTCTGACTGGGTGCTGCCGATCTGCAATGGCGGCGAGCGCCTGAAGGATGAGAATGGCGACAAGGCGCATCCCACCCAGAAACCCGAAAGCTTGTTGCATCGTGTTCTGCTCGGCACGACCAACCCCGGCGACGTGGTGCTGGATCCGTTCTTCGGAACCGGCACCACGGGCGCCGTGGCGAAGATGCTGGGCCGGGAATTCATCGGGATCGAACGCGAAGAGGCTTACCGCAAGGTCGCCGAGCGGCGCCTGTCGCGGATTCGCAAGTTCGACCGGGAGGCCTTGCAGGTTTCGACCTCGAAACGCGCCGAACCGCGCGTGCCCTTCGGCCAGCTCGTCGAGCGCGGCATGCTGCGCCCCGGAGAGACCCTGCGTTCCATGAATGGCCGGCATGCCGCCAAGGTCCGGGCTGACGGTACGCTGATCTCGGACGATGTGCGCGGATCGATCCACCAGGTCGGCGCGGCCCTTGAAGGTGCGCCCAGTTGCAACGGCTGGACCTATTGGTGCTTCAAGCGCGATGGTCAGCAGGTGCCGATTGACCTTCTCAGACAACAGATACGGTCCGAACTGGACTGACCGATGTTACCGCCGGTGCCTGTGGCCTGACACCACGGCACGAACTTGCCCCGCCCTCATTCGATGGCGGGGCTTTTTTCGTGTCAGTTGTGCTGGCATCCCTCGGACCACGGCACGCAGGTCCGGATGGGCAGGCCTTCGACCCCGGCCGACCGCCTACAGTCCGTGCGCGCGCAAGAGTGCTGCCCGCAGCCTGATCTGGTCCGTGACGCAAGCGGCCAGATCGACCATCAGGTCCACTTCCTCTTCCTTCCAGGTTCGCCGCTGCGGCTCGATCGCACAGAGCGCGCCGAGCGCGGCACCGTTCGGCCCATGAACCGGCACGCCCAGATAGGCCCGCACGCCGAGATCGCGAATTGCAAGATTGTCGCAGACGCGGGCGTCTTCGGGGGCATGTTCGACGATCAACGGCCGGTTATCACGTTTCACGAACTGGCAGAACGAATGCGACAGAGGTGTCTGGCGCTCTTCGGCCCAAATGCCAGTCAGACCGATCTGGCTCTTGAAATATTGCCGGTCCCGATTCTCTTCCACGAAGGAAACAAGCGCTACCGGCACCGAGAGAACGTGTGTCACCAGCCGCGTGAACTTGTCGAATTCCTCTTCCGGAGGGGCGTCAACCAGCCGAAGCGTGTCCATGAACCGCTCCATGACGTCGAACTGATCCTCCTCCGGTCCATTGTCATGACGAGGTACTCTCGACAGATCCTGCATGCTTCTCTCCCGTACAGATTTGCAATCCCACAAGACGCTACCGGGTCACGATTAGCCGAATGTTAAAATGCGGAGAATGAGTCCGCAAAAGCCTGGCAGTGGAAATCCGGCCCCCTCGAAGGTGAGGACCTTGTTAAGCAAAAAAATGCTCAAACATCTGATATCAATTACACAAAGGTCGCGACGGAAGGCCAGAATCCAAACATGCGCGCTTCGATTTGACTCAAAGGCGAGGCAATTGGGATCTTTCTCGGTTACCTGGGCATGGGATTGCTGGCGGATTTGTAGGTCGTCCAATCCGTGATCTCCGGATAGTACAGTCCCCGCCAGCGGCGTACCCTTGGGTTCATGATCCGGCGCCAGAGCGGCGGCACCATCGCCGCCATTGTCATCACGGGATAGCCATGGGGCAGTTGGGGCGCGTCGCTCTCACTGTGGTTCTGCAACAGCGGAAAACGGCGGTCAGGCTTGTAGTGATGATCGGAATGGCGTTGCAGATTGATCAGCAGCCAGTTCGAGGCCTTCTCAGCCGAGTTCCAGGAGTGGCGCGGCTGGACATGTTCGTACATGCCGTTGCCAAGGTGCTTTCGGGTCAGCCCGTAATGCTCGATATAGTTTACAAGTTCCAGCTGCCAGATGGCGACAAACGCCTGGTACAGAAACAGACCGATGCCGGCCCAGCCGCCAAGCAGCATCGCCAGAAGCAGGAATCCGCCCTGCATCGCCCAATACCGCCAGAACGGGTTCGCGCCGTCAGTAACCGGCAAACCCTTTCGCGCCAGCATGGCCTTTTCCGCCCGCCAGGCAGAAAGGAAGCACTGGACCAAAACCCTCGGGAAGAACTGGTGAAATCCCTCGTTGTAGCGCGCCGTCACCGGGTCGCGCGGCGTGCCGACATAGCGGTGATGCACGAGCAGATGCTCGGACCGGAAGTGTGAATAGAGCACGATCGCAAGCAAGAGGTCCCCGAACCACCGCTCCAGCCGGTTCTTCTGGTGCATCAACTCATGGCTGTAGTTGATGCCGATCGTGCCCGAGAGAATTCCGACACCAAAGAAAAGCAAGATCTTCTCGAGGCTGTTCAGGTGATTCGTAGCATCGACATACCAGATCAGTCCGAAGGTGACGCAGAACTGAAGGGGGAACCAGAGAAGCGTGATCAGCTTGTACCAGAACAGCTGAGCATCCTGTGTCTGCGGATCCGCATTCTCTCTGTCCGGACCGACAATAAGGTCGAGCGCCGAGAATGCGCCCCAGCTCGCAAGTGGCGGCAGGACCAGGGCCCACCCGCCATATTTCGCGGCGACCAGCACCACTGGAACCAGCGCCAGCGAAAGCCAGAACGGCAGCGCCCTGTGCAATCTTGCCACTTGGCCGGACGGGATCATGCGGGTCTCCGAAACTGCGCGCAGCATAGCACTCGCGCGGGCGCGCTCAATCCATTGCAAGCGCTTCTGCCGCGAGGTCATAGGCCTTGCGCATGACGGTCGGCAGATCCGCGGGGCGGAACTCCTCCGGGGGCAGGAAAACGCCTGTATCAGGCTCTGTTTCCAGCGGCACGATCGCTGTTCTGATCGCCAGCCGAAGATGGAAATGGGTGAAGGTATGCCGCACCTCTCCGCCCGGATCGCTCCAGTCGGCCGGGACCGGCGGCGCCGCCACGGGCGCCTCCCCCCAGTCGGTCCCCGGCCAGCCCAGCATCCCGCCCAGCAAGCCACGGTCGGGTCGCCGCTCCAGCAGCCAGGCCCCGTCTCGGCGCCGGGCCAGATAGGCGATACCGTGGCGAACCGGTTTCGGCGGCTTAGGCATCTTTCTCGGCAGGTCGGATTGCAGACCTGCCGCGTGCGCCAGACAAGGCTCTGACAAGGGGCAAATCGGGCATTGCGGGGACCGCGGCGCGCAAAGGGTTGCCCCAAGATCCATCACCGCCTGCGCATGATCCCCGGCACGACGCGCAGGTGTCAGACGGGTAGCAAGCGCGACAAGCTCCGGCTTGGCCGTCGGCAGAGGCGTCTTGACGGCGAAGAGCCGCGCCATGACCCGTTCGACATTTCCGTCGACCACCGTCTCGGCCCTGTCAAAGGCGATCGCGGCAATGGCCGAGGCGGTATAGGGCCCGATGCCCGGAAGCTTCAGCAGCCCATCAAGCTGATCGGGGAATCTCCCGTCATGTTCGGCGACCACCGTCCGCGCGCATTTCAGCAGATTGCGCGCCCGCGCGTAGTAGCCGAGCCCCGCCCATTCCGCCATCACCTCGCCATCTTCGGCAGCGGCCAGATCTGCGACACTCGGCCAGCGGGTCGTGAACCGGTGGAAATAGTCGCGCACTGCGGCGACGGTGGTTTGCTGCAGCATCACCTCGGACAGCCAGACGCGGTAGGGGTCGGGCAAAACGCCGGATTTGCGCTGGTCCGGTCCAACCCGCCAGGGCATCGACCTTGCATGCCGGTCATACCAGGTCAGCAAGATCGTGCTGTAGATATCGTCACGCAATCTTTATGGCTCCGGTCGCTGCTTTGGGCTGGTCTGGCACACGCGCTCGTCTAGAATAGGCAGGAACGCAGGACATGCCAGAGATGACGCAAGGAACGCCTTCGCCAATCGGATCGAAACGCCGGATCAAAGGGTTCGAGCGGACATCTGGCCTGTTGCAGGGTCAGATTCGGCGGGCCAGCGAAAGCCGGGGCTTCGCGGAATCGCGTCTTCTGACCCACTGGGCCGAGATCGTCGGAGTGTCTGTCGCTGAAATGGCGATCCCGGTGAAAGTCAGCTATTCGCAAGGCGGGTTTGGCGCGACATTGACGATCCTGACCAAGGGGGTTCACGCGCCGATGCTGCAGGCTGAGTTGACGCGGATCAGGGACAAGGTGAACGCCTGCTACGGTTATGCGGCGATTGCGCGCATCAGGATCACGCAGACCGCCCCGACCGGCTTTGCCGAAGGTCAGGTGGCTTTCAAGCCCGCGCCCCCGCCGAAACCTGCGCCCCCCGACCCCAGGGTCAGCGCCACCGCGCGCGATCTTGCCGCGAACGTGACCGACGCGGGCCTGCGGCGGGCGCTTGAAGCGCTTGGGCAAAACGTTCTATCCCGACCGAAACGTTAAAGAGGCAGTTTCATGAACCGCAGACATCTGATTATCGCGGCGCCGCTCGCGCTGTTTGGGGCCGCCGGGCTCTGGTACGCAACCAAACCCGCAGAGCTGGGGCCAAGCCTCACCGCCGTCGCGCAGGATGCGGCCGAGGTCGACACGTCCGGTATTGCCGACATGACATTGGGCAATCCGGACGCCAAGGTGACGGTGACCGAATATGCCTCCTTCACCTGTCCGCATTGCCAGAATTTCCACCAGACGGTTTTCGACAAGCTCAAGCAGAACTACATCGACACTGGCAAGATACATTTCGTCTACCGCGAAGTCTATTTTGACCGGTTCGGCCTTTGGGCGGCCATGGTGGCCCGTTGCGGCGGCGAGATGCGCTATTTCGGCATTGCCGACATGATCTACGAGACACAGGAAGAGTGGGTCGCGGGCGGCGATCCGGCGCTGATCGCCCAGAACCTGCGCACGATCGGCAAGAAGGCCGGCCTCACGGATGCCGAGCTTGAGGCCTGTCTGAACGATGGTGACAAGGCAAAGGCGATGGTAGCCGCCTATCAGAAGAACGCAGAGGCGGACGGTATCAGTTCGACACCGAGTTTTCTGATCAATGGCGAGAAATATTCGAACATGTCCTATGACGAGTTCGCCGCCGCCCTGGACGAAAAGCTGGCAGAGTAATGGCGCCGCTTTCGGGCCTGAAGGTCATCGAACTCGCGCGCATTCTGGCCGGTCCCTGGGCCGGTCAGATGCTGGCCGATCTCGGTGCCGATGTGATCAAGGTCGAAAGCCCGGACGGCGACGACACGCGCCAGTGGGGGCCGCCCTTCGTTGAACGGGACGGCGACCGCTCGGCCGCCTATTTCCACAGCTGCAACCGCGGAAAGCGCAGCATCAGTGTCGATTTCCGGTCAGAGGATGGCCAGCAGACCGTCCGCGACCTGGTCGCGGATGCAGATATCGTGATCGAGAATTTCAAAGTCGGCGGGCTGTTCAAGTACGGGCTGGATTACGAAAGTCTTGCAAAGATCAATCCGGGGCTGATCTACTGCTCGATCACCGGGTTTGGGCAGGACGGGCCCTATGCCCATCGAGCGGGCTATGACTACATCATCCAGGGCATGTCGGGTCTCATGTCGATCACCGGCGACCCAGCCGGCCAGCCGCAGAAGGTCGGCGTGGCGGTGACGGACGTCTTCACCGGGGTCTACGCGGCCGTCGCGATCTTGGCCGCTGTCCACCAGCGCGCTTCGACCGGGCAGGGACAGCATATCGATATGGCGCTTCTGGACGTGGCGACCGCGATCACCGCCAATCAGGCGATGAATTACCTGTCGACGGGAACACCGCCTTCGCGGCTTGGCAATGCGCATCCGAACCTCGTGCCCTACCAGGTGTTTGACTGCGCAGATGGCTGGATCATCATCGCCACGGGGAATGACGGGCAATACCGGCGTCTGTGCGGCCTGCTTGATGTTCCGGAGCTGGCCGAGGCCGCCGAGTTCAGGTCGAACGCCGATCGCATTCGGAACCGCGAAGAGCTGACGCGCCTTCTCGGCGTCGAAACCGTGAAGCGGACCAAGGCCGACCTGCTGTCGGCCTGCGAGGGTGCGGGTGTGCCGGCCGGGCCGATCAATGATCTGGGTGAGGTCTTTGCCGATCCGCAGATCGTCGCCCGCGGCATGCAGGCTGAGATCGACGGGATCCCGACCGTGCGCGCGCCGTTCCGGTTCTCGAGCGCCGATCTGCCGCTGAACCGCGCCTCGCCCAAGCTCGACGAACATGGCGAAGCCATCAGGGCGAAGCTCAGGAAAGGCTGACACCGATCCGGGCCAGCGCCGCATCGAACGCGGTCCAGTCCTCCAGATGCAGCCGAACGGCCAGGGTCAGAACCTTCTTGCGATATTCGATGGGCAGACGCACGGCATCTTTCTCGGTCGTGACAAGTTGCGCCCGCAAGGCCTTCGCCTCGGTCTCGAGCCGTTTCATCAGGGCGCTGGTCAGCGGCTGATGATCGTCCAGCGCCTCGGTACGCAGCAGGTTCGCGCCGAGACCGCGAAGCGTGGCGAAAAACTTCTCTGGATATCCGATGCCGGCAAAGGCCAGCACATCGAGCCCGGCCCAGTCCATGCCGGTCGGCAGCGGCTGCAGTTGGCCGCTCAGCTTCGGGCAGCGGATCGCCGCGCCCCAGCTCTTGCCGAACGACGCCTGCGCCGCGGCTTCCCCGATCGAAAGCACCAGATCGGCGCGATTCATCCCCGCAGCCACGGGTTCGCGCAAGGGTCCGGCCGGGATAGTCCGGCCGTTGCCGAACCCGATCCGCGCATCCACGACCACGATCGACAGGTCCTTGTGCACCGACGGATTCTGAAACCCGTCATCGAGCAGGATGAAGTCGGCCCCTTCCGCTTCCGCCAGCCGCACGCCCGCCGCGCGGTCGCGCGCGGCCCAGGTCGGCGCAAAGGCCGCCAGAAGCAGCGGCTCATCGCCGACATCCGCCGCCTTGTGGTTGCGTTCGTCGACCCGCACCGGTCCGGTCAGCCGGCCGCCGTAGCCCCGGGTCACCAGTTGTGGCGTCAGCCCCTTTGACTTCAGATGTTCGACGATGGCGATCGCCGTGGGTGTCTTGCCGGCGCCGCCGGCATTCAGATTGCCAACGCAGATGACCGGCACGCCCGCCTCGTATTCCGCCGGTCTGGCCACCCGGCGCGCCGTGGCACGGGCATATATCCAGCCCAAAGGCGCGAGCATCCGGGCCTGCCAGCCGGGTGCTTCAGGCGGATTGTTCCAGAAGGCCGGCGCTCTCATGGACCGTCTTTGCGTTTTGCAAGGGCGCCTGAGAGCAGTTCAAGGACCAGATCCGCAACCTCGGCACCAGCAGAGCAGACCAGCCAGGCCGCATGCGCCATCTCCGCCGCCTTGTCGGGCGCCAGTAGGGTTTCGACACCGACGGCCAGTTCGGCCGCATTCGCGACCTGCTGCGACGCGCCGACCCGCCCGAGACGCTGATATGCATCGCGATGCCGTTCGGTTTCTGGACCGTGCAGCACCACTGACCCAAGGGCCGCGGCGTTGAACGGATGCGGCCCATCTCCCATGACCATCGTATTGCCGAGGAACGAGGTCGGCGCCAGGCGGTACCACAGGCCCATCTCGTTCTCCGTGTCGGCGATATAGACCTGTGTCTCGGCCTCCGGCTCGCCGCCCTCCGATCGCAGCTCGTAGGACATGTCCCGGTCGGCCAGCATTTCGGCAAGCGCAGGGCCGTCGGACGGGTTCGACGGCACCAGGATCAGCAGCAGGCGATGGGTGCGGCGAAGTGCGGTCGCATGCGCCGTCAGAACCGTGTCATACTCGCCCCGGTCAATCTCGGCGGCCAGCCAGACGGGCCGCGCGGCGAACAGGTCGGCCAGCGTGTCGCGCTCGGCCTCAAGACAGCGCAGTGTATTGATGCCGTGCTCCAGGACACCTGTGGTGCGGACCTGCTCGGGATTGGCACCGGCGCGCAGGAAAGCGGCGGCAGTCTTCTCGTCACCTGCCAGAATCGACGTGAACTGCCGAATGACCGAACCGCGCAATCCCGGAATGAGGGACCTGAAGGCCGCAATGGAGAGCGCATTGCCGGTGTCGAACATATATATAGGCATGCCCCGCGCCGCCGCTTCCGAAATCAGGCCCGGCCGCAGGTCGCCGCCAAGCCAGCCGCCGACATCAGGTGACCAGGTGTTCACAAAGCGCGTGACGGCGGCACGCGTTTCAGACGGGATGGGCCGGCGAATGATGGGGCCGCTGCGATCCGCGGTTTCCGCCGCATCAGAGGTAACGAGAAACCGGATGTCGGCATGCCGGTCCGACAGACGGTAAACGAGATCGCGCAAGACCGCCTGGTCCTCGGGCCGGGGCGCGTGCAGCCAGATCAGCGGGCCATCGGGCCGCTTGTCTTCCTCGCTCGGCTCAGGGCGCGGCTGCTTTCGCGAACCCGTCCCCGAAAGGTAATAAAGCGCGATCGGCAGGCCCATCGAGTCCGATCAGTTCCCTAGCTCCTCGGTCGGGGAAGCCACGGC
Source organism: Paracoccaceae bacterium (assembly GCA_041633555.1). Taxonomy (GTDB): domain Bacteria; phylum Pseudomonadota; class Alphaproteobacteria; order Rhodobacterales; family Rhodobacteraceae; genus JAHEAO01. The sequence continues at coordinate 3,399 of JBFKFZ010000055.1, read as the reverse complement.
TTCCTCGTCGCGAAGGCGGTGTATATGGGCGATGAAATACCGCATATGAGCGTTGTCGACGGTTCTCTGCGCCTCGGCTTTCCAGGCGTTGTAGGCCGTTTCGTAGTTCGGGAACATGCCAACGATATGGATGTCGTCAACTTCGCGGAAGGTGCTGCCGGACGGATCGGTGAGCTCTCCGCCAAAGACAAGATGCAGGCGCTGGGTCATGTGTCCTCCGGGGTGAAGCTCTCGTCAGCGGCCAACCTACGGGAAAGCCGTGAAGGGTCAAGTCGAAGGCCACGGGCCTGGCGACCGGCGAGGATTCGCAATGGTGCAGAGTTTTCCTTTGAACTCCTGGAGAGGCTTGCCGTAGAGTGCGCGTGTTCGGCCCGTCGGCAAGTGGTCCGGCGTTCAAGACAAAGACCCTATGCAAGCTGAAACGAACGGTTTCCCCGTGATCCAATCCGAAACTTGGTCAGCCCGCTGGATGCGTTGGAGGAACCGCTGGCATGCCCGGCGTCCGGCGCGTGGCCGGGCGGTATCGGCCTTCCTGTCGCAGCCGGAACCGCGCACGATCGGGTCCTTTGCCAAGGGCCGCCAGCTGGTGGCAGGCAATTTCCTGTTCGCCGGGTCGCATGTTCAGGATCCCAATCGAACGATCTGGCGCCTGCCAGATCAAAGCTCGGCCTTTGAAGAAGAGGTGCACGGATTCGCGTGGCTCGATGACCTGGCGGCGGTCGGCGATCTGGCCGCGCGTCAAAGGGCGCAAGTCTGGCTGTCTGAATGGATCGAGCTCTACGGGGGCGGTGCGGGGCCTGGCTGGTCGCCGGACCTGACCGGACGGCGGCTGATCCGCTGGATCAACCATGCTATCTTTCTTCTGAACGGTCAGACCAGCGCCTATTCCAGGGCCTATTACCGCTCGCTCGGCCAGCAGACGATCTTCCTCTCGCGCCGTTGGCGCAGCGCATCGCCCGGATTGCCGCGTTTCGAGGCGCTGGCGGGCCTGATCTATGCCGGCATCGCGCTGGAGGGGATGGAGAGGCGTGTCGAGCCCGCGATCAAGGCCCTGGCGGAGGAATGCGAACAACGGATCGATGCAGAGGGCGGTATCCCGACCCGCAATCCTGAAGAATTGCTAGACGTGTTCACGCTCTTGAACTGGTCGGCATCCGCGCTGGCAGAGGCGGGGCGCATGGCGGCGCAAGAGCACCTCGCGGCGATAGAGCGTATCGCACCGACCTTGCGGGCCCTCCGCCACAGCGACGGCGGGCTGGCGCGCTTTCACGGTGGCGGGCGCGGTCTGACCGGACGGCTCGATCATGCGCTGGCCAATTCCGGCGTGAAAACCGGCGCCCCGCGCGGGCTTTCTATGGGTTATGCAAGGCTGCATGGCGGGCGCACCAGCGTGATCGTCGATGCTGCGCGGCCCCCGACCGGCCGCAGCTCCCACAATGCCCATGCATCCGCTCTGGCCTTCGAACTGACCTCGGGTCGCCGGCCGCTGGTGGTCAATTCCGGATCTGGTGCGACTTTCGGCGCGGATTGGCGGCGGGCAGGGCGCGCCACGCCTTTGCATTCGACGCTGGGGATCGAGGGCTATTCCTCGTCGCGCCTCGGGCCGCGCCGGGTGGTTGACGGTCTGGACCGGGAACTGCTGGCCGACACGCCGTCCGAGGTTCGGGTGCAGTTCCTGTTCGAGGCCGAGTTTCAGGGATTACTCACCGGCCATGACGGCTATCTCGCAACCCACGGGCTCACCCATATCCGGCGTCTTGACCTTTCGAACAACGGCCGCAGCCTGGCGGGTGAGGATACGCTGGCGGCAATCGACAAGCGCGACGAGGCCCGCTTCGAGAAGGCGCTGGACCGCTCGAAGCTGCAGGGCGTCGCCTTCCAGATCAGGTTCCACCTGCATCCCGACGTGGATGCAACGCTCGACCTCGGCGGAAGCGCCGTCTCGATGGCGCTCAAGAGCGGCGAGATCTGGGTCTTCCGCCATGACGGGGCTGCGACCCTCTCGCTCGATCCCAGCGTTTATCTCGAAAGTGGCCGCCTGAAACCGCGTGCGACCAAACAGGTGGTTTTATCTGGGGTCGCCGTCGAGTATGCGACGCGCATCAGCTGGACGCTCGCCAAGGCGCAGGACACACCGAACTCGGTGCGCGACCTGGGGCGGGATGACAGCACAGAGATGAGCTGAAGAAACCAAGGGGACAAGCAATGACCAACCTCGTGCCAGTACGCCGCGCGCTGATTTCGGTATCCGACAAGACCGGGCTTCTGGATCTGGCGCGCGCGCTGACCGGGCGAGGGATCGAACTGCTATCGACCGGCGGAAGTGCCGCGATGCTGCGCGAGGCCGGGCTGGCGGTGACCGACGTTGCCGAAGTCACCGGTTTTCCGGAGATGATGGACGGTCGGGTGAAGACCCTGCACCCAGCGGTTCATGGCGGGCTGCTGGCGCTGCGCGACAACGCCGGTCACAGGGCGGCGATGGAGCGGCACGGGATCGCCCCCATCGACCTTTTGATCGTCAATCTCTACCCGTTCGAGGCGACCGTCGCCGAAGGCGCAGACTACGCCACCTGCATCGAGAATATCGACATTGGCGGCCCGGCGATGATCAGGGCCGCCGCCAAGAACCACGCCTTCGTGACCGTGGTCGTGGATGTTCAGGATTACGGGGCGCTGCTTGAGGAACTGACCCGGCACGAGGGATCGACCAGGCTGACGTTTCGCCAGAAGCTGGCGCAAAACGCCTATGCCCGCACCGCCGCCTACGATACCGCGGTTTCCAACTGGATGGCCGGCGCCATCGGCCAGGCCGCGCCGCGCTACCGGTCCTTCGCTGGTGAATTGGCCCAGACGATGCGCTACGGCGAAAACCCGCATCAGGCCGCGGCCTTCTACCGCGATTTCTCGGCCCGGCCCGGTGTCGCGACCGCGCGGCAATGGCAGGGCAAGGAGCTCTCCTACAACAATGTCAACGACACTGACGCCGCTTTCGAACTGGTTGCCGAATTCGCCCCCGGCGACGGCCCGGTCTGCGCGATCATCAAGCACGCCAATCCCTGTGGCGTGGCGCGCGGCGGGACCCTTGCAAAGGCCTATCAGTCGGCCTTCGACTGCGACCGCACCAGCGCCTTTGGCGGAATCATCGCGCTCAACCAGCCGCTCGACGGGCCAACGGCGCAACTGATCAGCGAGATCTTTACCGAGGTCGTCATAGCCCCCGGTGCCGATGACGCCGCCAAGGCTGTCTTCGCGGCCAAGAAGAACCTGCGCCTGCTGACGACCGACGGTCTGCCCGACCCCGGCACGGCAAGTCTGACGGTCCGTCAGGTCGCAGGAGGATTGCTGGTGCAGGACAAGGATAACGGACATATCGACCGCGCCGACCTGAAGGTGGTGACC
>JBFKFZ010000054.1:0-19717 GCA_041633555.1 Paracoccaceae bacterium | reverse complement strand
GGCAGGGCCCGTGTGCCTTCGACCGAGTCGGCGTCCGAGCCTTGCGGCCAAAGGGTGGATTGGTCGATCGTCGTCAGCGTCAGCAGGTTCGAAGCGGCCATTGACGCGGTCTCGGCATCATACTCCATCTTGTCCTGCGCCATCTGGAACAGGATGCCGGCATTATGCTGCTGCATCTGCATCAGGCCCTGCCGGGCCTTCATTGCCCCGGCAACCGCCGGATCGATATGGCTTCCTGCAAAGACAGCACTGGCACCGACCGCCAGACCGGCAGCAGCAAAGGCGAATTTCTTGAACATTCCGTGATCTCCTCGCGACTCGGAACGATTTTCGTGGCCTCAGCGTAGCTGTGAAAATAAACGAAGATAGTCAGAATTTTCGCAATGGGCTCTTTGATTAATGCACAACAAGGAAAACTGGGACGATCTGCGCTATGTTCTCGCCGTTGCCGAACAGGGATCGGTCTCTGCCGCTGCACGGGTTCTGGGGGTGAACCATGCCACCGTCCTGCGCCGGATCGCCGCCTTTGAAGAGCGGCACGCCGTCGAACTGTTCGAGAAATCCGCCCGCGGCTATACGATTGCCGACGACCGGGTTCGCGTGCTTGACGCGGCGCGCGAGGTCGAAACCGCCGTACTGGCCGTCGACCGGATCATCCAGGGCGCTCAGGCACCTTTGCGCGGCGTGGTGCGGGTCACCTCGACCGACACGCTCTGCACGATGGTGTTGCCGGACATGCTGGCGCGCTGGCAGGGGCAGGAGGGTGAATTGAAGATGGAGCTGCTCTCGACCAACGCGCATCTGGACCTGTCGCGGCTGCATGCCGATATCGCGGTACGCCCGACGCAGCAGCCGGCCGAGGATCTGGCGGGCGAGGTCGCCGCGAAGCTCGGCTTCGACATCTATGCGCGACCGGGCGTGGGCACGGGCAAGTGGATCGGCCTCAGCGGGGCGCTGGCGCGGTCCATGGTTGCGGGCTGGCTGGCCGATACGGCCCGCGCCGACTCCATCTCCGGGGCCGCGGACAGCTTTGTCACTTTGCGCGAAATGGCCGCCGCCGGAATGGGCCAGGTGATCCTGCCCTGCATTCTGGGCGATGCCGACCCGCGACTGGAACGACGCCCGAGGGTCATGCCTGTCATGGCGGTCGATATCTGGGTCCTCAGCCATTTCGACCTCGCCGACGTGCAGCGTATCCGGGCCGTCAGGCGGCTTCTGGTCGAGGGGCTGGCCAGCATCGCCGACCGGCTGGAAGGTCGCCTCACCTGATCCGGCCGCCCGGCGTGTGAGGCAGGGTCAGCCAGTCGGGCCAGCCAAGGAACCGCTCTGCCACGAACAGCAGCAGGCAGAGGCCGAGGATCGCGAGGACGAGCTTGACCCGCGCCTCTGACGGCGGGTGCTTTGCCCATTTCGCCATCCGCAGGAAATGCCGCGGATTGAACATCAGGCGTCGGCGGGCTCGGTGAAGCGAACCTTGCCGATATAGGGCAGGTTGCGATTGCGCTGCGCGAAATCGATGCCGTAGCCGACGACGAATTCGTCCGGGATCTCGAAGCCGGTCCAGGTGGCCTTGATGTCGACCTCGCGTCGCGACGGCTTGTCGAGCAGCGCAATGGTTTCCAGCCGCCGGGGATGGCGGGATTCCAAAAAGCCGACCACATGTTTGAGGGTGAATCCGGTGTCGACGATATCCTCGACGACCAGCACGTCCTTGCCGCCGATCTCACCACGCAGATCCTTCAGGATGCGCACCTCTCGGCTCGATTCAATAGCGTCGCCGTAAGAGGAGGCCTCGAGGAAATCGACCTCGACATTCATGTCGAGCTCGCGCACGAGGTCGGCGATGAAAACGAATGAGCCGCGCAAGAGACCGACCACGATCAGTTTCTCGGTGCCGGCAAACGCCGCCTTGATGTCGCCCGCCAGCGCCTCGATCCGGGCGGCGATGGCTTTGGCCGAGATCATCTCGTCGATATCGTAGGCACGGTGCGGCATGGCTGACCCTTGCATTCCTTGACCCAGTCTATGAAACCTGAACCCCAGTTAGCCAGAGCAAAGCACCATATGCCCACACATTCTGAAACACGGCAGCTGCCCTACACGGCGGACCAGATGTATGCGCTCGTGGCGGATGTGGCCAAGTATCCCGATTTCCTGCCCTGGTGCGCTGCCGCGCGTATCCGGTCGCGCGAAGACCGCGGCGATCATCAAGTCATGGCCGCCGACCTTGTCATCTCGTTCAAGGTCTTCCGCGAGCGGTTCGGCAGCCGTGTGACTCTCTGGCCGGAAGCCCGCCGGATCGACACTGAATATCTGGACGGACCTTTCAAGTTCCTGAAGTCCCACTGGATATTCCGCGACGCGGAGGGAGGTTGCGAGGTCGAGTTCTTCGTCGATTTCGAGTTCCGCAACGCGATCCTGCGAAAGGTCATCGGCGTGGTGTTCAACGAGGCGATGCACCATATCGTCCGCGCTTTCGAAGCCCGAGCGAAGGTGCTTTATGGCTGAGCCTCCGGCGCGCGGGCCAAGGAGCGCAGCGAGGGCATTCTTAGAAATGGAAGGGCAGCGCATGGACAGCGTGACGGCAAGACTGGCAGAGTTTGCGATCGGCGCGCGGCCGACCAAGAACCCGCTTGCGATGATGCGGCTGTCGCTGTTCGACTGGGCCGCCTGCGGGATCGCGGGGGCAGGCGAAACTGTCGCGCGGATCCTGCGCAGCAAGGTGCTGGACGAGGCCGGAGCACCGCAGGCGGTGCTGGTCGGCGGCGGCCGTGCGCCCTCTTCCGCCGCGGCCCTCGTCAACGGTGCGACCAGCCACGCGCTGGATTATGACGACACGCATTTCGCCCATATCGGTCATCCGAGCGTCGCGGTGATCCCGGCGGTTCTGGCGCTGGCAGAACGCGACCGCCTTTCTATGCCGGACCTGCTCGAGGCGGCTCTGATTGGGGCCGAGGGCTCGATCCGGGTTGGAATCTGGCTGGGGCGGGCGCATTACCAGACCGGCTTTCACCAGACCGCGACCGCCGGGGCGATCGGCGCAACGCTGGCGGCGGTGCGCTTGCTCGGGCTGCCCCAGCCGGTCGCCTGTCATGCGCTTGGCCTGGCGGCCACCCGCGCCTCAGGGCTGAAATCCCAGTTCGGCACGATGGGCAAGCCCTACAATGCCGGGCTGGCCGCAGAGACCGGTGTCGAGGCGGCGCTACTGGCGGGGCTGGGAATGACTTCAGCCGCCGACGGGTTGGGCGGCGCGCAAGGTCTTGGCCCGACGCATCGCGGCGTCGCCGATAAGGCAGCCTTCGAGGCCATGGGCGAGAGCTGGATTTTCGAGACGATCAGCCACAAGTTCCATGCCTGCTGTCACGGACTGCATGCGATGCTCGAGGCGCTTTCGGGGGCCAATCTTGAGCCCGACGATATCGAAACCGTCGCCGTCCACACGCATCCGCGCTGGCTCTCGGTCTGCAATATCGCGGCTCCCGGGGACGGGCTGGAAGCGAAGTTCAGCTATCGTCAGGCGGCGGCGATGGTGCTCTCGGGCATGGATACCGGGGCCGCTGCCAGTTTCACCGATGATGTCGCGAGAAATCCGGTGCTGACCGCGCTCCGCGACCGGGTCCATGTGACCGGGGACGAAACGCTGCCGGAAACCGCGGCGCGGGTTGTGCTGATCTCAGTGCGGGGGAGGCGCCTCGATCTGTATCACGATCTCGAAACGCCGATCGGGTTCGAGCTCCGTACCACCAAACTGCGCCGGAAAGCCTCTGGCCTGCTCGGTGAAAGACGCGCCGAGGCCCTTTGGCTGGCAATCAGCGCCGAGACGCTGACCCCCCTTCTGCAACTCCTCTCGGGTCAGGAGACGTGGTCGTAGGCCCGCTCGCCATGCTGCGACAGGTCAAGCCCGTTGGTCTCAGTCTCGGCATCGACCCTGAAGCCTGCAATGGCGCCGCATAGCTTCACCAAGATCGCCGTCACGATCACCGTGAAGAGGCCGACGATCACCAGCGCGCCAAGCTGCGCCGACCATGCACCCTGTCCGAAGACCGCGATCATGATCGTGCCGAAGATTCCGCCGACGCCATGCACCGCGAAGACATCTAGCGTGTCGTCGATTTGCAGCTTGTTGCGGATCACCCCGACGGCTTCCTGGCAGAGGATGCCCGCCACGCCACCGATGATCAGCGCCGCGACCGGGCCAACAAAGCCGCTCGCTGGCGTGATCGAGGCGAGGCCGGCGATGGTGCCCGTCACCAGGCCCACGACCGAGGCCTTGCCGTACTTGATGCGCTCCCACATGGCCCAGCTGAGCGAGGCCGCGGCGGCCGAAATATGGGTAACGGTCAGCGCCATAGCCGCGCCGCCATCGGCGGCAAGCTGCGAGCCGCCGTTGAAACCGAACCAGCCGACCCAGAGCATCGCCGCGCCAATCACGACATAACCGGGATTGTGCGGCGGCTTGGTGCGGTCGCGTCGCGCGCCCAGCATCACCGCGATGACCAGTGCGGCGAGGCCCGCGGTTTCATGCACCACGATGCCGCCGGCAAAGTCGCGGGTTCCTGTCTCGCCGAATATGCCGCCGTCGGCCAGCATCCCGCCGCCCCAGATCCAGTGCACTACGGGCGCGTAGCAGACCAGCATCCAGAGGGTCGAGAACAAGAGCACGAAGCCGAAGGACACACGTTCGACATAAGCGCCGACAATCAGCGCCGGGGTGATGATCGCGAAGGTCATCTGGAAAGCGAAGAACAGGACCTCGGGCAGGGTGCCCGACAGGCTCTCGGCGGTGACGCCCGATAGGAACATCTTGCCTAGCCCGCCCCAGAGCGCGCCGCCGTCGCCGAAGGCAATGGAATAGCCCAGGGCGAGCCAGGCGATGCTCATCGCGCAGGCGATGGCGTAGCATTGCATGAAGACGCTCAGCACGTTGCGCGCCCGCACCAGCCCGCCATAGAACAGCGCCAGCCCCGGTAATGTCATGAACAGCACCAAAGCCGTTGCCACGATGATCCAGGCGGTATCTGCACCAACCATGTCGATTTCTCCCTTCGCGTTTCGGTATCGCGCCTTCAAGCCGCTGCGGGGCGCAAAGGAAAGCGGCAGGTAGGGTCAGGACTGCCTGATCTTGCGGCAGTCGGGGCATTGCGCGGAATTTATGCACACATCCGGGCGCAGTGCCTGTTTTTTGGGCAAAATCAGGACAGCGCGCCGGTCAGGAGTTCAAGCGCATGTTCGACGCTCGCCCGCCGCACGGCGGCCCGGCCAATCGCGCCGAACTCGATCGTCTCGGCCTGCACCCGCTTGCCCTGAACGGCGAGCCCGAAGCAGACCCGGCCCTCGGGCTTGTGCTCTGAACCGCCGGGCCCAGCGATACCTGTGACCGAGACGGCGAGCGACGTTTGCGACAGATTCAGCGCGCCGGCCGCCATTTCCTTCGCGACCGCCTCGGAAACCGCGCCATGCTCTTCCAGCGTTACCGGCCGGACGCCGAGCATCTCGATCTTGGCTGCGTTTGAATAGGTGACGAAGCCGCGCTCGAACACATCCGAGGATCCCGCGACATCGGTAATGGCGGCTGCGATCAGGCCGCCCGTGCAGCTTTCGGCCGTGGCCAGCATCGCACCCGTCGCGCGCGCCAGATCCAGAAGCCGGGCAACCGCGGTCAGGTGATCCAAACCAGATACTCCCAGATCGCGGCGGCGCGGTGGCCCAAGGCCGCCGCGATGGTCACGAGAACCGCGGCCATGACGCCCGCGATCACGTCATCCATCATCACCCCGAACGCATTGGATTTGCGGTCGGCCCAGCCGACCGGCCCGGGCTTCCAGATGTCGAACAGCCGGAAGAGAAGAAAGCCCACGACCCAGCCGGGCCAGGGAAAGACCCAAGGGTCGGCGGCCATCCACCAGAGCCCCAACGACAGCGGCCAGAGTGCGATCCACTGGCCGACGACTTCATCGATGACGATCTCGGACGGGTCGTGATCCGCCTTGCCGCGCGTGGCCTCGATCGTCGCCCACCAGCCCAGAGCAAAAACCAACAGCGTCGCGGCCATCAGCAGGGGAAAGCCGCCTAGCCCGTGCAGGAGATATGCCACCGGGATCGCCGCCGCCGATCCCCATGTGCCGGGGGCAGGGCGCAGCAGACCGACATAGAAGAACGTCGCGAAGAGGCGGCTCATGGCTGTACCAGCGTCACCGTCGCCAAAGCCGCGATGCCTTCCTCACGCCCGGTGAAGCCAAGCCGTTCTGAGGTTGTCGCCTTGACGCTCACCCGGTCCGTGTCGATCCCCATATAGGCGGCGAGTTCTTCGGCCATGTCCAAGGCATGCGGCCCGATCTTCGGGGCCTCGCAGATCAGCGTCACGTCGGCATGCGTGATGCGATAGCCGCGATCGGTCGCTCGCCCGACGGCATGTTCAAGAAAGATCGAACTGGCCGCGCCCTTCCAGTCCGGATCGCTCGGCGGAAAGTGCCGGCCGATATCGCCGTCGGCCAGCGCGCCATAGATTGCGTCGGTCAGTGCGTGCATCCCGACATCGGCGTCCGAATGGCCTTCGAGCCCTTTTCCATGCGGCAGTCTAAGCCCGCAGAGTACCACGTGATTGCCCGGCGCGAACCGGTGCACGTCAAAGCCGTTTCCTGTCCGTATGTCCATCTCGCCCTTCAGGAACTCTGCGGCGCGGTCGAAATCCGCCGCCGTGGTGATCTTCAGATTGCGTTCCTCGCCTTCGACGATGGCAACGTCAATCCCTGCGGCCCGCGCCACCTCGACATCATCAGAGGCCCCGCCGGGATGCGCCCTGTGCGCAGCCAGAATGGCACCGAGTGCGAAGCCCTGCGGCGTCTGCGCCCGGTAAAGCCCGTTCCGGTCCTCGGCTCCCGCCACGTGCCCGCCCTGGCCGCGCCAGAGCGCGTCGACGACCGGCAGGGCCGGAGCGGCCCCTGCGGCATCTTTCAAGGCGGCCAGCACCTGACCGATCACCTTCGCACTGACCAGCGGCCGGGCGGCATCGTGGATCAGCACATGGGAGACGTCGGTGCCCTCCAGAGCCTTAAGCCCGGCCAGGACAGAGGCATCGCGGGTCGCGCCCCCAGTAATGACGGTCACGTCGCCATGTGCCTCATAGCCGGGCGCCATGCCGAAATCGTCGGCATGCAGCACCAGAACAGAGTGCGCGATGCCGGGATGAGCCCGGAACGCCTGCAGCGACCACGCGACCAGCGAACGCCCCTGAAGGCTCCGCCATTGCTTGGGCAGACCTTCGCCAGCCCGCTTGCCACGACCTGCGGCGACGATGATAGCAGCAGCCTTCATAACCCACTCATTTTCCCGTTCCCTCTCTAGGCCCGCGCAAGAGTGCTGACAATGGGCCTGGAGACTCGACTAAAATTTAGGCAGATCAAGAATTTTGCCTGTTTTCTGACCACGACAAATTGCAATTCCGGTTCCCAAGCCTTAGCAGGGAGCGCATTGGCGAAGGCTTAAGGGATCAGGCAGGTGCCCGAATTGCTGCAAAATCTCGGTGTTACGCCGCCGGTGCTCCTGGCGCCGATGGCCGGGATCACCGATCTTCCGTTCCGCAGGCTGGTCCAGCGCTTCGGTGCGGGGCTGGTGGTCAGCGAGATGGTGGCAAGTCAGGAAATGGTGCAGGCCCGCCCGGGCACCCGCGAAAGGGCCGAGCTGGGGCTGGCGGTCGAAAACACCGCTGTCCAGCTTGCCGGGCGCGAGGCGCACTGGATGGCCGAAGCCGCGCGGCTGGTCGAAGCGAACGGCGCCCGGATCATCGACATCAACATGGGATGCCCCGCCAAGAAGGTCACCAACGGCTATTCGGGCTCGGCCCTGCTCAAGGATCTCGATCACGCACTGACCCTGATCGATGCGGTGGTCGGCGCCGTCCGGGTGCCGGTGACGCTGAAGACCCGGCTTGGCTGGGACGACGATCTCCTGAACGCCCCGGCGCTCGCGGCCCGGGCTGAGGCGGCGGGCATCGGGATGATCACGGTTCACGGCCGCACCCGCTGCCAGTTCTACAAGGGCCATGCCGACTGGCCCGCGATCGCGCGCGTGAAAGAGGCCGTGAAGATCCCCGTCATCGCCAATGGCGACATTACCAGCCCGGCATCCGCCCGGCGCGCGCTCGGCGCCTCGGCGGCCGATGGCGTGATGGTCGGGCGCGCCATCCAGGGGCGTCCTTGGCTTCTGGCCGAGATCGCGGCCCAGCTGCATGGCGCGCCCGCGCCTGCGGTTCCGTCGCCATCCGGGCTCGCCGAGATGGCCAGCGCGCATTATGAGGACATGCTGTCCTTCTACGGCAGCACGCTCGGGCCCCGCGTCGCCCGCAAGCATCTTGGCTGGTACATGGACGGCGCGGGCACGCCTGCCGACCTGCGCCGCGCGATCCTGACCGAACCGGAGCCCGCGAATGTCGCAGGCCGCCTTCCCGAGGCGCTTGGCACGACTTGGAGCATCGCGGCATGACCGGCACCGATACCGTCTGGGCCTCGCTGCCGGTACCGGCCTTCCTGTTGGCCGAGGATGACGGCATCGCCGACATAAACCCGGCCGCCGAGCAGTTCCTGAACATGTCCGCCAAGCACCTGAGGGGCGCGCCGGTCTTCGACAAGCTCGCCATCGACGCGCCGCTGGAAGGCGCGTTCCAACGCGTGCGCAACGACAGTTCGGTGCTCTTCATCAACAATGTCGATGTCTCCGGCGGCAATTCCGCGCCGGTCCAGTGCAACATCCAGATCGCGCCGCTGATGGGGGCGCCCGGCCATGTGCTGCTGCTGATGGAGCCGCGCCAGCTTGCCGACCGGCTCGGGCGCTCGCATTCGGTCAAGTCCTCGGCCCGGTCGGCGATCGGCATGGCCGAGATGCTGGCGCACGAGATCAAGAACCCGCTGGCCGGGATCACCGGTGCCGCACAGCTCCTGTCGATGAACCTGTCGATGGAGGACCAGCAGCTGACCGACCTTATCGTCGCCGAATCGCGCCGCATCGTGACCCTGCTGGAGCAGGTCGAGCAGTTCGGCAACATCCGCCCGCCGGTGAAACAGGCCATCAACATCCACGACCTTCTCGACAGGGCGACAAAATCGGCCTGCGTCGGCTTTGCTGCCAACATGACCTTCCGCGAAGACTATGACCCGTCACTGCCGCCGACCTTTGTCGATGGCGACCAGATGCTGCAGGTCCTGCTCAATCTCTTCAAGAACGCTGCCGAGGCCGCCGGCAGCAATGCCGGCACGATCAGGCTGCGCACCTTCTACGACCTGGCCCTGCGCCTGCGTCGCAAGGACGGGTCGGGCAATCCGCTGCCGCTTCAGGTCGAGATCACCGATGACGGCCCCGGCCTGCCGCCCGAGATCGCCTCGGAGATCTTCGAGCCCTTTGTCTCGGGCCGCGAGAACGGCACCGGGCTCGGCCTCGCGCTCGTCTCGAAGATCATCGCCGAGCATGACGGCTGGATCACGGTCAATTCCGTTCCCGGCCAGACCACCTTCCGCATTTCCTTGCCTGTTGCACCAAAATCCACGGAGTATCCCTGATGGACGGTACAGTTCTTGTCGCTGACGACGATCGCACGATCCGAACCGTGCTGACCCAGGCCCTGACCCGCGCCGGCTGCAAGGTGCATGCCACATCGTCGCTGGTCACGCTTATGCGCTGGATAGAGGAAGGCAAAGGCGATCTGGTGATCTCGGATGTCATGATGCCCGACGGCAACGGGCTCGAGGCGCTGCCGAAGATCGGCAAGGAGCGCCCCGGCCTGCCGGTCATCATCATTTCGGCGCAGAACAACATCGTGACCGCGATCCAGGCCGCCGAAGCAGAGGCCTTCGATTACCTGCCCAAGCCGTTCGATCTGCCGGACCTGATGAAGCGCTCGGCCCGCGCGCTTGAGATCAAGCGCCGCGCGCCGGCCCCGCGCGAGCCGGGGCAGGACAAGGGCGACGACCTGCCGCTTGTGGGCCGCACCCCTGCGATGCAGGCGCTTTACCGGCTGGTGGCGCGGGTGATGAACACCGAATTACCGGTCCTGATCACCGGCGAATCGGGCACCGGGAAATCCCTGATCGCCCGTGCGATCCACGATTTCTCGGACCGCCGCACGCTGCCCTTCGTCACCGCCACCAGTGCCGACATGGCGACGATGGAAGGGCCCGCCACGATCCTCAGCCGCGCCAAGCATGGGTCGATCCTGTTCGACGAGATCGGCGATCTCGACGACGACGGGCAGGCACGGGTCGTGCGAATGCTCGACAGCTTCACCGACAATGCGCCGCGCGTGCTCGCCACTAGCCAAGCCGACCTTGCCCGCATGATGGAAGAGGGCGACTTCCGGCAGGATCTCTTCTACCGGATCGGCGGGGTCACCGTCACCGTCCCGAGCCTGCGCGAAAGGCTTGATGACATCCCGCTCTTGGCCGAGCATTTCCTCGCCCGCTCCGAGCGCGACGGCCAGCCGCCACGCCGCTTCGGCAAGGACGCGATCGAGCTGATCCGGGCCTATTCCTGGCCCGGCAACGTCCGGCAATTGGAAAACACCATTCGCCGCCTCGCGGTGACCTCGTCCGAAGAGGTCATCTCGCGGTCAGAGGCCGAATCCGTTCTGGCGAACCAGCCGGCGATGGAACCGCTGCAAAGAGGCGACGGTGACAAGCTGTCCGACTCGATCGGCAAGCATCTGCGCAGATATTTTGATCTGCATGGCGGAAGCCTGCCGCCGCCCGGCCTGTATCAGCGCATTCTGCGAGAGGTCGAATTGCCGCTGATCGAGATCGCGCTCGACGCAACCGGCGGAAATCAGGCGAAATGTGCCGAACTTCTGGGGATCAACCGGAATACGCTGCGCAAGAAGATCACGGATCTGGATATTAGCGTGACACGCCGGCGCAAATTGATGTAAAAGCGCAACAGAAGAGTGGCAGATCGGCGTCAGCTGACAAAGACCACCACGGCGGTTGCCGCGTCAGCGGCGTTGGAATGAGGTGGCAGAGGTGCGGGCTCCTGTCCGAACACCAACCTGGGAACGCCTTAACAGGTTAAGGCGGCAAAAGCGGTTTCAGACGGTCGGTACCTTCGGACTGGTCGTGCTCGGGCCGGTCCTGGCTTTCCTTACCTTTCTGGTTCTCGGCCCGCTCGAACAGGGGGCGAACGAATCCGGACTGCGGCTCGTGCTGCTGGCCGACCTCGTCTACGTGCTGGTGGTTGCAGCGCTTGTCCTGCAGCGCGTCATCCAGATGGTCGCTGCCCGCCGGGCCAAGTCTGCCGGCTCGCGCCTGCATCTGCGCCTTACCGGCGTCTTCGCCCTGATCGCGCTGATCCCCACCGTTCTGGTCGCGGTCTTTGCCGCTCTGACGGTAAATTTCGGTATCGAGGGCTGGTTCTCCGACCGGGTTCGGGCGGTGGTCGGCAATTCGCTCTCGGCGGCAGAGGCCTATCAGGAGGAGCACCGGCAAGATCTCATTCAGGATGCCAATGCACTGGCCGCCTTTCTCAATGCCAACCGCCGCGAACGGTTCTTCGTGTCCGACGGCGACGTGCGCCAGATGCTGACCCAGGGCCAGGCGCAGATCCAGCGCGGCCTGCGCGAGGCCTATGTCATCGACGGGGCAGGAGAGATCCGCGCCCGCGGCGAACGGTCCTACCTCTTCGATTACGAGCGCCCCTCCGAGGTCGATCTGGCCAATGCCCGCGCCGGGGACACGGTCGTCATCCAGGACTGGTCGATCAACGAATTCCGCGCGCTCGTGGCGCTTGAGGACTTCATCGACCGCTATCTCTATGTCAGCCGCGATGTCGATGGCGAGATTCTCAGCCTGCTCGATGAAACCCAGGAAACGGTGCGGCTCTATAACCAGCTCGAAAGCGAGCGCGGGCGGCTGCTGTTCGAATTCGGCCTTCTCTACCTTGGTTTCGCGCTGATCCTGATCCTCGCCGCGATCTGGCTGGGATTGTGGTTTGCCGAACGCCTGTCGCGCCCGGTCGGCAGGCTGACCGGGGCGGCGCAGCGCGTCGGGGCCGGCGACATGGATGTGCAGGTGATCGAGGAGGAGGGCGACGACGAGATTGCCATGCTCGGGCGTATCTTCAACCAGATGACCCGGCAACTCAAAGGCCAGCGCGACACGCTGCTGGAAAACAACCGCCAGATCGAGGAACGGCGTCGGCTTTTCGACTCGGTCCTCTCGTCGGTCACGGCCGGGGTCGTCGGGCTTGATGAATCCGGGCGGGTCGATTTCGTCAACCGCTCTGCCGAGAGACTGCTGGAACTGCCCGAAGAAGCGGGGCAGTCGACGAATATTACCTATTCCGTCCCGGAATTCGGGCTGCTTTTCAATCGCTTGCGCGCCAGCGGCGCCGAAGTGGCGCAAGAGGAAATCCAGGTCGGACGGCGGGGCAAGCTGGAAAACCTCCTGGTCCGCATGGCCACCCGCCGCAACGCCGATGGCGAACTCGAAGGCTACGTCGTGGCCTTCGACGATGTCACTGACCTTGTATCGGCGCAGCGCATGGCCGCCTGGGGCGATGTCGCGCGCCGCATCGCACATGAGATCAAGAACCCGCTGACCCCGATCCAGCTCTCTGCGGAACGGCTGAAACGCAAGTTCTTGCCGGTGGTCGGGGATCTGGGCGAGGACCTGACGCAATATACTGACGTAATCATCCGCCAGACCGGAGACCTGCGCCGCATCGTCGATGAATTCTCCAAATTCGCGCGGATGCCGGAACCCGAGCGCCGCGCCGTCGATCTGGCGAAGCTGGTGCGCGATGCCGTCCACTTGCAGGAAAGCGCGATGCCGGGCGTCAAGCTGGTCGCCGATATTCCCACCACGCCGCTTCCGGCCGAACTCGATGCGACCATGATCGGTCAGGCCCTGACAAACCTGATCAAGAATGCCGGCGAAGCTATTGAAACTTATCATGGAAAAGGCGCGTCAGAGGATCACGCACCAGAGATCCGCGTCACGATGGAAGCCGATGAGGAAACGGTGACCATCGCGATTTCCGACAATGGCATCGGTCTGCCAGAGGACCGGGCGCGCCTTTTCGAGCCCTATGTGACGACGCGGAAAAAAGGCACCGGGCTTGGCCTGCCGATCGTCAAGAAGATCATCGAGGAGCATGACGGCAGCCTGATCCTCACCGACGCTGAACCGTTTGATGTCAAATCGGACCACCGGGGCGCCCGGGCCGAGATCAGCCTGCCGCTCGGCAAGGCGGCGCTGACCGAACCGACCCGCGAACAAGAAGGAATGAAATAAGGATGTGCAGTCATGGGTGATATTCTGATCGTGGACGACGAGCGTGATATCCGGGAGCTGATCTCGGATATCCTCAAGGACGAGGGCTTCACCACGCGTCTCGCCGCCAATTCCGACGCCTGCATGGGGGAAGTGACCAAGGAACCCCCGGCGCTGATGATCCTCGATATCTGGCTGAAGGACAGCGAGATGGACGGCATCGACATCCTAAAGACCGTCAAGCGCGACAATCCCGAGATCCCGATCGTGATCATATCGGGGCACGGCAATATCGAGATCGCCGTCGCCGCGATCAAGCAAGGCGCCTACGACTTCATCGAGAAGCCGTTCAACATCGACCAGCTGATGGTGGTGATCCGACGCGCGATGGAGGCCAGCCGCCTGCGCCGCGAGAACCTGGAATTGCGCCGCAAGGATGTGACCTCTGCCGAAATGATTGGATCAAGTTCGGCCTTCAAAACATTGAAATCGCAACTCGACAAGGTCACCAAGTCGAACGGCCGCGTGATGCTGACCGGCCCCGCCGGCTCCGGCAAGGAAGTGGCCGCGCGCTATATCCACGCCAATTCCAACCGCTCGACCGCGCCCTTCGTCAGCGTCAGTTCCGCCTCGATCGAGCCGGACCGGATGGAAGAGGTCCTGTTCGGGCGCGAAAGCCCCGAGCGCGGGGTAGAGCCGGGACTTCTGGAACAGGCCAACGGCGGTGTCGTCTATTTCGACGAGGTTGCCGACATGCCTTCGGGCACGCAGTCCAAGATCCTCCGGGTGCTGGTCGACCAGCAGTTTCAGCGCGTCGGCGGGTCCGCCAATGTCCGCGTCGACATCAGGGTGATTTCCAGCACCAACCGGAATCTCGAGGCCGAGATCGAGGCCGGGACCTTCCGCCAGGAGCTGTTTCACAGGCTGAATGTCGTGCCGATCTCGGTGCCCTCGCTGGAGGAACGGCGCGAGGATATCCCCGAACTGGCAGAGCATTTCATCGCCGGTTTCAACAAGGCGCAAGGCATGCCGCTGCGCCAGCTGTCGGACGAGGCCATCGCGCTGTTGCAGACCATGCTCTGGCCGGGCAATGTGCGGCAGCTGAAGAACATCATCGAGCGCGTGCTGATCCTGGGCGACACGTCTGGCCCGATCACCGCCAACGAGTTGCCGTCGGGCGAGCAGGAGGCCGACGAAAATGGCCGCGTGGTGCTGTCCGGCAGCCTTGCCACCTTGCCATTGCGCGAGGCGCGCGAGCTTTTCGAGCGGGAATATCTGCTGACCCAGATCAACCGGTTTGGCGGCAATATCAGCCGCACCGCGACATTCGTCGGCATGGAGCGCAGCGCGCTGCACCGCAAGCTGAAATCGCTCGGTGTCGTGACCTCGACGAAATCTGGCGGCCGGATGGCCTATGTCGGAGAGGCGGAAGATTGACGCCTGATCCGGCTTCTGCCATGCGATAGGTCCGGTCTTCGCAAAGGAATTCGGCGATGAAGGTCATCATCTGTGGCGCAGGTCAGGTCGGCTGGCAGATCGCCCGGCACCTCTCGGGCGAGAAGAACGATGTCACCGTCGTCGACAACAATCCCGATCTCGTCCGCCGCGCGACCGATACGCTGGACGTGCAGGGTGTGGCCGGTTTCGCCAGCTATCCGGAAGTGCTCGACCGCGCCGGTGCGCGCGACGCAGACATGATTATCGCCGCGACCTATTCGGACGAGGTGAACATGATCACCTGCCAGGTCGCGCATTCGGTCTTCTCCGTGCCGCGCAAGATCGCGCGCCTGCGCAGCCAGAGCTATCACACCGCGATCTATTCCGACATCTACCGACGCGACCATGTTCCGATCGACGTGGTGATCAGCCCCGAACGGGAAGTCGCCGAGGCCGCCCTGCGCCGTCTTGCCGCGCCCTCGGCCTTCGACACCCAGGGTTTCATGGGCGGAAAAGCTCAACTGATCGGCATCGCGCTGGACGAGGATTGCCCGGTGATCAACACGCCGCTGCGGCAGTTGACCGACCTCTTTTCGACGCTTCTGGCGATCGTTGTCGGTGTCCGCCGTGACGGCCGGCTATTCGTGCCCGACGCCGGTGACCAGCTTTTTCCGGACGACGAGGTCTACGTCTTCTGCGAATCCGGGGACCTCAACCGAACGCTGGAGATTTTCGGCAAGTCCACCAAGAAGAAAGAGCGCGTCGTCATCCTCGGCGGCGGCAATGTCGGCCTGGCCGTCGCCAAGGCGCTTGAAAAGCGTACCGACCGGATCCGCGCAAAGGTCATCGAGCGGGACCGGGTCGTGGCCGAGAAAGCTGCCGACGCGCTGGAGCGCACCATCGTGCTGAACGGCGACGGCCTGGCGATCGAACTGCTGACCGAGGCGGGCGCCGACCGCGCCGATGCGATCCTTGCGGTGACGGACGACGACAAGACCAACATCCTTGCCGCCGTGCGCGCCAAGTCGATGGGCTGCGAGATGGCGATCTGCCTTGTCAACGACCCGACGCTGGTGCCCATTCTCAGCGACCTCGACATCGACGCCCATATCAACCCGCGCTCGACCACGGTTTCCTCGATCCTCCGCCATATCCGTCACGGGCGGGTGCGCGGCGTCTATTCCGTCGGCGATGCCGAGGCCGAGGTGATCGAGGCGCAGGTCCTGTCGACCTCGCCCATTTCGGGCCAGCTGATCCGCGACACCGGCTTTCCCGAGGGCGTGCTGATCGGCGCCGTGATGAAGGGCGACAGGATCGTCAAGCCAACCGGCTCGACCCGGATCGAAGAGGGCGACATAATCGCCATTTTCTCGATGGCCGCTGACGTACCGGAGGTCGAGCGGCTGCTGCAGGTCTCGATCGACTTCTTCTGATGCTCGGCCGCCTCCTGCAACTGCCGTTCATGGTGATCCTGATGGGGATCGGCGCGGCCTCGATGTCGGTGCCGGCCGCACATGCCGCTGCCGTTGGCGACTGGAACGCAATGCGGGCATTCGCGCTGTCGGGCGCGATCTTCCTGATCCTGACCGCGATGATCGCGCTTGCCACGGCCACCACCGTCATCCATCAGCAGGCCCGCAGTCACTTGCTGGCGCTCGTCGGCACCTTCACGCTTCTGCCCTTGATGCTGGCGGTGCCAGTGGTCGAGACCGTGCCCGACACCACCTACCTGAATGCCTGGTTCGAGATGGTGTCGAGCCTGACGACCACCGGGGCAACCCTGTTCAACGCCGAGCGGCTGCCGGGATCGGTGCATCTCTGGCGCGCGCAGGTGGGCTGGATGGGCGGGCTTTTCGTTTGGATCACCGCCGCGGCCATCCTGGCGCCGATGAACCTCGGAGGCTACGAGGTTCTGGCGCCGCACGAGGCCGGGCGCGGCCCGATGCAGTCGTCGGTGGATATCTGGGCCGCCGACAGCACCTTGCGGCTGCAGCGCTACGCGATACGCCTGTTCCCGATCTATGCCGGTCTGACGGTTGTGCTCTGGATCACGCTGCTGATCGCCGGTTCAACCCCGCTTGCCGCCCTCTGTCACGCGATGTCGACGCTCTCGACCAGCGGCATCACGCCGCTTCCCAGTTTCGACAGTGCCGGGGCCGGCGTCGCCGGAGAGGCCCTGATCTGCCTGTTTCTCGTCTTCGCCCTGTCGCGGGCCAGTTTCTCGGTCGATCTGCCCGGTACCGGCATCCGCCGCCTGACCCGCGACCCCGAATTCGGCATGGGCATGGCGCTGGTCGTGGTGGTTCCGGCACTCCTGTTCCTGCGCCACTGGTTCGGGGCCTACGAAGTGGACGAGATGAGCGACATCCCGGCCGCCAGCCAGGCGCTCTGGGGGGCGATCTTCACGGTGATGTCGTTTCTCACGACGACCGGCTTCGTCTCGACCGCATGGGCCGAGGCACAAAGCTGGTCCGGCCTCGGCACGCCCGGCCTGATCCTGATGGGCCTGTCGCTAGTCGGCGGCGGCGTGGCGACAACGGCGGGCGGGGTCAAGCTGCTGCGGGTCTACGCGCTTTACAGGCATGGCGCGCGCGAAATGGAAAAACTGGTGCATCCGAGTTCCGTCGGCGGCTCCGGTGCCGCCGCGCGACGGCTGCGGCGGCAGGGGGCCTATGTCGCCTGGATCTCCTTCATGCTGCTGGGCATATCGATCGCCGCCGTGACGCTGGCGCTCTCGGCCGCCGGCCTGACCTTTGAAATGGCGACGAAAGTCGCGGTTGCGTCACTTTCCACCACCGGTCCGATCCTGCCCGTGGCAAGCGACGGTGCGCTGACCTATTCCAGCCTTCAGGACAGCGCCAAGGTGATTGCCGCCATCGCCATGGTGGTCGGCCGGCTCGAAACTCTGGCCCTGATCGCGCTGCTCAACCCCGAATTCTGGCGCCGCTAGGCCGCGTGCCGCCCATCTGCGCTTAATAGCCTGTTTTTTGGGCTGGAATGTCGTCCGCAGGCACGACATACTTGAAGGAAATACGTCAACCGCCTGCCGCCGCAGGGCAGAACGCAACAGAACCGCGCAACGAAGAGGCGAATAGCTATGGCTGCCGACAAGCAAAGTCTACAGGATGCATTTCTCAATCACGTTCGCAAGACCAAGGTTCCGGTCACGATTTTTCTGATCAACGGCGTGAAACTTCAGGGTGTGATCACCTGGTTTGACAATTTCTGCGTGCTGCTGCGCCGCGACGGCCAGTCACAGCTGGTCTACAAGCACGCGATCTCCACGATCATGCCGTCGCAGCCGATCAGCCTTTACGACGGTGAAGACGCGTCGTGATGGAACATGGCGCGCGCGTCATGCGCGCGTGGGTTCTGCACCCGTATCTTCAGGCTGACCGAGACCGCCGCGCCCCCGGCCCGGCGCTGGAAGAGGCCGTGTCGCTGGCCGCCGCATTGCCGGATCTCGAGGTCGTCGGCTCGGACGTCGTGCGCCTCGCCAAGCCGCAGCCGGGGCATTTGTTCGGCAGCGGCAAGCTGCAGGAACTCGGCCGGACCTTCGAGGAACAGGAGATCGGCCTCGTGCTGGTCGACGGGCCGGTCACGCCGGTGCAGCAGCGCAACCTCGAAAAGAAATGGGGCGTCAAGCTCCTGGACCGGACGGGGCTGATCCTGGAAATTTTCGCCGATCGCGCCCGAACCCGCGAAGGCGTGCTGCAGGTGGAACTGGCCGCGCTCAGCTACCAGCGCACGCGGCTGGTGCGGGCCTGGACCCACCTCGAACGCCAGCGCGGCGGACTGGGCTTTGTCGGCGGTCCCGGCGAGACCCAGATCGAGGCCGACCGGCGCGCCATCGACGAGGCGATCACCCGGATCCGCCGGCAGTTGGCCAAGGTGGTAAAGACCCGCGAATTGCACCGCGCGGCGCGCCAGAAAGTGCCGTTCCCGATCGTGGCGCTGGTCGGCTACACCAATGCCGGCAAATCGACGCTGTTCAATCGGTTGACGGGGGCCAGCGTGCTGGCTGAGGACATGCTCTTCGCCACCCTCGACCCGACCATGCGCGCGATCGAGCTGCCCTCGGGGCAAAGGGTGATCCTGTCGGACACGGTGGGCTTCATCTCCGACTTGCCGACGCAGCTCGTCGCCGCCTTCCGCGCCACGCTGGAAGAGGTGCTGACCGCGGACCTGATCCTGCATATCCGCGACATCAGCCATCCCCAAAGCGGCGAACAGGCCGGGGATGTCGCTGCGATCTTGAAGGATCTCGGCGTCACCGAGGAAGCGCCGCTGCTGGAGGTCTGGAACAAGATCGACAACTACCCGCCTGACGAGCGCGCCGCCCTGCAGGTTCAGGCCGAGCGGACTGACGGCGTCTTCGCGCTCTCGGCGCTGACCGGAGAGGGGCTTGAGCCGCTCCTCGGCGCCGTCTCCTCGACGCTTTCCGAAGTGCGCCATGACGCCATCATCGAATTGCCGTTCAGCGACGGCCGCAAACGCGCCTGGCTCTACGATCAGGGAGTCGTGACCTCCGAGACCGATTCCCAGGAGGCACATCACCTCTCAGTCCGCTGGACCGCCCGGCAGGAGAAAACGTTCCGGGAGCTATGAGAGGTAGGAAATTCGGGGTGATGCAAACGGGGAACGACCGCTTCTAGGCTTTCTGGCCAAACATGAGCACGCAGATATTTTCAGTCGCTGCATACGGGCGTCAAATTTGAAAGCACCGCTTCTACCGTGTGTTTCGCCTCCCGGCGCCGCGGTGTCGTCGGAGCGGACATCCGTCACCGACGCAGCATTTCCGAGGATATACGGGCGGCGGGTCGGGGCCATTCCACCGTTCGGGACGAGGCGCGCTACTCTTGCCAGATGGCCTCTGCTAGCGAAGGCTAATACCAACTTGCGCTGACGCTGACTCTCTCGCGGGGGATTCCCTTTTCTGGCGTTTTCTGACTCACTGCCCAAAACTGGCGGGAGACGGTTATGGGACGGGCTTTAGCACTGCGAGAGGATTTCACTGGACCGGACTTGCG
>JBFKFZ010000053.1:0-19781 GCA_041633555.1 Paracoccaceae bacterium | reverse complement strand
CTCTAGCGCGTCTGTGACATTGGAACTCACATTCCCAAAACGCGATTCGATAGTGCTCGATTGATGGAGTGCATGCCATGATGAGCGTCAATGTCGGGCGGTCCGTAGCCAGTGTCGGCGCTGTGTGTAGCGCCTAGCGCGTTCCCACCGGGGCATAGTGTATGAACCGGCGTCCACCAGCTTCTTGATTGCTAGTTTTGCTCGTTTGTTACACGGCGATCGCCGCAATCGAAGGATCATGGACTATGCAAGGACTGACTACAGCACCTTGACACAAATCAATGACCCAGAGGCAAAGTAGGGGTGGCGTCATTCCGTTTGTTGGATTCAGGAAGTAATTGAACAATGGCTTTCGTAGCTTGCAGCGAGAAATCGCGCAGTTTACCGTCCCGTGCAGGACACATCTCTCCGAACATCATTCCACAGGTTGGCGTGTGAAGGTGTTAATTCTGCCGTTCCGCGAACTCTAACGGAGTCGCTCCGGAGCCTTGTTTGGCGCGACAGTAACAGCGGTGTCGCCGCCACTCTCCTACGACGGACAATGACATTTGAGATTGCTCCGTTTAGTACCGTTACAGTCCGGAAAGATCGATGGTCACCGCGGCATGATCGCTCGCGTGGGGTCTGTGCTTTCCCACGCCAGGCAGTCGGGGGCCGCGAAAGCGCTCAGTTTCCATTCCCAAGCCCTCCCGAGACACGACCGGTTCGGCATTCGGCCAGCGTCTGGCAACCTCTGGAGAAGCCAGAAATGCTTCCGGACAATGGTACAGGCCGGAATGTTTGTCGTAATAGGTCCAACGGTCGTTCTTGGGCACGC
The DNA here is from genome assembly GCA_041633555.1 of Paracoccaceae bacterium. Lineage (GTDB taxonomy): Bacteria > Pseudomonadota > Alphaproteobacteria > Rhodobacterales > Rhodobacteraceae > JAHEAO01. The sequence goes on along the minus strand of JBFKFZ010000053.1, from coordinate 18,964 downwards.
GATTCATCAGATCGACCGCGAAGCCGGTTTCAAGTGGCGCGATTGCGCGGGCGCTGCCCACACCCGAGTCATTGGGCTCGTTCAGATCGCCAAGTATGAGCCAAAGGTCTTTCGCGGGATCCCGGAAGTAGCGTTCGATTAGGCGGCGGGTAGCAAGCGCTTCGAGTCTGCGGGTGGTCCAGGCCATGGCTGCATCTGGATGTGCTGACTTGAAATGACAAACAAATAGCGTTAACGGACCGATCCTTATCATCAAGCAGTCGCGCCGAAAGACCGGCAGGTCTGGATTAACGCCATTGGGCGGTTCAATTTCCACATCTCCCAAAGTGAGGGCCGCATGGCTGCGTATCGCGGTCACGTTCCGACGAGAAAGCACCGCGACATCAAGGCCGCGGCCGTCGTTGCCAGGCAGGCAAATACGTCTCGGATACGGCTGCGCTCCTGTCGCGAGAAAGTAGTTCTGATGAAAATAGTCGAGTGTTTCGAGATCGAAAACTTCTTGTAAAGCAACGACATCTGCATCGGCTTCCTTAAGAAGTTCGGCGGTCAGCCTACGGTCAATCGGGTCCAGGTTTTTGTCTTCTGGGCTGTCAGAATCCCAAGCTCCATGGAGGTAACTGCCGCCGTCTGTGCTCATGAGTCTGAGGTTTTGGACATTTAATGTCGAAATACGCATAATGACAAACATATCGCATTTTCACGACGCTGCAGAAAAGAGAGGCACTATTACTTTTGTCAGCGTCCGCGACCCACCACGCCGGACCTCTTCGACAACATGACCTCCGAGTTTATTCCATTTGCTTAAGTCAAAGACGGCGACGGACCATGTCACAACACTCAACGTACTTTGAGGGTCTAACGAAAGGGGGGGCAATGTCCGTGGCCCGAAAAAGCGTTCAGGCCCAGACTCGTGACGCGGCTCCGCCCTGTCCGTCGTCAGCGCCATCGAGGACGGTCGCACGGTATTCGACAACATCACTGAATTCGTTGCCGATATCCTCGCATTGCATATCCCCGAGATACCGTCGTTCATCGCCTTCGTGCAATCGGACATCCCGCTGCCCTTGGCGGTGATCCCTATCAACTTCATCGACTTCGGCACTGATATCGTACCCGCGCTAGGCCTCGGCGCAGCGCCTCTTGAAAACCACTTGATGAAGCGCGGCCCGTGGTAGCGGTCAGAGCGGCTTTTGACCTGCGGCTTGCCGACAATGAGCTGAGGTGTCGTGGGCATATTGCATGCGACCGCCGGGTTCATTTCGAATCTTGTGATTCTCTGTTCCGGTGGCAGGTTTTGGGGGCAGGAACTGACCCGCGACGACCCGCTATGCAGCACCGCGATCACCGCTTTTTTGACTCGATCATCATCTGCCAGATTGCCGACGTGATCATCTGCCGGATGCGACGGCAGAGCCTTCTGGCGGTTGGGGCTTTCCGCAGCGGCCTAGTCTGAGTCGGGATCGGGACCGAGCTTTTGCTGCTGGGATTGATCGCCTATGTCCCTGCGTTCGATATCTTTTTTGGCACCGCGCCGCTGGGGCCTTGGCAACTGGCGATCAGTGTGCCTTGCGCAATAGCCATTCTTCTTGGGGGTGAACTGCGCCCTGTCCTCGTGTGGGGGCGCAACCCGTTCGTGCGGCGCTGGCTGACCTGGTAAGCGCGCTGGCGTGGCTCAATACCGAACGCCGTTGAGAGCCGCGGCAAGTGCTCTCAGTTCAAGTCAAGGCGGGTATCGCCAGACCCGCAGCTGTGGACACGCCGCATTGCGGGATCGACGGCGAACCCAGATTATCATGGAGCCGCTGGCCGCAATTCTGTCGGCGATGTTCTTATTCATGATCCGCGGTATGATGGCACGCCATGACCGCAGATCTTGATACTCTGGCGCTTTCCACCGGGCTGGTCGGTGGTCTGGCTCTGTTCCTCTTCGGGATGGAAATCATGACGCGCGCATTAAAGCAGGTCGCGGGCGCGTCAATGAGGACGATCTTGGCGCGGATGACAGGCAACAGGTTGATGGGGCTTGTCGCCGGCGCCTCGATCACCGCGATCATTCAGTCGTCCTCGATCACCACTGTTTTGCTGGTCGGGTTCATCTCTGCCGGGCTAATGACGACGGCGCAGAGCGTCGCTGTGATCCTTGGCGCCAATATCGGCACCACGATCACCGCGCAGATCCTCGCATTCAAGGTCACGGTTTTGGCCCTACCGGTCCTGTCGCTGGGGTTCTTCGTGTCCTTCGTCGCCCAGCGCAAGGCGACACGCGAATACGGGCGCGTCTTTCTGGGTCTCGGCATGGTGTTCTTCGGCATGGCGATCATGTCGGAGGCGATGAGACCCTTGCGCAGCTACCAGCCTTTCCTTGGTTTCATGCTGTCACTTGACAACGTGGCTTTGGCTGCGCTGGTGGGGGCGGGTTTCACCGCCCTGGTGCAGTCTTCCTCAGCCACGACGGGCATCCTGATCGTGATGGCGGGTCAGGGGCTGATCGCGCTGGAACCGGCGGTGGCGCTGGCGCTCGGCGCCAATATCGGCACCTGCGTCACCGCGCTTCTGGCCTCGATCGGCACACCGCGCGAGGCGGTGCGCGCGGCCTTGGTACACACGCTTTTCAACATCGCCGGCGTCCTGATCTGGATCGGCTTTGTCGAGGAACTGGCAATTCTGGCGCGTCTGGTCTCGACTGCCGAGGCAGCAACCGGCGGCGACGGAATCCCGCGCCAGTTGGCGAATGTGCACACCTTCTTCAACGTCATTAACGCGATCCTGTTCATCGGGTTCACCGGCCAGTTCACGCGGCTTGTCGAATGGCTGGTGCCCGACCGCGAGGCCCGGCCGGAACCGCGCTTTGCGCCGAAACATCTCAATACGAAATTCCTCGACGTGCCCGCCATCGCGATCGATGCGGTCCGGCTGGAGCTCTTGCACCTCGGCGAGTTGGTGAGCGACATGCTGGCTGCGGCGGTTCCCGCCATCACCACCGGCAGCCAGGTCGAGATCGACCGGCTGCGGGTCATGGACCGGCCCGTCGACTTGTTGCACCGCGAAATCGTCGGCTACATGCGCAAGATCAGCCTCAGCAGTCTGCCCGCCGATCAATCGAAACTGCTGATGGGCCTTGTGAGGATCGCAAACGATCTGGAGCACGTTGGCGATCTGATTGCTACAGGCATGGTCACATCGGCCCGAAAACGGATCAACGAGAACGTCGTGATCAGCCCGACCACGGCGGCGGTTATTGCGGGCCTGCATCAAGAGGTCGTCAACGCTCTGGACGGGGTCTTGGCATCGCTTCACGATCAGGACCCGGGGTGCGCCGCGAAGGTGCGAAAGATGAAGGAGGGCTTTTCGGCGCTCATCGAGGATTTCGCGGTGCACGAAATTGAACGCCTTGGCGCCAATGAACCGCGGCGGCTACACACGTATTCCCGCGAGATCGAGTTGACCGAGACGCTGGACGACATCTTCAAGATCATGCGCCGCATCGCCCGAACCGAACTCGCGGTATTTGGCAAGGCAAAGGAAAATGAACTCTGATCGGTTGTGAGGTCCAGGAAGCCGGCCAAATACCGCATGAGCACAAGGCTGATTTCCTCTGCTACTAACACCCTGGGTGCGCGTGCGTCGAACGAACGGTATCAAGATGCGCCAATAAGCCTCGCATCAATGGCCGGTCTGGGCCGTCCTCCCGAAGATCGGTGTCTGCTTTAGGCACTGGGACTAAGCCGTTCTCGCGGCACTGTCGCTTGTGGCTGGCGTAGTAAACCGCCCCAGTATCTTGCTAATTTTGCGATGTGACGGAGCTGCCCGACGATTGAGGTTTCTCAATCAAACAGGAGGTTCCCATGACCCAGGAGAAGATGAGTCCGCTGCGCGCGCTCGCAGAAATATCGTCGCTGCAACGCCGCGACAGAAGCCGTTATTCAAGCAAACCACTGCGAAACCTAAATGGCCAAAGGTCGAGTCCCGCAGGGAACCCACTTGCAGCTTTTGGCGCTTCGCTGCTGCAAGGAATGTACTGATCTTGATTGAGATCATTCCCACGGAACAGCTGCGCGAGCATGATTTATCGTGAGTTGATATGCAAAGAAAGCAGGGATCGAAGGGCAACGACATGAACGGTCTATCCGCTGACAAACTGCGACAGCGCTGTAATCCGGCATCGCTTCCCTTTGCATCGACCAAGGATCTCACCGAACAAGCCGGACTGATTGGCCAGGCGCGTGCTCTGGATGCGATTTGTCTGTCCTCGGAAATCCGGCACCGCGATTTCAATCTTTTTGTCCTGGGACTCACAGGCACGGGTCGGCATACGGCGGTGAACACGCTGCTGTCCGAAACGGCCGCGACGCGGAAACTGCCGCCGGACTGGGTTTATGTGAACAATTTCGAGGACGCGCATAAACCGAAAGCCCTGTGTCTGCCGCCGGGAACGGCAACTGCCCTTAGACACACCATGCAAAACCTGGTCGATGATCTGGCCAATGACATACCGGCACTGTTCGAGTCGGAGGAATACCAGACCCAACGCCGCGCCATTGAACAGGAACTTGGCGAAACGCAGGAATCGGCAATGGCGGATTTCGCCGACCGTGCCAAGGCCGAGGATATCGCCCTGCTGCGTACGCCGATGGGTTTCATGCTGACCGCGATCCGCGATGGCAATCTGGTCAAGGCCGAGGACTACCAGAAGCTCGACAAGGAGGAACAGGCGCAGATCGACGAAAAGATCGCGCGCCTGCAAGAGGATCTGGCTGCGGTGCTGCGCAAGGCGCCGAAACTGGCGAAAGAGTATCGCAAACGGGTCGAGGACCTGAATGCTAAGATGGCCGAACGCGCCGTGTCCGCGCGCGTGGCCGAGGTCGGTAAGGATTTGCAAGACATTCAAGCCGTGTCCGACTATCTGGAAACTGTGCATCAGGACATCATCGCGAATGCGGAATTGTTCTTGCAGATGGACGACCAGAACCACGAAGGCCCCTTCCCCGAAGCGATCCGAAAGTACCACCGCGAACAGGCATTCGACCGCTATGTCGTGAACGTCATGGTCTCGCAGGACAGTGAAACAGGCGTCGGCGCGCCGGTCGAGACAGAGGAATTGCCGACGCTCGACCGGGTTACGGGGCGCATTGAGCATGTCTCGCAAATGGGCTCGCTGGTGACGAATTTTACCATGATCCGGCCAGGTGTGCTGCACCGGGCCAATGGCGGCTATCTGGTGCTGGACGCGCGCCGGGTGCTAAGCGAGCCCTTTGCTTGGGATGCGCTGAAGCGCTGCCTGAAGAACCGGGCGATCACCATCACGTCGATGGCGGATCGGTTGAGCTTGGTATCGACAACCTCGCTGGAGCCCGATCCCATCCCTCTGGACGTGCGTGTGGTGCTGGTGGGCGACCGGTTGTTGCACGCGCTTCTGGTGCTGCTGGACCCGGAATTCAGCGAGCTTTTCAAGCTGCAGGCGGATTTTGAGGATGTGATCGACCGCACCGCGGACAACCTTGTGCTGTACGCCCGTTTGGTTGGGGCATTTGCCGTGCGCGAGGGCCTGCGCCCGATGACCGCCAAAGGCGTTGCGCGTCTGCTGGACGAGGCGACGCGTCTGGCCGATGACAGCCTGAAGCTGTCGCTGCGGCTGGGAAGGCTGTCCGATCTGATCCGCGAGGCTGATCACTACGCCGCAGGCCGCGAGTGCGACCACATCGAAGACAGCGATGTCGACCGCGCGGTGACCGAAAAGGAAAGGCGCGACTCGCGGATCAAGGACCGCATGCAAGAGGCGATCATCCGCAAGACCGTCCTGATCGACACGGATGGAGCGAAGGTTGGCCAGATCAACGGGCTGTCGGTCATCGGTCTGGGCGGTTACCGGTTCGGGCGCCCGTCACGGATCACCGCCCGGGTGCGGATGGGCACTGGCAAGCTTGTCGATATCGAGCGTGAGGTCGATCTGGGCGGGCCGCTGCATTCCAAAGGGGTGATGATCCTGTCGGGATATCTGACCTCGACCTACGCGCTTGACGTGCCGTTTTCGCTGCACGCCAGTCTGGTGTTCGAGCAAAGCTATGGTGGCATCGAGGGCGACAGCGCCTCGTCGGCCGAGCTTTACGCGTTGCTCTCGGCGCTGTCGGGTTTGCCGATCCAACAGGGTCTGGCGGTGACCGGGTCGGTCAACCAGACCGGCGAAGTTCAGGCCATCGGCGGCGTGAACGAAAAGATCGAAGGTTTCTTCGAGATATGCGCGGCGCGCGGTTTGACCGGCGACCAGGGGGTGTTGATCCCGAAATCGAATATTGAGCATCTGATGCTGCGGACCCCTGTCGTCGAGGCTGCAGAAGCCGGAAAATTCCGGGTGATCCCGGTCGAGACAATCGATCAGGGAATTGCGATCCTGACCGGAACCGAGGCTGGCGCGCGGAGCACGGTTGGCCAGTTTCCTGATGGATCGGTCAATGCGCTGGTCGAGACCCGGCTGCGCAACTTCGCCAAGACGCGAAAAGCCTTTGCGCGCGTCGAAAAGCCGGATGAGGACGGCAAGATCGAATGACCACGGATTCGCATCCATCAAAACGATTGCTGATCGGCGCGGGAAGCTTTGCCGATGCACTGGGCGGGCTGCGGCTGGCAGAGCGGCTGACCGAATCTTTGGCGGGCGACTTGGGCGGCCTGCTGGTCGAGGAAACTGTCGTGACCGAGGTTGTCGATCTGCCGGGGCAGCGTGTCGTGACATCCAGCGGGATGCTTGTTATGGCGCCGACGAGGCATCAGGTTAGGACATTGATGGAAAGCGACGCCAGGGCGTTCCGTGCCTCCTTGTCGGGGTTGGCGCGAGCCAAGACCCGGAACTGGACGTTCGAACGCCGCCACGGTGAGCTGATCAGCGGGCTCTGCGACGCGGCCAAGGGCTGGGATCTGTTGCTGCTGGGTTACCGGCAAATCCATCGGCAAGCCGGGCGGGTGGTGCTGATCGCACCACCGAAATCAGCGTCGCAAGACGCGGTGGGACTCGCGCAGAACCTGGCGCAGGCGTTGCGCACAAACCTCTTCGCCTTCGCAATTGGACCCGAACCCCCACGGCCCGAGGATCACGGCCTGGATTGCAAGTGGCTTTTTTCCGAGGTCGAAATTCTGTCCCGGATCAGCCGCATGAATGCCTCTGTCGTTGTACTGGACCTGTCCGTCGGCCCACTGCGCACCCACGATCAGTTGCGCCTTCTGCTGGGAGTGGCGCGTTGCCCCGTGCTGGTACTGGGTGCGGCGCAGGCAAAGCCGTCGATAGCGCATACGACACAGATCCCGACAGCACCCCGAGACGAGAATTGATCTGAAACAAGGCGGCGGCGACCAAACCGCCTATCCTGCCAAGTCTTCCGACCCGTTCGAATTTGCCAGCCTATGCAGGGAATGAGGTAGCAGGGTGGACCAGACCACATCAGCAGCAAAAGGTTTGATCGCAGCCCGGTCGCACGACCTTGCGATGTCGGCGATCAAGGAAATGTCTATCCTCAGCGCAAAGGTGCCCGGCGCGGCTTCGCTGGCATGGGGCCTGCCATCGTTTCGGACACCCGCGCCGGTCCGGCACGCCGTGGCGCGGGCGCTGGAAGATGACCCGCAGGTCGGCATGTACGCGCTGCCGGGCGGTTTGCCAGAGTTACGTGCGGCGGCGGCGCGCGAACATGAGCGCCGCGCCGGACAAAGCGTCGATCCCGAAACCCGCGTGATGATCTCGGCGGGGAACATGGAAGGGCTGCAGACGCTGTTCCATGCCATCGTCGATCCTGGTGACGAGGTGATCGTCACCGACCCAGGGTTTGTGTCCCACATCAGCCAGATCCGGTTCAACACTGGCACGCCGGTGTTTTGGAAAATGGACGAGGCGAAGGGGTGGGAACTGGACATCGACGCATTGCCGGGTCTGATCGGTCCGCGTACCAAGGCCATCGTGCTGGTGACGCCGTCCAACCCCACCGGGGCGATCCTGTCGAAGGATACCCTGCGCGCCGCCGCCCGGATCGCCCGCAACTACGGCATATTGATCGTGCTCGACGATCCCTACAGCCATTTCACCTACGAAAACCGCGATCGGTACTTCAACCTCGCGGCCGATCCCGAATTTGCCGACACCATCGCCTATCTCTTCACCTTCTCCAAGGCCTACGCGATGAGCGGCTGGCGCGCGGGCTACATGGTCGTGCCCGAGGCTCTGCTGCCGGAGGTTGTGAAGATCCACGATCTGAGTTTGATCTGCACGCCCCGCATCAGTCAGGTTGCCGCTTTGGCGGCGCTGGAACACGAACCCGAGCATCTGGCCGACTTTCAACGCATCCTCGACCGCCGCCGCGCGCTGGTTTGCGAACGGCTGGACCGCCTGCGGCATGTCTTTGACTATGTGCGGCCGCAGGGGGCCTACTATGTCTTTCCGCGCGTTTTGGCGGATCATGAAAGCTCTGTTCAATTCTCGCGCCACTTGTTGAACCAAACCAGAGTCACCGTCACGCCCGGCAGCGCCTTCGGTCCCTCGGGCGAGCATCACGTCCGGATGGCCTACTGCGTCGAGGATGATGCCATCAACCTAGCTTTTGACAGGATGGAGGCGCATTTTGGGCACTGACAGGACTTCAACAAGTTATCTGCATGGGGCGTCGGAAGTGCCACTGTTGGGGCTGACGGTCGGCGGGTTGCTGGACAACGCCGCCGCACTTCACCCCGACAACGATGCGCTGGTTGTGCCCTATCAGGACGTACGTTGGAGTTATGCCAGACTAAACCAGGAATGCGACGAGGTGGCGGCCGGACTGATCGCCCTGGGGTTGGACCCGGGCGACCGTGTCGGCGTTTGGGCGCCCAACATGGCCGAATGGGTCGTGCTGCAATTCGCGACCGCCAAGGCCGGCCTTATTCTGGTCAATATCAATCCCGCCTACCGTCTGAGCGAGTTGGAATTCGCGTTGCATCAGGTCGGGGTCAAGGCGTTGGTCATGGTGCCGGACTTCAAGTCCAGCGATTATGTGGCGATGCTGGGCGCGTTGATGCCAGAGTTGGCCGACGCCAAACGGGGCGCGCTTGCGTGCGAGCGCGTGCCCACGCTGCGCTGGATCATCACATTGGGCGATGAACCCAAACCCGGCACCCTGAGCTATGCAGAGATGAAGGCGCTCGCCACCAGTGCGACACGGGCGCGGGCCAGGGAGTTGGCGCTTGAACTGCAATTCGACGACCCGATCAACATCCAGTTCACCTCTGGTACCACGGGTCGCCCCAAGGCGGCGACGCTGACCCACCACAACATAGTCAACAACGCCTGGTTCACCGGGGCGCAGATGAAGCTGACGCCGCAGGACCGGATGTGCATCCCGGTGCCGATGTACCATTGCTTTGGCATGGTGCTGGGTACGCTTTGCTGCGTGGCGCACGGCGCGACCATCGTCTTTGCCTCTGCCGGGTTCGATGCTGAGGCGACGATGGAAACGGTGGAAAAGGAACGCTGCACTGCACTGCATGGCGTGCCCACCATGTTCATCGCCGAACTGGATACTCCGGGGTTTGTCGATCGTGACCTGACGTCCTTGCGCACCGGGATCATCGCCGGCGCGCCTTGCCCGGCGGAGCTGATGAAGCGGATCATGGGCGAGATGCACATGGACCAGATCACCATTGCCTATGGCATGACCGAAACCGGGCCGGTCAGTACGCAGACCTCTGTCGACGATCCCGTGCGGCGCCGGGTCGAAACCGTGGGCCGCGTGCTGCCGCATACTGAAATCAAGATCGTCGACGACAAACGCCGAGTGGTGCCGCACGGAACGCCCGGAGAGCTGCTGACCCGAGGCTACTGCGTGATGCCGAAATACTGGAACGACCCCGACAAGACGGCCGATGCCATCGACCAGGCCCGCTGGATCGCCAGCGGCGATATCGCTGTGGTCGATGTCGAGGGCTATTTCCAGATCGTTGGGCGCAGCAAGGACATGGTGATCCGGGGTGGCGAGAACATCTTTCCCCGCGAGATCGAGGAGTTCCTTTATACACTTCCCGCCGTCGAGCAAGTCGAGGTGATCGGCGTGCCCGATCCGAAATACGGTGAAGAAGTCTGCGCCTGGATCAAGCTGCGCGACGGGCAGTCGGCGACGGCCGAAGACATCCGCGCATTCTGCAAGGGCCAGATCGCGCACTTCAAGATCCCGCGCTACGTCAGGCTCGTCGACAGCTTTCCGATGACGATCACGGGCAAAGTGCAGAAGTTCAAGATGCGGCAGATGATGGCCGAAGAGTTGGCGGAGGCGGACCATGCCTGACCCGCTCGCCTATCTCGACGCCACCGGTGCGGCCCTGGGTGACCTTCCCGGCTTTGCTCAAGACGGCGAGATTTTGCGGGCGCTGTACAAGGCCATGGTCCGCACCCGCACGTTCGACGCCAAAGCAATCGCGCTGCAACGAACCGGGCGGCTGGGCACCTATGCCTCCAGCCTGGGGCAAGAGGCTATCAGCGTCGGCGTCGCCAGTGCGATGACCGAGGCGGATGTGTTCCTGCCATCCTTCCGTGAACACGGCGGCCAGTTGTGGCGCGGCGTTTCATTGAAAGAACTGTTCCTTTACTGGGGTGGAGACGAGCGCGGAAATGATTTCGCCAAGGCGCGGCAGGATTTCCCGGTCTGCATCCCCGTCGCGTCGCAGTTTCCCCACGCCGCTGGGGTCGCGCTTGCGATCCAGCAAAAAGGCGAACGCGGCGTCGCGGTTGCACTGGGCGGAGACGGCGCGACCTCGAAAGGCGATTTCTACGAGGCGCTGAACGTGGTCGGCGCCTGGAACCTGCCCGCCGTTTTTTTGATCAACAACAACCAATGGGCAATCTCGGTGCCGCGCGCCGAACAGACCCATGCCAAAAGGCTGGCCGACAAGGCAATTGGCGCTGGACTGCCGGGGATCCAAGTCGACGGCAACGATGTGATAGCGGTGCGCGATGCGACGGAGCGCGCGCTGAAACGTGCGCGCGACGGCAAGGGCGGCACCCTGATCGAGTGCCTCAGCTACCGGCTGGGCGACCACACAACCGCCGATGATGCCAGCCGATACCGCGACGACGCCGAGGTCAGCCCGCACTGGAAGGCCGAGCCGCTGATCCGGACGCGCAACCATCTTGTGGCACAACATGGCTGGAGCAAGGACGACGAGGAGACGCTTCTGCGCTCGTGCCGCGATGAGGTCGAGGCCGCCGCCGAGCGGTATCTGGCGACCGTCCCGGAATCGCCCCGCGCGATGTTCGACAGCCTTTTTGCCAGCGCGCCACGCGACATCGCCACCCTGGCCGAGGAGATCGACGATGGCTGAGCGCACGATGATCGAGGCGATCAATATGGCGCTCGGCCGTGCGCTGGCCGACGACCCCGACGTGATCCTGTTCGGCGAGGATATCGGCATCGATGGCGGCGTGTTCCGCGCCACCGACGGGCTGATCCAGCGCTACGGTTCGGCACGTGTCCGCGACACGCCGCTAAGCGAGACCGTGATCGCCGGGATGGCGGTGGGGGCCGCCGCGCACGGGCTGCACCCGGTGGCCGAGATCCAGTTTATGGGGTTCCTTTATTCGGCGATAGACCAATTGACCAACCACGCGGCACGCTTGCGCAACCGGACGCGGGGGCGGCTGACCTGTCCCTTAGTCCTGCGCGCGCCCTACGGCGGCGGCATCAGGGCACCGGAACACCACTCGGAAAGCATGGAGGCGATGCTGGCGCATATCCCCGGCCTGCGGGTGGTGATTCCCGGTTCGCCCGCCCGTGCCTACGGGCTGCTGCTGGCGGCGATCCGAGATCCCGATCCGGTGGTGTTTCTGGAGCCCAAGCGGCTTTACCGGGCGACCAGCGAAACGGTCGAGGACAACGGACAGGCGCTACCGATTGAGCAGGCGGTGACGCTGCGCAATGGTACCGACGTCACGCTGATCAGTTGGGGGGCGATGCTGACCGAAACTGGTGCGGCAGCGGATCAGCTTGAAGCCCAAGGCATCTCGGCAGAGGTCATTGACCTGTCTTCGCTCAAGCCTCTGGACCGGGCGAAATTCCGCACCTCGGTCGAGAAAACCGGGCGCTGCGTCATCGTCCACGAAGCCCCCCTGACCGCCGGTCTTGGCGCCGAAATTGCCGCCGACCTGGCCGAGCATTGCCTGACAAGCCTGCTGGCTCCGATCCGGCGGGTCACCGGCTCCGACACCGTGATGCCCTATCCCCGGCTGGAGGCACATTACATGCCGTCGACCGAGCGGATTCGGCAAGCGGTGCATGATGTGATGGAGTACGCATGAGCACATTCACGCTGCCTGACCTCGGCGAAGGCCTGCAAGACGCTGAAATCGTGACGTGGCATGTTGGCGTGGGCGACCATGTGATCGCTGACCAGCCGCTGTTGTCGGTGGAAACCGACAAGGCAGTGGTCGAGGTGCCCGCGCCCTTTTCCGGCACAATCACCCGGTTGGTCGCCGACGAAGGCGCCATCGTGAAGATCGGCGCGCCATTGGTGGAAATCGACATCGGCAAGGCTACAGACGCTGGTGCGATTGTCGGCGATCTGGCCAAGAGCCCAGCCGCTCCGCCGCCGAAACCCCTGCGCACCGGAACCGGAGCACGCGCCACCCCGGCCGTCCGGCGGCTGGCGGTGGACATGGGCGTGGATCTGGCAAGCCTGACCGGAACCGGTCCTGGCGAAGCCGTCACGTCAGCCGACGTAGAGGCCGCCGCAACCGGCCTTACCGCAGGTCAGGTTTTGAGCGGGGTGCGCCGGAGCATGGCCAGGGCAATGGCCCGTGCCCATGCCAGTGTAGTGCCCGCAACGGTCACGGAACGTTCCGACATCTCTGGTTGGGACTCGGGCGAGGACGTGACGACCCGTCTGATTCATGCCATTGCGACGGGCTGCTACGCGGAACCCGCGCTGAATGCGTGGTTCGATGGTCAGCGGCGGCAGTTGCACGACAACGTCGACCTAGCCATCGCGGTCGATACGCCCGAGGGCCTTTTCACACCGGTTCTGCGAGACGCTGGCCACGCTGCGGACCTTGGTCCCGCGATTGCGGCTCTCAAGCGCTCTGTCGAAGACCGCTCCATCGCACCCGACGCCATGAAGGGTGCCACCTTCACCTTGTCCAACTTCGGAATGCTCGGCGGCGAATTCGCCGCCCTCGTCGTCACCCCGCCGCAGGTCGCGATCCTTGGTGCCGGGCGCATCACCGACACCGTGCATGCCGACAACGGCCAGCCCGTCGTCCACCGCACGCTGCCCTTGTCACTGACCTTCGATCACCGGGCGGCCACCGGCGGCGAGGCGGCGCGGTTCTTGTCAGCGGTTCGCGAAGACCTCGAACGCCCCAAAAGGGACGCAAGGGAGTAAAGCATGACAGCGATCTTCGATATGGCCGACGATTTCGGTCCGGAAAAGGTCATCCATCTCAGCAATCCGGCAGCCCGGTTGCGAGCGATCGTCGTCATCGACAATACGAGCCTTGGGCCATCGCTGGGCGGCACCCGCATGGCGCCTGATGTGACAGTGCAAGAGTGCGCGCGTCTCGCTCGCGCGATGAGCCTGAAGAGCGCCGCTGCGGGCCTTCCGCACGGTGGCGGAAAGTCGGTGATCATGGCCGACCCCACGATGCCTGATCGCGAAAAACAGGGCCTGATTCGCGCCTTCGCCCGGGCTATCGCCCAGATCACCGATTTTGTCCCGGGTCCCGATATGGGCACGAACGAGACCTGCATGGCCTGGGTTAAAGATGAGATCGGCCGCGCCGTCGGCCTGCCGCGCGTGATTGGCGGCATCCCCCTGGACGAGATCGGCGCAACGGGTTTGGGAGTGGCTGCGGCGGCTGAGGTGGCGCAGGAGTTTAGCGGCGTCGCGCTCGACGGCGCGCGGGTGGCGATCCAGGGCTATGGTGCGGTCGGAAGGCATGCCGCGCGGTATCTGGCCCGGAAGGGCGCCTGCATCGTCGCCGTGTCGGATTCGCATGGGTGTGCGTTGAACGCGGATGGCCTCGATCTGCTCCGGCTCGATGAGCTGAAAGCAGGCGGCGACTCCGTCAAGGCCTATCCCGGCGCCAGAGTGGAGTATCGCGAGGCGGTCATTCTGGCCGATTGCGATATCCTGGTGCCCGCCGCCCGTCCCGATATCATCGACAAATCAAACGCTGGTGCTATCAAGGCGAAACTGATTGTTCAGGGCGCCAACATCCCTGCGACGGCCAAGGCGGAACAGATGTTACACGCGCGCGGTGTGCTTGTGATCCCGGATTTCATCGCGAACGCCGGCGGGGTGATCTGTGCGTCGGTCGAGTTCCGTGGCGGCACCGAGGCGCAGGCGATGACGACGATCACCGAAATGATCCGTCACAATACTCGCGAGGTGCTGCAGGAGGCGCGCGAACATCGGACGCTGCCGCGTCACGCTGCGAACCGGCTTGCTGAGACCCGGCTGCGGGGGGCAATGGCACTTCGCCGGTCGTTCTAGTCGGAATCTAGGGCGACCTTTCTTTGATTCGGCGTGATTGCCAGCCATAGCTGGCCCAGCACCAGCAACACCAGACTAACGCTTACTGGCAGCGCCAAAAGCGGTGTGCGCAGCGGGCTAAGTGCCATGACGTCAGACAGGCCGGGCAAGTAGAACGCCGCCGCGAGCAGGCCAAGGCATAATCCAAGCGCGCCCCAGACATAGGGGTTTCGCGTGACGCTGTTTCGCAACCCGCCTTCGTCGCGCGCCCGCATGTTGAACACATGCGCCAGCTGACCCAGTGCGAGCGTCAGAAATGCGATTGTCGCGGCCTCTGGCGTAGGCAGTTCCATCCATTCGAGCGCCACCCAAAACGCCGCCAGCGTCGTCAGGGTTATCAGCATGCCGAAGACGACAATGTCCAGCCATTGCGCTCGGCCGATAATGGGCTCTTTGGGGTCGCGAGGGGAGCGTTTCATCACCATTCTGTCGCCTTCGCCAAGCCCCAGGGCGAAGGCCGGAAATACGTCTGTCACGATGTTGAGAAACAGGATTTGCAACGGCAGCAACGGCGATGGCAAGCCTGCCGCGATCGCAACTCCGACCACCAGAACTTCGCTGAAGTTGCACGACATCAAGTAGATCACAAACCGGCGGATATTGGCGAAGATAACGCGACCCTGGCGCATCGCCGAGAGGATCGAGGCAAACGCGTCGTCCTTGAGAATCATGTCGGCCGCGTCGCGGGCAACTTGTGTGCCCCGCTGGCCCATTGCCACGCCAATATCGGCCTTCCTCAGCGCAGGCGCATCGTTCACACCGTCGCCGGTCACCGCGACCACGTGCCCTACGGCCTGGTAGGTTTCGACGAGGCGCAACTTGGTTTCAGGCGACACACGGGCGAACACGTCGGCCGACATCAGTTTTTGACACACCGTCGGGTCGAGCTGATCATTCCCCAATTGTGCCAAATCCCGCTCTGACACCGCAACGATGTCGCCCGCATGCGCCAACCCGGCCTGCCGGGCGATCTCGGACGCGGTTTCCAGGTGATCGCCGGTCATCATGACCACGCGAACCCCGGCAGTCAGGCTTTGACGGATTGCCGCGGGTACGTCCTGGCGCAGGGGGTCAAGAAGGCTGACAAAGCCAACAAGGACCAATGTGTCGTTGGCCTTTCGGTCTTCCGAATAGGCGAGACCGATCAGGCGAAAACCGCGCCGGGCCGATGCCTCGATACGCGCCAGCCAGTCTGCCTTTTCTGCATCCGACAACGCCCGCACACCACTGCCGGTCATTACCCGGTCGGCCTTTTGCAGAATGCGTTCCGGCACACCTTTTACAGCCGTGAGGTATCCGCCGCTTGCTGTATGTTCCGTTGCCATTTGCCCGGTATCGGGATCGAATGAATTGATATTCTGCGTGGGGTATTCCTTGCGCAAGTCCTCCTGATGGATCCCACCCTGACGCGCGGCGTGCAGCAGGGCCAGTTCCATCGGGTCGCCAACGCCTGTCTGTACACCTTGCCGGTCCTTGTCGCCGAGTTCTGCACTCGTGCAAAGTGCCCCGATCTCAAGCGCACGTTTCAACAGCGGGTCCGTTTCGACGACCTCGGTATCGACAGTGGCAACGTCCCGCCCCTCAAGAAGGTATCCGCTCACCGCCATCAGGTTTTCGGTCAATGTGCCGGTCTTGTCCGTAAGAATGATGGTGGTGGCCCCCAGCGTCTCGACCGCCGACAGCCGTTCAATCAGGACGTTTCGCCGCGCAAGACGCAGCATACCGCGGGCCAGTGCCAGCGTCGCCACAACCGGCAGGCCCTCGGGGACGGCGGCGACAGCAAGCGCAATCGCGGTCTGGGCCATGTCAGCAAGGGCCATTCCACGCAGGTACCCGGCGAGTGCAATCAGCGAAGACAGCGCGAAGGTGATCCAGACCAGCGATTCGCCGAGGCGGTCGAGACGTCTTTCCAGGAGGTGCTTGTCTGCACCCGGCGACTGGGCCAACGTCGCAATCCGCCCATACTCGGTTTCGGACGCGATCAGTGCGACAATCCCAAGGCCGGTACCACGCGTGACAGCGGTTCCCTTGAACGCCATATTGGTTCGGTCCGGTACCGCGGTCTCGACATCCAGCGCATCAGTGGACTTCGAAATCGGAACGGATTCTCCGGTAAGGGTGGATTCGTTGCAGCGAAGGTCCGCGCAATCCAGCAAACGCAGATCGGCGGGTACTATGTCGCCGCTTTCCAGAATGACGATGTCGCCGGGCGTCAGGTCGCCAACAGGAAGCATCTTCGACCGCCCGTCGCGCCGCACCCGCGCGTTAAACGCAGACATCCGGAACAGTGCCTCCATCGACCGGATCGCGTTCAGACTGGTGGTGAAACCGATTGCCGTGTTGATCACCAGGACACACAGGATCGCAAAAGCTTCCGCCATGTCGCCTGTGAGAACCGATACCGCAGCTGCGGCGCCAAGAAGCCAGACGATCACACTGCGGAATTGATCGGACAGCAGCGACATCCAACTGCGCCGCGCCTTTCGGGTCAGTACATTTCTTCCATAATGCCGTTGTCGATCCACGGCCTGGTGCAGGGTTAATCCGGTGTCGGCATCGACATCCAGCTTGCGCAGCGCCTCACTCAGGGTGTCTGCGTAAAGTCTTGATCGGCTGTCCAGATTAGCAAACACGCGAGCCTCTTTTCGGTCGGTGGCAGGCAGCCCTTATACCAGGGCATCACCTGCATACTTCGCCAGCGACTCGACCAGCAGGCAGTAGTCCTCGTCCACCGAGTAGACGACGTCATCCAGGAATTGCTCCCAGTTGTCATCCGAGATCGGCTCTGACGCGATCTCGACGGCGCGGTAATCGGTGCCGAGGTCGTGATGCACATGCAGTAGCCTCTTCGCAAAAAGCCAACACATCGCAGGGCTCCTTTCCATCTCAACGGTCAATAGACCTTTCGCAGCGGCACACCGCATTGAGTGACATCAATGCATGCAGAAGAAAACCCAGGCACATTCAAGTCAGGGTCTCATCCGAAGGCGGCGGCAGAGCCATCGCCAATACATTCATCGAAACGGTCAAACTCAAGGGCGTCGATCCGCAAGCCTGGCTGACTTGGTTGCTTGGACGCAGCGCCGATCACAAGATCGCACTTCTCTACCAGCTGCTGCGCTCGCGTTACGCTACCACGGCAGCGTGACCGGACCTGCCGCCGCGCCGCCTAGGCGCCCAGTCCGGATGCTCGCCATCATGCGGAAGCGGGTGGCTAAATCTATTTTTTGACGCAAGTCAACGACGGCGGCGCGCGCTGGGCCGATCATGGCGTTGGCGGGCGGATCGGTAAAGCGCCCGCGAAAGGAGGCACGTGATGGCGCTGGTTCGCGATATCTTGGCGCGCAAAGGCCATGAGATCCATTCTGTCGGGATGGATGCGATGGTGCTCGACGCACTTCAGATGATGGCTAACAAGGATGTCGGCTCAGTTCTGGTGCTAGGCGATGACGGTGGGCTGGCCGGCATTTTCACGGAACGGCTTTATTCGCGCGAGGTATTTCTCAAGGGTCGCGCCTCGCCCAAGACCCCGGTCCAAGACGTGATGCGGCGCGAGGTTATCTTTGTCGGACCTGAGGACAGCGCAGAGGCCTGCATGGCACTGATGGCCGATAACCGTATCCGGCACCTGCCGGTCAAATCAGACGGCACGCTGGAGGGAGTTATCTCGATCGGTGATCTGATGCAGAGCATCATAGACGACCGGGAATTCGACCTCGACCAGATGGTGCGCTACGTCCGAGGCTGACGGCCAATCAGGGTGGGGCACGCCGGACGCTGCCCATGAAAGGCCCATAGAAGGCATTGCTAGAGGAATCACATTTCAAAGCGCCTCGCCCGGATGACCTGTATCAATGCACGTCTGCCCTTTGACACGCAGAAAAGAGTTATTTCGAGGTAACCAGGAGGTCATAAAATTCCTTATGAGGAAATTGCTGCCGACCTCTTGGTTTGGTGGCAAAGACGATGAAGATACTCCGTTTGGATCTCCGCGTGGGCAGATTGGCACGCTGTGCGAGAATTCCGGCAATGGTCTGGCCGACCACGCCGGGGTATTCTTCCGCGGGCTCGAACGTCAGCGAGACCGATGATGCGACTTGCATAACCGCCGAACTGCCCGGTGTCGAGCTGGGCAGTATCGAGGCTTAGGTGACCGGCAACCGGATCACCGTGAAGGGCGAGAAGAAGTCCAAGAAGCACGAATGGGGCAACAAATGATGGGCGCGAATTCCATCGGATCGAACACACTTCAGACTCGTTCCATCGGGCGATGACGCTGCCGTTCGTAACAGACCCGGCTCGGTCAAGGCGAGAACCAACGACGGCGTGTTGACTGTCAACGTGCCCAAACCGCCAGAGGCGGTGACGTAAACCAAGAAGATCGCGATCAAGAAGTCAGGCTTGTCGCGATGAAGATAGCTCCAAACCGCAATTG
>JBFKFZ010000052.1:0-21023 GCA_041633555.1 Paracoccaceae bacterium | reverse complement strand
TGGAGGCGAGTACCGGAATCGAACCGGTCTTCACGGATTTGCAATCCGGTGCGTAACCACTCCGCCAACTCGCCGAAGCCTCGGGCGGTCTATACCATGACCGCACCCCGCGCAAGACGCGATCGGCGCGCGCTAGGTTGTTGCCGCTCCTGTGGTTCTATGCCAAAAGGTCGAGGAAGAGTTCGAATGGAAGTGCCCAGTCAATGGCCGACTATAAAGCCCGCCGAACCATGATGGTTGATACCCAGATTCGACCATCGGACGTGACCAAGTTTCCGATCATCAACGCCATGCTTTCCGTGCCGCGCGAGGCCTTCGTTCCGGCCGGCAAACGCGAGGCTGCCTATGTCGGCGAGAATGTGGATTTGGGCGGCGGGCGGGTTGTTCTGGAGCCGCGCACGCTGGCGAAGCTGCTGGAAGCGTTGAACATTCAGCCCAACGAAATGGTGCTCGATATCGGCTGCGGACTTGGCTATTCCAGTGCGGTCGTGGCGCAGTTGGCCGAGGCCGTCGTGGCTGTCGAGGAAGAGCCGGCATTCGTTGGCGAAGCCCAAAGTCTTCTGGCCGAACATGGTGTGGACAATGTCGCCGTGGTCGAGGGGCCGCTGGCCTTTGGGGCCGCCAAACACGGACCCTATGACGTCATTCTGGTGCAGGGATCGGTCGAGCAAGTACCGTCGGATCTCGTGGCGCAACTGCGCGAGGGCGGGCGAATAGGCGCCGTCTTCATGGAGGGGTCGCTGGGTGTCTGCCGGATCGGCTACAAGCATGATGGCGATGTGACCTGGCGTTTCGCGTTTAACGCAAGCGCGCCGGTCCTGAAGGGCTTCGAGCGGCAGAATGCGTTTGTTCTCTGACGGTTCGGCGCGAAACATCAGGTCGGACCAAAGGAATGGAGGCGATCGAGCGGCCGTGATCGGAAAATCAACATTCAGGGCCATCGCATTGTCGATCGTCATTTCCGCAATGGGTGCGGCGGCGAAAGCCGAAACCCTGACGGATGCGTTCATATCGGCCTACAAAAATTCCGGGCTCTTGGAGCAGAATCGGGCGCTGTTGCGCGCTGCCGACGAGGATGTCGCCCAAGCCGTTGCCGGTCTGCGGCCGGTGCTGAACTATGTTGCCAGCGCCAGCTACTCTTCCTTGGCCGATCAGGCGCCGTCCAGCGATGGCATCTCGGCCAATCTGGAACTTACGGCCAGCCTGCTCCTTTATGATTTCGGCCGGTCCCGGCTTGGCACCGACGTGGCCAAGGAGAATGTGCTTGCATTGCGCGAGGCGCTGATCGGCGTCGAGCAGGATGTCCTGCAACGCGCCGTTGCGGCCTATGTCGCGGTTCAGCGCGACGGCGCGATCGTCGACTTGCGCAACAACAACCTGCGGCTGATCACGCAAGAGCTGCGAGCGGCGCGCGATCGGTTCGAGGTCGGTGAGATCACCCGCACCGACGTGTCGCTGGCCGAGGCTCGGCTGGCCGGGGCGCAAAGCGGGCTTGCGGCCGCGACGGGCGATCTTGCGATCTCGAAGGAAGAATATCGCGCGGCGGTCGGGCGTTATCCCGGAGTGCTGTCGCCATTGCCGGCCGCGCCCGCGACGGCCGCTTCACAGGATGCGGCAACCGCTGTTGCCAGGCAGCGCCACCCCGACATTCTGCAGGCGCAGCGCAATGTTCGGGTTGCCGAGCTCAGCATTGCACTGGCCGACGCGGCGATGCGGCCCAGCCTGACGGGTTCGGCGTCGATCGGTGTGGACCGCGACGGCGATGAGGCGCACCGGCTGGGTTTGTCCTTTTCCGGTCCGATCTATTCCGGCGGCGCGCTGGTTTCGGCATCGCGACAGGCCGCTGCGCGAAGGGATGCAAACCTTGCCGCATTGCATCTGACGCGCCTGGCCATTGATCAGAATGTCCGCACGTCGTGGGCCCGTCTGAATGTCGCCAACGCGGCGATTCAGGCAAGCGATCAGCAGATACGGGCGGCGACGGTGGCCTTCGAGGGCGTGCGGGAAGAGGCTGCCCTGGGCGCGCGAACCACGCTTGATGTGCTCAACGCCGAACAGGAACTGCTCGATGCCCGGGCCAACCGGATCCTGGCCGATTCCGATCGCTACAACGCCATCTACGGCCTGTTATCGGCCATGGGCATGTTGACCGTCGATCATCTCAAGCTGGGTATTCCAACCTATGACGCGTCTGCCTATTACAATGCCGTCAAGACCGCGCCGACCTACCGTGTCAGCCCGCAGGGCGACAAGCTTGACCGGGTTTTGCAGGGCATTGGCAAGAAGTGACGTGAACACCAACAGGTTGAAGGCGGGGATGTCGGTGGTTACTATTCGCACCGTGGGACAAAGGTAGATCTCAATGTCCGAACCAGTGACAAATGTCGAAATTGAAGACGTCCTCAGTTCGATCCGCCGCCTCATTTCGGATGAAGGCGTTGCGAAGCGCAGTGCGGCAGGGTCGATGACGGACCGGTTCGTCCTGACCCCGGCGCTGCGTGTGATGGAGGGCGAGACAGCGAAGCCCGGTGCCGGTGGCGCAGTTCCCAAGACAGAAGAAGGCGCCCCGTCAGACTCGGCCAAGCCCGCCGCGCCGGAGGAAGATGCGGAACCGGCGATTCCTGCAACCGACACCGAATGGGAGCATGTCGCCGAGGGTAGCCCCGGTCTGGAAGCGCCGATCCGGTCCTCGCGGCTGGCACTGGAGGCCCGGATCGCTGAACTCGAGGCAGCTGTTTCTCGCAGCCGCGAGGAATGGGAGCCCGATGGCAGCGAACCGGATGCCGAAGAGATGCCGTCGCGGCATATCTTTGCGCAAGAGGGGCCTGAGGACGCTGCCGTAACTGATCCGCCCGTGCGCTTGAGTGCTGCCGATATGGTTGTCGAGGAATCGCCTGACCTCTCGGCCCCCGATACCGGCTCTCAGGTTGCCGAAAGCAAGAGTCAGGTCAAGGCGGAATCAGAGCGGGCTTCGGATTACGATATCGTCGACGAGGAATTCCTCCGCGAGTTCATCGGTGAGATCGTCAGGCGGGAGTTGCAGGGCGAGCTTGGCGAGCGGATCACCCGGAACGTACGCCGGATAGTTCGGCGGGAGATCCAGCAGGCCCTGGCGCTGAAAGGCATCGAGTAGTCAGGCCAAGACCTCTGCCAGACCGAGCAGCGCATCGACATCGAGATGAGCCTCAAGGTGATTGGCAAGTCCATCCAGCGTTTTCTCGACACTCTGGCGATGGCTGAGCGGACTGGCCGTCACGCCAAGTTCGGAAAGGATCGCGGCGCGGAATTCGTCTGATCCGAAAAGGCCGTGGATGTAGCATCCGCGGACCTTTCCATCGGCGCTCGCGGCCCCTTTTGGCCGGCCCTCGACGGTCAGCCAGGACCGTTCGCAGTCGCGGCCCTTGGTCTCTCCGATATGGATCTCATAGCCGCTGACCGGGACGGAAGCGCCGTTTGTCTGGTAGCTGGCTGCTGTCAGGGACAGGCGCTTTTCCGGTTTCATCACCGTCGACACCTCCAGAAGCCCCAGCCCCGCTACGGTCAGGCTGTCGCCCTCAATCCCGTCTGGGTCAGAGATCTCGGTGCCGAGCATCTGGTAGCCGCCGCAGATGCCAAGAACGTGCCCGCCGCGCCGTAGGTGCGCCGCAAGATCGATGTCCCATCCATTAGCGCGGAACAAAGCGAGATCGGCGATGGTCGACTTCGAACCCGGAATGAGCACCATGGCGGCGTCGCCGGGCAGGGGGCGGCCGGGCTCGATGATCTCGACCGAAATGCCGGGGTCGCTCGAGAGCGGATCGAGATCGTCGAAATTCGCGATGCGGCCGAGGCGGGGCACCGCGATCTTGATCGGCCCGCCGGGGCGCGACGCGATGTCCATCACATCCTCGGCTGGCAGTCTCCAGGCGTCCGGAAACCACGGAACAACCCCGAGCGACGGCCAACCCGTATGGCGTGTGACTTCCGCAAGACCGGCCTGGAATAGCTGCGGATCACCGCGGAACTTGTTGACCATAAAAGCTTTTATCCGGTCCCGGTCGGTTCGCGGCAGAACCGCGAAAGTGCCAACGAGTTGGGCGATCACGCCGCCCCGGTCGATATCGCCGATCAGTACTACGGGAAGGTCGGCGGCCTCGGCAAAGCCCATATTGGCGATGTCGCCCACGCGCAGGTTGACTTCGGCAGGGCTGCCGGCGCCCTCGATCAGGATCAGATCCGCGCTTTTGGCCAGCCGCCGGTAGCTTTGCATGACCTTAGGCATGAGAAGCGCCTTCTGCGCGCCATAGTCTCTCGCCTTCATCGTAGCAAGGCGCCGGCCGTGCACGATGACCTGCGCGCCAGTGTCGCTTTCGGGTTTCAGCAGAACGGGGTTCATGTCGACGACGGGGTCGCGCCCCGCTGCCATGGCCTGCAGCGCCTGCGCCCGGCCGATCTCTCCGCCATCGACGGTGACGGCGGCGTTATTCGACATGTTCTGCGGCTTGAAAGGTGCAACCGACAGGCCGAGCCGGGCAAAGGCCCGGGCAAGACCTGCCACGATGATGGACTTGCCGACGTTGGAGCCGGCCCCCTGTATCATGATCGCCCTAGTCATGGCGCTCCATTCCCGTTTCGCCCGGGATAGCCGGATGGTTGCGGTTGGGAAAGCGCCGAATGCCGGCCGGGGCAGAAAGGTGATACCCGACAAACGTGGGTCGAAAACGACGAAACACGCACCCCGGGAAGGGTGCGTGTTCCAATCCTCCAAAAGGAGGGTCGCCTCAGGCTGCTTCGGCCTCTTGCGCGGCGGCGTTGCGACGCTCGCTTTCCTCGCGCGAAAGTGCGACCGAGGTGCGCACACCTTTCGACACGAATTCCATTAGGCCCGAAACGACGCGTTCGTTCGGGTCGATGCCTGCGCAGGACAGTACTTCGCGGCCATCGCGGGACCGCGCCCAACGGGCGATCTGCTCGGGCCCGTTGCCATATTTCTTGTCGTCAGCGATTGCATCATCGAGTGCAGCCAGCACAACCGCGGCGAAGAGCTTGCGGGCCCGTGCGCCTTGTTCATAGTTGAATGCTGTGCCGTCAACGAAATCAGCCATCTCGTCGTCCTTTATTCTTGCTCTTGCGTTTCTGGCGTGGCGCCTCTTATGACAGGTTCGAACTGATTCGGATATCTCGTTTTCGAATACCTGCCATGCACCTAATGCATAGCTCTATTCTCTTCAATACCGTATTTAGTCGTATTGCCAGGCAACCACTACGCAGATATAGGTCTCGACAAAATCCAATCAACCTTCTGCCATGGTTCTGTCACATGCCAAAAATCAACGGAAACGAGATCCGCCCCGGTAACGTCCTGGAGCATGACGGCGGCCTGTGGGCGGCTGTCAAGGTTGACCATGTGAAGCCGGGCAAGGGCGGCGCCTTCGCCCAAGTCGAGCTGAAAAACCTGCGCGACGGGCGCAAGCTGAACGAGCGGTTCCGCTCTGCCGACAAGGTCGAGCAGGTGCGCCTGGAACAGAAGGACCAGCAGTTTCTGTTTGAATCCGGTGACATGCTGACATTCATGGACAGCGAAACTTACGAACAGATCGCCTTGTCCGCGGATTTGCTGGGCGACCGGCGTCCGTTCCTGCAGGACGGAATGACCGTGACAATCGAATATTACGGTGACGAGGCGCTAAATGTGCAGTTGCCCCAGAAGGTGACCTGCCGCATTGTCGAGACCGAGCCGGTGGTCAAGGGCCAGACTGCGGCCAACAGTTTCAAGCCGGCGGTGCTGGACAATGGCGTGCGCGTCATGGTGCCGCCCTTCGTTGGGTCCGAAGAGGACATCATCGTCAATACCGAAACCATGGAGTATTCCGAACGGGCCTAATCGCCAGGTGCAGCGTGAGGCAGGTTCCCGCGGGCAGCCTCGCGGGAATGAAATGCGCTCAGCGATTTGTCGGGCTCGGCCTTGAACACCGATCCGACGGTCAGGTCCTCTATCCGGTCCAGCCGGAACATCCGAAAGTCCCGTCGCAACTCGCACCAGCCGATCAGGGTCCAGACCTTTCCCCAGAACCAGAGCCCGAGCGGGCGAACGACGCGGCGGCTGGCCTTACCCTCGGCGTCCGAATAGCTGAAATCGAGGCGGGTCCGGGCCTCCGCCGCCAGTTCGATCTCGTCGATCCGGTTGCGAAGCGTATCGGTCATCTGCGGCATCGAAATTGCGTGGATCTGCACGGCACGCGCGCGCTTGCGCTCGGCTTCGGGCAGAACCCCATCGATCTTGACCAGCGCCTCTTCGGCGGCCTGTGCCATCGCTGCACCTCCCCAGGCGCGGATCAGCCGGGCGCCCGCGACCAGCGCCACGATCTCTTCGCGGTTGAACATCAGCGGCGGCAGGTCAAGACCCGCGCGCATGAGATAACCGACGCCGGCCTCTCCCTCGATCGGCACGCCGGACCCGATCAGGTCGGCGATGTCACGGTCGATCGTGCGTTCCGACACTTCCAGCCGCTCCGACAGGGTGCGCGCCGTCAGCAGCCGACCGCCGCGCAGATACTGCACGATCTGAAACAGGCGGTCGGCGCGACGCATCCCTAGCTAACCGGCTCGAACAGACCGATCGAATTGCCGTCGGGGTCTTGCGTATAGGCGAACCGGCCCGGCGGGATCGAAGTTGGCGGCATCGGCAGGACGGTTCCGCCCGCCTTTGTCACACGTTCCATCGCCTCTTCCAGCTTGTCGGCGACAACGAGGTGGATCGTCGGCCTCTGACCCTCGGCGGCCGGCTTGCCGGGATAGAGGTGCAGGCCGATCCCCATCATGTCCTTGTTGGGAATGATCGCGGTTGGGTTTGGACCCATCGGCGTTTCCGTCAGATCATAGCCGAACACATCAGAATAGAAAGTCATGGCACGTTTCATATCCGAGACCGGAATTTCAGCCCAGACCATCGGTGCTTCCGGTGAGAAAGACATGTTGGGTCTCCATCTATTGAGTCTCGATATCCTCAATATGACACGGCACCCCTGACAGCGTTTTGTCAGGAGTGTTCTGGAGGGGATCGGATTTCTGCAAGGGCCCGGGGTGCCGGAAGCCGCCGTCAGTTCGCGGGAAAATGCACGCGGGCCGTATCGGCGGTCATGTCCGGTCCGGCCCGGTCGAACCGCAGATAGGCGATGGCCTTGCCACCCGACTGGCTGAACAACGTACCGGCGACCTTGTCTCCGGTACTGATTTCGGACCCGATAGGCGCCTCGCCGTCGATGTCGACCAATGCGAGGCCTTTGCGAAGCTCTGTCTTGTGCTTCATCCGCGCGGTCACTTCCTGTCCGACATAGCAGCCCTTGCGGAAATCGACGCCATGCAGACGCTCGAAACCAGCTTCGAGTATCAGCGTGTCGTTTGGCAACAGCTCGATGCCGGCCTCGGGAATACAATGCGCGACGCGAATGGCCTCCCAGTCGATTTCGGCAGGCGCCCCCTCGGCCGGGTCATAGCACCGCCAGCCGAGCGTGGGATGGCGCGGGTCGGCATGCGCGCCGCGCGGGGTGTCGCCAAGTCCACGATGCACATGCAGCCCGGTTGGTTCGATGGCGACATCGGCGCGCAGCTTGTAGAGCGTGAGCCGCTGCACCAGCCCTGCCGCCTGTTCTCTGGCGCAGTCGAGCAGGATCGAGCCGTCATCCTGCGCGAGGAAGAAATCGGCAAGGTACTTGCCTTGCGGTGTGAGCAGCGCGGCATAGACGAGCCCGCCGGCAAGCCGGTTGATATCATTGGTTATCAGGCCCTGCAGGAACTTGACGCGGTCGGCCCCGCTGACACGGTACACCGCTCTGTCGGCTGCTTCTTCACCAGTCATCTGTCATTTCTCATCAACTCCACATGCAATATAGAGAGCGGATGCATCTTCGAAAGGTCGATCTGCCAGCGCCGCTCACGATTGTGATCCCTACATGGAATGCCGCGCAGGAACTGCCCAACACCCTGCAGTGCCTGATCGAGGGCGCGTCTACGGGGCTGATCGGTGCACTCGTCGTCAGCGATGGCGGGTCTTCCGACGCCACGCTGGCAATTGCCGAGGCGGCGGGTGCAGAGATCGTTTCGGGCGAGGCAGGGCGGGGCGGTCAGCTACGACGCGGGGCGGAAGCCGCACCGGGGCCGTGGCTGTTGTTCCTGCATGCGGATACGCACCTCTCGCCGGGCTGGGCGGCGGTGGTCGCGGATCATATTCGGGACAGTGGCAAGGCTGGAGTGTTCCGGTTGCGATTTCGCTCCAGGGGCGCATTTCCGGCGATGGTCGCGGGCTGGGCCAATCTGCGCAGCAGGCTCGGCCTGCCCTATGGTGATCAGGGCTTGCTCATCTCGCGCCAGACTTATGACCAGATTGGCGGATACCCCGACATCCCATTGATGGAAGACGTGGCCATGGCCCGCAGGCTGCGCGGCCAGATCGTGATCCTGCCCGGATATGCCTCTACTAGCGCGGCCCGCTACGAGCGTGACGGTTGGCTGTGCCGGGGTGGGCGTAATCTCTGGATCCTGACACGATATCTGATGGGAGCGCCGCCAGAAAAGCTCCATCGCAAGTACCATTGAACCCCGCGCTGACCGGCTGGCTAGCGGCTGTTCCGGGAATCGAAAGAGGCCTGCAACTTCTTGGGGTGATAGCGTTTCGCGATCCATGTGCGGATCGGCATCGGTTCGGATCTGGTGTCCGCTTCATAGGCATCGAGAACGTGGTCGAGAACCCCGGTTTTCGATGCGCGGATATGGATGTACTTGAAACTCAACTGCTTTCTGGCCTCGGCGATAGAGGCTCCTTCGATATGAAGCAGATAGAGCGCCGATGCCAGCCCAGCCCGGTCCGCCCCGGATTTGCAATGCATGACGAAAGGCTTGTCGATTTTTTCGAACGTGTCGAGGAGCGAAAGAAGCACTTTGGCCCGCACAAGCGAGCGCGCCGAAAGCCGGTGATTGACCATCTGCATTCCGAGCTCGCGGCAGGCTTCCTCCTCGAAGAGATACGGGCTGCGGTCGGTGACGCCGCGCAGGTTGAGAACCGTCCTGATCCCCATCGCCTTGTACTGCTTGAGTCGGTTCTGTGACGGCTGGTTCGAACGCCAGACACCCGGCGCGATCTCGAAGAGATTGGTCCAGAAGGCTCGAAGGATGCCGTGGTCGATGAAGTTGAAGTGCCAACTGGCTCGCCGCCTCGCCCGGTCGGTCGAGATATCCCGTCCAAGCAAATGATCCAGCGCCCTTTCGAATGCCTTCCAGCGCGAAAAGAGCTTTCGAAACATCTGGGGCCTCTCGGAATTCATGAGCGGTGAGTGGTCGAGTGCAGCATGTAGCGGCGAAGGCTACCGGTAACAAGTCGCTCGCGTCAATTGACGGGACGACAACCGCAGACTAGGCATTGACGGCTGAAAGCTGCAGAGGTGCGCGATGTCCCTTGCCAATGGCCGCCATTACCTTGCCATTCCCGGCCCCTCGGTCATGCCCGACAGGGTTCTGGAGGCAATGCACCGGCCGGCACCCAATATCTATACCGGCGCGCTGATCGATCTTACCGCGTCCCTGGTCCCCGACCTGCGTGCCGTGGCGCGCACCAAGGGAAAGGTGGCGATGTACATCGCCAACGGGCATGGCGTCTGGGAGGCGGCGCTCAACAATGTCCTCCGCGAAGGAGACACGGCCCTCGTCCTCGCAACGGGGCGCTTTGCCCTCGGGTGGAGCGAAATGGGCGCGCGGCTCGGGATCAGGCAACAGATTATCGACTTTGGCCAACGCTCCCCGATTGACCTCGAGCGCGTGGCCGAAGAGTTTGCCGCCGACAGGAACCACGAGATCAAGGCGGTGATGACAGTCCATGTCGACACCGCCACGAGTGTCCGCAATGACATTGCCGGCCTGCGGGCGGTGCTGGATGCGGCGGGGCACCCTGCGCTTCTGATGGTCGACTGCATCGCGTCGCTGGCCTGCGATCGGTTCGAGATGGACGCATGGGGCGTCGATGTCATGGTGGCGGCCTGTCAGAAGGGGCTGATGACACCTCCCGGCATGGGGTTCGTATTCTTCAATGACAGGGCGGATCAGATGCGCGAAATCCGCTCGGGCGTGACCCATTACTGGGACTGGCGGGATCGCGCTACCCCGCAGGAATATTACCAATATTGGGATGGAACGGCCCCGACCCACCAACTTTTCGGGCTTCGCGCGGCGCTCGACATGATCGCCGAGGAAGGGCTGGAAAATGTCTGGCGCCGCCACGAAACACTGGCGCAAACCTACTGGGCGGCGCTGGAGGCCTGGTCGGGCGGCGGACCGCTGGAGCTCAATATCGCCGACCGGAGCCAGCGGTCGAATGCCGTCACCGCCGTCCGCCTTGGCGCACCCAATGGCACGGCTCTGCGCGACTGGCTGACTGCTAATGCCGGCGTGACGCTGGGCATCGGCTTGGGCATGGCCGCGCCTGGTGATCCCGCTTGGCACGGGTTCTTTCGCATCGGCCATATGGGGCATGTCAATGCGCATATGGTGCTAGGCACGATCGGGGCGATGGAGGCGGGACTTAGGGCGCTCGGGATACCACATGGCAAAGGCGGGCTTGAGGCCGCCGTGCGTGTCAGCGCGGGCGTTTGAACCGGGCGCGTCCCGACGCGGACGCAGCGCGTATGGCCGTTGGGCCTTGGCCAAGCGTTTGGTTCAGCCCGATGGCAGATTGCTCTGGTAACGTGTGATGATCCGATCCGCCAGAAAGGCGCCGACGAGCGTTGCGGGGAAGCCGATCAGGATCCAGAGCGCCAGCAGGATGATATAGCAGAGCACACCAGCCACGACCAGAAATGGGGTCGTATAGTCCTCGACACGCCCGGCGCAGGGCAGGTCTGATCGGTTTTCTTCGCGGTATGGCGGCGGCATCCCGGAGGGCTTTCGATTGATTGGTGCGCCCCATGTTTCTTCAGAAAGGTTGGCATATCAAGCGGCGGGAACGGGTCACAGGCCAGCCTCGCGCGAAGTTGACCGGTCGGGGCAGATTATTCCCGCTGTCGGTTCAGCGCCGGGCCTTAGCCAATGCCCGCGGCAGCGCCGCGCTCAGGGCGTCAAGATCGCTATCGGTACCCGCCGAGATGCGGATGCAGCGGTCCTGCGGCGCTACGAAGGGCATCCGGATGAAAATGTCGGCTGCGGTAAGTTCGGCCAGAATCCGGCGGGCGAAATCTCCGTCGCGGCCGCAATCGACCGCGACGAAATTTGTGGCCGAGGGCAGGGCGGCCAGACCGTTCGCCGCGGCAATCCCGGCGATCCGTTCGCGCGCCGCCGCGACCCGATCAATGGTTTTGCGCAAGTAATCCTGATCCGAGAGCGCTGCCAGCGCACCGGCCTGCGCGATCCGGTTGACTCCAAAATGGTTGCGGATCTTGTTGAAGGCGAGGATCAGGTCGGTGTGACCCTTCGCATAGCCGATCCGCGCCCCGGCCATGCCGTAAGCCTTTGAAAAAGTGCGCATTCGGATAACGCGCTTGTCGCCCGGGTCGAAAGGGGGCGCAGTGCCATCGGGGGCGAATTCGACATAGGCCTCGTCAAGGATCATCAGACAGCCGGCTGGCAGCGCGTCAAGTGCGCGGGACAACAACGCCGCCTCATGCCATCTGCCCATCGGATTGTCCGGATTGGCGAGGTAAAGCAGTTTCGCGCCAAACTGTTTTGCCTTGGCAACGAGCGCGTCCGGATCCTCGGCATCGTCGCGATAGGGCACTGTGTGTAGCGCGCCGCCATGTCCCGCGACGTGGAAATTGAAGGTCGGATAGGCGCCGGCAGAGGTCACGACCGGATCGCCGGGGGCGATGAGCATCCGGACGAGATAGCCCAGAAGCGTGTCAATTCCTTCGCCTATCATGATGTTTTCAGGCGAAATTCCATGATGAAGGGCCAGCGCGTGGCGCAGGTCGTGATTCTCGGGGTCGCCGTATTTCCAGACCTCGGCGGCGGCTTTCTCCATCGCCGCGATGGCCTTGGGCGAGGGGCCGAAGACGTTCTCGTTGGCGCCGAGCCGGGCGGTGAAAAGGCGGCCTCTGGCGCGTTCCTGCGCTTCCGGACCGACGAAGGGGACCGAAGCGGGAAGGCCCGCCACGAGATCGGTGAAGCGCGGGCCGGTCATTCGGTCAGACCATCGCCGCCAGCCGGTCGACGGCGGCCTTGAGCTTGTCCGCCTCTTCCTCTTTCTGGGACAGCTGCTCTCGGGTGTCCTCGACCACTTCCTCGGGCGCGCTTTCGACGAATTTCGGATTGTTGAGCCGCCCCCGCAGACCGCCGAGTTCCTTGCCGAGCTTGTCGAGCGTCTTTTCCAGCCGTGACTTTTCCTCTGCTATATCAATTATATCGGCCAGGGGCAGCGCAAATAGTCCGCCCTCGACGGCAATGGTTATGGCGCCCTTGGGAACTTCGGGCGCTGCGGTCAGCGTGTCGATCCGGGCGAGGCGCTGGAGAAGGTCGAGATTGCGCTCCAAGGCCGCGCTGCCGGTCGCGTCAAGCTGGACCTGGACCATAGGGATCCTGAGGCCGGCGGGGACATGCATCTGCTGGCGGGCAGAGCGGATTTCCTCGATCAGCGAGATCACCCAGTTCATCTCCCTGTCGGCGCTTTCATCGACAAGATCAGAGACCTGGTAGGTGGGCCAGTCGGTATGGACCAACATCTTCTCGTGGCTTCCGGTGAGCGACCAGAGTTCCTCGGTTATAAACGGCATGATCGGGTGCAGCAGGATCAAACACTGATCCAGCGCCCAGACCATCGTCGCCCGTGTTTCCGCGACGATTTCCGCATCATCCGACGAGAAGAGCGGCTTGGAGAACTCGACATACCAGTCGCAGAACTTGCCCCAGACGAAGGCGTAGAGCGCGTTGGCCGCATCGTTGAAGCGGTAGGCGGTAAGGCTCGCATCGACCTCTTCGCGAAGCTTTGCGATCTCTCCGATGATCCAGCGGTTGAGGGGCTGTCTGGTGTCGGCGAATTGCAGTCCAGACGCAGGACCGCTGTCGGCGCCGAAGACGCCGTTCATTTCGGCGAAGCGAGCGGCGTTCCAGAGCTTGGTGGAAAAATTCCGGTAGCCCTGGATCCGCGCGGTCGAAAGCTTCAGGTCGCGCCCCATCGCGGCCATCGCGGTCAGGGTGAAGCGGACCGCATCCGCGCCGTATTCGTCGATCAGTTCGAGCGGATCAAGCACGTTGCCAAGCGATTTCGACATCTTCTTGCCCTTCTCGTCGCGGACGAGAGCATGGACATAGACCTTATCGAAGGGCCGCTGGCCGACCACGGCATATTGCATCATCATCATCCGGGCGACCCAGAAGAAGATGATGTCGAAGCCGGTGATCAGAACCGAGGTCGGGAAGTATTTTTGTAGTTCAGGCGTATCCTCGGGCCATCCAAGTGTACCGATTGGCCAGAGACCGGAGGAGAACCATGTGTCGAGGACGTCGGGGTCGCGGGTGAGGTGTATTCGACTTATCCCTCCTTCCTGGTTGCGTATCAGAACAAACTTGGATGCTAGGTTGTCCGTGTCTGGGATAAGGACCTCTGGGGCATGGTCCAGTCTGTCGGTGTAGTGAGCGCGCGCCTTCGACAGGGCGTCAACTTCGGAGACGGCACAGAAAGCGGTCTGACCTTCTAGAAGATTTCCATTCTCATCCAGCGCGGGACCATACCAAACCGGAATCTGATGCCCCCACCAGAGTTGGCGGCTGATGCACCAGGGCTCGATATTTTCCAGCCAGTTGAAATAGACCTTGCGGTCCTGCTCCGGCAGGATCGTCACCTCGCCCGACCGCACCGCGTTGATGGCAGGCTGGACGATTCGCGCGGTGTCGACGAACCACTGGTCGGTCAGCATGGGCTCGATGACGACCTTGGAGCGGTCGCCGAAGGGTTGCATGATCTTCTTCGGCTCGACCAGCGGAACGAGTGCGGCCTCTGGCGCCATGCCGCCTTCCTCGTAGGAATCGGTGGGCGAGCCTTCCTGCGCCTCCGCCCCGCCCGGCGCGTCGGAGGTGGCCGAGAGGCGGCCGAGCCGCAGGTCGGTTGCCGGCACCATGACCGCCAAACCCTCGGCGGTAATGTCGCGGATCACGCGCTTCCGGGCCTCGAACCGGTCGAGCTCGCGCAGGTTCTCGGGGACGAGGTTGATCGCGTCAGTCTCGGCCTCGCTCAGCGTTCTTTCGCCCCTGGCCACGGCCATGGCGATGGCGGCGGCCTCGGCATAGGGCGCGCCGTCGTTGCGCATCTGCGCCTTGGTGTCCATCAGGCGGTAGCAGGGAATGTTGCCGCGCTTGGCAACGCCGTAATCGTTGAAGTCATGCGCGCCGGTGATCTTGACCGCGCCAGAGCCGAAAGCGGGGTCAGGATAGTCGTCGGTGATGATCGGGATCATCCGGCGATGCTCCTTGGGGCCGACCGGGATTTCGCAGAGTTTTCCGACGATTGGCGCGTAACGCTGATCGGATGGGTGAACCGCGACCGCGCCATCGCCCAGCATGGTTTCAGGCCGTGTCGTGGCGATCGAGATATAGTCGCGTTCTTCCTCGAACAGGACGTTCCCGTCCTCGTCCTTCTCGGAATAGATATAGGTCTGGCCGCCCGCGAGCGGGTATTTGAAATGCCACATATGGCCGTCGGTCTCGATATTCTCGACCTCGAGGTCGGAAATCGCGGTCTCGAAATGCGGGTCCCAGTTGACCAGCCGCTTGCCGCGATAGATCAGGCCCTTTTCGTAGAGATCGACGAAGACCTTGATGACGGCATCGGGGAAATTGCCCGACATGGTGAAGGCGTTGCGGCTCCAGTCGCAGGACGCACCCAGGCGTTTGAGCTGGTTGATGATCGTGCCGCCGGACTTGTCCTTCCACTCCCAGACTTTCGCGAGAAACGCCTCGCGCCCCATCTCGCGGCGGGTGGCGTTTGCGCCGTCCTTGGCCAATTCGCGCTCGACCACCATCTGCGTGGCGATGCCGGCATGATCCTGGCCGGGCTGCCAAAGCGTGTCGTCGCCCTTCATTCGGTGCCAGCGGACAAGTATATCCTGCAGCGTGTTGTTGAAGGCATGGCCCATATGCAAGCTGCCGGTGACATTCGGCGGCGGGATCATGATGCAGAACGTATCGGCGCCGGGCCTTGCATTTGCCCCCGCCCGGAACGCGCCGGTCTCTTCCCATGCGGCGTAAAGCCGGGCCTCGGCTTCGGCGGCGTCGAATGTCTTTTCCATCGGCATCTGGCGTTTCCGTCCCGTTCGATCTGATCGGAGATCATCTAGCCGGTCGGCGCGGCAAGGGAAAGACCCGGGGACGGAGCTTCACTGTTTCTGATATATCCCGGCGGACCTTGCCGCGGGGGCCGTCCTAAACCGAGCGGTCGAACTTGGTGGTCAGGTGAATCAGGCTTTCTGAACCCTTGACGCCCGTGATGCCACCAATCTTGTCAAGCACCTCGTCCAGATCGGCAGTCGATTCCGACGCGACCTGAAGGATCAGATCGAACCTGCCGGTCGTGGTGTGGGCGATCTCGACCTCCGGGATCGCTTTCACGCGCTGCAGCACCGCCGCGGTGGCCCGGGACTCGACCTGAACCAGAACCGTGGCCTTGATCCGATGCGCCAGGGCCACGTCGCCGAGCTTGACCGTGTAGCCCGCAATGATGCCGGTGGATTCCATGCGCTCGATCCGCGCTTGCACGGTCGAACGGGCGACTTTGAACCGACGCCCGAGCCGAGAGGTCGACGTGCTTGAATCGGCGGCGAGTGCTGCGAGGATCTTCTGGTCGAGCTCGTCCATCCGGGCACCTTCTCGTCACTTTGACCGCCTTTTTCGTTAATATGACGACGATTATGGACAATTCAACTATTTTCATCGGTGAAAACAACATTCATATCGGGTTTACTGTTTTCAGGAAGAAAGGGCGGCGAAGGCTCCGTACCTGGCCTGGTTAGGTCAATCGCGTAAGCGCGTTCCCAACCGGACAATCCGGGCAAGAGGTGGCTGCCAAACGTTGGTGGAAGGACTCCAATGGGACTCTCGAAAACGATCTGGGCGAAGCCGTCCGAATTTCTTCGCACCGTCAAGCCGCTGGATCCGATGTTGTTCTTCGCACCGGCAGTTCTGCAGGCAACCGCACGCAGGTTCATCGAGGGCTTTCCGGGGCTTGTCACGTACGCGGTGAAATCGAACCCGAGCGAGGAAGTGCTGTCGAACCTTGCCACCGCGGGCATTCGCGGCTTTGATGTCGCCTCGCCCTTTGAGATGGACCTGATCACCCGCTTGGCGCCCGGCGCCGCGATGCATTACAACAACCCGGTGCGCAGCCGTGACGAGATCCTGCATGCCGTGCGGCTTGGCGTGAAATCCTATTCCGTCGACAGCCATTCGGAGCTTGAGAAACTGGCCGAACTGGTCCCGACCGAAGGGGTCGAGATCTCGGTGCGTTTCAAGCTGCCGGTCAACGGTGCGGCCTACAATTTCGGCGCGAAGTTCGGGGCGACCGCTGAGAAGGCGACCGAATTGCTGGCCAAGGCGGCAGAGATGGGCTTAATCCCGTCGCTGACCTTCCACCCCGGCACCCAGTGCGTCGATCCGAGTGCATGGGACAGCTACATCCAAATGGCCGCCGAGATCGCCACCAATGCCGGCGTCAGGATCGCCCGCCTCAATGTCGGCGGCGGTTTCCCGGGGCACCGGTTGCTCGAGGTGATGCCGGCGCTCGACGAGATCTTTGCCGTGATCGACACGGTGGCCGACGAGGCTTTCGGCGAGGAACGCCCCGCACTCGTCTGCGAGCCGGGCCGCGGCCTGGTCTCGGAAAGCTATGCATTTGCCGCCCGTGTAAAGGCGATCCGCGACGACGAGCATGTGTTTATGAATGACGGCATGTATGGCGCGCTGGCCGAACTGCCGCTGATCGGCAATATCGACCGGATCGAGGTGCGCTCGCCCGAGGGCGTCGTGCGCAAGGGCGAACTGGTCGGACGCATCGTCTTCGGCCCGACCTGTGACAGCGTCGACCGGCTGCCGGGCGACGTGATGCTGCCCGAGGATATCGCAGAGGGCGACTTCGTGATCTTCAACGGCATGGGCGCCTATTCGACGGTCACCGCGACCAGGTTCAACGGTTTCGGCCATATTGGCGTCGAAACCGTCTGCTCTCTGGCCCCCTGATCCCGGGCCCCAGACTGGACACGGCCGCGAGCCTCGTTAATGTCGCCTTCTGAACTGGTGTTCGGAGGGCGACGTGGAGAAATTCGGGAAAAGTCAGCCAGTCAAGCGTGTCGAGGATCTCCGCTTCCTGACGGGCAAGGGCCGCTACATCGACGACGTGGCCCCGAAGAACGCCCTACACGCCTATTTCTTCCGTTCGCCGGTGGCGCATGCGGCAATTTCCGGCCTCGATCTGGATGAAGCGCGCACGGCACCGGGCGTGCATCTGGTTCTGACCTTCAACGATATGGTGGCCGGCGGCATGGATCCGCATCTGGCCACCGAAGTTGTGTCAAATCTAGACGGCACGCCGGGGGCGGAGCCCAAGCGCCCGGCGCTGGCCAATGGCCGCGTGCGTCATGTCGGCGAAGCGGTGGCCTGCATCGTCGCGGACAGCCTGGCCGAGGCCAAGGATGCCGCCGAGTTGATCGGGTTCGACTACGACGATCTGGAACCGCATGTCGAGCCGGTGCCTGGCGGCGTCGCGATCCACGACGAGGCGCCGGACAATGTGGCATTCGACTGGGGCGAAGGTGACAGCGAGGCCACCGAGGCGGCCTTTAGGGCGGCAGCACATCACATTACGCTCGACCTTGCCGACAACCGCGTCATTGTCAATTCGATGGAGCCTCGCGGCGCCTATGCGGTTTGGCAGGGCGACCGGCTGCACCTGGCTTTCGGAGGTCAGGGCGTCTGGAACATGAAGACAGAACTTGCCAAGGCCTACGGCATAGCGCGCGACCGTGTTCGGGTGACCAACCCCGATGTCGGCGGTGGCTTCGGCATGAAGGGCATGACCTATCCGGAATATTACGTTCTGCCAGAAGCCGCGCGTCGGCTTGGGCGGCCGGTGCGCTGGATGTCCGAACGGACGGAGGCGATGCTGACCGACAATGCCGGGCGGGATCTGTTTTCGAACTGTGAACTCGCGCTTGACGAGACGTTCAAGATCACCGCCTACCGGGTCAATTCGGTCTGCAATCTCGGTGCTTACAATTCGGAATTTGCACAGAAGATTCAGACGGAACTGTTCCTGAAGGTTCTGACGGGCACTTATGACGTGCAGACCTTTTGGCTGGGCTGCAAGGGCATCTTTACCAACACAGCCTGCGTCGATGCCTATCGCGGTGCCGGGCGGCCGGAAGCGATCTACGTGCTAGAAAGGACGATGGATTTTGCTGCCCGCCAGCTTGGCGTCGATCCGCTGGAACTTCGCCGGCGCAATTTCATTCCTGCCGATGCCTTTCCCTACCGCAGCGCGACCGACGAGCTCTACGATGTCGGCGACTTTCACCGGGTTCTGGCCCGCGGGCTGGCCGAATCGGATGCCGATGGCTTTGCCGCGCGCAGGGCTGCGAGCGCGGCGGTGGGCAAGTTGCGGGGCTGGGGCCTGTGTTATTACATCGAATCCATTCTCGGCGATCCTGACGAAGTGGCAGAGGTCGAGTTCTGCAAAGAAGGCACTGTCAACCTTTATGTCGGCACCCAGTCGAACGGGCAGGGGCATGAGACCGTCTTTGCGCAGTTCCTGTCGGATCAGACCGGGATCCCGGCCGAGAGCATCTGCGTGGTGCAGGGCGACAGCGACCGGATCGCGCGCGGCGGCGGCACCGGTGGATCGCGCTCGGTCACGGTGCAGAACAACGCGACGCTGGCGACTGTCAGCACGATCACCCGGCAGTTCACCGATTTTCTGGCCGACGAACTCGGGGTCGAGGCGGCGGATATCAGCTTTGACGATGTCAGTTTTCGCGCCAAGGGATCGAACCTGCATCCCACGATGCTGGAAGTGGCAGAGATGGCGCGGGCGCAGGGCCGCGAGGACCTGCTGAGGGTGCGAGAAAGGGCGGAACTGCCCGGCCGGTCCTATCCGAACGGTGCGCATATCGCCGAGGTCGAGATCGATCCGGAGACCGGTGTCACCGAGGTCGTGCGCTATTCCGTGACGGATGATTTTGGTAACCTTGTCAATCCCATGCTGGCTGAAGGTCAAGTGCATGGCGGCGTCGCGCAGGGGCTGGGCCAGGCGCTGACGGAACGCGTGGTCTATGACGCGGACGGACAGTTGTTGACGGCGAGCTTCATGGATTACGCCATGCCGCGCACGAACGACATGCCGTGGGTCAAGTTCACCTCGGAGCCGGTGCCATCGACCGCGAACGTGATGGGGATGAAGGGCTGTGGCGAGGCCGGAACGGTCGGCGCGCTGGCGGCAGTGACCAATGCGGTCATGGATGCGGTATGGGAGAAGGGCGTTCGGCAAGTGGATATGCCCCTGACGCCACAAAGAGTGTGGCGAATGCTGAACGAAGTTAAAGGTGCGGCTGAGTGAAAGAATAAGGGGCTGGCTGCGGCTTCCCCCACGCGTTCAGACCACGACCTCGCCGCTGCGGCGCGGGTCGGTCGATCATATCGTGATTCTCGACGGCACGATGTCTTCGCTGGCGCCGGGGCACGAGACCAATGCCGGCATGACCTACAAGCTCTTGCGCGAATCGGCCGTGACGGCACAGACATCGCTGCGATACGAGGAAGGGGTTCAGTTCCTGCGCTGGCGCGATGCGCTGGACGTGATCGAGGGGCACGGCATCGACCGGCAGATCCGGCGCGCCTACGGCTTCATCGCCTCGCGATACCGGCCCGGCGACCGGATCTTTCTGTTCGGCTATTCGCGCGGGGCCTACGCAGTGCGGTCGCTGGCCGGGGTGATCGACGGGATCGGTCTGGTCAAGGCCGAACATGCCACGGTCCGCAATATCCGCCAGGCCTACAGACACTACGAACTGAACCCGGGCAGTTTCGTCGCGGCCGCCTTTACCGAGAAATTCTGCCACGAAGAAGTCGAGATCGAGATGGTCGGGGTTTGGGATACCGTCAAGGCCCTGGGGATCCGCGCGCCGCTCTTGTGGAGGTTCTCGAGGGTCGAGCATGCCTTCCACAACCACCTACTGGGCGACTCCATTCGGCACGGTTTCCACGCGCTGGCAAAGGACGAGACGCGGCAGGCCTACGACCCTGTCATGTGGGAATCGCGCGACAACTGGGACGGCGTGCTGGAGCAGGTCTGGTTTCGCGGCACGCACGGCGATGTCGGCGGGCATCTCGGTGGTTTCGAACCGGCCCGCAAACTGGCAAATATCCCGCTGGTCTGGATGCTGGAAAAGGCCGAGAGCTGCGGTATCAAGCTGCCCGAAGGCTGGCGCGACCGGTTTGAGCAGGATCCGAATGCGCCCTCGACCGGGACGATGCGGGGTTGGGGCAAGATGTTCCTCTGGCGGCGGCGTCGCCGGATCGGCGCAGATCCCTCGGAATCGATTCACCCAACGGCTCAGGGGCCACGCAACCGGGTGTTCTTCAGGCGTCAGAGGCGGACATCTTCATGATAATGCAGGTGGTCGAACCCGTGGCGTAAAGCCGGCCGTCCTCGACGCCCCTGACCTCGCCATTCGCGACACCGGTGGAACGCCCGCCATGCTGCACAGTCCCGACCGCCTCGATTTCGGTTCCCAGTGGAATCGGGCGGGTGATGTTCACCTTGAATTCGAGCGTTGTGTAAACGCTGCCCTGCGGCACGGTGGTCATCACGGCGCAGGCCATGCAGCTATCCAGCACGGTGCCGTACCAGCCGCCATGCACCGCAGCCGTCGGGTTTGCATGGCTGAATTCCGGTGTGCCGCGAAAGGCGACGCGGCCCTCGGCAACATCGTGAAGGCGGTAATTCATCAGCCCCGAGATCGGTGCGCCGTTGATCTCTCCGGCCAGCATCCGCTGCATGAACTCGAGCCCCGAGATCGACAGCAGGA
>JBFKFZ010000051.1:0-22359 GCA_041633555.1 Paracoccaceae bacterium | reverse complement strand
TTGCAAACGCGCGCCTGATCGACCCCGAGGCCGGGACCGAAACGCTTGGGGCAGTTAGGATTTCGGCAGGGAAGATCACCGATATAATAACGCAACGCACTGATAACATTGAGATGTTTCGCACGCCAAGCATTGGCGGCCAAGCCGCTGACTCCAAGGAAGAAATCATCGATTGTGCCGGAAAATGCCTTGCCCCCGGCATCGTGGATATCGGCGTGAAGGTCTCTGAGCCCGGCGAGCGGCACAAGGAGTCCTTCCGTTCGGCAGGGCTGGCGGCGGCCGCGGGCGGGGTCACGACGATGGTGACGCGGCCTGACACGACGCCGGCCATAGACAATCCCGAACTTCTGGAATTCGTGACAAGACGCGCGGCGGCGGCGGCCGAGGTCAATGTCCTGCACATGTCGGCGCTGACCAAGAGCCGGGCGGGCCGCGAGATGGTAGAGATCGGCTTCATGCTGGATGCGGGTGCTGTCGCCTTCACCGATTGCGACCACGTGATCGAGGATACCAAGGTGGCCAGCCGCTGCCTGACCTATGCCCGCTCGCTCGGCGCGCTGGTGATCGGCCATCCGCAGGATCCGGGCCTGTCGCGCGGGGCAGCGGCGTCCAGCGGCAAGTTCGCCTCCCTGCGCGGGCTTCCGGCCGTTTCACCGATGGCCGAGCGGATGGGCCTCGACCGCGACCTCGCGCTCGTCGAGATGACCGGTGTACGCTACCATGCCGATCAGATCACCAGCGCCCGGTCGCTGCCGCGACTCGAGCGGGCCAAGGCGAACGGCCTCGACGTAAGTGCCGGGATCAGCATCCACCACCTGACTTTGAACGAGCTCGATGTCGGCGATTACCGGACCTTCTTCAAGGTCAAGCCGCCCCTGCGGTCCGAGGATGACCGGGTCGCGATGGTCGAGGCGGTCGCCTCGGGGCTGATCGACATCATCAGCTCCATGCACACGCCGCAGGACGAGGAATCGAAGCGCCTGCCCTTCGAAGAGGCCGCCAGCGGGGCGGTGGCGCTCGAAACCCTGCTTCCTGCCGCACTTCGGCTCTACCACGCCGAGGCGCTGGGCCTGCCGCAACTCTTCCGTGCGCTGTCGCTGAACCCGGCCAAGCGGCTGGGCCTGTCCTCGGGCCGGCTGGCGGTGGGGGTACCGGCAGACGTGATTCTGTTCGACCCGGACGCGCCCTTCATGCTCGACCGGTTCACACTGCATTCGAAATCCAAGAATACCCCCTTTGACGGCCAGCGGATGCAGGGCAAGGTGCTGGGAACCTGGGTGGCAGGGAAAAGGGTGTTCGGATGATCTATCTCTTCGTGGCGGCACTGGCCTATATGCTGGGCTCGATCCCGTTCGGTCTGGTGATGGCGCGGGTCTTTGGGCTTGGCGACATCCGCAAGATCGGCTCGGGCAATATCGGTGCCACGAACGTGCTTCGGACCGGCAACAAGCCTGCCGCGGCGCTGACGCTGGTGCTCGATGCCGGCAAGGGGGCAATCGCGGTCCTCGTCGCCAGGGCAATGGTGGGCGAGGACGCCGCCGGGCTCGCGGGAATGTTCGCGATGCTGGGGCATCTCTATTCGGTGTTCCTGAAATTCAGCGGCGGCAAGGGTGTCGCCACTTTCCTCGGCACGCTTCTGGCGTTGTCGTTCCCGGTCGGGCTGGCAGCTTGCGCGACCTGGCTGGTCGTGGCGCTGATCGTCCGCTACTCGTCGCTGGCGGCACTCGTTGCGGCGGCTCTTTCGCCGGTCTTTACATTCATCTTCTATCACCGTCATGGCGCAGTCCTGGTGCTGCTGCTGGCGGCGCTGATCTTTTACAAGCATAGCGCCAACATCCGGAGGCTTCTGGACCGCACGGAACCGAAGATCGGCCAGAAGGAAAAATAGCGAGGCTTCCGTCATGGATTTCACGACCGCCGTCCGCACCTGTTTGCAGAAATACGCCACCTTTTCGGGCCGCGCCCAGCGGTCGGAATTCTGGTGGTTCGCGGTCTTCAACATTGTCGGCAGCATGGTTCTGGGCATCGTCGATGCGATACTGTTCGGCTGGGCCAGCGACGATCCGCAGTTTCTGAACGCGATCTGGAGCCTGGCGCTTTTCCTGCCCTCGATCTCGGTCGCGGTGCGGCGCCTGCACGACACCGGCCGGTCCGGCTGGTGGTGGTGGATTATCCTTATCCCGCTTATCGGCTGGATCATCCTGATCGTCTGGTATGCGACGATGGGCACGGACGGACCGAACCGGTTCGGCCCGGACCCGCTGGACGGCCCGTCCGGCGATTCTGACGATGAGTTCTTGCACCGCTCGTCTATCCCGACGGTACCCCGCGCCGACTGACACCTGCCGAAAGGAAGGTCCGCGTATCAGGCCCGCGGCAGCGCCCCGTCAGTAGGAATACTCGGCGTAGATCCGATTCAGATCACCCTTCCAGTCGCCATGGTAGCGGTCGAGCAATTCGTCGGCCGGCGTCTTGCCCGTCTCGATGGTTTCCGTCAGCGCGTTCAGGAAGTGGGTTTCGTCCGGCACCAGACCGCCGGCACCTGGGATGCCACGGGATTTCAGGCCCGTATCCGAAATCGCCACGGCCTCGCGCGCAAGATCGTGCATGCTGATACCGTTGACCTTGGCCTGCAATCCTTCGACCGAGGCCGCAACCCGCAGCGCCTCGCGGGTTTCGGCATCCCAGCCCCTGACCAGATCCCATGCGGCGTCGAGCGCTGTCTGGTCATAGGTCAGGCCGACCCAGAAAGCAGGAAGCGCGCAGAGGCGCCGCCAAGGTCCGCCATCGGCACCACGCATCTCGATGAATTTCTTCAGACGCGCCTCGGGGAAGACGGTGGTCAGATGATCAGCCCAGTCCGACAGGGTCGGTTTCTCTCCGGGCAGCGCCGGCAATTCGCCCTTCAGGAAGTCGCGGAACGACTGACCAAGCGCGTCGATATACTTGCCGTCGCGGTAGACGAAATACATCGGCACATCGAGCACCCATTCGGCATAGCGTTCGAAGCCGAAACCGTCCTCGAAAACGAAGGGCAGCATGCCAGTGCGGCTG
Source organism: Paracoccaceae bacterium (assembly GCA_041633555.1). Taxonomy (GTDB): domain Bacteria; phylum Pseudomonadota; class Alphaproteobacteria; order Rhodobacterales; family Rhodobacteraceae; genus JAHEAO01. The sequence goes on along the minus strand of JBFKFZ010000051.1, from coordinate 19,305 downwards.
TCGTCGAGGCTGCGCCAGATCCGGGCGCGCCAGGATTTGTGGCCGTTGACCTCGCCCTCGAAGAACGGCGAATTGGCGAAAAGCGCGGTCGCCACCGGTTGCAGGGCCAGCGAGACGCGCATCTTCTGCACCATGTCGGCTTCTGACCCGAAATCGAGATTGACCTGCACCGTGCAGGTGCGGCGCATCATCTGGGTGCCGTGGGTGCCGACCTTTTTCATGTAGGCATCCATCAGCTTGTAGCGGCCCTTTGGCATCAGTGGCATGTCGTCATGCGTCCAGACCGGGGCCGCCCCGAGACCGATGAACCGCGCGCCGATGGTGTCGGCGACAGTCTGCACGTCGCGCAGGTGTTCGTTCACTTCGTCGCAGGTCTGGTGGATCGTCTCGAGGGGTGCGCCGGAAAGCTCCAGCTGACCGCCCGGCTCAAGGCTGACATTGGCGCCGCCCTTGACCAGCCCGATGATGTGGCCGCCCTCTTCCAACGGCTCCCAGTCGAACCTTTGGCGCAGGCCCTCGAGCATCGCCCGGATCGAGCGCGGCCCGTCATAGGGCAGCGGCTTCAGCGTGTCCTTGCAGTAGCCGAACTTCTCGTGCTCGGTACCGATGCGCCACGCGCCTTTCGGTTTGCAGCCCGAGGCGAGGTACTCGGCAAGCTGTTCGTGCCGTTCGATCGGTCCGCCGCCGGATTGGGGGATAGACATGTTCACGCTCCGGGCGTTTCAGGCTTCAGGGTCCGGTAGGCTTGGTGCGAATGAGCTGCGAAGTCAATGCGAAGCGGTCACCTCGAAGCGGCCGGCACCGCGAAGGGTGCCCGGTTTTCCGGACACCCCTGGCCGACTGAAATCGGGGCCGTATGGACGGGGGGGACGCGGCCCCGAGGTCAGATCAGTGGTTGTCGTTGTCGGAATTGACGCCCGTGCCGAAGGTCGCGGTCGGGGCATAGGGTGCGGAAGCGGTCGTCATATAGGTCGCGCCATCATTTCCGTCGATCAGGAAGTAGTTGCCGTAATTGTCCGAATTGACACCCGAACCGAAAGTCGGCGTCGGTGTGGCGCTGGCGGAACCGGCAGCGATTGCGGCAACGGCAGCGAGGGCGATGATACGAAAAGACATGATGTTCTCCTTATAGGTAAGCTTGGTTTTTCGGTTGCTCGGGGCTGGGTGATTTCCCGCCCTTACCTTAAGGACTGCCGAGATCGGCAAACGTTACAGATCTTTTCAACTTTTTTTCGCGGCCTCCGGATTCGCGCCGGATTCTCCACCGCCGCTTCCGGATTTCGCGGCGTCGGATGTCTTTTCCTTGAACGCCGCCAAGAGGTCGGCCGACACTTTCGACTGCGAACCGCGGGCGAGGCTTTTCGAGATCAGCGTCTTTGTCTTGCGGGTCTGGTCGATGAAACCGGCGCAATTGCGGCACATCGCCATGTGAAACCGGATCCGCATCCGCATCCAGACCGAACAGGTGCCGTCCGTGTAGTCCTGCGCCTTTTCAGAAAGTTCGCGGCATGTCAGCATGGTCTTCTCCATTTTCGTCGGGCCGGTTCGCGATAGCCCTTACCTTGAGGATCAACGAGATCGGTATTCGTTACAAATGTTTCTGAGATTTGATCTCATCGTCGATAACCTGGCGGATACGGTCGCGGGCCCGGTGCAGCAGCACCCGGACATTGGCCGGGGTCGTATCCAGAATGGCCGCGCAATCGTTCGCCGTCATGTTTTCCTGCTCCATCAGTGTCAGAACCGCCTGCTGCGCGCTCGGCAGGCCCTGGATGGCTTCCTGAACCAGCTCCCAGCTTTGCCGTCCCGACAATATCCTCTCGGGCGTGATGTCATCCCATAGCGCAGGCGGGACCGCCCATTCGCCGTCATCCGTGAACTGGTCCGACGATCCGGACTGGTCGGGTGACAGCGAGGTGGTCTTGCCGTCGCGCTTGGCGCGGGTGCGGGACTTGTTCGACAGGATCCGCAATATCCAGTGCCGCAGCGGCGCATCGCCCTTGTAGGTGTCCAGTTTCTCGATCACCGACATCCAGGCTTCCTGAGTGACCTCTTCGGCTGTGGCGCGGTTGCCGGTGATCGACATCGCCACCCGCAGCAGGTTCGAATTGAGGCTTCCGAAAAGTTCCGCGAACGCCGACTGATCACCGTTCATCATCCGGACATGCAGGTCGGTTGCAGCCATGCCGTTTCCTTTCAGCGGCCACATTAGTCGGAATGGGGCGGATAAGCCAAACCTCTTGGAGCCGGAATTCCCGATCCCGAAGGCGGGTCGAACGGTTGCTAGTGCAGGGCGGGCGGCTTCGCCTGCCAGATAACGACCTGCCTGTCAGGCGATCCCGTCAGTTCCGACAGCATCCGTTCTGTCTGGATCCCCTCGAGATTGGCGAAGACATCGAAGAGTACCTCGGCGCCTTCCGCGTCAGTCGGGATGCGCAGCGGCGGCGAATGCGTGTCGTAGAGCACCCATTTCGAGACCGGTCTGGTCGTCGGATCAAGCTCGACCTTCGTCAGATCCGCAATCGCCATCGCGCCACCCTCGTAGGGGCCGTAATAGGCGACCTGCCCCTCCATCACATGCACCACACCGGCGCCGCCGCCGCCGGTGCGAAACCGGGCGCGCTGGATGCCGGCGAAAAGCAGTAGCGCGCCGCCGATTGTCAGCGCCGTTCCGATGAGCCGCATCATGTCGGAACTGCCGAGCGCCCAGTACATGCCCAGGATCGAGACGAATACACCGATGATCGCTTCGCGGGCCCGGGTGATCGCATCCCTGATTTCTGGGCGGATGAACTGCATCACCAGTCACCGAGCGCCTTTTGCCACAAGGCAAGTGCCGCGACTGCTGCGGTATCTGCCCGCAGAATGCGGGGCCCCAGCCCAATCTGTGTCATTCCAGACAACTTTCCCACCTGCTCGCGCTCATTCTCGCTGAATCCGCCCTCTGGTCCAATCAAAATCGCCCAAGGACTGCCGGAATTGCCTTCCAGCGTGTTTTTCGCGCCAGCCCGGGCCTCGTCGCAAAACAGAAGCCGCCGGTCCTCGGGCCAGCGCGGCAGAAGCCGGTCGAGTCTTTGCAGCGGCGCGACCGGGGGCACGAACGTGGCGCCGCATTGCTCTGCGGCCTCCCGGGCATGCGCCTGCAACCGATCATGGCGGATGCGCTCGGAATTGGTGAAATCGGTCTGGACCGGCAGAATCCGCGCCACCCCCATCTCGACCGCCTTCTCGACGATGAAATCGGTGCGCGCCTTCTTGACCGGGGCGAAGAGCAGCCAGAGATCGGGCGGCATCGACAGGGGCCGGGTCTGATCCATGCAGGTCAGCACCCCGCCGCGCTTGCCCGCCTCGGTCACTTCAGCCTGATACTCACCATCCCGGCCATTGAACAACAAGACCCGGTCCGCCTGGCCGAGCCGCATCACGCCGAAAAGGTAATGCGCCTGCTCGCGTGACAAAGGAACCGATTGCCCCGGCCCAAGAGGGTGCTCTACACAGAGCCTGATTTTCGCGCCCGACATGAAAGGCAATCTATGACCGCCGCCGGAAAGACGCCAGAGACCGAAGGCCAGGTATCCGATGCCGTCACAGGCAATTGGGTCGACAACCTGGCCCCGGCTTGGAGCCGGCCCTATTTGCGGCTGTCGCGGGCAGACCGGCCGATCGGCACATGGCTGCTGCTCTTGCCCTGCTGGTGGGGCGCCCTGCTGGCTGCCGCCGCACAGGGGGCGTTCGGTTGGCGCGAGGTCTGGGTTCTGGCCGGTTGCGGCATCGGCGCATGGCTGATGCGGGGGGCGGGCTGTACCTGGAACGACATCACCGACCGCAACTTCGATGCGCAGGTCTCGCGAACCCGGTCGCGACCAATTCCCTCGGGCCAGGTTTCGGTTCGACAGGCGGGCATCTGGCTGTCCCTGCAGGCCCTCTTGGCTTTCGCAATCCTTCTGACCTTTCACAATACCGCGATCTTTCTCGGGGTCGGTTCGCTGGTTCTGGTAGCGATCTATCCCTTCGCGAAGCGCTTCACCTGGTGGCCACAGATGTTCCTTGGGCTCGCCTTCAACTGGGGCGCATTGCTGGCCTGGGCGGCGGTGACCGGCGGTCTTGTCTGGCCGCCGGTATTCCTCTACCTGTCAGGCATCGCCTGGACGCTGTTCTACGACACGATCTATGCGCATCAGGACAAGGACGACGACGCGCTGATCGGCGTTAAATCAACGGCGCGGCTGCTTGGAGGCTCGACCTATCGCTGGCTGCGCTGGTTTCTGGTGGCTGCGGTGATCCTGATGACGCTTGCGATCCTGCTGGCGCTGCTGCCGGCCGGCAACCCGCTGGCGCTGGCCGTGGCGCTTGGCGGCCCCTGGGCGCTAGGCTGGCACCTCGCTTGGCAGATCAGGTCGCTGGACATCGACGATCCGGGCATCTGCCTGCGGCTTTTTCGGTCGAACCGAAATGCCGGGCTGATCCCTGCGCTGTTTGTCGCCATTGCCGCCGCGCTCTGATTGCGGCAGGACAGTCGAGACCCTAGTTAGGAACAAGTTGCCCGAAAGTTCGAGTTGAATGTTACTGAGACCGTTTCTTCCCGCCCTGATCGCCCTGGGTCTGGCTGTCACGCTGTCCATGGTGACCTCTTTCATCGCTGTCTCGGCGATCGAGACGCGCTCGCAGCAGGAAGTGCACCGGGTGCTGGGTCTGAACGGCCATGGCTGGGTAGAGGTTTCGGTCGACGGTTTGCAGGTTCATCTGACAGGACATGCCCCGGACGAGGCGACCCGATTCCGCGCGCTCAGTCTTGCCGGGACGGTCGTGGATGCAGCGCGGGTCATCGATATGATGGATGTCGTCGATCCCGAGCCGGTCGTACCGCCACGCTTCTCGATAGAGATCCTGCGCAATGACGACGGCATTTCGCTGATCGGGCTGATCCCGGCGAGCATGGACCGCGAAGCGACACTGGAAGAGATCGCCGAACTGGCCGGCGACACGGAGGTGACCGACCTGTTGGAGGTCGCCGACTATCCCGCCCCCGCCAACTGGGATGTGGCGCTGGGTTATGGGCTGCAGGCGCTGACCCGCCTGTCCCGTTCGAAAATCTCGATCGCGGCGGACGGGATCGAGCTCAAGGCGATCAGCGACAGCACATCCGAGCAGAGACGGCTGCAAAGCGAACTGGCCCGCAGCGCCCCCGATGCCGTGCCGGTCATCGTCGAGATCACCGCACCTCGCCCGGTCATCACCCCTTTCACCTTGCGCTTTCTCATCGACGCGCGCGGACCGCGGTTCGATGCCTGCTCGACCGATACCGAGGCCGGGCGCGAGAAGATCCTGCGCGCGGCAGCCGAAGCCGGGATGCAGGGGAAGGCCAGCTGCACCATCGGGCTTGGCATCCCCAGCCCGGACTGGGATGACGCCGTCGTCATTGGCATCGGCAAGCTCGCGGCATTGGGCGGAGGCTCGATCACCTACAGCGATGCCGATGTCACGCTGATCGCGCCGGAGAACACGCCGCAGGACCGGTTTGACGACATTGTCGGTGAACTGACGACCGCTCTGCCGGATGTCTTTTCGCTGCATGCCGTCCTGCCCGAACCCGTCCAGATCGATGGCACCGGCGAGGGCAGCGGACCGCCGGAATTCGTGGCGACTCTCAGCCCCGAAGGCGAAGTGCTGCTGCGGGGCAGGATCCCCGACGACCGCGCCCGGATCGCCGCCGAAAGCTTTGCGCGGGCGAATTTCGGCAGCGGCCAGGTGACCGGCACGATGCGGCTGGACGAGACCTTGCCCGGCGGTTGGTCGACCCGGGTTCTGGCTTCGCTTCAGGCACTGGGATATCTCAACAATGGCAGCGTCGTCATGCAGCCTGATGTGGTCGAGATACGCGGCACCACCGGCGATCCCGAGGCAAGCGCCGAGATTTCACGCGTCCTTTCGGAAAAGCTGGGAGAAGCCGAGGATTTCCGCATCGATGTCACGTATGAGCGCAAGCTGGATCCGGTGTTGAACCTGCCCACCGCCGAGCAATGCGTCAGCCAGATCAAGCAGGTTCTGGCGATCCGCAAGATCACCTTCGATCCCGGATCCTCCGATATCGACGGCGAGTCGCTCGAAACCGTCGACAAGATCGCCCAGATCATGAAGGACTGCACGGATTTCCCGATGGAGATCGGTGGCTATACCGACAGCCAGGGCCGCGAAGTGATGAACGAGGCGCTGAGTCAGAGCCGTGCCGACGCGGTTCTGAATGCGCTGCTGGCGCGGCGGGTGCTGACTTCCAACCTCATCGCCAAGGGCTATGGCGAGGCCAATCCCATCGCCGACAACGACACCGAAGACGGGCGCGAGGCGAATCGGCGTATTGAATTCCGGCTGATCTTGCCGGAAGAAGAGGCTGCTGCCGGGGCTGTTGCGGATGGCCCTGACGCCGCCGAAGCCCCGACACCTGAAACCGACCAGACAGAGAACCCGGATGAACAGAACTGAATTCGTCATCGCAACGGCCATCATCCTGTTCGTGGCCTTCATGCTGGGCTGGTTCGCGCATTGGCTGGTCCATCGTTTCATGCGTGTGTCGCAATCGGACATGGGCGAGATCGACCATATGGCGCATCAGTTGCACGAGGCCGAGGAGCAGCGCGATCAGGCGGTGACGTTCTACCAGCAGCGCGAGGCTGAGATGGCCAACCAGCTGACGCAAACCGAGGCAGAGCTGCGCGCCGCGATGGACGGGCTTCGTGATGCCCGGCGCGAAGCCGAAGAACTGCGGTCCTATGTGGAGCGCATGAAGAACGCGGTGTGACGGGCGCAGCGGAGGTGGGCCCGGTTTGGCTGCATCACCAGCGCCTCAGGGCGTCTTCGTCTTCTTCCTTTGCACAGACCCAGGCTTCGCCGTTGCGGGTCACTTCCTTTTTCCAGAACGGCGCACGGGATTTCAGGTAGTCCATCAGGAACTCGGCCGCCTGAAAGGCGTCGGCACGGTGCGGTGCGGCGGTGGCGACCATCATGATCAACTCGCCTGGCTCGAGCGGCCCGAAACGGTGGATGATCAGGCTGTCGCCGAGCGACCAGCGCTGCGCCGCTTCGGCCTCGATCTTCTCGATCGCATTCTGGGTCATCGCCGGGTAGTGTTCGATCAGCATGTGGCGCAGCCCGTCGCCGACATCGCGGACCACGCCCGTGAATGTCACGATCGCGCCCACGTCGCTGCGGCCCTTCGCGAAGCCGGAAACCTCTCTGCCAATATCGAAAGTCGCCTGCTGGACTCTGACGGTCATCGGGCCTTACCCCCCTGTCATCGGAGGAAAGAACGCGACCTCCCGCGCCCCGGCAAGAGACGCATCGAAATCTGAAAGCTGCTGATCGACGGCAACGCGCAGGGCAGAGACGTCAGCGAAGGCCGCGTCATAGCGCGGCTCGCGGCGGCGCAGCTCTGCGACGAGTTCAGCGACGGTGCGGGCATCGGTCTCGATCCGCTCTTTCGGCAGCCCGATCCGCTCCCGGACCCATGCGAAATAAACGACGTCGATCATTCCGGCAGTTCCTCTTTGAAGAACGGTAGCGCCTTCTGGAAATAATCCCAGCCGGTCACGAAAGTGAGGGCCGCGGCGACCCAGAGCAGGCCAACGCCGCACCACCAGCTGAGCCAGGCGTAGAAATCCAGTCTGAGCAAGCCGACAGTATCCTCGATCTCGCCGCTCATGATGCGTATGATCATCGTATCGTCCATGCCAAACGTGCGTTCCAGCATCATGTGGCCGAAGATCCCGGTGCCGAAGAGCACCGCGATGGCAATCATCTGTGCCGTGGTTTTCCATTTCGCCAGCTTGGTGACTTTCAGCTTGCCGGCCTTCGCGCCGAGAAATTCGCGCAGGCCGCTTACGAAGACCTCGCGGAACATGATCAGCGTGGCCGGCAGCAGGATCCAGGGATCCATTCCGGAAAACCCGGTGATCACCAGCAGCGCGATCACGACCATCGCCTTGTCCGCGATCGGGTCAAGCATCGCGCCGAACTTGCTTTCCTGGCGCCAGAGCCGGGCGAGGTAGCCGTCGAAATAGTCGGTGACTGCAGCTCCGACAAACAGAATCAGCGCGAACCAGTCCGCCCAGGGCCGGCTGAAATACAGGAACATCAACGCCACGCCCGGGGCGGCGAGCAGACGCAGAACGGTCAGGATATTCGGGATCGTCCATTTCATGATTCCAGCCTTACCGCGTCAGCCGCGGTCATGGAAGAAGTCATAAATAGTCTCGGCGATCGTGTCGGAAATGCCCTCTACCGCCTTGAGATCGGCAAGGCCCGCGCGGCTGACGGCCTTGGCGCTTCCGAAATGCGTCAGGAGCGCGCGTTTGCGGGTGGCACCGACCCCCGGAACATCGTCGAGCGGCGTCGCGCCGACCGCCTTGGCGCGCCTGGCGCGGTGCGTGCCGATGGCGAAACGGTGCGCCTCGTCGCGCAGGCGTTGGACGAAATAGAGCACCGGATCGTTGTGGCCCAGCGCGAACGCGCGCTGGCCGGGGCGGTGAAACTCCTCTTTCCCGGCGTCCCGGTCGACACCTTTTGCGACGCCGACAATCGGGATATCCTCGATCCCCTTTTCGCGCAGGATCCCGGCCACCGCGCTGACCTGGCCCGCACCGCCGTCGATCAGCAAAAGATCAGGCCAAGTGTCGCCATGCCGGTCGGGATCCTCCTTCAGCAGGCGCTGGAACCGGCGGGTCAGGACCTCTTTCATCATGCCGAAATCGTCGCCGGGGGTCAGATCCTCGCCCCTGATATTGTACTTGCGGTACTGGCTCTTGATGAAGCCCTCTGGCCCTGCCACGATCATCGCACCGACGGCATTGGTGCCCTGGATATGCGAGTTGTCGTAGACCTCGATCCGCCCAGGCGGGCTGTCAAGGTCGAAAGCATCGGCCAGGCCGGTCAGCAGCTTTGACTGAGCGGCGCTTTCGGACATCTTGCGCGCCAGGCTTTCGCGGGCATTGCGGCTGGCATTCATCACCAGTTCCGCTTTCTCGCCGCGTTGCGGGATGGCGATCTCGACCTTGCGGCCGGCCTTTTCTGTCAGGGCTTCTGCCAGCAGGTCAGCATCCTCGATCGGTTGCGACAAGAGGATCAGGCGCGGCGGGTCCTTGGTGTCGTAGAACTGGGCGGCGAAGGCCTGCAGGATCTCGGGAGCCTCGGCACCCGAGCCTGTGCGGGGGTAATAATCGCGATTGCCCCAGTTCTGATGCGCGCGGATGAAGAAGACCTGCACGCAGGCCTGCCCGCCATCCTGATACAGGGCGATCACGTCGGCCTCGGCGACGCCGCGCGGGTTGATGCCCTGCGCCTGCTGCACCTGCGTCAGCGCGCGGATGCGGTCGCGCAATGCCGCGGCGCGCTCAAACTCCATCGCCGCGCTGGCGCTTTCCATCTCAGCCGCCAGCTTGGTCTGCACATTGGTGGATTTGCCCTGCAGGAAACGTTCGGCATCGGCGACGAGTGCAGCATAATCGGATTCGCCAATGTGCCCGACGCAGGGGGCCGAGCAACGCTTGATCTGGTAGAGCAGGCAGGGGCGCGTGCGGCTTTCGAATATCGAATCCGAGCAATTGCGCAGCAGGAACACCTTCTGCAACTGGTTCAGCGTGCGGTTCACCGCGCCGGCGCTGGCGAAAGGGCCGTAATAGCTGCCCTTTTCCTTCTTCGCGCCGCGGTGCTTCTTGATCTGGGGAAAGCCGTGATCCTTGGCGACGAGGATGTTCGGAAAGGATTTGTCATCGCGCAGAAGCACGTTGTAGCGCGGCTTTAACTGCTTGATCAGGTTCTGTTCCAGCAGCAGCGCCTCGGTCTCGGTCCGGGTCGTGAGGAACATCATAGAGGCCGTCTCGTGGATCATCCGCGCGATGCGTGCCGAATGGCCACCCGGCATTGCATAACTCGCCACCCGCTTGCTCAGATTGCGCGCCTTGCCGACGTAGAGCACCGCCCCATTCTCGTCGAGCATCCGATACACGCCCGGCGAATTATCGAGTGTGTTCAGATAGCTCTTTACGCGAGCATGGCCGTTGGCGGATGTCCGCGGCTTGGAGTCGGTCGGGTCGTCGGGCATGGCGGTGCCGAATGATTCCTTTTCTGGCTGCAACCTTATATGGGCAGGTTCAAGAGGAAAGCTGTCCCCGAAAGATGTGGATAACTCTGGTAGTAAGATTTGGGCAGGAGGAAATTTTCCTTATTTTCGGCTGGCTTCGCTGCTTTGCTCAAAAAATAGGCAGTACTGCAACCCATTGATTTTACGTCATATTATTTTGATCAATTAGCAAACAATTGATAATATTGACAGATTCGTAACAGAGCCGTGACAGGAATCCCGAAGGTGCACAAGTCAAGCCCCGATCGCAGAAATAATGTCGCAGCGGCTATTCCCGCCCGATGACATCGGGGGTCTTCCAAGCCAGATGCTGCCCCCCGTCAACGCAAAGCAACTGACCCGTTACGGCCGGCGCAATCAGAAGGTATTGCAGCCCGCGGGTGATATCCTCTGGGTTTGAGCCGCGCTTTAGGATCGTCGCGGCGCGTTGCCTGTCGAAATGCTCCTGCGTTTGGCGCGCGCCGATCATCGTCGGACCGGGGGCGATCGCATTGACCCGGATCCGCGGCGCAAGGGCTTGCGCGGCAGTCTGGGTGAAGGCCCAGAGCCCCATCTTGGCGATCGTATAGGTCATGAATTCCGGGGTCAGTTTCCGAACCCTCTGGTCGACCATGTTGACGACCAGACCTTGGGCAAGGTTTTCCCCGCGTTCATCGGACAGCGGATCGGGGATCTGCGCCGCCAGCGCTTGCGTCAGGATGAACGGCGCGCGCAGGTTCGAGCCGATATGCCGGTCCCAGCTTTCGCGGGTGGCAGTACGGAGATTGTCAAATTCGAAGATCGAGGCGTTGTTGACCAGTACCGTGATCGGCCCGCCCAGACCCTCGACGGCACGGCCCAATAAGGCGTGGGTCTGTTCCTCCTCCAGCAGATCCGCCTGAAGGGCGACGGCTTGCTGTCCGAGTTCGCGGATCTCGTCCGCCACGGCTTCGGCGGCATCGCGCGAGGTCGCGTAGTGGACGGCGACATCATGCCCTTCCCTTGCGAGGCACAGCGCCATCGCCCGGCCCAGCCGCTTGCCCGCACCCGTGACCAGCGCGCGTTTCTCTTGCGTCACTTCCCGCCCTCTCAAGCCAACAGGACCATTACATAGAGGCCATACCCGGCGGTCAAGGCCGCGCCCCAGATCCGCGAGATGTCTGTCCTGAGAAAGACGAACGGGATCATGATGACGGCGACGGCGAGCATCACCCAGAAATCGAACGACAGAAGCGCCGGGTCCACGGGGATCGTGCCGAACAGCGACGCGGCGCCCAGAATGGCGACGAGATTGGCGATGTTCGAGCCGATCACGTTGCCGAGCGCGACATCGGCCTTGCGATGCCACGCGGCCACCGCAGTGGTGGCGAGTTCAGGAAGCGAGGTGCCGACGGCGACCAGCGTAAGGCCGATCACGGTTTCGCTGATCTGGAACGAGCGGGCGATAGAGGTGGCACTGTCGACAAGCAGATCGGCACCAACCGGCAAGCCAATGATCCCTGCAAGCAGGTAGGCCGTGATCTTCCACCAACGCATATGCGGTTCAGCTGAGGCCAGCACCTCGTTGCCGTTTTCCCTGCGATGGGACTGGGCATTGCGGATCTCGTTCAGCAGGATCCCGGCATAGATCGTGAGCAACAGCAGGCCGGTCTTCCAGGTCAGCGTGTCGAGGAAGGCCAAGGCGGTCACCAAGAGCGTCACGGCGACCATCTGGATATAGCTTTGCTGGGTATCGCAGTGTGACGTTTGCATACCAAAGAACATCGCTGGAAGACCGAGCACCAGCAGCACGTTTGCGATGTTCGATCCGACGACATTCCCGACGGCAATCCCTGGCGCATCGTCAAGGACAGCCTTGACCGACACCAGCAGTTCCGGCGCCGAGGTTCCGAAGGCCACGATGGTCAATCCGACGATCAGCGCCGGAATGCCAAGCCGGAGGCTGAGATTGACGGCACCGCGCACCAGCGCGTCACCCGCCAAGACGAGGAACACCAGGCCAAGGCCTGCAATCAGGAAATCGCTCATCCGGTCACGACTTCCGGTTACAGCCGCATCCGGCCTTGCCAATCCGGTAGCGCCCGCAGCTCTTGCACTTGGTCGCCTTCAGGCGGCTTTGCCCGGGGAACCGGAGCTTGCCGAACATGGCCAGAACGAGAACCAGGATCAGAAACAGGGAGACGATCTTGACCACGGGTTACAGCCCGTAGCGCGCATGAAGTGCCCGGTCCTCGACCGCACCGAGAACGTCGCCGACCAGCTGCGCGCCGAAGCGGCTCAGCAGCGGCCGCCTCTGGCTGTAGAGGACGAACTTCACCTTGTCGCCGAAGCGTTCTTTCATCTTCGGAACCAGATGGCCGATGCCATCTGCCAGCCCCAGATCGACACCCGTCTGTCCCACCCAGAATTCGCCGGTAAAGAGATCGGTTTCCTCGGCCAGCTTGCCGTCGCGGCGGCGCTTGATCTGGTCGATAAATGTCGCGTGCATCTGTTCGAGTATCACGTTCAGCCGTTTGACATCGGCGGGCTTTTCCGGCTGGAACGGGTCCAGCGTGCTTTTCGATTTGCCCGCCGTATGGACCCGCCGCTCAACACCATGGCGGCCAATCAGCTCGTGAAATCCGAAATTCGCCGAGATCACGCCGATCGATCCGACGATGGAACTGTGATCGAGCCAGATCTCGTCGGCGGCCGATGCCAGCCAGTAGCCGCCCGACGCCGCGACATCCTCGACAAACGCATAGACGGGGATCTTCTTTTCGTCGCCAAGCCGCCGGACCCGGGCGGCGATCAGCGATGACTGCACGGGCGAACCGCCCGGCGAGTTTATGACCAGCGCCACCGCGTCAGGTTTGCGGCGTCGGAAGGCGCGCTCGATGATCGGTGCAAGGCCTTTATCGTTCAGAGTGATGCCCCTTGTGGCGGCGGAAATCGCGCCTTCAAGGCGCAGCACCGACACGACGGGGTTGGATTTGACAAACGGGATCAATATTTTCATCCGCCTGATGTAGAGTGGCCGGACGCCTCAAACAACCCACCACGGGCGAGTTCTTTCGGCGCCTAACGGGACGATCGAAGATAGATTGGATCGGGACCTCTAGGGTTCGACAAGATCGGGCAGGTCGAGCCCCTCGATCAGGCTTCCGTCGGCGATCATCGCCGTCGCGGCCGAGATATCGGGGGCGAGGAACCGGTCCTGCCGGATCGTCGGCACTTTCGAGCGAAGCTTACCGACCACGCCCTGCAATGTCGTGCTGGTTGCCAGGGGTGCGCGGAATTCGATGCCCTGCGCCGCGCACATCGCCTCAACGGCCAGAATGGCACCGAGGTTGCGGTTCATCCGGCGCAACCGCCGCGCGGCATGGGCCGCCATCGACACATGGTCTTCCTGATTGGCCGAGGTCGGGGTCGAGTCGGTTGCGCAGGGGTTGGCGAGGTGCTTGTTCTCGCTCATCAGCGCAGCAGTGGTGACCTCGGCGATCATAAGGCCGGAATTGAGACCGGGATCGGGGGTCAAGAAGGGCGGCAAGTCGAAGGACAGGGTCGGGTCCACCATCAGCGCGACGCGACGTTGCGCAATCGCCCCGATCTCGGAGATGGCGACGGCAATCTGGTCGGCGGCAAAGCCCACCGGTTCGGCATGGAAATTGCCGCCCGAGACGATCAGGCCCTCTTCGACCAGAACCAGCGGATTGTCGGTGACGGCATTGGCCTCGACCTGAAGCGTCCGCCCGGCATAGCGCAGCAGGTCAAGCGCCGCGCCGGTCACCTGCGGCTGGCAGCGGATGCAATAGGGATCCTGCACCCGGCTGTCGCCTTCCCGGTGGCTCTCGCGGATCTCCGATCCCTCCATCAGCGCCCGCTGTGCGCGGGCAACCTCGATCTGGCCGGGATGGCCGCGCAACGTGTGAATCGCATCGACGAGCGGTGCGGTCGAACCCATGATCGCGTCGGTCGAGAGCGCGCCGGTCACGATTGCCGTCGTTGCGCAGCGCCATGCCTCGAAGAGGCCGACAAGCGCGCAGGCGGTCGAGAACTGGGTGCCGTTGATCAGGGCCAGCCCCTCTTTTGCGCCCAGCACGATCGGGCTCAGGCCCGCGCGGGACAGCGCCTCGGCGGCGGGCAGGGTTTCCCCCCCGTACTCCGCCTGACCCTCGCCCAGCATCGCGGCCGCCATGTGTGCAAGCGGCGCGAGATCACCGGACGCGCCAACGGACCCCTGATCGGGGATCAGCGGCGTGACCCCCTTGGCCAGCATGCCCTCGATCAGTTCGACTGTTGTCCATAAAACGCCGGACGCCCCCCGACCGAGCGACAGCAGTTTCAGCGCCATCATCAGTCGGGTCGTGGCGATATCGAGCGTGTCGCCAACGCCGCAGCAATGCGACAGGATCAGGTTGCGTTGCAGCGTCGCGGTGTCCCGGGCAGCGATCTTGACACTGGCGAGCTTGCCGAACCCGGTATTGACGCCATAGACGGCCTCGCCGCCCTCTGCGGCCTTGCGAACAAGCTCTGCCGCGGCCTCTACGGCGGCCTTTGCGTCTCGGTTCAGTCTGACTGCGGCCCCGGTGCGCCAGACAGCTTCAAGCGAGGTGAGTGTCTCGGAACCGGGGGACAGTGTCAGCATTTCTTGGTCCTTTGCGTGGCCATCACAGCCGGAAAAGCGCTATGGCAACACGAGGGGTAAACGCCGATTGGTCGCTTCGCAAGTCCGCTCGCCGTCAGCGTTCCAGCCAACCGGAAAGCGCGTCGGTCGTGGCATCGGGCTGTTCCAGCGTCGGCATGTGGGCCGCACCCTCGATGATCTCCAACCGCGATCCGGGGATCAGCCCGTGCATCAATTCGTGCCGTTCTAGCGGGCACAGTTTGTCATCCCGGCCGCAAAGCACCAGCGTGGGAACCTCCACATTGCGCAGCGAGTCCTGTTGGTCGGGGCGGTCGCGAAGGGCGACGGACTGCCGGATGAACACATCCGGCCCGATATCCATCGCCATCGCCATGCACAGATCCATCACGGCCTGTTTGCCGGGACCTTCTGCGAGGTAGTTCGGCTTCATCTCGTCGCGCATCACGGAGCGCAGCCCACCCTTGCCTACCTTTTCGATCTGCGGCTGGCGGCGGGCCCGCACCTCGGGCAGTTCGGCACGCGGATTGGTGTCGAGAAGCGCCAGATGCGTCACGCGTTCCGGCGCCTGCCTGATCACTTCCATCGCCACGATCCCGCCCATCGACAGGCCCGCCAACGCAAAGCGGGGCGGCGCGTGGGCGAGGATCTCGGCGGCCAGTTCGGCCATCGTCTGATGCTCGGTGATCGGGGCGAGATGGATCGCGCGCCGCAATCCGAGCGCCGCGATCTGTGGACCGAAAAGGCGGCCATCGCACATCATGCCGGGCAAAAGGACGAGCGGTGTCACCGGACCAAGGCCGCGCCTTCGGCCAGCGCTCTGAGCTTGGCATAGGCGATATCGGGATCGACCGCGCCAAAACCGGCGAAGGTGCCGAAGCCGCAGTCCGAGCCGGCGATGACCCGGTCGGCACCGACGATTTCCGTAAATCTTTCAATACGCTGCCGGATGAGTTCGGGATGTTCTACGAAGTTGGTCGTGGTATCCACCACCCCTGGTACGAGTATCTTGTCGTCCGGAATATCCATCTTGCGGTCGCGGAACACGGTCCATTCATGGCCGTGGCGCGGGTTCGAGGTTTCGAACAGCAAATATCGCGCCTTGGTGGACATCAGCGTGTCGAACATCTTGGCCATCGGAATATCGCAGACATGCGGGCCTTCGTAATTGCCCCAGCAGATATGAACGCGAACCTTCTCCGCGGGAATGCCCGAGAGGGCGTGGTTCAGAGCCTCGACATGGGCCCCGGCAACCTTGACGAAATCGTCATCGCTGAGATCGGCAAACAGCATGTGGCGCGACAGCGCTAGGTCGGGACAGTCGAGTTGCAGATCGAGGCCCGAGGCGACGATGGTTTCATATTCTGCCTTCATCGCACCGGCGAGCGCGGCAAGATACGCGTCTCTCGTCTTGTAATAGTCGTTCTGCAGGAAGAGGGAGATGACGCCAGGAGAGGCGGCGTTCATGAAACCTCGCGCCGCGCCGTGCGCCTTCATCGCCACCTTGAGATTGCCGATATCCTTTTCCAGTTCGCCCTGGCCCTTGGAGTTCACCTCTGCGACGCATTTCGGCCGGGCGTATTGCGGGGTGCCGCCGTCATTCGCCAGTCTTTCGAGGAACTTGGGGAAGAGTTTCAGGTCGGCAGGCGCATTCCGTTCACTGTCGCCATCGAAACCGGTATAGCGATCCTTGACGTAGGTTGCGTAGCTGATCTTAGAGGTCTCTCCATCCGAGACGATGTCGATGCCCGCATCCAGCTGTTTCCTGACGGTCTCCGACACGGCGCGGGTCATGCAGGCGTCGAAATCAGCTTGCGAATAGGATTGCTTTCGCTCGCGAGCGAAGATGAAATCGACGACTTCCTGTGTGCGGGGAAGGCTGCCCACATGGGTTGTCCGGATCTGGCTCATGGGTTGTGGTCCCCTTTCCTGAAAGATGTGCGGCGAGCGTATAGCGCTGAGCCAAACGCGCGCCCTGCCCCAGTCAGTTGCCTTTCCAGGTCGCGCCGGCCGGGTCGCCGGTCGCGACGACATGGTAAAGGGCCGCCTCGCCCGTCATCGACGGCACGGCAGAGTGATCGAGATTCTCCGGCACGCTCATCGTGTCGCCGGGGGCAAGCACGGTCGAGCCGCCATCCCAGTCGACCCGCCAGTGGCCCTTGACCGGCATCAGGACGGATGGGCGGTCATGCTTGTGCTGCTTGTTGGTGGCGGATTTGCGGGTGATCAGATCGACCTCGAATCCCGGCTTGTCGCGCATCACGCCCCTTTCGCCGATCACCTTGGCGGGTGATTTGTCGGCAATCGCCACGAGGTCGTTGAAGCGCCGGACATAGCCGCCAATGACCTGCATCGAGGTCGGTTCATCGACCTTCGCCAGTTCCTCGTTGGTCAAGAGCGGCATCGGCTTGACGCCCTCGGGCAGATTCTGGCCCTTCTTGGTGTCGTAAAGCTTGCCGTTTTGGCCCAGGATCAGGCCGTGATCCTTTGCATCCTCGATCACCTGGGGCGCCCAGATCACGCCGCCGCCGGCATCGTCACCGCCGAGGATTGCCATGATCATCCCGTAATCGGTGCCGATATTCTCGAACCCGCGAAAGATGTTGGTGGGGATGTTGAAGATGTCGCCTTCTTCGAGCACCACCTCGCCCGCATCACCCCAACGGCCCCAGAAGAACCTCCAGCGGCCCTTGAGGACGAAGAACACCTCGGCGGTGCGGTGGTTGTGCAGGGAGTTGCGGCATTTCGGCGGCTGGCCCGCCGCACCGATGTTGAAGCCGTGCGGAACGGTGATGTGGACATGCTGATCGGGGCTTTCCGAGACCCCGCCACCGATGATCGTGAAGTTCTCTTTCTGGTCCGAGCCCGGCGTATGGGCGTCGATGAAGGCGGTCTTGCAGGGTTTCAACTCGCCGTAGCGGACGATGCGGGATTCCATGTCTTGCGGGGTCATCAGAAGTCTCCAGTATGCAGATGAATTTGTTTCCAGATCGCGACCTCGTCGATCAGGGTGAATTCGCGGCGCAGGCCCCATTCGCCCCATTCGGCATGGGTTATACCCATGACATGCACCTCGGCCCCAGTTGGCACGCCGAAATAGCCGGTGCCGCCATGTTTGCCGGTTAGCGACCAGCGCACGGCGGCGCGGTTTGGGGTGCCCAGATCGGCACGGCCGATCTGGTGATGGATCTCGAATATCGCGGTCGGGAAAGAGGATCGCAGGCGCATCCAGTCGGTTTCTGCGAAGTCCCAAGACCAGTCGCCGCGCGCGCCCCAATGTTCGGAGCGGACGGCGCGGTCATATTCGGCGCGGATCACCGAGAAGTCCTTGTCCATCATCCGGGTGAGGATGTCGGACAGCCGTTGGCCCCATTCATTGTCGTTGCCGCGCGACCTGTAGGGGCCTTGGACGTCATGCGAGGGATGAAACGGCTTGACGCAGTTTTCCGGGCCGCCTTCGCTGATGATCTGGGTGCGGGCATAGTCGGCCGGATCGAAGCCGAGTTGCCGGGCAATACCGCCGACATCGCGGATCAGCCATTCGTCGTCGATCACGTCGTTCCTGACGGCGCAGTCGGCGATAGCGCGGATGGTGAAGCGCTTGCCCGTCGGCGCGCCGAAGGCGCCGTGGCCGGTATGGGTACCCATGGTCACGAGCCGATGCGACGACAGGAACCCGTCATCCTCCTTGCCCGACCAGATCACGTCCTCGCCCAGAAGCTGGCGGTCGGGAAACTCGGCGAGCGTCGCGAGCGTGCCGTCGATCACGCCGGCATTGCCCCGCACCAGCCCCGACGGAAATCGCATCGGAATATCCTTGGCATAGTAATGATGCAGGGTGGCCAGGCCCCGGTCTTCCCAGATCTCCCTGGTGATCTTCAGGATGTAGTCGGGCAAGTCCTTGAACTGATTGGAGAAGCCGTTCATTCGTGCTGTCCTGTCTGCAGGAGGATCTGCTTCCAGATCGCGGTTTCGTCGATGAGCGTGTATTCGTTGCGGATCGCCGGATCGCCGCTCGCCCCGAACGGGCCGAAATCTACATGGGTGATGCCCATGACATAGACCTGCGCACCGGTGGGCCGTCCGAACCGCCCCCAGCCCTCATGCCTGCCCCAGAGCGACCAGCGCAGGGCCGCGCGGGGCGGCAGCATCGGGTCCTCCCGGCCGATGACGTGGTCGATCGTGAACTCGGCCGAGGGGAAAGCAGCGCGCAGGCCCATCCAGAACTGGTCGGCCTCGGCCTGTCCGAAGGTGCTGTGGCCGCCGGGATAGTGAAGGTTCGCGGCCCGGTCGTAGGCGTTCGGGATCACATCCAGTTCCGCAGCCATGATCCGGGAAAGGATATCGGCAAGCCGCGCGCCCGACGCACTATCGTTGCCGCGCCCGTCATAGGGGCCGGCGACGTCGTTCTCTGGCGTCATCGGGCGCGCGCAGTTCTCCGGCCCACCTTCGCGGGCGATAAGGTCGCGGGTCCACTCCACGACATCCTGGCCCATCTGCAGGACGATGGCCGACTGGTCGCGCACAAGCCACTCGTCATAGATCGCGTTCGATCGGATCGCGCAATCGG
>JBFKFZ010000050.1:0-22367 GCA_041633555.1 Paracoccaceae bacterium | reverse complement strand
GGCCTGCTGGTAGCGGCGGATGGCGCGGCGCGTCGACGCGTCGAACGTGCCGTCGACCTTGCCGGGTTTCAGATCCATCGCCGCCAGCCGGCCCTCGATGATCGCCCTGGTCTGCCCGTTCAGTCCCAGCGCCTCTTCGTCCCTGCGGGCCTTGGCATTCTCGCGCTCGCTGTCATCGTCGCGGGTCAGGCTCGCGATCCGGGCGCGGGCCTCATCGGCGAATGCGCCGTTTGGCCGGTCCTGCAGGTAATTGCGATAGGCCGTGGCCGTTCCGGCGGAAACCGCGCGGTCCCAGGCGCTGCGGTCGGCATCGGCAGCGGCCCGACGGCGGCGGTCCTCGAAGATCTTGAGCCGGTCCTGCGCGACCTCGGCGTAGACCCCGTCCGGGTAGCGCTTGAGATAGGCGCGCAGGCCGGGCTCGTCGCCGGCCGCCCCGGTCGCGGCCCAGTAGTTGCGATCGTCGCGCTCCTGTTCCAGTCTCCGCACATCGGCTTCGGCCTCGAGTTCGGCCGCCCGGCGCGCGCCCTGAGATTCGAGCCGCAGGATCTGGTCTTCGGTCAGGTAGCCGGTGGCGGTTTCGCCATTGGCCAACTGCCAGCCGGAGATCGCCGTGCGCGAGCCCGGACCGAACAGCCCGTCAATGCCGCGCGGGTCGAAATCGAGGATCGAGAGGTTGCGCTGGATGGACCGTTTCTGGTCCCGGCTGAGGCGCAGCGCATCCTCGGCCTGCCGCGCAGTGCGGTTCGGTTCCGATTCGATCTCGCGGATCATGCGGCGAGCATCCGGGGCGCTCACCCCATCGGGGAAGAGCCGCAGATATTCGCGGTAAGAGGCGATCGTGTCGGCAGAGCGTGCGGACTTCCACGCCGCCGCATCGCGGGCGCCGCTGACGCCGCTATCGGGCGGGGTGACCGGTGCCGCAACCCGCGCATCCGGGGACACGAAGCGGTAATCGTTCGGCGCATAGCCCTGGACCAGCAGGCCCTGACGGCGCGCGGCACGGACCGCGTCGCCGGATGCGGGCGCGGGCAGAATGTCTTCGGCAAAACCGGCAATGGCGCGCGCGCCGCCCCGGACAAGCGTGACGCCCTGCGGCAGGTCGGGCTCGCCCAGGCCGAGATCGAGGTAGGGCTGATCCGCGGGCCCGGTCTGTCCATCCTCGCCGACGAGCAGGAGCGCCCGGCCGGGATGCGCCGCCAGCACCGCGAGCAGCGTGGAAAGCGGCAAGGCGCTGTGTGAGAGCTCTGCAAGGTCGGTGTTCGCCCCCTGATCGACGCCGAGAAGCCAGGCTTCCTGGCCGCTGTTCATGAAGCGTCCGGCCAGCACGACAAGCACGCGCTCCGCCCCGACCGAGGCGGCGACGAAGTCGGCCAGGCGGTCCTGCATTTCCGCGTCGCCGGCGTCGCTGAGGCTGATCACGTCAAAGCCCAGCGCCTCGAATTCATCGGTGGCCGCGGTCACGTCCGAGCCGTTCCGCAAGTCCCGGAGCGCGTCGTAATTCTCGTTCCCGACGATCAGGGCCACATCGGCGGTGGCCATTCCGGCAAGCCCCAGAAGGCTGATGGTGGTAAGCAACAGACGTCTCAACGGGCTACTCCTTTCGCGCATCACCCTGGCTAGCCTTCGTAGTTCCTCTGGTCGTCGATCACCTTGCCGTCGTTCGGCAAGCTGCCCGGCGCGACCAGCTCGATGGCGCCTTTCAGCTTCAACACCTCGGTGACGCTGGCCTGATATGCAATAACATCGCCCTCCGCCGCCTCGATCCGTACCGTCATCGCGTCGGCATCGCCGTCGCGGGTGGCGATGACCCGGACCTTCCGGATCTCGGGATGCCGGGCCGCGAGTTCGGCCACCTGTTCGGGCCGGACGAACATGCCCTTGATCTTGGTGGTCTGGTCGGCGCGGCCCATCCAGCCCTTGATCCGCTGGTTGGTGCGGCCGCAGGGGCTGATCCCGGGCAGCACGGCAGAAAGGTCGCCTGTGGCGAAGCGGATCAGCGGGTAATCGGGGTTCAGGGTCGTGACCACGACCTCGCCGACCTCGCCCTCGGCCACGGGCAGGCCGGTGCCGGGACGCACGATCTCGACGATCACGCCCTCGTCGACGATCAGCCCTTGCTGCGCCTCGCTTTCATAGGCGATGTTGCCGAGATCGGCGGTCGCGTAGTTCTGCAGGCAGAGGATGCCGCGATCGGCATAATCGAGCCGCATCGACGGGAACAGCGCCCCGCCCCCGACCACGGCCTTGGTGATTGCGAGCGGCAGGTCCATTTCCTCGGCCCTGTCGAGGATAACCTTCAGATAGTCCGGCGTACCGGCATAGGCGGTCGAGCCGACATCATGCGCGGCGCGGACCTGCATCTCGGTCTGGCCAGTGCCGGCGGGCAGGACGGTTGCACCGACTGCGCGGGCGGCATTCTCGAAGATCATTCCCGCCGGCGTCAGGTGATAGGAAAAGCAGTTCTGCACGATGTCGCCCTTGCCGATGCCACAGGCATGCAGGAAGCGGCCCATGCGCCACCAGTCGTGGCTGGTCCGCCCGGGCTCGTAGATCGGGCCGGGCGACTGGAATACATGCTCCATACCGGTCGGCTCGCGCGTCGTGAAACCGCCGAAGGGCGGACGGTCGGTCTGCGCCTTGCCAAGCTCGGATTTGCGCAGCACCGGCAATGTCGCCAGTGCCCCGATGCTGGTCAGGTCACCCGGATCGATCCCGACCAGATGCGCCGCGAGGCCCGGCGCGCCCTCGATCGCCTTTGCAACCAGAGCGGGCAACTTCCCGCTCAGATCCGCCGCCCGCTCATCAGCGCTCCGTGTTTCCAGCGCATCGTAGTATCCAGCCATTACACGTCCTGTTCCTCTGTCCGGCGCTGCGACAATCTGCCACCGCGACATCGCATACAATTGTCTACCGTCGCCCACCGCTCTAGAGATCTCGGGACGCAAAGTGAAGAGACCCAGCCATGAGCCAGTTCACCGACGCCCGTCAAACCAACCTGAGCAGGGCCGAGACCGACGCCCGGATCATCCTGCACCAGGATCTGGAGATCATGGAAGCCGACTTTTCGAACCTGCATCTGGTCACCCAGTCCGAGGTCAATGCCTTCTACGACCGGATCGAGGCGCGGATCGCCGAAAGCGGCGAAGACCAGTGGTTCTTCGCGGTGAACTATTCCAACAGCCGCATCGACCCCGATGCCTGGTTCGCCTTTGCCCGTCGCGGCAAGACGCTTAACCTCGCGCATTCGATGGGCACGGTCCGGTTCGACGCGTCGGAGGAAACCCGCCGCCAGATCGAGAACGCCGCCGGAACCGACGCCTTCGACCCCAACCTCTTCGCCAGCCGCGCCGATGCGTTCGAGCGGCTCAAATCCCTGCCCTCGAAGCGCGTTCACCGGACCGAGTACGAGCCGCATTACACCACCGCCGACTTTGAGCCCCGGATCACCTTCCGCACCGAGCAGAACATCATGGAAGTCGATTTCAAGGACTTCACCTTCCACCATTCCCGTGACGTAAACGATTTCTACGATCATATCGAGGACCGGATCAAAGCCACGGACCGGAAATGGTATTTCCTGATCAACTATAACGGCTGCCAGATCATGCCCGAGGCCTGGGTCCATTATGCCCGCCGCGGCAAGGCGCTGAACATCGCGGCCTCGCTGGGCTCGGTCCGCTACGCGACCGGATCGGAAACCGAGGAAGAAATCCGCCAGCGCGCCCAAAGCCAGGATTTCCGCCCCAACATCCGCAATACCCGCGAAGAGGCGCTGGAGCGGATCGACGAGATGAAGGCCGAGGCCAGCTGACGCCGGCGCCAGACTCACGGCGACCCAGCCCGGTAGACCGCCCGGCCGCCGCAGACCGTCAGGCCGATCTCGAGCTGGTCGATCTCTTCCGGTGCGGCCGCTTCGATATCACCGCTCAGCAACACCAGGTCGGCCAGATAGCCCTTGCGGAGCATGCCCTTACGGTCGTCGGTATGTTCGGCATGGGCGCCGCCGATCGTATAGGCTGCCAGCGCGTCCATCAGCCCGACGCTTTCATCCTGTAGGCCGTCGGCCCAGGGCTTTCGCGTCACCGCCGCATTGATGCCACGCAGGACCGAGACATCCGCGACCGGCCAGTCGGAGGCGAAGGCCAGCCGCGCCCCGGCCTCTGCCAGCGTCCTGCACCGATAGGCATCCGCCCATCTTTTGCGACCAATCCTGCTTGTCGTCGGCTCCATCGGGAAATCCATCGCGCCCGGCGGGTGCGACGGCTGAACTGAGGCGATGATGCCGAGTTCTGCCAAGCGCGGGACATCACCGGGGTCTATCAGTTCGACATGCTCGATCCGGTGCCGGCTGTCGCGCGCGCCATTGGCCTTGCGGGCAGCCGCATAGCCGTCGATCACCGCATGAACGGCGGCATCGCCGATCGCATGCACTGCGATCTGCAGGCCGCGGCGGTCCAGCTCTGTCGCGATCTTGGCGAAGTGGTTCCGGTCGAATAGCGGCTCTCCGCGCCAGCCGGGCCGGTCGGGATAGTCGTTCAACATCCAGGCGGTGCCGCTGTCCACGACGCCGTCCATAAACATCTTGACGAAGCCCGAGGCCAGCCAGTCATCGTTCCAATTCCGCGTCATCGCGCTGGCCCAGTCGAGATCGGACATCTGCATGCAAGGCTTGAAGTGGAATGGCACCCGGATGCGGGCTGTCAACTCGCCCGCCTGTCGCATCTCTTCGAGCAGGTCGAGCGTGTAGCGGTTGCCGTCCATGTTGACCGCCGAGGTCACACCGTGCCGCGCCAGATGCGCCAGCCCGCGGGCCAGATTCGCCCGGTCCGCCGCACGCTCGGCGGGCGTTGGGGCGGGGTCTGGTTCGCCGCCGGTGCGCAGCCCGAGGCTGGCCCGGTCTTCACCCGAGAGGGCCATGATCGGCGTGAAGGCGTCGAACTCTCGCAGCTCGCCGGAGGCAAACCCGTCCGCGCCCATCACCACCTCGCTTCCGGCGGCACAATCGCGGCCTTCGAAGATGCCGGCAGCCTTCAGGGCTGCGGAATTGGCCCAGACCGTGTGATGATCGGCCGCGGTCATCGCGAAGGGCCGGTCGGGCAGGATCGCATCCAGATCGTTGCGCGTGGCGGCCCGTCCGAAGATCTCGTAATCCGCGCTTTGCGCCATCAGCAGGGGCCGCTCGGGATGGGCGGCGGCGAAGGACCGGATCGCCTCGCCGACCGCCGCAACCCCGTGCAGCCCGCCGAGCTGCAGATGAGCCAGCTCGGCGCCGCCCAAAAAGAGGTGCAGGTGGCTTTCGACGAAGCCGGGCAGGAGCGACGCGCTTTTCGCATCGACGGTTTCCGTGGCCGGGCCTTCGCGTTCGGCGATCTCGGCATCGCTTCCGACGGCCAGGATCCGCCCGTCAGCGATGGCTACCGCCCGGGCTCTGGGTGCGGCCGCGTCCATCGTCAGGACCGAGGCATTGGTGACGATCAGGTCGGCTTGGCGCATCGCCCCTCCGAGCCCTTTTCTGCGTCAGGCCAGCCAGCGCTTACGGCGCCGGTAGCTGCGCACGTCGCGGAAGGATTTCCGGCCCTCTTCGGAGACTCCGAGGTAGAATTCCTTGACGTCGGCATTCTCGCGCAGGTCGCTGGCCGGGCCGTCCATCACGACGCGGCCAGATTCCAGGATGTAACCGTAATGGGCAAAGCGCAGGGCGACGTTGGTATTCTGCTCGGCCAGGAGGAATGACACGCCTTCCTTCTCGTTCAGATCCTTGACGATGCCGAAGATCTCCTCGACCAGCTGCGGCGCCAGACCCATGCTCGGCTCGTCCAGCAGGATAGTC
The DNA here is from genome assembly GCA_041633555.1 of Paracoccaceae bacterium. Taxonomy (GTDB): domain Bacteria; phylum Pseudomonadota; class Alphaproteobacteria; order Rhodobacterales; family Rhodobacteraceae; genus JAHEAO01. Next base: position 16,537 of record JBFKFZ010000050.1, on the reverse strand, counting down.
TCGGGCCGGCTCATCAGGGCGCGGCCGATCGCCACCATCTGCTGTTCGCCGCCCGACGTGTATCCGGCCTGCGACTTGCGGCGTTCCTTGAGCCGGGGGAAGTAGCTGTAGACCAGTTCGAGGTCGGCATCGACCTTGCCCCGGCCGTCGCGGCGGGTATAGGCGCCGGTCATCAGGTTTTCCTCGACGGTCAGGTGCTCGAAGCAATGCCGCCCCTCCATCACCTGGATGACGCCCTTTTTCACAAGGTCGGAAGGCGACAGGTCCTGCACCCGCTCGCCGCGGTAAAGGATGGAGCCTTTGGTGACCTCGCCGCGCTCGGAATGCAGCAGGTTCGAGATCGCCTTCAGCGTGGTGGTCTTGCCGGCACCGTTGCCGCCGAGAAGCGCCGTGATCCCGCCCTTCGGCACCGACAGGCTGACGCCTTTCAGCACCAGAATGACGTGGTTGTAGATCACCTCGATATTGTTGACCTCAAGCAAGGTCTCGTCGGTGTTGGCAGCGTCCGGCATGGCTTTTTCTTCGTCCATATACTCAACTCCCCGGCCGCCCCGAAAGGCGGCCGGGGAAGATCACCGCCTTATTGGCAGCGCTCCACGATTGCGGCCTCGGCAGCGTAGGCGGCCGAATCCTCATCGATCAGCGGCTGAATCACCTCCATGTCGGGCGCGATGAAGTCGGTGATCAGGTTCCACTTCTTCGCGGAAGCATCCCACTGCTGCACCATCGCCAGACCCGGTCCGCCGTGATTCTCGCAGGTCACCGTGAAGGGCTGTCCGAACTTGGGAAGACCGAGCTCGGCCATCTTCTCTTCGGTGATCTCCAGCGCTTCCATGCCATCGCGCATCTGCGCTGGGGTAATGGCGCTTGTGCCAGCCAGTTCCTGGGCCTTCTTTGCCGCCTCGACCGCCAGCATCGCAGCATACATGCCGCGCGAATAAAGCACCGAGCCGACCTGATCGGCCGCGCCGGCCCCCTTGCCCGCGTCGATCACATACTTCTTGATGTCATCGTAGACGGGGTAGTCCATACCGGTGCCGTGCATCGCGAGTGATTTGTAGCCATTTGCCCCATCGCCGACCGGCAGCACGTCATTCTCGGAGCCTGACCACCAGATTCCGATGAAATGGTCCATCGGATAGCGGATGTTCGCGGCCTCCTGGATCGCGACCTGGTTCATCACGCCCCAGCCCCACATCAGCACGTAATCCGGCTTGTCGCGGCGGATCTGGAGCCACTGGCTTTTCTGTTCCTGCCCGGGATGGTCGACCGGGATCTCGACGAATTCGTAGCCATGCTTCTTCGAGAGTTCCTGCAGGGTCCGGATCGGCTCTTTGCCGTAAGCCGAGTTGTGATAGACCAGCGCAATCTTCTTGCCGTTCAGATCGCCGCCCTCCTGCTCGAGGAGGTAGTTGATCGCCACCGATGCTCCGGTCCAGTAGTTTGCGGGATAGTTGAATACCCATTCGAACACCTTGCCGTTGGCCGCCGAAGTCCGGCCATACCCCATCGAGTGAATCGGGACACCGTCGGCCGAGGCCTTGGGGATGATCTGGTAGGTGATGCCGGTCGAGAGCGGCTGATAGACCATCGGGGCTTCGCCCTTGGTCGCCTCGTAGCACTCCACGCCCTTCTCGGTGTTATAGCCGGTTTCGCATTCGACGAGGCGGATCTTTTCGCCGCCGATGCCGCCGTCGCGTTCGTTGATCAGGGTGAAATAGTCCTGATAGCCGTCCGCGAACGGGATCCCGTTCGCGCCGTAAGGCCCGGTCCGATAGCTCAGCGCCGGAAAGGTCAGGTCCGCCAGCGCCGGTGCCGCGGCCATCACGCCCGCCACCACCATGGTTGCCAGTTTCAAATTCATCGGTTGTTTTCCTCCCTTGGTTTTCTCGTCCGATAAGTCCGCTGCCCCGACATTGATCCGGGGCCTCTGCCGATCCGCAATCTAGTGCGGGAACGGCCATAGCCGTAGTTTTTCCTTCGTCAACCGCCACAGCTGCGCCAGCCCGTGCGGTTCGAGGATCAGGAAGCCGATGATCAGCCCTCCGACGATCATGAACTCGATATGCGCTGCCAGATCGGTGGCCCAGCCCAGCTGCCCGACCAGGATGTTCTTCAAAAGAACCGGGAGCAGCACCATGAAGGCCGCCCCGGCGAAACTGCCGAAGATCGAACCCAACCCGCCGATGATGATCATGAACAGGACCAAGAACGATTTCTGGATGCCGAAGGCCTCGCCGACCTCGACCGCGCCCAGATAGACGCTGAAGAAAAGGGCCCCCGCCACGCCGATGAAGAACGAGGAAACCGCGAAGGCGCTCAGCTTGGCCTTCAGCGGGTTCACTCCGATGATCTCGGCCGCGATATCCATGTCGCGGATCGCCATCCATTTACGCCCGACCGAGCCGCGCGTCAGGTTCCGCGCCATCCAGGCCAGAAGCACCGCGATGATCAGGCAGAACATGTACTTCGCCCAGGCCTCGGTATTCGGTCCGGTCACGATGATGCCGAACACCGTCCGTTCCGGGCTGCTGATCTGGCCCGATGCCGAGTAGTTGTAGAACCACGGCACCTTGTTGAACAGCCAGACGAGGAAGAACTGTGCGGCCAGCGTCGCCACGGCAAGGTAGAAGCCCTTGATCCGCAGCGATGGCAGGCCGAAGAGCACGCCGACGCCCGCGGTGATACCGCCGGCGAGCAGGACATGGACGAACATGCTGATCTCGGGAAAGCTCGTCATCAGCTTGTAGCAGGCATAGGCCCCGACCGCCATGAAACCGCCGGTGCCGAGGCTGACCTGCCCGCAATATCCCGTGAGGATGTTCAGCCCGAGGGCGGCGATGGCATAGATCAGGAACGGCACGAAGACCGCGTTGGCCCAGTAGTCGTTGATCAGGAACGGAATTACGAGGAATGCCACGGCAAGGATGACGTAATAGCCCCAGCGATCGAACTTGATCGGGAAGGTCTGGCTGTCCTGCTCGTAGGTGGTGCTGAAATCGCCAGCTTCACGGTAAAGCATCACCCGAACTCCTTTGCATCGCCAGGCCAGTCATCGCCCTGAGGATCGACAATGCAGAACCGGTGTCCTGTCGGCGCCTCCATCACGATCCAGTCCTTGATCCGCGCCACTTCCGTGGCGCCGAGCGCCTTCAGGCGCTCGCATTCGCCTTCCTTGTCGTCGGTCTCGAAATCCAGGTGCACCCGCGGATCGTGATCGACCGCCTGCAACAGGACTTTCGGCATCCCGGTATGATCGTCGAAGGTTGCGTATCTCTGGCTTTCGCCGATCTTGCCTTCCTTGCCCAGCACCGCCGACCAGAAGCCCAGTGCCCTGTTCAGATCGTCGGTCTTGCAGTCGATGCAGACCACGCCGATGCGGCTCTTGTGCATGGTCACACCCTTTCGATGATCTTGTCGCCGAACAGGCCCTGTGGCCGGAAGACGAGAAACACGAGTGCCAGCACATAGGCGAACCAGTTCTCGGTGGCGCCGCCGATATAGGGGCCGACGGTGAATTCGAAGAGTTTCTCACCCACGCCGATGATCAGCCCGCCGACGATGGCGCCGGGGATCGAGGTGAAGCCGCCGAGCATCAGGACCGGCAGCGCCTTGAGCGCGATCAGCGAGAGCGAGAACTGCACCCCGGATTTCGCCCCCCACATCATTCCAGCGACGAGTGCAACGAACCCGGCGATCGACCAGACGAGCACCCAGATGAAGCGCAGCGAAATGCCGACCGACAGGGCCGCCTGGTGGTCATCGGCCACCGCCCGCATCGCCCGGCCCTGCTTTGTATATTGCGAGAACAGCACCAGCCCGGTGACCAGCAAGGCCGCGATTACCGTCGCCACCATGTCGAGCTTGTCGATGAAAAAGCCGTATCCGAACCAGTTGTAGGTGACCTCGTCGACGGTTTCGGAGATGCCCTGCGGCAGGCCAACATCGAGCTTCTTGATCTCAGACCCCCACATGATGTCGCCGAAGCCTTCCATGAAGTAGGCTAGGCCGATGGTCGCCATGAAGAGGATGATGTCGGGCTGGTTGACCAGGTGGCGCAGGATGTAGCGTTCGACGACGATGGCGAGGATGACCATCACCCCGATGGTCAGGGCGATGGCGATCAGGCTGGGGACATGCCAGCCGAAATGGTGCACCTCGGTGCCGAGGACGGCATTGATCAGATGCGCGAACGGCACCTGTCCGTCCTTGATCCCGACCAGCGTCAGCGCCGCGAAAAGGGCAAAGACGCCCTGCGCGTAGTTGAAGATGCCGCTAGCCTTGAAGATCAGCACAAAGCCGAGGGCCACCAGCGCATAGAGCACGCCGGCCATCAGGCCGTTCAGCGTGACCTCCATCGCGAAGAGAAGTTGCTCAGGCATCCGCACCTCCATTGCGCCGGTCAGTCATGCGCCACCCCCAGATAGGCGTCGATCACATCCTGGTTCGACCGCACTTCATCGGGCGAACCGTCGCCGATCTTCTTGCCGTAATCCATCACCACGACGCGGTCGGACAGGTCCATCACCACGCCCATGTCGTGTTCGATTAGTGCAATTGTTGTGCCGAACTCGTCGTTTACGTCGAGAATAAAGCGGGACATGTCCTCTTTCTCCTCGACATTCATCCCGGCCATCGGCTCATCGAGCAAGAGCAGCATCGGCTCGGCGGCCAGCGCGCGCGCCAGTTCCACCCGCTTCTTCAGGCCGTAGGGCAGGCGGGCCACCGGTGTCTTGCGGATATGCTGGATCTCGAGAAAGTCGATGACCTTTTCGACCACCTCCCGGTTCTTGACCTCTTCCCGTTGCGCCTTGCCCCACCAGAGCGCTTGCGCGGCCATACCCGCCTTCATGTGGGTCAGCCGCCCGGTCATGATGTTGTCGAGAACGCTCATCCCCTCGAACAGGGCGATGTTCTGGAAGGTCCGTGCGATGCCCTGGGCCGCGACCTGGTAAGGCTTCATCTGCGGCCGTTTCGCGCCGCGGAACCAGACCTCGCCCTCTTGCGGGACATAGAAGCCCGAGATCACGTTCAGCATCGAGGACTTGCCGGCCCCGTTCGGCCCGATGATCGCGCGGATCTCACCCTCGCGGATATCGAAGGAAATGTCCTTGATCGCCTCGACCCCGCCGAAGCGCAGGGTGATGTTCTTCATCTCCATCAGGATGCCGCCGATCCTGCGGCCATCCTCGGTGGTGTATCCTTCGGCCCCGGCATCAAGCATCGGCAGCTTCCATCTTCTGTCCAGACATGTTCCCGCGGGCGGTAGCTATCTTCATTCCGCCGCCAGCCTTCCGGTGCCGGCGACAACCGCGGCGTCCCGGATTTCCAGCGTCGCCTTGATCTTTCCCTTTCGGCCGTCCTCGTAGGTCACCTCGGTCTCGGTATAGACCGAGTCCTTGCCGCCATAGAGCGCCTCCAGCAGATCGGCGAACTTCTCTTCGACGAAACGCCGCCGCACCTTGCGGGTGCGGGTAATCTCGCCGTCATCGGGATCGAGTTCCTTGTGCAGGATCAGGAAGCGGTGCACCTGACAGCCCGACAGCATCTCGTCCCCTGCAATCGAGCGGTTGGCTTCCTCGATATGGTCCTGGATCATCGCCATGACCTTCGGGTGCCCGGCCAGTTCCTGGTAGCTGGCATAGGCAATGTTGTTGCGCTCAGCCCAGTTGCCGACTGCAGTGAGGTCGATATTGATGAAGACGGTGCAATAGTCGCGGCGATTGCCGAAGACCACGGCCTCGAGAATGTTGGGGTAGAATTTCAGCTTGTTCTCGACATATTTCGGCGCGAACAGGCGGCCATCGGCCATCTTGCCGACATCCTTGGCGCGGTCGATGATCCTGAGATGGCCGGTCTCGGCCTCGATGAAGCCGGCATCGCCCGTCGCGACCCAGCCTTCGGGATCTTTGGTGTCCCGGGTGCTTTCGGGATTCTTGAAATATTCGACGAAGGTGCCGGGAGAGCGGTAGTAGACCTCGCCATTCTCGCCGATCTTCAGTTCGACCCCGGGCGATGGCACGCCGACCGTGTCCGACCGCACCTCGCCATCGGGCTGCTGCGTGATGAAGACCGATGCCTCGGTCTGACCGTAGAGCTGTTTCAGGTTGATCCCGAGCGAGCGGTAGAAATCAAAGATCTCGGGACCGATCGCCTCGCCGGCGGTATAGCCGACGCGCACCCGGGAAAATCCAAGCGTGTTCTTCAAGGGTCCATAGACGAAGAGATCGCCAAGCCGGTACTTCAGCCGGTCCCAGCCGCCGACGCTCTTGCCGTCCAGCAGCTTCGGCCCGACATTGCGGGCATGATCCATGAACACCCGGAAGAGCCATTGCTTGAACCGCCCGGCATCTTCCATCCGGATCATCACGTTGGTCAGCTGCGTCTCGAACACCCTCGGCGGCGCGAAATAGTAGGTCGGCCCGATCTCGCGCAGATCGGTCATCATCGTGTCGGCGCTTTCCGGACAGTTCACGCAGAAACCGGTCCAGTAGGCCTGGCCGATGGAGAAGATGAAATCCCCGACCCAGGCCATCGGCAGATAGGCGAGGATCTCGTCGCCCGGCTTCAGATGGTCGAATTCGGACGAGTTCTTCGAGGTTTCGATGATGTTACGGTTTGACAGGACCACGCCCTTGGGCCGCCCCGTCGTGCCCGAAGTGTAGAGCATGACGCAGGTATCGTCATAGGTGATCGCCGCCTCGCGCTTCTTCAGTTCAGCCTCGAACCGTTCATGAGCGGCGCGGCCCTCGGCCTGCACATCCTTCATCGCGTGCAGGCGGGAATGGTCGTATTTCCGTAAGCCGCGCGGGTCGAGATAGATCACATGGTCGATGACCTTGACCCGCTCTTGCACCTCCAGAACCTTGTCGACCTGCTCCTGGTCGGCGGCTATGACGAACCGGGCACCGCAATTCTCCAGAACGTAGGCCATCTCTTCGGCGACAGCGTCCTGGTAGAGCGGCACCGGGATGGCGCCGACTTTCTGCGCCGCGACCATGGACCAGTAGAGCGCCGGGCGGTTCCGCCCGATGATCGCAACAAAGTTGCCCTTCTCGATCCCCAGCGACATAAGACCAAAGGCTATGGCGCGGATTTCCTCGGAGGTTTCCAGCCAGCTCCAGCTTTGCCAGATGCCGAATTCCTTTTCGCGATAGGCCGTTTTCAACCCGAATTTCCGGGCGTTCCGGGCCAGCAGGGCCGGGATGGAAATCAACGCGTCGGTCGACGCCGTTTGGTCTGGCAATGTAGCTCCTCCCATTGCCGGATTTCCGGCTCCTGCCCGCTTCGCGGTGTCAGGCTGACAGTCGCGCAGCTTTCTTGTGTCCCAGCGCGACGCCTAGACTAAAGCCGAACCTAAATTGAAAGTAAACGATGTCAGCGGTAACAGGGCGAAATTTTTTAAACACTTGTTCAATTAAATGCTAGGATCGCAGGATGGACCTGACTTCAATTGCATTTTACGCGGCCGTGTGCGGCGTTCTGGGCGTCGCGGCCCCCAATCTCGGGGGCATGCCGATTCGTCTGGCCGTCGGAGCCGCGGTGGGGATTGTCGCGGCAATCATTCTGCCGTTGCTAAAAGGCATGATCGGCTACTGATTGCACCGGATTGGCAAGCCCGCCGGATTGGCATAAGGCCCTTCGGCAAAGAAGGAGCCTTGCCATGACGCATCTTTGGGTCCGCGCCGAACAGCGAGAGCATGAAGCCCGGGTCGGCCTGACCCCGGCAGGCGCCGCGGCGCTGCTGGCTGCCGGTCACACGGTCACGATCGAGGACAGCGAGACCCGCGCCATTCCGATCGACGGCTACCGGGATGCCGGATGCAGGATCGCCATCGAGGGCGCATGGCCCACAGCACCGGCCGATGCGATCATCTTCGGCCTCAAGGAACTGCCCGAGGACGGCACGCCGCTTGTTCACCGCCACGTCATGTTCGGCCACGCCTTCAAGGGTCAGCCGGACGGGCAGGTGCTGCTGAAGCGTTTCCGGGCGGGCGGTGGTGGGCTTTATGATCTGGAATACCTGACCGATGAAACAGGGCGACGGGTCGCGGCGTTCGGCTACTGGGCCGGTTTCGCGGGGGCGGCGGTCGCGCTGAAATGCTGGGCCGCGCAGAAGCAGGATGACGCCGTCGATCCGCTTGAGGCCTATCTTGATGCCGATGCCTTGACCGACGACGTCGCCGCCGATGTCAACTCGACATTGCTGCCCCGCCCATCGGTCATCATCATCGGCGCGAAGGGCCGTGTCGGCAGCGGCGCAAGGGATCTCTGCGCGGCGCTCGATGTCAGGACGACCGACTGGGACATGGCCGAAACCGCGCGGGGCGGGCCGTTCCCCGAGGTTCTGGCGCATGACATCTTCCTCAACTGCATCCTCGCCAAGCCGGGCTGCCCGGTCTTCGTACCGGCCGACGCGCCGACCGCGCCGCGCCGCCTGACGGTAATCGGCGATATCGCCTGCGATCCGACGTCGGAATTCTCGCCGGTCAAGGTGTATGACCGGATCACGACCTGGGACGATCCGGCGATCCGCGTCCATGACGATCCGGTGCTCGATGTGACCGCGATCGACAATCTGCCCTCGCTGCTGCCGGTTGAAGCCTCTCAGGATTTCGCCGGGCAGCTTTTGCCGTCGCTTCTGAAGCTCGATGCGATTGACAGCGGGGTCTGGGGGCGTGCGGAGGCCGTGTTTGGCGCCGAGATGGCCAAGCTCAAGGAATGATAGACGGGTCAGGGCCGGGTCAGGCCGGGCGGTAAATCTCGTCTTCCTCGTCGCCCGGGTCGATGCCGAGCTTCGCCAGCCCCTCTTCGAGATAATCAGACAACAGCGGGATGCCGAGAAGGTAATCCTCGGTCGGGGTCGTCGCCTCCTGCCTGGCCGTCGAGATCGCCTCGGAGAGCTCTTCGGCGCTGTAGGTATCCCGACCGATCCACATCACCGCGACAAGTTCCGCCTTCTCGTCATCATTGAGGTCTGAAATGAAGCTGCGAAGCTCGTGTTCGGTGGCGTCGCCGCGGCGGCTTTCGAGGATGGTATCCGCGTCCCTCGAGTCCCCAGGCGAATCCCAGCGCCCGACCTTCGCGTCAAGTTCTCTTGCGCGAACGATGACATAGGCGACCTTTTCGGTACTGATATCTAACATCGGCGATTTCGTTTCTGGCAGGTTCAGGAACTTGGTTTGGCCAAGGCTACCACGTTCTGCTCGTCGAGGGCCAGTTCCTCGAAGTCGAAATTGTCCAGCCGGGCGGCGCGCTTCCCAGCGCGTTCCGCCGCCGTGTTGATGCCTTCCAGATCCCCGCGCGCCTGCCCGAAATGCGTGTTGAGCTTGTCCACGCGCTCGACCACGAGTTCGACGTCGCGGTGCAGCTGCTTCAGCGTCGCCCGGATCGCGCCGGCCTGTTCGCGCATCCGCGCATCTTTCAGGATCGCGCGCATCGTGTTCAGCGTCGCCATGCAGGTCGTCGGCGAGACGATCCAGACCCGCGCGGCGAAGCCCTCGCGCACGAGTTCGGGGAAATTCGCGTGCAATTCCGCATAGATCGCCTCTGACGGCAGGAACATGAGCGCGCCATCAGCAGTTTCGCCTTCGAGGATGTATCGCTCGGAGATCGCCTTGATATGCGCCTTGACCGAGGTCTTGAAGGAGGCCGCCGCCTCTTTCGCCTCCCATTGGGTATCGGCCCTGCGCAGCGCCTCGTAGGCCTCGAGGGGAAATTTGGCGTCGACGACGATCGAGCCCGGCGGGTTGGGCAGGTGGATGAGGCAATCGGCCCTTTTGCCGTTCGAGAGGGTCGCCTGCAAGCTGTAGCTGTCCTTCGGCAGCGCCTTTCCGACGATGTCGTTCAACTGGATCTCGCCGAACGCGCCGCGGGTCTGCTTGTTGGAGAGAATATCCTGCAAGGACAACACGTTGCCGGAGAGTTTCTCGATGTTTTCCTGCGCCTTGTCGATCGTTACCAGCCGCTGCTGCAGTTCCCCGAGGGACTGCGCGGTGCGGCGTGACGTGCCTTCAAGGTTCTCCCCCATCGCCTTGCTGACATCGGCCAGCCGCTGCTCCATGAGTTGCAGCATCTTGGCCTGGCTTGCGGCCTGCGCTTCGGAGACGTGGTTCAGCCCGCCGGTAAGCTGCTGCTGGCCGTCCGAAAGCAAACGCACCTGCTGGCCCAGCATCCCCATCTGCTGCGCCATTGGCGCAACCATCCGCGCCGACTGGCCGGCGCGCCGAACCGACATGATCAACAGGATGAACAGAAGCAGGACCGCCGCCGCACCCGTCAGGACGGCAATCACGACGGGGTCGTTCAGCGCGTATGAAGTATCGCCGATCTGGATCATGTGCGCCCGAACAGCCTTTCGATATCGCTCAGTTTGAGTTCAACATAAGTGGGGCGACCATGGTTGCATTGCCCGGAATAGGGGGTCGCCTCCATCTCTCGCAACAGGGCGTTCATTTCCTCTGCGCGCATCCGCCGCCCGGAACGGACAGAGCCATGGCAGGCCACCCGGCTCAGGATCGCCTCGATACGGACCTGCAAGACCTGGCTGTCGCCCAGATCATCCAACTCGTCGAGGATATCCATCAGCATTGCCTTGGCATCCACCTGCCCGAGGATGGCGGGTGTTTCGCGCACCGCGACTGCGTTGCCGCCGAAGGGTTCGAGCGTCATTCCAAGCCGTGCGAGGTCGTCCGAAATCTCCAAGAGCCGCAGCGCGTCACCTTCGCTGAGTTCGACGATTTCGGGGATCAGCAATGCCTGCGCCGCGACGCCGTTCTCGGCTATCTGCTGCTTGAGTTTCTCATAGACCAGACGTTCATGGGCGGCATGCTGATCAATGATCACGACACCGTCTTCCGTCTGGGAAATAATATAGTTTTCATGGACTTGCGCGCGGGCAGCGCCCAAGGGATGCCGTGTCAGGTCAGGGGCTGCGGAGATATCCTCGGTCCGCGCGAACCGCGCGGAGGTTTCGGCAAATCCGGGTGACCGCGCATCAACGGCGGGGCGGATCGCGCCCGGCGTCGGGCGATCCATTTGGTAGATGCGCGGCTCGGTCGGCTCTGGCCGGAACGCCCCCAACGTGGCCCCTGCCACCGTGGTCGAGGCGCGATGCCCGGCCTCGGCCAGCGCATGACGCAGGCCCGAGACGATCAGCCCCCGAGCCAGACCCGGATCGCGGAACCGGACCTCTGACTTCGCCGGATGCACGTTGACGTCCACCAGATGCGGATCGCAGTCGAGAAACAGCGCAGCCGCCGGATGCCGGTCGCGCGACAGAAAATCCTGATAAGCCCCGCGCAGCGCCCCGATCAGCAACTTGTCCCGGACGGGCCGACCGTTGACGAAGAGAAACTGGGTTACTGCCGAGCCCCGCGAATAGGTCGGCAGGGCGGCAAAGCCGGTCAGGTGCAAGCCCTCGCGCTCGGCATCGACGGCAAAGGAATTGTCAATGAACTCGGTGCCCAGAACCGAAGCGAGTCGCCCGTGGAGCGCGTCGAAGAGGTCGCCCGATTCCGCGTCCGCACGAAAGACCACGCGCCCCTCGCCGCCGCCGTTCACATCTCGCAGGGTGATCCCTACGAAGGGCTCTGCCATCGCGAGGCGCTTCACGACGTCGCCGATCGCCTGTGCCTCGGCCCGGTCGGAGCGCATGAACTTCAGCCGTGCCGGCGTGGCGTAGAAGAGGTCCCGCAGATCGACCACCGTGCCGGCGCGAAGGGCGGCGGGACGTACCGCGCCGGGCCGTCCGCCGGCGACGGTTATCGTCGCGGCCTCCAGCCCGGCAACCCGCGAGGTGATCGTCAGCCGTCCAACCGCGCCGAGCGAGGGCAGCGCCTCGCCGCGAAACCCGAAACTGTGGATGTTCAGAAGGTCCGACCCGTCGATCTTCGAAGTGGCATGCCGGGCCAATGCCAGCGGCAGGTCTTCGGCGGTCATGCCGCAGCCGTCATCTGTCACCCGGATCAGGGATTTCCCGCCATCGGCATAGGCGATCTCGATCCGCCCGGCGCCGGCATCAAGGGCGTTTTCCAGAAGCTCCTTCACCGCGGAGGCCGGACGTTCCACCACCTCACCGGCCGCAATGCGATTGATCGCGGTTTCGTCCAGCTGACGAATGATGGGATGGTTGTCGCTTATCTTGGGGTTGGCAGCAGTCATGCTACCAAACCTAGCATGGCCGAACCCGATTCGGCCATGCGGAATCAGTTCGTGCTGGTAAGACCTTCGGGTTGCCCGACGACAACGAAGTGCAAATCGTCCGGGTGATAGATCCGCTTCGCGACCCTGCGAATATCCTCCATGGTCACCGCCATGATCTGGTTGTTGCGCTCGATCACGTAGCTGGCGGGCAGGCCGGTGATCTGCATCCCGACCATGATCCGCGCGATCGGCGCGTTGCCGTCGAACCGCAGTGGATAGGCCCCGGTCAGGTAGGTCTTGACGTCGGACAGCTCTTGCTCGGTGATGGCCTCCGATGCGATCCTGGCCCATTCGTTCTGAATGACTTCGACCGCCTCGGCCATCCTCGAATTGTCGGAACGCACTTGCCCCATGATCAGTTCGCCGTAATCCATTGGCAGCAGCGCGGTTCCGACGCCATAGGTCAGGCCGCGTTTCTCGCGCACTTCGGTCATCAGGCGGGAATCCTGCCCGTTGCCGCCCAGAACTTCGTTCAGGATGTACGCGGTCATGTAATCAGGGTCGTCGCGCTTGATGCCCTGATGGCCGAATAGCGCGACCGACTGGGGTGTGTCGAAGGGCACGACGGTAACACCGCCGGTCAGCTGATACTCGGCGGGCTCGGGCAATGGCGCACCGGTCGCGGGCAGTTCTCCGAACAGATGGTCGAGAAGCGCTGCGAGCGCCTCGGGCGTGATATCCCCCACCGCGGAAACAAAGAGCCTGTCGCGGGCGAAGACCGCCTTGTGGGCCGCGAGGATGTCGTCTCGCGTCAGCGCCATCACGCTTTCGGTCGTGCCGTCATCGGACGAGCCGTAAGGATGATCGCCCCAGGCCATCGCATCGAATGTCTGCCCGGCGATCGCGCCCGGATCGGTGCTGTCGCTGCGGATGCTCGACAAAACCTGTTCGCGGACCCGGTCAATATCCACCTGCGCGAAATTCGGCTGCATGATCGAGGATCTGAGAAGGTCGATGGCCTCATCCTGGTTCTCGCTGAGAAACCGCGCCGAGATCGAGATGACATCGCCATAGGCGCGGTACTGCATGCTGGCGGCCAATGCCTCGCGTGCCTCGGAAAAGCCGCGGCTGTCAAGCTCGCCCGCGCCTTCCTCGAGCAATCCGGTCATCAGGTTGACGACGCCGCGCTTGCCCGGCGGATCCTGCGCGGTTCCGCCCTTGAAGCGAATTTCGAGCGCGGTGAAGGGGATCGAATGTTCCTCGACCAGCCAGACGTCGATCCCGGCGGGCGTCGTGATCGTCTGGATCTCGATCTCTGCTCGGAGCGGCAGCGTGAAGATAATCAGCCAGATGACGGCGATCAGACGGCTCATTGGCCCATTCCCTCTGCTGCCGCGGGCATTGTCCAGCCGGTCACGGCCTTGCTTTTGTCGAAGACCTTCCGGGCCGTTTCCATCACTTCTTCCTCGGTCACCGCCAGGACGATATCGGGCCATGTCTCGATGTCCTCGATCGACAGGCCGGCGGTCAGGCCTTCGCCATATCTGTGGACCAGCGAGAGAACGTCATCCTCGGCATAGATCTGGGACGCCTTGATCTGGAACTTTAGCCGTTCGAACTGGTCCGGATCGACGCCTTCCGCCAGGAATTCCGCGATGGCCTTGTCCAGCGCCTCTTCCGCAGCCAAGAGCTCGGTGCCGGGGGTCGGAACCAGGACAAGGTTGAAGGTCGTGTCATCCAGCGCGATGCCGTCATAATAGGCAGAGACATAGACCGCCGATTGAGTTTCGTACTGGAGTTTCCGACCCAGCACCGATGTCGCCCCGTTTCCGCCCAGCAGCCGCGCCAGAATGGTCAGCCGGGCGGCCTCCGTCTGATCCCCCTTATCTCGCTCGGCGGCCAGATAGCTGCGGCTGACGATCGGCTGGGCGACGCGCGGATCAGAGTAGGTCAGGCGCCGTTCCGAGAGTTGCGGCGGCTCCTGCGGCCGCTCCCTTTCCGACAAGCCCGGGGTGGGCAGGACGGGGCCGTAATGGGTTTCGGCGAGGGCACGAACCTCGTCGGGTTTCACGTCACCGCCGACCACCAGAACCGCGTTATTCGGCGCATAGTAGCGCTGGTAGAAGGCGAAGGCATCGTCCCGGTTGAGCTGTTCAATCTCGTGCCGCCAGCCGATGATCGGAATGCCGTAGGGGTGGTTCAGGAACTGCGCCGCGCGGGTCTGTTCCCGGAACTGGGCCGAAGGATCATTGTCGACGCGCTGGTTGCGTTCTTCCAGTACGACATCGCGTTCGGTCCGCACATCCTCTTCGGTCATCTGCAGATCGCGCATCCGGTCGGCTTCCATCCGCATCACCAGTTCCAACCGGTCGGCGGCGATGCGCTGGTAATAGGCGGTGAAATCCCAGTTGGTGAAGGCATTGTCCGACCCGCCATTGCGCGACACCGTGGCCGAAAGTTCCCCTGCGGCCAGGTCGTCTGTGCCCTTGAAGAGCAGATGTTCGAGGAAATGCGCGATGCCGGACTTGCCCGGCGGTTCGTCGGCCCCGCCGACCTTGTACCAAACCATGTGGACCACGACTGGCGCGCGATGATCCTCGAGCACGACGACCTGCATCTCGTTGTCGAGGGTGAAGGTCGTTACTTCGGCAGCTCGCGGGAGGGTCGGCAGAAGTGCGAGGGCAAGAACGAAAGCAAAGACACGAAACATCGGGAATCCTTCAGGCTGCGGTCTCCCTTACATACGGCCAGTCGCCGCCCTATCAAGCAGATCGCGGTTATGTGAGCATCCGTGGGTCGCTATTGCGGCGGTGCGCTGGGGGTCCGGATGCCAAGCGCGCGCAGCCGCGCCAGCTCCAGCGCCTGGTCCAGCCGCTCGCGGCTGTAGATGCGATAGTAGCGCGCATTGCCGAGATTTCCAAAGGTCGGAAAGAGGCCAGAGCCCTCGCGCCGTTCGGCATCGGCAGCCGCCAATTGCTCTCGTATCCCGGCCTCGACACCGTAGCGGCGGGTGTGATTCAAGAGCGCGCCGTCCGATGCCGGAAGACCCGTCGCCGACAGGGCTGCCGGATTTCCGCCAAGCGCTGCCACGGCATCCGCATTCGGCGTCGGATCGGTCAGGTTGCTGCCCCCGGGGGTCGGCGGCGGCAGGCTGGCATAGTCACTGGGCGTCTGCAGGGGTTTGCCCGGCAGGACCGAGAATTCATCCGGACCCTGCTTGTCGCCGCGCAGATTCAGCATGCCCGGACGCCCGCCGGTGCAGGCCGCCAGCGCCAAAGCCATTAGAAGTACCAGCCCGATCTTAACCTTGTTCGCCCGCATCAACGCTCCCTCGGCATGATTGGTCTTTGTTTAGCCGATGATTTCCGGCGCGTCACGTCGCCTTTTTGCGCCCGGTGAACAAGATCAGCCCGAGCGCGCCGATGAATATCGCGACGTCGGCGACGTTGAATGCAAAGGGGTTCTCGATCCCGCAGCAGGACATGTTCAGGAAATCCGCCACCGCGCCGAACCGCAGCCTGTCCACCACGTTGCCCATGGCGCCGCCGATCAGGATACCGGCAGAGATCAGTCCCCAGCGCCCCGCCTCGTCCCGGCGCACCCAGATCGCGACCCAGACCGATATCGCGACGGCCACCGCGATCAGCACCCAGCGCATGATCTCGGCATCATGCGAAAACAGACCGAAATTCACCCCGCGGTTCCAAGCCATGCGGAAGTTCAGGAACGGCGGCAGCACGTTGATCGCGCCGCGCGTCTCGAGGTCGAGCAGCGTGACGACGATCAACTTGGAAAGCTGATCGATAAGGAAGACGGCAAGGCCGGACCAGATCATCGGGCGCATGGTGAATGGTTCCTAATGCCGGAAATGCCGCATGCCGGTAAAGACCATCGCCAGCCCGGCCTCATCCGCGGCCTTGATGACATCTTCGTCCCGCATCGAGCCGCCCGGCTGAATTACGGCCGTCGCCCCGGCCTCGGCCGCGGTCAGCAGGCCGTCGGGGAAGGGGAAGAACGCGTCGGACGCAACGACAGAGCCTTTCACGGTTGGCCCATCCAGCCCCAGCGCCTCGGCCATGTCCGCCGATTTTCGGGCGGCGATGCGCGTGCTGTCGACGCGGCTCATCTGGCCGGCGCCGATCCCGACGGTGGCGCCGTTCTTGACGTAGACGATGGCGTTGGACTTGACGTGTTTGGCGACCTTCCAGGCGAACAGAAGGTCATTCAGTTCGGCCTCGGTCGGCGCGCGCTGGGTCACCACCTTCAGGTCGGCGCGGTCGATATGTCCGTTATCCTTGTCCTGCACCAGCAATCCTCCTGCGACCTGACGGACCGTCAGACTTGCCGTGCCGGGGTCGGGCAGACCGTCGGTCGTCAGCAGGCGCAGGTTCTT
>JBFKFZ010000049.1:0-22572 GCA_041633555.1 Paracoccaceae bacterium | reverse complement strand
TCGATGGCAGCCCGATCGCCCTTGCGCCAGAATTCCCCGCAGGTGCTGGTCTTGGCACGCTGGTCGTGCGCAACGAGGCCGGGGCCGAGGTGCAGCGTATGGCGCTCTCCCGCACGGAAGGTCGTGTCGATTGGGCGGGCGCTGGCCCTGATGGCACGCCCCTGCCGCCCGGCAAGTATTCGTTCGAGCTTGAGACCAGCGCCGGAGGAGAGGTGCAGGAAGCCCGTCCGGTCGAGGTCTTCGCCGAAATCACCGAGGCGCGGATGCGCGACGGCGAGACCGTCGTCGTTCTGTCCGGGGGGCAGGAAGTCGCCGCCAGTCAGATCACGGCATTGCGGGCGCCGCAGGACTGACCCCTTGCCCGCCGCCGGGTGCGGCACTAGCCTTGCGCGAACCAAAATCCGGAGCAGCCGCGCGTGGGCATCGATTCCGTATCCTCAATGCCAGCGCCGTCCATTGAGATGGCGCTGAAGACCGAACTGGCCGCGGCCGGTCTGATCGCGGGCGACGCGCGCTGGCGGCCATTTGCCGGGGGCAGAACCAACGCGATCTGGAAGGTCGGAGGGGGAAGCAGTGCGATCGTCTGCAAGCTTTACAGCGCTGCCGCCGACAGTCCGCTCTTTCCCAACGACGCAGACGCCGAGGCACTGTCCCTCACCGCCCTCGCCGGAACGGGCCTCGCACCGGAACTCATCGCCGCCTTTCGGACATCACAAGGGCCGTGCCTGCTCTATCGACATGTCGAGGGCCGGTCGTCGGGTGCCGATGTCACCGAGGTCGCCGGTCTGCTCACCCAACTGCACCGGCAGAAACGGCCTTCAGGCTTCCGGCGGATTCCCTCTGGCGCAGAGGCTCTGCGGCGGCAGGGGCTGGCCATCCTGAATGCCTGTTCGTCGCCGCGGGCGGTTACGATCCGCAACGCCTGTCCCGACTGCCGGGCCGTCCCGACCAGCCTGCCGGTCTTCCTGCATGGCGACGTCGTGCCGGCCAATATCGTCAGGGGTCGGGGCTGCCTGACCCTGATCGACTGGCAATGCCCGGCCATTGGCGACCCGGCGGAAGATCTTGCGACCTTCCTCTCCCCCGCAATGCAGACACTTTACGGTGGCCGGGTGGTGACCGAAGGGGAACAGAACCGCTTTCTCGACGCCTATGGAAATCCGGCCGCTGCCGAATGCTACCTGGCGCTGAAGCCCCTGTTCCATTGGCGCATGGCGGCGCACTGCCTGTGGAAAGCCGAGCGCAGATCGGTCGACTATGCCAAAGCGCTCGAACTGGAACTGGCAGAACTAGACGAGCGCTGACACCGCGATCGCCAGCAGCGCCAGCCCGGCCCCGAACCCGATTAGCGCCGCGTTCTTCAGCCAGTTCGGCCACCCTGCCGGCTCGGGCTCTTCGGACTGCCGAATGAGCAGATCCTCGACCATCTGCGGCAGCTTTGGCCCGAACCGCGCCAGAACCTGAACCGTCAGCGCCAGATCGCGCACCAATGCTTTCGGCCCGACATTCTCCTTGATGTAGCTTTCCACGATCGGACGCGCGACTTCCCAAATGTTGATATGCGGATCGAGCGACCGCGACACGCCCTCGACCACCACCATGGTGCGCTGCAGCAGGATCAGTTCGGTCCGGGTTTCCATCCCGAAACGCTCCGTCACCTCGAAGAGATAACTCAGCAAATGCGCCATAGAGATGCGGCTGGCATCCATGCCAAAGATCGGTTCACCGACCGCCCTGAGTGCGCGGGCAAACTCGTCGACATCGCGGTCCGCAGGCACGTAACCCGCCTCGAAATGCACTTCCGCGACCCGCCGGAAGTCGCGCCGGATGAAGCCAAAGAGGATCTCGGCATAGACGCGACGCGTATAGTCGTCGATATGCCCCATGATCCCGAAATCGAGCGCGATGATATCGCCGTTGGCGGCGACCTTCAGGTTTCCCTGATGCATGTCGGCGTGAAAGAACCCGTCCCGCAGGGCGTGACTGAGAAACAGGTGCAGCACGCGCCTGCCAAGCCCGGTCCGGTCATGCCCGGCCTTGTCGAGCGCGGTAAGGTCGTGAATCGGAATTCCCTCGCCCCAGCCCAGCGTCATCACCCGCCGCGCCGAAAGCGGCCAGACCACGGGCGGGACCTGAAATCCCTCGTCATCCTCAGTGTTGGCGGCAAATTCTGCGGCCGAGGAGGATTCGAGCCGCAGGTCCAGTTCTGCCAGCACCACGCCCTCGAAATGCGCAATGACTTCAGTGGGCCGCAATCGGCGCGAGGCAGGAGAGAGAAACTCGATGGCCGAGGCCGCGAAGTAGAACGCGTCGATGTCCTTGCGAAATGCCTTCTCGATCCCCGGGCGCAGCACCTTGACCGCGACTTCCTCGCCGGTATCCGCGCGCCGGGCTTTGTGCACCTGGGCGATCGACGCCGCGGCCACCGGCTCGCTGAACTCGCTGAACATCGCACTCACGGGATGTCCCAGCTCGTGCGACACCGTCGCCTTGGCCAGTTCGATTGAGAAGGGCGGCAGCTTGTCCTGAAGAACCTGCAACTGCGTGGCCAGTTCGTCGCCCACGACGTCAGGCCGGGTCGAGAGGATCTGGCCGAACTTGATATAGGCAGGCCCGAGCGCGGTGAGCGCCCGCGTGATCGGCGGAAGCGCCGGATTGCCTTTGTAGCCTAGCCATTTGAACGGCCAGCCAAGAACCCGCGCGGCGATTCGCAGGCTGACGGGGGCGTCCATCGCGTCAAGGGCAACGCGCATCGCGCCCGTGCGCTCCATCGTCGCCCCGGTGCGGACCAGGCGCCAGAGGTTGTGTGGGCCGCGCATCTAGATCTTCCAGCCGGAATGCAAGGCGGCGATGCCCATCGACAGGTTACGGTATTTTACATTGCCGAATCCGGCATCGCGGATCATGCCCGCGAAGGTCTCCTGATCCGGGAATTTCCGGATCGATTCGACAAGATACTGGTAGCTGTCCCGGTCCTGCGCGATCAACTGGCCCATGCGCGGGATCACGTTGAAGGAATAAAGATCATAGGCCTTCTGCATCGCCGGATTTGGCAACTGGCTGAATTCCAGCACCATCAGCCGTCCGCCGGGCCTGAGGACGCGGAAAGCCTCGGCCAGCGCGTCACTGATCCGCGTCACGTTCCGGATGCCGAAACTTGTCGTGTAGGTGTCGAAAGAGCGGTCGGCGAAAGGCAGCGCCATGGCGTCGCCGACGACCCAGTCCAAATGGTCCGCCGTTTGCTCTGCCTCGGCCCGCTTGCGGCCCTCGACCAGCATCGACTCTGTCATGTCCAGCACTACCGCCTTTGCCTCCGGCGCGCGCTTGAGAAAGCGAAAGGCGATGTCCCCGGTGCCGCCCGCCACATCCAGCAGATGTTGCCCGGCCCGCGGCGCCAGCCAGTCCATCATCGCGTCTTTCCACAGCCGATGGACGCCGGCGGACATCACGTCATTCATGACGTCGTACTTGCTGGCCACGTTGGTGAAGACGCCCTTCACCATCCCGGCCTTTTGTTGCTCGTCCACTTCGCGATAGCCGAAATGGGTGGTCTTTTGGGTCTTGTCGGTCATCGGCCCTTGCCGTTCAGAAAACTCACCCTCCTTATAGGGGCCATTCGGGGCGTGACAATGCGCCCTGATCGCAGCAGGGAAGCCGGATGCCCGAATTGCCAGAGGTCGAAACCGTGCGCCGCGGACTGGAACCCGTGATGACCGGACGCCGCATCGCGTTCGCCGATGTCCGTCGCCCCGACCTGCGTTGGCCGTTTCCCGACCGCATGGCGGAGCGTCTGACCGGCCGCCGGGTCGAGCGCCTGCGCCGCCGCTCGAAATATATCCTCGCCGATCTGGATTCGGGCGAAACCCTGATCATCCATCTCGGCATGTCGGGCCGGATGCTCATTTCGGGCCTTGCGCCGGGCGCGTTTCACCACAAGCAAGGTGCGCCGGAGAAACACGATCACGTCGTACTGGACATAGAGGGCGGCGCGCGCGTGACCTTCAACGATGCCCGCCGTTTCGGTGCGATGGACCTGACACCGACCGATCAGGCAGAGCAACACCGGCTGATGAAGGGCATCGGGCCAGAGCCCCTAGGGAACAGCTTTGACGAGGATTACCTGCTCTCCCGCCTTAAGGGCCGCAACATGCCGGTCAAAACCGCGCTGTTGGATCAGGGCGTCGTCGCGGGGCTAGGCAATATCTATGTCTGCGAGGTTCTCCACCGCGCCGGGATCTCACCGAAACGCCGGGCCGGGAAGATTGCCGCGCTGCGGATCCGTTCGCTCGTTCCGATCATCCGGCAGGTCCTGCAGGAGGCGATCGAAGCGGGCGGATCCTCGCTCCGCGACCACCGGCAGACCAGCGGCGAACTGGGCTATTTCCAGCACAGTTTTCGGGTCTATGGCCGCGAAGGCGAGCCTTGCTCGACCCCCGGCTGCTCAGGATTGATCGCTCGAACGGTTCAATCCGGACGCTCTTCGTTCTACTGTGGGCAATGTCAAAGATAGCTTGAATGACCGGACAGGGCTGTTACAGACTCGCTCGAAATGGAACAACAGGGGCTGCCATTCATGGCCTACAAGACAATCGTCGTTGAAAATGCGGATTACGTCTCGCTGATCCGCCTGAACCGTCCCGATGCGCTGAACGCGCTCAACACCGAGCTTCTCAGAGAGCTGGTCGCCGCCCTCAGGGAAGCCGACAAGAACGAGAAGATCCGCGCCATCGTCATTACCGGCTCGGAAAAGGCCTTCGCCGCCGGGGCCGATATCAAGGAAATGTCGGAGAAAAGCTTCGCCGACGTCTTCAAAGATGATTTCTTCGCGGCCGAGGCCAATGCGATCATGGCGATCCGCAAACCGATCATCGCCGCGGTTTCCGGCTATGCGCTGGGCGGCGGCTGCGAACTGGCGATGATGTGCGATTTCATCATCGCCGCCGATACCGCGAAGTTCGGCCAGCCAGAGGTCAATCTCGGCGTCATGGCAGGGCTTGGCGGTTCGCAAAGGCTGACGCGTTTCGTCGGCAAGTCCAAGGCGATGGACATGAATCTGACCGGCCGCTTCATGGATGCCGAAGAGGCAGAGCGCTCTGGCCTCGTCAGCCGGGTCGTTCCGGCCAAGAAACTCATGGAAGAGGCGATGGCCGCCGCCCACAAGGTCGCGGAAAGATCGCAGATGGCGATTCTGGCGATCAAGGACGCGGTGAACCGCAGCTATGAGACCACGCTCGGTGAGGGTCTGCTCTACGAACGCCGTGTTTTCCACTCTCTTTTCGCCACCGACGACCAGAAAGAGGGCATGCTGGCATTCCTCGAGAAAAGAGAGCCGCATTTTCGCGACAAGTAGGCCGAAAAACTTGGGCGAACCCCGTTGACTTGCCTGCGACTCGGGCCTAGAAGCGCGACTTCAGATTTACACCACCCTGAAAGTGGGATGAGAACACATGGCTAACACGCCTCAGTCCAAAAAGCGCGCCCGTCAGAACGAAACGCGCTTCCAGATCAACAACGCGCGCCGGTCGCGGATCCGCACCTATCTGCGCAAGGTCGAAGAGGCGATCGCCTCGGGCAGCAGGGATGCTGCGGCTTCGGCGCTGCGCGATGCGCAACCCGAACTGATGCGCGGCGTGTCGAAGGGCGTTCTGCACAAGAACACCGTTGCGCGGAAGATGTCGCGCCTGTCCGCCCGGGTGAAGACCCTGGCCTGACGCAACATCACCAGAATCACCACCGAAGGCGCGCCACCCGGCGCGCTTTTTTGTTTTTGGACTGTGGCATTTTGACTGCGCCCCCCGCTGGATTTTCACGGCTTTTTGGATTCGTTCGGACAAAGTCGGAGTCAAGCACGATGTTCTGTTGCGGAAGCGTGAAAGCCCTTGCTAGCTTGCCCCAGCGATTCACATCGTCTTGGGGGGACATTCGATGAGACCGGGCGAAAATCCATCTTCTGGAACGGCGAAGCCGTCCGGATGTAGGGTTTTCTTGGCTGCCATACCAAACACCCGCCTCATCGATGTCAGGATAGCTGCAAGGCTGCGCCATTTGGCGTTCCTGACTTGACGGAACCTGATCTGACGCCGATCCGTATCGGGTCACCAGGGTCCAGATATGTCCGATCACCCGCGCTTTGTCGCGGCCGTAGTGGAAGTGCCGGGAGTTGAGGGACCCGGAGGCTTTCGTTATCGCGCCGTTGCAATGCGTGGTCAGCGCACGCCGCTCTGGCAGTGGCCGATCTGTTGTCCGTACCGGGCAAACGGATCGGCTGGCCGAGAGGCGAGGCGAGGGGCCGTAGACGATTCAGATGAGCATGGGCACCCGGAGCAGGCCAACTGGCTGGCTGAACCCGGGGGGGCTGGTCGGGGGGCCGGTCTTGAATGAAAATTGAATCGGGTCAAACAACAAATGACAGACGACACTTGGGGACGGATACGGCAAGAACTGCTCAACTCGGTAGGGAGGAACAACTACAAGAACTGGATCGAACCACTGGAATTCTCGGATCTGAAGAATGGTGTTGCCACATTCCTCGTTCCCACCAATTTTATGGGCAACTGGGTATTGCGGAATTTCGGCGATCAGATCAAGCACCAGCTGTCCAAGGCCGGCGAAGAGGTCAGCCGGGTCGAGTTTTCGGTGCCCGCAGGTCAAAAGCCCAATGTGGCAAAGCCTGCCGAAAAGCCCCAAGCCAAGCCCGAGACCAAGACCGCCGCAGCCGCGAAACCTGCCAGCGAACTGCCCGGCGCAGCGCTTGACCCGCGCTTCACCTTCGACAGCTTCGTCGTCGGCAAGCCCAACGAACTGGCCCATGCCGCGGCGCGGCGTGTCGCCGAGGGCGGCCCTGTCACCTTCAACCCGCTCTTTCTCTATGGCGGCGTTGGTTTGGGCAAGACCCACCTGATGCATGCCATCGCCTGGGAACTGCACAAGCAGCAGCCCGATCTACGGGTGGTCTATTTGTCTGCTGAGCAGTTCATGTACCGGTTCGTACAGGCGCTGCGCGACAAGCAGATGATGGATTTCAAGCAGCTCTTCCGCTCGGTCGATGTGCTGATGGTCGATGACGTGCAGTTCATCGCCGGCAAGGATTCCACGCAGGAAGAATTCTTCCACACCTTCAACGCGCTCGTCGATCAGAACAAGCAGATCATCATCTCTGCCGATCGCGCCCCGGTCGAAATCAAGGATCTCGAAGAGCGGATCAAGTCGCGCCTGCAATGCGGTTTGGTCGTCGATCTGCATCCGACCGATTTCGAGCTGCGCCTCGGCGTGCTGCAGAAGAAGGTCGAGCAATACCGGCAGCAATATCCGGGCCTCGTCATTGCAAACGGCGTGCTGGAATTCCTCGCCCACCGGATTTCGACCAATGTCCGAGTGCTCGAAGGCGCGCTGATGCGGCTCTTCGCCTTTGCCTCGCTCGTCGGCCGGGAAATCACGCTGGAACTGACCCAAGACTGTCTGGCTGACATCCTGCGCGCCAGCGACCGCAAGGTTACGGTCGAGGAGATCCAGCGCCGGGTGTCCGAGCATTACAATATCCGCCTGTCGGACCTGATCGGCCCGAAGCGGGTGCGCACCATCGCGCGTCCACGTCAGGTGGCGATGTATCTGGCCAAGCAACTGACCAGCCGCAGCCTGCCGGAGATCGGCCGCCGCTTCGGCGGGCGCGACCACACGACGGTCATGCACGGTGTGCGGCGGATCGAGGAACTCAAGGGCCATGACAGCCAGATCGCCGAGGATCTCGAGATGTTGCGCCGGTCCCTCGAAGGCTGACCATCCGAACCTCTGCCCTTGACGCTCCAGCGCGATCGGCAGACATTCCAGAAAACGATTGAGCCGGGCGGCGAATGCGCTACATTCGCCGCCCCGGCATCTGCAGGAGTGGGACATGAAAATCAGCATCGAACGCGGCGCCTTGCTCAAGGCGGTCGGTCAGGCACAATCGGTCGTGGAACGCCGCAACACGATCCCGATCCTGGCCAATGTGCTGATCGAGGCCGAGGGCAACCAGGTCTCGTTCCGCGCCACCGATCTGGACATCGAGGTCGTCGACAAGACCGATGCGCAGGTCGAGCGCGCCGGCGCCACGACGGTTTCCGCCGTCACCCTGCACGAGATCGTCCGCAAGCTGCCGGACGGCGCGCTGGTCACGCTGACCGATGACAGCGCCGCGGGGCGGCTGACGGTCGAGGCGGGGCGCTCGAATTTCTCGCTGGCGACGCTGCCCAGGGAAGATTTCCCGGTGATGGCCTCGTCGGAATATGACACCAACTTCTCCGCCCCGGCCCCGGTTCTGCGCCGCCTCTTCGACAAGTCGAAATTCGCGATCTCGACCGAGGAGACCCGCTATTACCTGAACGGCGTCTACCTGCATGTCGCCACAGGCGAAGGCGGCCAGGTGCTGCGCTGCGTGGCCACCGATGGCCACCGCCTCGCCCGGATCGACGCGGCGCTGCCCGACGGGGCGGATGGCATGGCCGGCGTCATTGTGCCGCGCAAGACCGTGAACGAATTGCGCAAGCTTCTGGACAATGACGAGACCAGCATCGCGGTCTCGGTTTCCGAGACCAAGGTCCGCTTCGCGACACCCGAGATCACGCTGACCTCCAAGGTCATCGACGGCACGTTCCCCGACTATACCCGCGTGATTCCGCAGGGAAATTCCCGCCGGTTGGAAGTGGACGCCGCCGAATTCGCGCGGGCCGTCGACCGCGTGGCGACCGTGTCCTCCGAGCGGTCGCGCGCGGTGAAACTGTCCCTCGACGAAGACCGCCTGATCCTCTCGGTCAACGCCCCGGACAGCGGCGCCGCCGAGGAAGAGCTTGGCGTCGCCTATTCCGACGAGAAGCTCGAGATCGGCTTCAACGCCAAGTACCTGCTGGAGATCGCGGGTCAGGTTGACCGCGAGAATGCGGTGTTCCTGTTCAACTCTTCCGGCGACCCGACCTTGATGCGCGAGGGTGATGATACCAGCGCCGTCTATGTCGTCATGCCGATGCGGGTGTGATGCGGGTCGCGCCGATGACTTTCTTGCCTTCGGCGAGGATATTTTCCGACAGGTGATGGGGGAATGATGGGCTGCCTGGCAGTGACCGCGCTGACCTTGTCGCATTTCCGCTCGCACCCCTCCGCGCGCCTGGCGCTGGACGGCCGCCCGATCGCGATTCACGGCCCGAACGGGGCCGGCAAGACCAACATCCTCGAGGCCGTGTCGCTTCTGTCACCGGGCAGGGGCCTGCGCCGCGCCACCGCCGAGGACATGGCCCGCAAGCCCGAGGCATTGGGCTGGAAAGTGGCCGCGGAACTGAGGAGCCTGGACCAGACCCACGAGGTCGAAACCTGGTCGGAACCGGGCTCAGCGCGGCAGGTCCGGATCGATGGCAAGGCTGCGACCCAAACCGCGCTTGGCAGGATCTCCCGCATCCTCTGGCTGGTTCCGGCGATGGACCGGCTCTGGATCGAGGGGGCGAACGAGCGCAGGCGGTTTCTCGACCGCATGACGCTGAGTTTCGAACCGAACCATGCCGATGCCGCGCTCACCTTCGAGAAAGCGATGCGCGAACGGAACCGCCTGCTCCGGGACCAGGTAAGCGATCCGAACTGGTTCGCCGCCCTGGAAAGCCAGATGGCGGCTTCGGGTGCCGCGATCATCGCCAACCGTGCGGCAGCGATCGAGCGGGTCGCAGCAGCGCAGGACGGGGCCGCGACCGCCTTTCCGACCGCCACTCTTTCCCTGATCGGCCCCGATGAAAGCGCTGGGCCAGAAACCGAAGCGGAACTGGTCGACACCTTTCGGACCGGCCGGTCCCGAGACATGGCCGCCGGGCGCACGCTCGTCGGCCCGCACCGCGTTGACCTCGTGGCGATCTATGCGGCCAAAGGCACCGAGGCGCGGCAATGTTCGACCGGCGAGCAGAAGGCGCTGCTGATCTCGCTGATCCTCGCAAATGCCCGCGCGCTCGCCGATGATTTCGGCGCGCCGCCGATCCTGCTGCTAGACGAGATTGCCGCGCATCTCGATGCCGACCGCCGCGCGGCGCTGTACGACGAGGTCTGCACCCTCGGCGCGCAGGCCTGGATGACCGGCACCGGGGTGGACCTTTTCGAGGCGCTGGGCGATCGCGCGCAATCGCTTGAAGTCGCCGAGAATGACGGATTATCGGCCGTCAGGATGTGCTAGCATCCCGTCAACCGAAGGAGCCCGCCATGACCCCGCAACGTGTCACCCTGATCACTCTCGGCGTGGCCGACCTCGACCGGTCGAAAGGCTTCTATGCCGCCCTTGGCTGGACGTCTGCGAGCGAGCAGGAAGGCGTCTGCTTTTATCAGATCAACGGCATGGTTCTGGGGCTCTTTGGCCTCGGCCCGCTGGCCGAGGATCAGGGCCGCGCCGATGCCACGCTCGGCACCGGGGCGATGACGCTGGCGCAGAACTTCACCACTACCGAAGAAGTCGATACCGCCTTCAGCACCGCGCTCGATGCCGGCGCGACCGCGCTGAAGAAGCCGCAAAAGGTGTTCTGGGGCGGCTATTCCGGTTATTACGCCGATCCGGACGGCCATGTCTGGGAAGTGGCGATGAACCCCCATTGGCCGCTCAACGAGGATGGCAGTCTGACCCTTCCGGCGGCGAAAGCTGACTAGGACGATATCGACAAGTCCCGTCCCGTGATCTAATCGGGCCCGATCGATCAATCGCGGACCCGCCATGACCATCACCTCGCCCGATCTGCTGCTCTATGCCGGTGCGCTGGCCATCCTGTTCTTTACCCCCGGACCGGTCTGGGTAGCGATGACCGCGCGGACGCTCTCGGGCGGGTTCCACGCCGCCTGGCCGCTGGCAATGGGGGTGGTGATCGGGGACGCGCTCTGGCCGTTCCTGGCGATCCTCGGCGTCACCTGGGTGGTTTCGGTCTTTGCCGGTTTCATGACCGTCCTGCGCTGGATCGCCTGCCTGATCTTTCTTGTCATGGGCGTGCTGGTCGTCCGCAATGCCGACCGGACAATCGCCAGCGACAGCCGGCTGACCCGGCCCGGCATGTGGGCGGGTTTCGCCGCCGGTGTCGCGGTGATCATCGGCAATCCGAAGGCGATCCTGTTCTACATGGGCGTCCTGCCTGGCTTTTTCGACCTCACAAGGCTGAACTGGCAGGACATCGCCGCGATCGTCGCACTGTCGATGATCGTCCCCTTCATCGGCAACCTCATGTTCGCACTTTTCATCGATCGCTCCCGCCGATTGCTGACTTCGCCAAAGGCGCTGCGGCGGACCAATCTGACGGCGGGCGGGCTGCTGATCGCGGTCGGATTCATCATTCCGTTCACATGATTTCCTGCCGCTCCGGGCCGCTCCCCGAGGATCGTCCGCATTTCTACCAAATCTTGTGGCAATCGCGTGACATCCCCCCCCAAATCTCGTATAAAATCGCAAAAATTGCGCGGATAGAATGAATGGCCGAAGCAGCTCAGCAGCCGGAAGAATACGGCGCCGATTCCATCAAGGTTCTCAAAGGTTTGGACGCTGTTCGCAAGCGTCCCGGCATGTATATCGGCGACACCGATGATGGCTCGGGTCTGCACCACATGGTCTACGAGGTCGTGGACAACGGAATTGACGAGGCTTTGGCCGGCCATGCCGACCATGTTTCGGTGACGATCCACGCCGACAACAGCGTCTCGGTGGCCGACAATGGCCGCGGCATTCCGGTCGGCATCCATGACGAGGAAGGCGTGTCCGCGGCAGAGGTCATCATGACCCAGCTACATGCCGGCGGGAAGTTCGACCAGAACTCCTACAAGGTCTCGGGCGGCCTGCATGGCGTCGGCGTTTCCGTGGTCAACGCGCTCTCCGACTGGCTTGACCTCACGATCTGGCGCAATGGCAAGGAACATCACGCCCGCTTCGAGCGTGGCGAGACCGTCAAGCATCTCGAAGTGATGGGCGATGCCGAGGGTCGCAAGGGCACCGAAGTACGCTTTCTCGCCTCGACCACGACTTTCTCGAACCTCGATTATTCCTTCAAGACGCTGGAACACCGCCTGCGGGAACTCGCCTTCCTGAATTCCGGCGTGCGGATCATCCTGCGTGACGAGCGGCCCGCCGAAGCCATGCAGACCGACCTCTTTTACGAGGGCGGCGTGCGCGAATTCGTCCGCTATCTCGACCGCTCCAAGACGCCGATGATCGACGAGCCTATCTTCATCTCGGGCGAACGTGAAGGCATCTCGGTCGAAGCGGCGCTCTGGTGGAACGACAGCTACAATGAAATGGTGCTGCCCTTCACCAACAACATCCCGCAGCGCGACGGCGGCACCCATCTGGCCGGGTTCCGCGGCGCGATGACGCGCACCATCAATCTCTATGCCAATTCAAGCGGCATCCTGAAGAAAGAGAAGGTCAGCTTTTCCGGCGATGATGCCCGCGAAGGGCTGACCTGCGTTTTGTCCGTCAAGGTGCCGGACCCGAAATTCTCCAGCCAGACCAAAGACAAGCTGGTCAGCTCAGAGGTGCGCCCGGCGATCGAGAACCTGATGAACGAGAAGCTCGGCGAGTGGTTCGAGGAGCATCCGAACGAGGCGCGCCTGATCGTCGGCAAGATCGTCGAGGCGGCACTCGCACGCGAAGCCGCCCGCAAGGCGCGCGAAATGACGCGCAAGAAATCCTCGCTGGATGTCGCCTCGCTGCCCGGCAAGCTGGCCGACTGCCAGGAACGCAACCCCGAGAAGCGCGAGCTTTTCCTGGTCGAGGGCGATAGCGCCGGTGGGTCCGCCAAGCAGGGCCGGTCGCGCAACAATCAGGCGGTGCTGCCGCTGCGGGGCAAGATCCTGAACGTGGAACGCGCGCGTTTCGACCGGATGCTCGGCAGCCAGGAGATCGGCACGCTGATCACCGCTCTCGGGACCGGGATCGGGCGCGACGAGTTCGACATCGCCAAGTTGCGCTACCACAAGATCATCATCATGACCGACGCCGATGTCGACGGCGCGCATATCCGCACGCTGCTTCTGACATTCTTCTTCCGCCAGATGCCGGAACTGATCGAGGACGGCTATCTCTACATCGCGCAGCCGCCGCTCTATAAGGTCGCGCGCGGCAAGTCAGAGGTCTATCTCAAGGATCAGGCCGCGCTGGAAGACTACCTTGTCGAGATGGGCATCGAGGGAGCCATCCTGCGGCTGCCGTCCGGCGAGGAGATCGCAGGTCAGGACCTTGCGCGCGTCATCGACGGCGCGCGGCAGTTCCGCCGGGTGCTCGATGCTTTCCCGACGCATTACCCGCGCAACATCCTCGAGCAGGCCGCGCTGGCCGGGGCCTTCGATCCGGGCAAGGCCGATGCCGACCTGCAGCTTGTCGCCGACCGGGTCGCAACCCGGCTCGATCAGGTGGCGCTAGAATATGAAAAGGGCTGGGCCGGGCGCATCACGCAGGATCACGGCATCCGCATGAGCCGCGTCCTGCGCGGGGTAGAGGAAATCCGCACCCTCGACGGCGCGGTCCTGCGCTCCGGCGAGGCGCGCCGCCTGTCCGAAGTGTCGATGGCCAACCGGGAGATCTTCGCCGACCCCGCCGGCCTTGCCCGCAAGGACCGCGAAATCCAGATTCACGGCCCGATCGACCTGCTGGGCGCGATCCTGAAGGAAGGCGAGAAGGGCCTGTCGCTGCAGCGCTACAAGGGTCTGGGGGAAATGAATCCCGATCAGCTCTGGGAAACCACGCTCGACCCCGAAGCACGGACGCTCCTGCAGGTCAAGATCGAGGATGTCGCCGATGCAGACGATATCTTTACCAAGCTGATGGGCGATGTCGTCGAACCCCGCCGCGAATTCATCCAGCAGAACGCGCTCAGCGTCGAGAACCTCGATTTCTGAAGCCGCTCAGACGCGCCAAGCCGGGATCAGTCCCGCCTGCGAAGGGCGCGATGGATCAGCGGCGCTCCGAAGACCACCACCATGATCCGCGCGGCATGGCTGATCGAGACATAGGCAATGTCCTGGCCCATCGCCAGCGCCAACAGGCTCATCTCGGTCAGGCCGCCCGGCGAATAGGCCAGAAAGGCCTGCCGCATGTCGGTGCCGGTCAGCGAGGCAAGAAGGGCTGCGAACGCCACCGCCGCCACGATCATCAGGGCCGAGGAACCGGCCCCCAAAAGCATCTCCTGGCCGATATGCCGCAGCCGGATCCCGACGAAACGGCAGCCGATGATGGTGCCCAGAACGATCTGCGCCGCGATGACAAGGATCGTGGGTGGTGGCACGTCGACAGCGCCCGCCACATGAGCCGCGCCCGACAGGATCATCGGGCCGAGCATCGCCGCCGCGGGCAGCCGCAGCAACCGCCCGAAAGGCACGCCGGCTAGACCCGCGGCGACCAGCCAGCCGATATCGGTCAGCCCCAGAACACCGATCTCGACATAGGGCCGGGATTGCCTGTCGGAGGTGACCCCCAGCACCAGACCGAAAAGCAGCACGACAAAGACGATCACCACCAGAATGCGCACGGCGTGGGCCAGCGCGATCCGGCGCTCGTCGCCGCCCGCCGCCGCCCCGAGTATCACCATGTCGTTCAGCCCGCCCGGCATCGCGGCGAAATAGGCCGTGACCGGGTCGAACCCGCCGATCCGGCGATAGAACTGGTAGGAAATCCCGCCTGCCAACGCCAGAAACGGAATGATCAGCAGCATCGACGGCCACCAGCCGACCGCCTGCCGCAGAATCTCGGCGCTCAGCGCCGACCCCAGCATCACGCCGATGACCGGTATCACCAATGGCCGCAGCAGCACCGGGGCCGCGACCGGCGCCCGCGCCATCGCCGAAACCGTGTTGCCGATCATCGGGCCGATCATCCAGGGCAGAGGAACGCCCAAGGCGTTGGCCAATATTCCCGACACCATGCCAATGGCCAGGGCCAGCACCGGCCGGGGCCAGATGTCGGGTCTTGCGGCAAATCTCATCCGGCCTGCTTACCTTGCGACTGCCGCCCCAACGACCCCGAAAGCGGCCGCGGCAACCGCCCGCCCGGAAACACCCACCAAAAAGCGCCGGAACGGCGCTTCAGCTTTGCGCCGGTGCCCCCGGCAAGCCACCCTTCAGCTCCAGCACACGGTGCGGGTAGGGGATCTCGATTCCATTTTCCTTCAGCGCGTTCCAGACAAGGAACATGACGTCCGAGGTAAACTTGTTAGGCCCGTCATCCAGCCCGTTCACCCAGAATTCCACCGCGAAATCCACGCCGCTTTCCCCGAAACCGCGCAATTCGCAATCCGGCGGTGCAGGGTCGCTCAGCACCTTGGCGTGGGTGGCGACGGCGGCCTCGATGATCGCGGGCACCCGGTTGATATCGGTATCGTAGCTGACCGAGAACGGCACCTCATAGCGGTTGGCCGACCCGGCATCCGAGTAATTCACGACCCGGGTCACGATGAAATCCTCGTTCGGCACCACGATCCAGCGGCCGTCGAAGGTTTCCAGAATCGCGGCGCGAGAGGTCATCTTGACGATCTTGCCCGCCTCGCCGCCATCAAGCTCCACGTAATCGCCCACGGTCGTCTGGCCCTCCAGCAAAAGGATCACGCCCGAGATGAAATTCGAGGCGATCTTCTGCAGCCCGAAGCCCAGCCCGACCCCGATGGCGCCGCCAAGGACGGCCAGAGCAGAAAGATTGATCCCCATGATGCTCATCAGCATCAAGAAGGCCGCGCCGAAGATCGCCACCTCGACCGCCTTGGTGGCCAGCTCCCGCGTGCCGGGGCGCAGTTCCTCCTGCCGTCCGATATAGCTGCGGGTCTTGTCGTTCGACCAGCGGCCCAGCCAGAATAGCAGGCTGCCGGCGATCAGACCGCGCACCAGCGACGCGGCAGAGAAGGAGATGTTGCCGAGTGTCAGCGTCATCGCCGAAAGCCTCGCCTGAACCGGATCGAGAAGCCCCAGCACGTAGATCGCCATGATTGGCATCAGCACGAACCGCCCCAAGAGCTTCAGGAACGGGTCGGTCACGATATCCCGGACCAGCGCCCGCGCCGCGAGGAACAGGAACACCCGCTTGCCAAAGGCGATCACCGCGCCAGAACCGAACATCGACACCGTCACCTGCTCGCCGATGGCCGTCAGCAGGTAGGCAAAGAGCGGCAGAAGCAGAGGCAGGAACATCAGCAGGAACCGCCGAATGGTGGCCAGAAGCGACCGCTGGCCCTCGGCGGGCGCGATCAGCGACCGCAGCCGCGGCGCCAGCCTTCTGCTGATCAGCAGCGCCAGCAGAAAGGCTGCCACGAGCAGCGCAAATTGCGACCATGCGGCCGGGCTAATCAGCCAGCGCTGCGCGATGTCCCAACCCTGCTCGGCATAGCTGATCGCCAGCAGGACGATCTCGGGAGGATCCTCCAAGAATTCCATGTGACTGTCCCCGGTCGTTTCTATGGCGTGCCGCAACTGATAGCGTCACAGCGCCGCAAGGCAAGCCCCGCTTCGGATTGCCGGGTCAGGATCCGATATGAGTCTCGCCGCGGGCTCTGGCCAGACCGATCTGCTTCTGGCGTTCGCGGAACCGGGTCTTGACCTCGACGCTGGTCTCTCCGGCGCAGTGATGGCACGAGACCCCGGCCTCGTATTCCGCGCGGTTCCGGTCCACGGGCAGGATCGGACGCCGGCAGGCATAGCAAAGCTCGTGCGGCCCCTCGACCAGCCCGTGTCCCACCGAGACTCGTCCGTCGAAGACGAAACATTCGCCGTTCCAGCGGCTTTCGCTTTCCGGCACGA
Source organism: Paracoccaceae bacterium (assembly GCA_041633555.1). GTDB lineage: Bacteria > Pseudomonadota > Alphaproteobacteria > Rhodobacterales > Rhodobacteraceae > JAHEAO01. The sequence goes on along the minus strand of JBFKFZ010000049.1, from coordinate 5,817 downwards.
CCTCAAGATATTTCAGGATGCCGCCCTTGAGGTGATAGACCTCCTCGACGCCCTGCCCCAGCAGGTAATTCGTCGACTTCTCGCAACGGATGCCGCCGGTGCAGAACATTGCGATCCTCTTGTCGTGGAATCGCGCCTTGTTGGCCTCCCACCATGCGGGGAAATCGCCGAAGCTGCGGGTCTCCGGGTCGATGGCGCCTTCGAAAGTGCCAATCGACACCTCGTAGTCGTTCCGCGTGTCGATCACCGCGACATCCGGGGCGCTGATCAGCGCGTTCCAGTCCGCCGCGTCGACATAGTGGCCGACGCGGGCAACGGGATCGACGTCGGGTTGCCCCATCGTCACGATCTCGCGCTTCAGCCGAACCTTCATCCGGTTGAACGGCATCTCGCGAGCAGAGCTTTCCTTCCAGTCGATATCGCCACAGCCGGGCAGTGACCTGACATGCGCCAGCACCGCATCGATACCGCCGCGGCTACCGGCGATCGTCCCGTTGATGCCTTCGCCCGCCAGAAGCAGAGTTCCCCTGACGCCGCGCGACAGGCACAGCTCCCGCAGCGGCCCCCGCAAGGCGCCGGGATCCGGGAACCGGGTGAAGTGGTAAAGTGCTGCCACCGTGAACATGGCGCGCGGAATACGGCAATCCCGGGGGGCAGGGCAAGGGGTTGGGCGCGCTCCATATACCGGAACTTCTGCAGGTGGTACTGCGTTGACCCTTTGCTGCGCTCTGCTTACCCATGGGTCACCGACAAAAGGAGTTCGCAATGCACCCTGCCAGCCACGCCCTGATCGTCATCGACCTGCAGAACGATTTCTGCCCTGGCGGCAAGCTGGCCGTAGAGAATGGCGATGCGATCGTGCCCGGCGTGAACACCCTGATGCAGGACTTCGCGACCGTGATCCTGACGCAGGACTGGCACCCGGCGAACCATTCCTCGTTTGCCAGCCAGCATGACGGCGCGGAGCCGTTCAGCCTGAAAAAAATGCCCTACGGCCCACAGGTGCTCTGGCCCGACCATTGCGTGCAGGGCTCGAAGGGCGCCGAGTTTCACAAGGATCTCAACCGCGACCCCGCCGATCTGATTATCCGCAAGGGATTCCGCAAGGACATCGACAGCTATTCCGCCTTCTTCGAGAATGATCGCGAAACGCCGACCGGCCTGCATGGTTACTTCAAGGAACGCGGCATCGAACGGCTGACGATCGTTGGCCTTGCCACCGATTTCTGCGTGCAGTACTCGGCGCTCGACGCCGCCCGGCTGGGCTATGCCGTCACCGTCCGGCAGGACCTCTGCCGCGCCATCGACCTTGACGGCTCGCTCGAGGATGCCTGCACGGCGATGCTGGCGGCCAACGTGGTGCTGGCCGACTAACCCCCCGAAACACTTGCCCAAAACCGCCCCGTCATGCGACACTTCTCAAAAGGAACGTCGCGATGGCTGAAAATGCGCCCCAGGTGCGCAAGACGCTCGACGCCGCTGAAATCGGCGCCCTGGCGCATCTATACCGCGGCGAGGTCTACCGTTCGACACTCTGGCGGACCCGGCTCGACACCACCACCAACTGGGCGGTCGTGACGCTGGGCATAGCCCTTTCCATCGCGTTTTCCTCGCCTGTCGCCTCGCCGCTGCCGCTGGTTCTCGTCGGCATCCTGATCGTGTTCTTCCTGATGCTCGAGGCCCGCCGCTATCGCTATTTCAACGTCTGGCGTGCCCGCTGCCGCTGGCTCGAGACGCATTTCTTCGCCCCGATGCTGCATGACGGCGACCTGCATATGGAGGATGGCTGGCAAAAGAAACTGGCAGAGGATTACTGGCACCCGCGCTACCATGTGTCGCTCTGGGTCGCGATCGGCCGGCGGATCCGGCGAAACTACTTCTGGATCCTGCTGATCCAGACCGCCGCCTATCTCGGCAAGCTGATCGTGCATCCCGAACCCCTGCAGAATACCGAGCAACTCTTTGACCGCGCCGATATCGGCCCGCTCTCCGGCGAACTGGTGCTGGCCTTCGGCATTGTCTACTGCCTGACTTGGGGCATCTTTTCCTACTGGAGCTGGCGCGATGACGCCCGCCGGGCCAAGCGCCACCAGGATCCAAGCGCCATGGGCTGACCCGCCCCGCGCTGGACAAGCCACCGGCCAGTTGCTTTAACCGACCGGCCACAGCCCGGAGCGCCAGATGGTCGATATCGCCACCCGCGTCTACAATCACAAGTGGAAGATCGACCCGATCGTCCGGTCGCTGATTGACACCGATTTCTACAAGCTGCTGATGTGCCAGTCGGTGTTCCGCAACAAGCCCGACACGCAGGTGACCTTCAGCCTGATCAATCGCACCAAGTCGATCCGCATCTCAGAAGTCATCGACGAGGGCGAGTTGCGCGAACAGCTCGACCATGTGCGCTCGCTGAGGCTGGCGCGCGGCGAGTCGACCTGGCTGCGCGGCAATACCTTCTACGGCAAGCGCCAGATGTTCCGGTCCGATTTCATGGAATGGTTCGAGGGTCTGCAGTTGCCACCCTACCATCTGGAACAGCGCGACGGCCAGTACGAACTGACCTTCCAGGGCAACTGGCCCGAGGTGATGATGTGGGAGATCCCGGCGCTCGCCGTGCTGATGGAATTGCGCAGCCGCGCCGTCCTGCGCGAAATGGGCCGGTTCGAGCTGCAGGTGCTTTATGCCCGGGCGATGACGAAGCTCTGGGAGAAGGTCGAGAAACTGCGCGGCCTGCCCGACCTGCGGCTCGCCGATTTCGGCTCAAGGCGGCGACATTCCTTCCTCTGGCAGGACTGGAGCGTGCAGGCGATGATGGAAGGGCTGGGCGGCAAGTTCGTCGGCACTTCGAACTGCCTGATCGCGATGCGCCAAGATATCGAGGCGATCGGCACCAACGCCCACGAACTGCCGATGGTCTATGCCGCCCTTGCCGACACCGACGAGGAACTGGCCCGCGCGCCCTATGACGTTCTGGCCGACTGGCATGAAGAGCATGAGGGCAACCTGCGCATCATCCTGCCCGACACGTTCGGCACAAAGGGCTTTCTGAAGAACGCGCCGGACTGGCTGGCCGGCTGGACCGGCATTCGCGTCGATTCCGGCGACCCTGCCACGGGGGCCGAGATTGCCATCGACTGGTGGAAATCGCGCGGCGAAGATCCGCGCGAGAAACTGGTGATCTTCTCGGACGGGCTCGATGTCGACAAGATCATCGCCCTGCAGAAGCGCTTCACCGGCCGGGTCCGGGTCTCTTTCGGCTGGGGCACGCTCCTGACCAACGATTTCCGCGGACTTGTACCGGACGACGCGCTGGCGCCCTTCTCGCTGGTCTGCAAGGCGGTCAGCGCCAATGGCCGCCCAACCGTGAAGCTTTCGGACAACCCCAACAAGGCGATGGGGCCGAAAGACCAGATCGAGCGTTACAAGCGCGTGTTCGGCGTAGGCGAACAGGAAAAGCTTGCGGTGGTCGTCTAAGGACTGGTGCCGCCCCCAATTTCTGGCGCTTCGGAATCGCGGGTTTGAGCCGACGGCGGAAGTCACAAGATCCCGCTGCATGCAAAGGGCCGTTACCGACATCGAAGATAGACCAAGCTCCGCACTGTTTCTGCATCACCGCAAGGCCGGTCTGAGCCCATTCTTTCGAATGCTGCATCGCGTTCGAATGACTGCCTCCGGAAGCGTTGCCGATACTCTCCTCTTGTGCCTATGGCCCCGTTCCACGACTTCAGCGAATGGCGGCCTAAAGCCGGGCACCGCGGACGACGAGAGCCAACCGAGGTATCGCCAGGCCCAATCCGGTCGCAAACTGTCGGTGGAAATCCTCGAACGCGGCTCTGAAAGCCGCTCGCCGGTCTTGCGGCAGGGCAGCGCATGTGGCCGCGACGGGACCGAAGCCATTGGCGTATTCCTACCAAGCCGTCGCTACATCCGGTGCATAGAGTGTTGTCACCTGTTCTCTGAGGTCGATCTCGAAATGCTCTCCGACGATCTCTGTCAACCAGCTTGAGCATCCCCAGTCGAAGGGTGAGGCCGCTGGCGGTGGCGCATCAGACCATTCTCCGATCAACGCAAAGAAGCGCGCGATGTAGCCATCGGGTTCGTCGGCCCATGTCGCGAGCGCCAGGCGGCCACCGGGTCGAAGGACACGCGCCATTTCGGCCACCGCCTTGGACGGTTTGCTTGAGAAGATGACGCCGTAGGTCGAGATCACACCATCGAAGCTTTCCTCGCGGAAAGGAAGCGCTTCGGCTGCCGCCTGCTGAAAAACCGGGCGCAGATCAAGCCCGGCTGACAGAGTCTCGGCCGCTTTCAACATGCCGGGTGCAAGGTCCACACCTGTGACGCTTGCTCCACGCCAGGCCGCAAGCCGCGCGGCCCAACCTGTACCCGTACCTATATCGAGGATGCGCTCGCCGGGTAGTGGCCAAAGGGCTTGAACCGTGTGTGAGATGGTGTCGGACAGGCCGAACGAAATGCCGTCGTAGGATTTGCCCGTCTGTCCCCACATCCGTGCCTCAGGGGTCAACGTGTCGATGCTCATCATCGTCTCCTCTCAATACTATCATACCGATTGTGCCATTCAGGCCCGCCGGCGGATACTCCACGATCTGGAGTATTCAGCGGGAGGCGGTTGCGGTATCCTGCGCGCAAAGCGGGGGGAGGCAGCGATGCGGAATTATGGCCAATTCTGTCCCATCGCCAAGGCTGCGGAAATCTTTTGCGAGCGCTGGACCGCGCTTGTCATCCGAAATCTCGGGGCGGGCGCGGAAAGGTTCAGCGACATCCACCGGGGCGTGCCGCATATGTCTGCCACGCTGCTGACGCGGCGACTGCGACAATTGGAATCCGAAGGCCTTGTCGAGCGGCGACGCAGCGACACGGGCAAGAGCTGGACGTATCACCTGACTGATGCCGGTGCCGAGTTTCTACCCCTGGTGGGCGCGCTCGGCATCTGGGGGCAGAGGTGGACGCGGCGCGAGCTCTCGGAAGGCGAGCTTGATTTGGGTCTGTTGATCTGGGGCCTCGAATACTCGGTGGACGCGACGGCGTTCGGACCGAAGCGCCATGTGCTTCGGCTCGATATCTCCGACCAGCCCTCGCACAAGAGGTACTACTGGTTCGTGTCTGACAACGGTAAACTTGATCTTTGCGTTCACGATCCCGGAGGTGGGACCGACCTGTTTATGAAGGCCACTCTGGCGGACTTAATCAGAGTCTACCGCGGAGATGTTCCCCTGGCGACCGCCATCGAGGACGGACGGCTGACGGTCGATGGCGCGCCGAAGCTCACACGAAGACTTGGGCGCTGGTTCAACTTCGACACCATGGCAAGGACACCTCCGGCCGAGAGCGGCCCAGCCCGGCAATTGGTATCGACGGCTTTGGAACCAGGATGATCCGATGGCGCGTGACCATGACGCAAACTAGGAAAGCCGGTGCTAGATTCTTTTCCGTGGTGTGGCCATTTATTCGAAGCAGACATTCGAGCCGCAGATGCGAGCGGCGGCTCCGTCCGCAACGCTGGCATCGTCTTTCCCGTCAATGCAGCCGCCCTTCAACGACGTAGGCCTCGACCCGTTCCTCGCCCAGGGCCCGCAGCGCCTCGAGCCGGTGCAACCCCTCGATCAGCACATAGGCGTTGCCATCCTCGCGGACCCGGATCGGCGTGGTCTGGCCGTTCTCCAGCATGTCCTCGGCAATCGCCTGCACCTTCTCCGCCTCGAGTGTCTTCACCCGCTTGACCGGCACCCGGACATCCGCAATCAGGACTCGTTTCCTTTTCAACATGGTCACGATCCTGCCCGTGGGGGGGGGGCG
>JBFKFZ010000048.1:0-23346 GCA_041633555.1 Paracoccaceae bacterium | reverse complement strand
TCATGGCGTGATCTCCATGGCGGTTGCCGCCGCCGGTTTGGGTGGGTTTCCTTCACCCGGAGATTACGCCGCCTTCAAATTTCCACCACCTTCGCGACACGACCTGCCAGTCACCGGCAATGTCTAAGAGTTTATAATAGTCTTCTAAGATATTGATATTTATTGTACCCCACGATGGCTCGACGCAGACACGCTGGCTTCAAATCAGTTCCATCGCGCGGGGTTCTGCTCGAACTCACGAAGGCCAATCTATAAGAGACTAGGAAGAGACTAGTTCGGCGGGCACTAAGGCTTATGCCATTGATTTTATTGGTAGCGGAGGAGGGACTTGAACCCCCGACACGCGGATTATGATTCCGCTGCTCTAACCAACTGAGCTACTCCGCCAGAAGCGAATGGTTAGGTATGCGAGGGGCGTAGAGGCGTCAAGTGAAAATCAGTAGCTGTTCTCCGTCAGCATGGTGTCGGCGGCGTGGTTCGTTCGAACTGATGCAGTCCGCTTCCACGAGACTGCCTTTCCGGCTCCGTCCGCTGAGAGTCTAGCGTAGCGAGATATTGAAAGGTCAGCGGCAGGGTCCCGGTTTTGAAATGACTCAGCCCTGAGCGGCGGAATCGTCAACTTGGCCGGCGGACATCAATCGACAGTACTGAAGGGAGCTGAAAATCGTTCCGGGGCAAATTCTGATTAGCGGCAATTACTGGCGGCAGCACTTGCTCCCCCGAGATTCATGCACCCTTCCTCCCTGTCGCAGTTTTCGGTGCAGGGGGCGTCTCCGCGATGAGCTCCCACCTGCGTTCTTAAGAATGGACTTCGGGTAGGGTGCTATTGCCCAGCCGTCACGAAAGAGCAATGCTGGTATGGAGGCCGCCGCGATTGCGGTTTCGTCGTCGGATGGCGCAGTGGAGGGATGGTTCGAATGTATGCAGTCAGGTTGTTTGCGACACGGCATTCCCGCCGGTTCGAATGGATCTACCAGAAGTTGGAGGGGTTGCTGGTGCTGCTCGACCCGATCATCGGAAAACTCGGCTTTGGCCGGGTAGAGCGGCCGGTCGCGGTTCTTGAACGGGTGACCAAGGGCTTTCTGTTCGACTGCAAGATGTGTGGCCAGTGCGTGCTCTCATCGACGGGCATGTCCTGCCCGATGAACTGCCCCAAGCAGCTGAGAAACGGCCCCTGCGGCGGGGTACGTCCAGGTGGGTTCTGCGAGGTCAAGCCCGAGATGCGCTGCGTCTGGGTCGAGGCCTGGGATGGTGCTGCCAGAATGCGGAATGGAAAGCGGATCGAGGTGGTTCTGCCGCCCGTCGACCGCCGGCTGGAGGGGTCGTCGGCCTGGCTTCGCGCCAGCCGTGAGAAAGCCATGACGCTGAAACAGGCGCGGGAAAAGGAACGGACGACAATAGCGCAGTCGTTTCCGGGCGCGCGTCGGAACGAGCCGGCCTCGGCACCGCTTGCAGACGAGCCCCATAGCATCGTCAGGGCGAGGGGTCAGTCATGAGCCTCCCCGACACCGATCCGAATGTCATCCGGCCCTACCAGCCCGCGCCCGAAGGCCTTGTGTCAGGCAGCAGGCTTGAGATCGCTCTGCGCAACGGCCGGTTCGCGGTTACGGCCGAGATGAACCCGCCGGACAGTGCTGATCCGCAGGACGTGTTCGATGCAGCAGCCCCACTTGCCGAGGTCGCCGACGCGATCAACGCCACCGATGCGTCGGGGGCGAATTGCCACATGTCCTCGATCGGTATCTGCGCGCTCCTGACCCGCAAGGGCCATGGAACCGTCTACCAGATTTCCTGCCGTGACCGAAACCGGATAGCCATTCAGGGCGATGTGCTAGGTGCAGCCGCGATGGGAGTCCGCAACGTGCTGTGTCTGACCGGAGACGGTGTCGGGGCTGGGGATCAGCCGGGCGCGAAGCCGGTCTTTGATTTCGACAGTCTGACCCTGCTCCGGACAATAAGAACGATGCGGGATGATGGCGTCTTCCTGTCCGGGCGGAAAATAACCAAACCGCCGCAGTTTTTCCTTGGCGCCGCCGAGAACCCTTGCATCGAGCCGCTCGATTGGCGGCCGGACCGGCTTGCCAAGAAGGTCGCGGCCGGGGCCGAGTTCATCCAGACCAACTACATCTTCGATATCCCCGTTTTCGAACGGTTCATGACCCGTATCAGGGACATGGGGCTAGAAAAGAAGGTCTTTATCCTCGCCGGAGTGGGACCGCTCGCCTCTGCAAAATCCGCGCGGTGGATGCGATCGAATGTGCCGGGCATTCACGTTCCGGACGAGGTCATTGCCCGGCTGGAATCAGCGAAGGATCCCGGCGAGGAGGGGCGCAAACTCTGCGTCGATCTGATCCGGCAAATCCGTGAAATCCCCGGCGTCGCGGGCGTTCACATCATGGCCTATCGTCGCGAACATCTGGTTGCCGATATCGTGCGGGAGGCAGGTATCGGGCCGGAGAGCAGGGACTGAACGACCCCAGTCGGATTGGCCGAAAACCAGTTGCAAGCCTTTCACTCGCCGACCGCATTGTGAGCTTTCGCTAAATCATTGAGCGATCGCTTGGGCTTGAGCGGCGTCAAAGCATCGGCTCACCCTTCTGGTCGTCGACCAGCCTGGACCCTGGGAACCATGCGCGCATCGGGCGGCGTGAGCGAAACAGGGCGGCCGGCATTCACCCGAAGATCTCTGCCAGTGTGCGGCGCATCACCTTGCCATCCACTTTGACGCCGGTCCGGAATGCGATGCCGGCTATCGCCTGATTCACCTGCATTCCATGGCTGTCGGTTGTCCTGCATCCGCGATCATGCGCCAGCGACAGGAACTTCGTGTCGCGCGGGTTCACGATCATGTCGGCGACCACTGTGGCGGGATTGAGGCTGGCAAAGTCCACGTCCGGCACGCCGCCTCCGGGACAGAGTCCGATCGAGGTTGCATTGATCAGGATACCGATGCCGTCCGGAACGGGTATCGGCTCCTTCCAGCCGCGGAACGTAGACCGTGTCTTAGCACGTTCCTCGAGCAGTTTCGCCAGAGCTTCGCCCGTATTGGCCTTGCGGTTGACGATGGTGATTTCGGCGGCCTACGAGACCGCACCGCCAAGCACCTCACCTGTCACCTCGCAGTGGATCTCGCGGTAGTCGAGCCCGTGGTGTCTGTAGGCCGTTTCGACCATCGCGGGGGTGGAATTTCCCGCGGCGGGGGGTCGAGAAGCATCCGGTCAGTTGGCTCAGGAATTCCATGTCAGGCAACCTCGATCGCGCCTGTTATGAGACCGGTCACCTCTTCGGGCGAGGTGGCCGCAACGGGTTTGTCGGCGACTTTCAATCCGCGCCGCAACACCGCGACACGGTCCGCCACCGAAAAGACGTCGGGCATCCGGTGACTGATCAGGATCACCGCATGCCCGGTCTCGCGCAGCCGCCGGATCAGGTCCAGCACCTCACCCACCTGCCGGACACTGATGGCGGCTGTCGGCTCGTCCAGAAGCACGATCTTCGGATCAGCCAGGCGCGTGCGCGCAATGGCCACGGCCTGTCGCTGACCACCGGACATCGACCGTACCAGGTCCCGCGGGCGCGTCTCAGATTTCAGTTCCGCGAAGAGCTCTTCGGCCCGAGCGTACATCGCGGTTCGGTCGAGGAATCGAAACGGTCCAAACTTGCGGACCAGTTCGCGACCGAGAAACACGTTCAGTGCCGCCGGCAGGTTGTCGCAGAGTGCCAAGTCCTGATGCACAAGCTCAACGCCTGCCGCCCTTGCCTCACCCGGACGGGAAAATCGAACGACCTTGCCGTCGAGACGCATCTCGCCTCGGCTGGGCGCGAAACTTCCGGCGATGATCTTTACCAGCGTCGACTTGCCTGCGCCATTATCGCCCATCAACCCCAGCACCTCGCCGCGCTTCAGCGCAAGATCGACGCCACCCAGTGCTTCGATGGCTCCGAAGTGCTTCGTAATGCCCGAGAGAGCGAGGATAGTCATCACGCCCTCCGCCGTGCAGCCGCGTATTGGTCGAATGCGACAGCGGCGACCAGGATCAGGCCGATCATGATTTGCTGCACGAACGACGAGACGTTCATCAGCACCAGCCCGTTCCGCAAGACGCCGATCAGCAGGGCGCCGACCACGGTGCCGAAGACACTACCGACCCCGCCGAATAGCGAGGTTCCCCCGATCACGACGGCTGCGATCACGTCGAGTTCAAGCCCGAGCCCCGCGACGGCCTCGGCAGAACTGAGCCGCGCCGACAGAAGAAAGCTGGCCAGCCCACAGGCAAGGCCGACGATGACATAGGCCGACCAAGTCACCAGCCGAACCGGCACGCCGTTTTCTTCGGCCGACGCGGCATTGCCGCCCACGGCGTAGATATGCAGACCGAACCGCGTGTATTTCAGGACGATATGTGCGATTACTGCGACCAAAAGGAAGATTACCACTGGAACCGGAATATCTCCAATCCGGCCCTGTCCCCACCAATTGTATTCCGGGCTGAAACCGCTGATTGGCCCGCCCCCGGAAAAGAGCAGTGCTGCTCCGCGAAAGGCGGTCAGCCCGCCGAGCGTGACGACGAAGGGCGGCACCCGCAATCGCGTGATTGCCCAGCCTTGGAGGGCACCTGCAGCGATGCCTACCGCGATTGCGGCCAGAAAGGCCAGGATCACGGGATTCCCGGTCTCTGCGCCACTGCCGACCGAAAACCGGCTTTCCAGCCCCCCTTTGGCCACGTAGGCGCCGACGAGGCCAGACAGAGCGACAACCGATCCGACCGACAGATCAATTCCGGCAGTCAGGATCACGAACGTCATGCCGATCGCGATCAGCCCAGAGATCGAAACCTGACGCATCACGTTGAGCAGATTGAACGGGTGCACGAAGCGCGGTTCGAGAAGCGCGAAGACGACGATCAGTACGATAAGAAAGATCGGTGCAGAATGCCGCGCGGCGAAATCGACTGCGTCGAAACTGCCGCGCGCCGGTCCCCCGGATGTGATGCGGTTCTTCATGGGCGTGGCTGGCGCGTGTACTATCCCCCGGCGTGGTGCCGGGGGACGATGCGAGAGCTTAGTTCAATTCGCCTAGGCGCTCGGCCTGGTCAAGATTTTCCTGCGTGATCGCGATCGGCGTCAGGAGCGTGACCGCTTCAGGCTGCGTGCCGTTGCGCAGATGGTCGATCATCGCCTTGAGCGCTCCGCGGCTCTGGCCGCCGGGCATCTGCTCGATCGTCGCGGTCAGGCCGCCGTCACGAATGGCCGCGAGCGCCTCGGGAAGCGCATCGAACCCGATGATCGCGATGTCGAGGCCCTGCTCCTGAACGACCTGCATCGCACCCAGCGCCATGTCGTCGTTGGCCGCGACGATGACGTCCGGAGGAGAGTCGAGTCCGGCAAGGATCGCCTCGGTCACGCTTGCGCCTTCTTCACGCGCGAAGTTGGCGGTCTGTTCGGCGACGAACTGATACTTGTCCGGCATGCCGTCAAGCGCGTTGTGCACCCCCTGGTTCCGGTCGATTGCGGGGCTGGAACCGGGCTGGCCCTGAAGGTTAACAATCCGCGCGCCATCGGGAAACAGCGAGATGATCAACTGGCCCTGAGCTTCGCCACCCTTCACATTGTCGGCTCCAACATGGCCCAATAGCCCGTCCACGCCGTCAACACGGCGGTCAATCGTCACCACGGGAATGCCGGCCTCGACGGCCTGCCGAACCGCCGGCGCCATGGCTACGGAATCGCTGGGGCTGATGACGATGCCATTAACGCCGCTGATAATCGCGGCTTCGACGTCGGCCGTCTGTTTCGTTGTCTGGTTCTGACCGTCATAGTTGATGACCTCGACGCCCAAAGCGGCGGCCTCGTCATTGAACTGCTTTTGCATATGCACGAAGAACGGAAAGCCAAGGCTTGGCACCGAGAACGCGATCTTCTCGCCTTCGGCATGCGCCATTTGCAATGATAGCGACATGGCGATGGCCACGCCGGCAAGCAGAAATCTTTTCATCTTTTTCCCTCCGGTTTGTGTTGGCTGCTCGGCTTCTCGTGAGAACGTTTCTTGGCAATGCTGCTGGGTCGAAAGTTCCTAGTTGACGTTACGACAATCTTGATGGGTTCGGCTCCTGTCAAGCTGCGACTGCTGTTCCCAACGCGCGCCGCTTCGGATTGTCTGATTTGGTTTTGGCCATGGGATCTCCATCGTCGGGCACGATGATCCTGCGCTGGCATGCGACGATTCCATACAAGGACAGGTTGGAAGCAATCCTGCCAACCATGATGATCAGAGAGTCTTTCTTCGGAGCAACTGCTTGTGCTAGGCTGATCCGGATCCGGTCACGATTGTTTTTCAGGAGAACCAATGCCCGACGATATCGGAAAGCGTATTGCCGCATTAGAGAAGCGAATGGATGCCTTCGTAAAGGATCAGAACAAGGTCAATCAGAAGACCTACGATAACGTCAAAAGCACCATTCAGGCTCAGAACAAGGTCAACCAGAAGGCCTATGATCACATTACCAAACTCGAAAAGCGTCTGGATGCGAATGTGAAAGACCAGAACTCGGTCAACCAGAAGACCTTCGACAATGTCATGAGCACGATTCAGGCCCAGAATAAGGTCAACCAGAAAGCCTACGATCATATCACCAAGCTCGAGAAGCGATTGAACAAGCTTGAGAAGAAGCGCTGAGCCGCAAGGTGAAAGATGCCGGGGGAAGTGATCCGGATCTGATACTTGCGCAGGGGGCCGCGCGGGGTGTCGCAGTCGAGGATTTCGGACTGGTCTGGAATACAGCTCGTCTGAAATTCGCGCGCTCAAGCTGGGGTCGAACCGGGCTTGAACCGTTCCTGACCAACGACGTCCCCTATACAGGCACTTCGTCAGGCCGCTTGTCAGAGGATGCGGTTGACGTGTTTCTGAGCACAGCCGCACCGGACGGTCCCTTGCGCATACTCGAACTCGGGGCCGGTTCCGGCATCTTCGCCAAGCTATTTCTGGACTGCCTGCGGGATCGAGCGCCTGATGTCTATGCCCGCACGACCTATTTGGTAACTGACGGTTCCGAATCCGTGTTGGCGGCACAGGCCTTGCATGGCGTGCTGGATGCACATCGGGAAAGGATCGAGAGCCGCGTGCTGGATGGGGCCACTGACGGAGTGGGGGAGGCTGAGTTTGACGCTATTTTCGGTACCTATATACTGGACAGCTTGCCCTTCGATCTTCTTGCGGTGAAAGACCGGTTTGTCTGGCGCAAGGAGGCCCGCAGCATAGTTGATGAAGCCGATGTTCAGGCCGCGGAACCCTTGCGAGCGGCACTGCGGGAAGGTGTTGCAGAGAGGCTTCGCGATTGGGAATGGCTTGCCCCACGCCTTGGGCTGCAGACCCGACACGTTCCCATTGAACGCGATCAACTGGAATTCGGCGAAAGCCTTCCCATCGACACCGGCGAGCGGACTATACCATATGTGCATTGCCACGGCGCACTGGCTTGTCTTGACGCCTGCAGAATGGCACTGCGCGAGGGCGGCGTGGCCATATTCAGCGACTACGGACATCTGGAATTCCTGCCGCGATTCCAGTTTCTCGAGTTTCAGGCATATGGCGATTCGATCGCCGTCGGTCTCAACTTCTCGCAATTTTCGGCAGCGGCCAAGAACTGGTCCGATGCGGTGCTCTATGAACCCGTCGAAGAAGACGGCAATCTTTTCACCCGTGTCTTGCAGAGAAGAACATCGCCCAACACGGCACTGCAGGAATTGGTCGAACGGATCTATGGAGCCGAAACCTACCGCGCCCAGAATGAACCGCTAGAGCGGGCGCGGGAATTGGCCAAGTCGCGCTATTTCGAGGCAGCCCGCGCAAATTACCGCGAGGCACTCGCGATCCAACCGCGCAACTGGGCGATCATGGATGAGGTCGCCTCGGTCTTTCTCATGATGACAGAGGACTATGCGGCAGCAATCGAAATGACCGATCTTGGACTTGCCCAAAACCCGGTCGCCCCAGGTTTGTGGCGTGCAAGGGGCGAGGCCCTGTTGGCCCTGGGGCGCAATGCAGAGGCGCGTACCGCTCTGGAGCATCTGAAGGCGCTTGTTCCGTCACTTCCCTCGACTTGGCGCGCACTTGCCGAGTTGGAGCATAGCGATGGCAATCATGTCGCGGCGCTGAATGCGATCGCGATGGGGTTGGGCTTTGACAAGGCATGCGAGGAACAGGAGGAACTGCTGCAGGTTCAGCAGCGAGTTCTCACGGCGATGGCAGCGCGGGAGCACCAGAATCTCATGGCCCGGGCCAACCAGGTGCGCGCGCTCGACGGTTTGCCGTAGCAACAGCCGGAATCGGCACACAGATCGACGATCGGGTCAATGGCGCGCTGGTCATCAGTCGGCGCGAGGCGGCATCACCGGCGCTGAAATCCGATCACGAGAAGAGCCAGCAATCCCGAACCGACCATGAGCAGCAGCGAGACGGCGTTCAGGACGGGCGTCGACCCTTCCTTAAGCCGGTCGAACATGGTGATCGTCAGTGGGGCATCCGAGCCCACAAGCATCAATGTGGTGTTGAAGTTCTCGAAGCTCATCAGGAAGGACACGACGAATGCGCCGACGAGCGCCGGCAGCAGGTAGGGCACTGTTACCGTGCCCACGGCGACAAGCGGGGATGCCCCGAGGTTCAGCGCCGCTTCCTCCAAGGACCGGTCGAACTTGATCAGTCTCGCCGAGATTACCAATGTCGCGATCGTGGTGATGAAAGAGAACTGGCCGAGGATGACAAGGGGCAGGCCAGGGCGGAGCGCCTCTGCGTAGAGTCCAGTCGCGCCTTCCACCACACCGGCGATGCGACTGGAAAAGACCAGGATCGAGATGCCGAGGACGATTCCGGGAACGACCAGCGGCAGCAACATCAGGATGTATGCAAGGCCCCGGCCACGAAAACTGTAGCGGTTGAACAGGAAGGCGTTCGTGGTGCCCACCGCCACCGACAGCGATGATACGCAAACCGCGATGAAGACAGATGTCCAGATCGACGACAGGATTCTCCGCTCGTGAAACAGCCCGATCTTCGGACGTTCGTCGCCAAAGAACCAGTCCAGGGTCGCGCCTTGCCAGGGAAGGGCGGGAAACAGGCTGTCGTTAAATGCGAAAACCGAAACGGTGACGAGCGGCAGCGCAAGCCAGAAGAAGAAAGCGGCGACATAGGCGAGATAAATGCCTCTGAACGCGGGTGACTGAGGGATTGACGGGATCATGCGCCTTCCCCCATCGTGCGTTCCAGCGTCTGGCCGGTTAGCCGCAGCATCGCCCATACGATGAAGGATGACGCGAACAGCAGGCAGAAACCGAAGGCGGCGCCAAGCTCCCAGTTGAACCGGACGATGAACTGCGAATAGATAAGCTGCGTGAACCACAGGCTGTCCTTGCCGCCGAGCATTGTCGGCGTCAGGTAGTTGCCGAGGCTGAGCATGAAGACGACTATACAGCCAGACACGATGCCGGGCATCGCATGCGGGATGACGATCTCGCGCAGGACGCTGGTGGCCGATCCACCCAGATCATAGCCCGCCTCAATGACGGCATCGTCGAGGCTCTCGAGGGTTGTCGTCAGCGGCACGACCATGAACAGCATCGACGTATAGACGAGTCCAAGCATCATCGCGGCGTCATTGTAGAGCATCTCGACCGGCTGGTCGGCGAGTCCGAGCGACTGCAGAAGCCCGCTGATGACCCCGGTTTCCCGCAGCAGGATGATCCAGCCGAAAGTTCGCACCAATTCCGACACCCAGAAGGGAATCAGGCATAAGAGAAACAGAACCGCCTGTCGCCGCCCCTTTGCGACCTTGGCGATGTAGTAGCTGACCGGGAACGCGATGAGCAGCGTGATGATGGTTGCGAGTAACGACATCACCGCCGTTCTGAGAAATGTGAAGAGATAGAGAGGCTCCGTCGCGAATACGGCGTAGTTATTCAGGCTCGCTTCATATTGGCGTGGACCAACGCGCGCGCGGAATGACACCAGCGCCATGTCTATATGCGGCAGGATGATGAGCAGGCCAAGCCACAGCACCAGTGGCGCTAGCAGCAGATAGAAGCCGATCCTATTGGCCGTCATCTGCCTGCATCCGCAAAGGCCAGCGCCTGATCGTGGCCCCAGCCGATATGAATCTCTGCGCCCTTTTCGAGCGACAGGAACTCCTTTGACTGGGGCAGGGCCACATCAATCTCTTCGCCCGATTTGGTGTCGCGGACAAGGATCCTGCTGTTTGCACCATTGAACAGGAGCGAGGAAACCTCGACGCTCATGTTGTTCGCATCGCGGGCGACCCCCTCTGCGTCATGCGCAATGCGGATCGTTTCGGGGCGGACGAAGATCTCGACATGGTCGCCTTGCTTCAGGCCGCTGCCGCTAGCCGACAGGTCCAGCCCATGGTCGGTCGTCACCCTAAGCGCCTCTCCTTTCGCTTCGACGATCTTGCCCTTCCAGCGGTTCGCCTCGCCAACGAACCCGGCCACGAAGGCCGTCGCTGGCCGGTAGTAGAGATCGCGCGCTGAGCCGACCTGTTCGAACCGTCCGTCATTCATGACGGCGACGGCGTCGGACATGACCAAGGCTTCGCCTTGATCATGGGTGATATAGACGAAAGTGGTGTCGAACTCGGCCTGCAGCGCCTTCAGCTCGATCTTCATGCTTTCGCGCAATTTCAGGTCGAGCGCCCCCAGTGGTTCGTCGAGCAGCAACACGTCCGGTTCCAGCACCATGCAGCGAGCGATGGCGATGCGCTGCCGCTGCCCGCCGGAAAGCTCCGAGATCTTGCGGCCGCCAACACCCGGTAGGTGAATGCGCTCCAGCACTTTCCCGACGCGACGGCTGATCTCGGATTTCGCTACGCCCTGGCGGCGCAGCCCGTAGCCGATATTCTCGGCAACGTTCATCATCGGGAAAAGCGCCAGATGCTGGAACACCATGTTGACCGGGCGCTTGTTTGGCGGCACGCCCACTACCGAGCGGCCCTTGATCAGGATCTCGCCCGCGGTCGGTTCCAGAAACCCTGCGATCATCCGCATGATCGTGGTTTTGCCGCAGCCTGATGGGCCGAGAATGGAAAAGAACGACCCCGGCGGCACGCCGAAGTTGACGTTCTCAACGGCGACCACATCGCCGAACCGTTTGGTCAGGCCACGGCATTCAAGATCGGGTGTCATTGGCTCAGCTTTCAAGGCAGGTCGTGGCCCCGGATATCCAGGGCCACGGATAGTCATTGCTGCATGACCTCAGTTCGCCGCCTGGATACGGTCGAGAACGGCACCTTCCAGCTGCTCGATCCCGGCAGGGACCGGCGGATACCAGCGGATGTTGTCGATTGCTTCCGGCGGGAAGCTGGCCTGATACTGCGCTTTCAGCGTGTCGTTCACGAATGCATCGGCACCTTGCGAGGCGGTGAAGTTCCCGGCCTCCTCGGTGATCATCGCTGCGATCTCGGGCTGCATGACGAAGTTGATCCACTCATAGGCGACCGCATCGGCACGGCCCTGTGCAGGCAGTGCGAAAGTATCGACCCAGCCCAATGCACCGGCCGCCGGAGCGACGAACGTGATGTCTGCATTGTCGCTGTTCAGTTTCCAGCCACCGGTATCCCAGGCCATGGCCGCGACGGTTTCGCCAGAACGCATGAGGTTGAGAAGCTCGTCGCCACCCGACCAGTATGCCTTCACCACCGGTTTGCACTCAGTCAGCTTAGCTTCGACTTGATCCAGAATGGCCTGGTAGGCGGCTTCGTCATCATAGGCGGCAAACGGGTCCAGCCCCATGGAAAATGCAAAACCGATCAGCGTCGGACGCTTCAGCCGGTAGCTGACTTTGCCAGTCAGCGCCGGATCACAAAGGTCGGTGTAATCCGCGACGCTGGCGGCTTCCGCGGTGTTCACGACCAAACCTGACGTTCCCCAAACATGCGGTACGCCGTAAACCTCGCCGTTGACCGTCGTATTGCCCTTAGTCGCCTCAAGCATCGACGGGATGAAAAGGTCTGTATTGAGCTGGCTCAGGTCGATCGGCTTGTAGATGCCGAACTCCTCCTGCGGGCCCGCGATGCGGTCCTGGCTGGGCTGGACAAGATCAAACCCGCCACCACCGGTTGCACGCAGCTTCGCGATCATCTCTTCATTGTTGGACAGCGTCACTTCGACGGTATGGCCGGTCGCTTCCTCGAACTTGTCGATAACAGCGTCAGGGGCATAACCGCCCCAGGTCAGAAGGCGCAAAGTGTCGGCATTGGCTGGCGCCGCAAGCACAAGTCCGGCCGCCACACTCGCTAGTTGAAGTTTGGTAATCATGGAGTCTCTCCCTAGGTGTTGTATAGACTCGGTTCGTTTGGCCGAGTTTCGTAAAACCGAGCAGTCAGGTGCTCAAGCTGCTCTTTTGATACTCCTTTTTCGTCGTTTGTTACATATTTCTAAGGCGCTCCTGTCAGAATTCTCGTCAGGGTCCGACCTGGCTAGAGGATAGCCTCGAAAAGCGCGCGCGTATTGGCCTGGGTCATCTTGACGGGATTGCCGCCGGTCGACGGGTCGCGCAGAGATGCCTCCGTGAGTGCGTCGATGTCCGGATCCTTGACCCCCAGATCGCTGAGGCGCCGCGGGATCGAGAAACTGGCATTAAATTCGTCGACGAAAGCGCAGAATCCGTCAAATCCACCTGCGATGCCCAGATAGGCGGCGGCAAGGTCAAATCGGTCCCTGATGGCATCGGCATTGAACTTAAGAACTTCGGGCATGCAGACCGCATTCGTCGTGCCGTGATGCGTGTGGTGCACCGCACCAATCGGGTGGCTGAGCGCATGGATCGCGCCAAGGCCCTTCTGGAACGCCGTGGCACCCATCGCCGCGGCGCTCATCATGTTGGCCCGGGCTTCGATGTCTGTTCCATCTGCATAGGCGCGAGGCAGGTTGTCCTTCACCATTCGCATCCCCTCAAGCGCAATTCCCTGGCTCATCGGGTGGTAATGCGGGCTGGAATAGGCTTCGACGCAGTGCGCGAAAGCGTCAAGCCCGGTCCCTGCGGTGATGAATTTCGGCATGCCCACGGTCAGGTCCGGATCGCAGATAACGACAGAGGGCAGCACCTTGGGGTGGAAGATGATCTTCTTCTCGTGAGTCTGGGAGTTCGTGATGACAGACGCCCGGCCAACTTCGGACCCGGTGCCTGCGGTGGTCGGCACTGCGACGATGGGATGGATGCCTGCAGGATCGGCGCGGGTCCACCAGTCGCCGATGTCCTCGAAATCCCAAAGCGGGCGGGTCTGCCCCGCCATGAAGGCAAGCGTCTTGGCCAGATCGAGCCCCGAGCCGCCGCCAAACGCGATCACGCCGTCATATCCGCCATCGCGGTAGGCATTCAGACCCTCTTCGACATTGAGATCGCTCGGGTTTGGATCGACCTCGGCGAAAAGCGCCCGTCCAAATCCGCCAGCCTCGATCAGATCCAAAGTTCGATTGGTGATCTCCATCGACTTTAGGCCACGGTCGGTGACGAGAAGCGGCTTTGAGATACCGGCGCTTTTGCAGGCATCAGCAATTTCGGCGATCCGCCCGGCACCGAAGCGGATGGAGGTAGGGTAGGACCAGTTTCCGGTAAGTGTCATGGGTTCTAGGCCTTCTTCAGATGATAGGATTTCGGCCGGGTCAAGGCGTCATAGGCCAGTTTCGACAGCCCCGCGCCGCGACCAGTATCCTTGCAGCCGGTCCAGCAAAGCGCCGGGTCCAGGTAATCGCAACGGTTCATGAAGACGGTTCCGGATTCCAGCCTGTCGCCGATGGCTTCCGCGGCCGCAGCGTCGCTTGTCCAGACCGATGCAGTCAGGCCGAAACGGCAGTCGTTCATCAGCCGCACCGCCTCGTCATCATCCTTGACGGACATGATGCCGACAACCGGACCGAAGCTTTCGTCGCGCATCACCCGCATATCGTGGGTGACGCCTGTCAGGATTTGTGGCGTCAGATAGGCGCCACCGCTATCTGCCTCCATCCTGGCAACATGCGCCGTAGCGCCATCGGCGAGCGCTTCGTCGATCTGGGCGCGGACCTCGCGCGCGAAACGCACGTGCGCCATCGGGCCCATCGTGGTTTCGGCTTCGAGCGGATTGCCCAAGCGCTGTTGGCCGATCCAGGCGAAAGATTTCTCGACGAAAGCGTCAAAGAGGGAATGATCAACGTAGATCCGCTCGATCCCGCAGCAGCATTGTCCGGCATTGAACATCGCGCCGTCCATCAGCGAGTCGACTGCCGCCTCGAGATCCGCATCGGCGCGGACGTAGCCAGGATCCTTGCCACCAAGTTCAGTCGCAACAGGAATGAAAGTGCCTGCCGCCGCACGTTCGATGGCCTGTCCGCCACCGACCGAGCCGGTGAAATTGACGAAATCGACGGCGCGGTCGGCTAGAAGGGAAGAGGTCGTGTCATGATCGAGTACGAGGTTCTGGAACACATCCGCCGGTACGCCGGCCTGATGAAATGCCTCGGCCAGCCGCTCGCCGACCTGCAGGGTCTGCGCGGCATGTTTCAGGATAACCGTATTGCCGGCGATCAGGGCCGGGGCGATCGTGTTGATCGCGGTCATATAGGGATAGTTCCATGGCGCGATGACCAGTACCGTGCCCCAGGGAACCCGCTTGATCGCGCGGTGGAAGCGGTCGCTGTCCTCGACGACCATCGGCGCGAGGCTTTCTTCGGCGATCTCGGCCATGTAGGTCACGCGCTCATTTAACCCGCCATATTCGCCGCCATAACGCACCGGGCGGCCCATCTGGTGCGCCAGTTCCGTGGCCATCCGAGGCGTGTCCTGCCCGATGATCTCATTGGCCTTGCGGACCAGGGTGATACGTTCTTGCAGCGGCAACGCGGCCCAGCCGGGCTGCGACTTGCGGGCTCGGGCGGCCGCGGCGAAGGCAGCCTCGCGCGTCAGAATCTCGCGCGTCAGATAGACACTGCCGTCAATGGGAGAGATCAGGTCGATCGTTTTGGTCATGGTTTAGGCCCTCTCGAATCCACGTGCGATTTCCCAGTCTGTCACGACATGGTCAAACGCTTCCTGTTCGACCTCTGCGGCGCGCGTGTAATGGTCGATCACCCAATCGCCCATTGTGCGTCGAAGCATTCTTGAGTGGCGCAGCGTTTCCGTCGCGGCACGCAGCGTGTGCGGAATGTCGGGCACGTCCTTCATCCCGTAGACATCCCCGGTGACAGGGTCGGGCAAGGGCAGCTTTTCCTCGATCCCGGTCAGCCCCGCGGCAAGTTGCGCGGCGCAGGCAAGGTAGGGGTTCATGTCGCTGCCGGGTATCCGACACTCGATCCGCACACCCTTGGTGTCTTCCCCGACCAGACGGTAGCCGGCTGTGCGGTTATCCACCGACCATGCGATCTTGGTAGGGGCGAAGGCCCCGGGGACAAAGCGCTTGTAGCTGTTCACATAGGGCGCCAGGAACCACGTGATGTCGACGGAATATTCCAGCAAGCCGGCGATGTAGTGGCCGAGCATTGCCGACATCCCGCGTTTCGCGTTTCCGTCGTGGAACTGGTTTTCGTCGCCCTTGAACAGCGACTGGTGGATATGGGCCGCCGACCCGACGCGCTCATGATGCCATTTCGGCATGAACGTCGCGGCATGGCCGTGTTGATGAGAGATCTCCTTTACGGCCTGCTTGGCGATCGTATGGAAGTCGGCGGCCAGAAGCGAATCCGCATAGCGGATGTTCAACTCGGCCTGACCCGCCTCCGCCTCTCCCTTGGTGTTCTCGACCGGTACCCCCGCCGCGACCAGCAGATTGCGGATCGGCCGCATTACGTGTTCTTCCTTCGATGTCTGAAGGATGTGGTAATCCTCGTTATAGCCCGAGAACGGCTTGAGCTTGCGGAAGCCGCTGCGGCGGATCTCGTCATAGCTCTTCTCGAACAGAAAGAATTCAAGTTCAGTGGCCATCATCGGGGTTAGGCCCATTGCCTCGGCCCGTGCGATCTGGGTCTTCAGGATCTGGCGCGGTGAATGCGATATCGGCTCGCCGGTGTGGTGATCGCAGACGTCGCAGAGGACCAGCGCGGTGCCTTCGAGCCAGGGGATCCGGCGCAGAGTCGAAAGATCCGGTCGCAGCGCATAGTCGCCATAGCCCTTGGCCCAGCTTGTTGAGGCATAGCCCTCGGGCGTCTCCATCTCGAGATCGGTGGCCAGCAGATAGTTGCAGCAGTGCGTTTCCTTCCAGGACGATTCAAGGAAGTTCGAGACGTGAAAACGCTTACCCATCAGGCGGCCCTGCATGTCGACCATGCAGACAAGGACGGTATCCACTTCGCCCCTGGTGGCGAGCTCCTTCAAGGCATCGAGGGTCAGGTTTGCAGTCATGGATGTCTGTCCTTTGTTCACGTCGAAGGTGCCGGGCGCGATAACAGACCAGAGAAGCCCGATATCGCGCCCGACAATCAGTGCGGCGCGCCGCGCCGGTATTTGGCGTTAGGCTTTGCCGTAGCGGTAGGGCCGCCCGGCCTTTTGCATGTCGGCGTTGTATTGCTTGAATATCTCGACGACCTTGGCCTTGGTCTCAGATTCCGCCGCGATCTCGTCCCAGAATACATGCGCTGCGGCTTCAACGGTGTCCCATTCCTCGTCGGGGATCGTGGTCAACTGCATCTTCGTGCCGTTCACGCGCAATGCTGCCTCTCCGCCCCAGTACCAGTGCTGCCGGTAGTAGTGCGACTGGTCAGCACAGACGCGGAACAGGGTCTGCAGATCTTCCGGAAGCTCGTTCCAACGTTCCTGATTGGCGAAGAAGTGACCGATCCACGCCCCGGATATGTTGTTGGTCAGGAAGTAGTTGGTAACGTCAGCCCAGCCCACCTGGTAGTCCTCGGTGATGCCAGACCAGGCGACACCGTCCAGTTCGCCGGTCTGCACGGCAACCTCGATGTCCTCCCAGGGCAGTGTCACTGGCACGACACCGAACTGTGACAGGAAACGGCCAGCGGTCGGGAAGGTGAAGACCCGCTTGCCCTGTAGATCGGCAAGGCTGTTGATCGGGTCCTTGGTTGCGAAATGGCAGGGATCCCAGGAACCGGCGCTGATATGCTGCACGCCGACCTTGGCATATTCCTCGGCCCAGATCTCGTTCAGCCCGTATTGGTGGAACAGCACCGGCACATCGAGCGAATAGCGTGAGGCGAAGGGGAAATAGCCGCCGAAGACGGTGACTTCGGTCGGCGAGGCCATGCTGTCATCGTCTGACTGCACGGCATCTATGGTGCCCCGCTGAAGCGCCTGGAAAAGTTCCTCGGTGGGAACGATCTGGTTCGAATAGAAAACCTCGATCTGCATGCGGTCGCCGGCGATCTTGTTGAACATCTCGATCGCAGGGTCCAGGACGTGCTCAGCAAGCGAGGCACCTGCATAGGTCTGCAGTCGCCAGGTGATCGTGCTCTGCGCAATAGCGGGCGCGCCCAGTGCCGCAGCCGGGGCTGCGGCCGCGGCGCCTTTCAGGAATGTACGTCTGGTAGTCATTTCCGTCTCCTCTCTGTTGCTGGTCTCTTTGTTTGCCCGATTGATCGGGTCTCGGCTTCAAAATCCATAAACATAGCCCGGCAGCCACAACGCGATGCCCGGAAATACCATCACGATCGTCAGTGCCAGCACCATCACTAGCACGAACGGAATGATCGAGCTGTAGATATCCATCAGCGTAATCTCGGGCGGCGCCATGGCGCGCATCAGAAACAGGTTATACCCGAACGGGGGCGTCATGTAGGCAATTTGCGTGGTTATGGTATAGAGCACGCCATACCAGATCAGATCGAAACCGAGCGCATCCACGAGCGGGACATAGAGCGGCGCGACGATCACCAGCATTGCAGTATCGTCAAGAAACGTGCCCATCAGGATGAAAGACAGCTGCATCAGGATAAGGATCATCCACGGGGAGAGGCCCAGCTTTTCGGTGAACAGATTGTCGATGGCCCGGACGGCACCAAGGCCGTCAAACACCGCGCCAAAGGCCAGTGCGGCAAGAATGATCCACATGAACATGCAGCTGATGGCCAACGTGCTGCGGACCGAATTCTCGAACACCTCGCGCGTCATTCGGCCTTTCAGGACCGCCGCCAGAAACGCCGCCATGGCCCCGATCGCCGAGCTTTCGACGAGCGACGTCCAGCCGTTCACGAACGGCACCATCATTGCGAAGAATATTCCGAACGGCAGCAGGCCGGCGCGCAGCAGTTTCAACTTTTCCCGCATCGGAATGGCGCGCTCTTCCGCCGGCAGAACAGGGCCGAGTGAGGGTGTTATCCAGCAGCGGATCACGATGTATAGAACAAAGAGCGACGCCATCATCAGTCCGGGAAGGACACCTGCGAGCCACAACTGGCCCACCGGTTGCCGCGCGATCATGGCGTAAAGCACCAGAACGACGGATGGTGGCACGAGGATACCCAGACTCGATCCGGCCTGTATCACGCCGGTGACCATGCGCTTGTCGTAGTTCCGCCTGAGAAGCTCCGGCAGCGCGATGGTTGCGCCGATGGCCATTCCCGCGACCGAGAGGCCGTTCATCGCCGAGATCAGCACCATCAGGCCGATGGTCCCGACCGCCAGCCCGCCCGAAAGCCCGCCCATCCAGACATGGAACATCCTGTAAAGATCGTCAGCGATGCGGGATTCCGACAGGATGTAACCCATGAAGATGAACATTGGCAGGGTCAGCAGCGGGTACCATTTCATCAGTTTCATTGCCGCCGAGAACCCCAGGTCGTAGCCGCCCCGGTCGCCCCACAGGATCAACGCGGCGACCACCGCGACAAAACCGATGGCGCCAAAGACGCGCTGTCCGGTCATCAACATCAGCATCATCGACGAGAACATCAGAATGGCGATCATCTCGTGCGACATCAGAGCTTCTCTCCCATGTCCACGCCTCTCAGGCGCATGACATCCTTGAAGAATTCACTGATCGCCTGAAGCAGCATAAGGAAGATGCCCATGACCATGATCGACTTTATCGGCCAGAGGTAGGGCCGCCATGCGGTGGGGCTGCGCTCGCCGCCATACTGGAACGAGTACATCAGGCTGTCCCAGCCACCCCAAAGAAGGATCGCGAGATAGAAGATCAGGAATGCGACGGAAAGGGCGTCGACCTGCGCCTTCCTCCGGTCAGACCAGGCACCATAGATCAGGTCCATTCGTACGTTCGAGCCAAGCTGGATCGAGTAAGGGCCGCCCAGCATGTAATAGGCCACCATTGCGAACTGCGCCATTTCCAGTGTCCAGAGCGAGGGCAGAAAGAAGGTCTTGGAGATTGAGGACCAGAGCAGGATGCCCATCATCACGAAGATGCCGTACATCACAACGCGGCCAATCCAGCGGTTGCAGCGGTCGACAAGACGGACATAGGCCGTCATCGCTTGCGTCATGCGTGCCCCTCCCAAGACCGCTAGTCAACTTGTAGCTCGTAGCCACCTCACCTGACGAGGCAGTGGTCATGTCCGGTTCGCTACGATTCCCCCTTCGATGGCGACAATAGCAATATTTCCGGGAATCTCGCGGTGGGCAAGTACGCGTTATGCTGCGTCCTGATCGGGTCTTATGTGGCGGGCGGCATTGGGCGCCGCTCGGCGCAATGACTGCGAGAACCGGAAGCGGGTGTTCAATTACTTGCATCGCGCTAACATCGCCTGATGCAGACACCCATCTTCATAGGGTCCGAGATCTATCGCGGGTCGAGCTACGGCAGCCGTCATCCGCTTGCGATTCCGCGGGTTTCGACCGTCATGGATCTTGTCCGGGCGATGGGTTGGCTCTCCTCGCTGGAATACCGCACCAGCCCGCGCGCTCTGCCGTCCGTGCTGACGGGTTTTCACACCTCCCGCTACATCGCAGCGCTCCAGGCAGCCGAAGAAATCGGGTCGGTCACCGAAGACATCCGACAGCGCCACCAGCTCGGCACCATCTCGAACCCGATCTTTCCGGAAATGTACCGTCGTCCGGCGACAGCGGCAGGTGGCTCGCTCCTTGCGGCCGCGCTGCTGGCAGATGGCGGCACGGTCTTCAATCCTGCCGGCGGCACCCATCACGGAATGCCAGACCACGCGAGCGGGTTCTGCTACCTCAACGATCCCGTTCTGGCCATCATGTCGCTGCAAGCTCAGGGGTTGCAGCGGATTGCCTATGTCGACATCGACGCGCATCATTGCGACGGGGTCGAGGCTGCGTTTGCCGGTGCTGAAAGTATTCGGGTGATCTCGACGCATGAAGAAGGGCGGTGGCCCTTCACGGGCGCCCTCGGCGATCATGCCAGCGGTGCCGCATTCAATTTTCCGCTGCCGCGCGACGCCAACGATACGGAGTTCAACCTTGTTCTTGACCAGGTCATATTGCCGGCAGTCGCGGCGCATCGGCCAGAGGCAATCGTGCTGCAATGTGGCGCGGATGCCGTCGAGGAGGATCCGCTCGCGCGCCTCGCCTTTTCCAACAACGCCCACTGGGCCACGGTTTCGAACCTTCGGCACATGTCGCCCCGGTTCCTGGTATTGGGCGGCGGCGGTTACAATCCATGGAGTGTCGGGCGGCTCTGGGCCGGTGTCTGGGCAATCCTGGCGGATGCGGAAATCCCCGAACGGCTGCCAGAGGAGGCGGAAGCGATCCTCAGGCAACTCGACTGGCGGCGCGACACCAAGAAAGAGCGCCCAGAACACTGGTTTACGACCCTGCGCGACACTCCGCGCGACGGGCCCATCCGCGATACAGTTCGAAATAGGGCCAGAACGCTGCAGCAGAGGCTCGTCACCTGGGCCTGAAAGCCAACCAGCGACCTGTGGCCAGGCATCTGACCTCGGCCAGATCCCTCAGAAGCGGCCAAAGAAATTCCAGACGACAAAGCGCGAATTGTCGCGGTCGCGGCGAAGTGGCGCAGGCAACCTATGGTCAGTTTGATCGTAATCTGTTCTTGTAAGTGCAGAATTGAAACCCGACTTTTGGAAAGCGGCAATCGTGCTGCGGAAAGTGTGCACAAAGTGCAGCGGGCGACCTCGCCGGTTGCGCCGGACTTGCAGGTCTTGGCACGCAGCGGCCCTTAAGTCAGAACGATGACATCGCTCAGCAAGGGAGAGCTATCATGGACGGAAACGACATCGAAACCCGGGGTAAATGTCCGGTGATGCACGGCGGAAACACCGCAACGGGCGCGTCGGTTATGGATTGGTGGCCGAACGCCCTGAACCTCGACATTCTGCATCAGCAGGACACCAAGACCAATCCAATGGGGCCGGCATTCAATTACCGCAAAGAGTTCAAGAAACTGGACGTTGAGGCGCTGAAAAAGGATCTTCACGCGCTGATGACCGACAGTCAGGAATGGTGGCCGGCAGACTGGGGCCACTATGGCGGGCTGATGATCCGCATGTCGTGGCACGCCGCAGGAACCTATCGTCTGTCCGACGGCCGCGGCGGTGGCGGTTCGGGAAACCTGCGCTTTGCTCCCCTGAACTCGTGGCCGGACAATGTCAGTCTCGACAAGGCCCGCCGCCTGCTCTGGCCGATCAAGAAGAAATACGGCAACAAGATCAGCTGGGCCGACCTGATCGTCCTTGCTGGCACCATCGCCTACGAGTCGATGGGTCTGAAGACCTTCGGGTTCTCGTTCGGCCGGGAAGATATCTGGCACCCGGAAAAGGACACCTACTGGGGTGCAGAGAAGGAATGGCTGGCGCCGAGCGACTCTCGTTACGAGAATGTCGAGGACCCCTCGACCATGGAAAATCCGCTGGCTGCGGTGCAGATGGGGCTTATCTATGTCAATCCGGAAGGCGTGAACGGCAAGCCCGATCCGCTGAAGACTGCCGCTCAGGTCCGCGAGACCTTCGCGCGCATGGCAATGAACGACAAGGAGACCGCGGCGCTGACCGCAGGCGGTCACACGGTTGGCAAGACCCACGGAAACGGCGACGCGAACCTGTTAGGACCGGCGCCAGAGGCGGCGGATGTGGAGGCTCAGGGCCTGGGCTGGGCCAACCCGAACAAGTCGGGCAAGGGCCGCTTCACAGTGACCTCTGGCATTGAGGGTGCCTGGACGTCGCACCCGACCAAATGGGACAACGGCTATTTCGAGATGCTCTTCGGCCACGAGTGGGAGTTGAAGAAGTCCCCGGCAGGGGCCTGGCAATGGGAACCCGTCGACATCAAGGAAGAGGACATGCCGGTTGATGTCGAAGACCCGTCGATCCGGCACAAGCCGATCATGACCGATGCCGACATGGCGATGAGGATGGATCCGGTCTACCGCGAGATCTGCGAGAAATTTGCCGCCGATCCGGCCTATTTCTCAGACACGTTCGCTCGGGCCTGGTTCAAGCTGACCCATCGCGACATGGGGCCGAAATCCCGCTATCTAGGGCCGGATGTGCCTGCCGAAGACCTGATCTGGCAGGATCCCGTTCCTGCTGGAAAAACCGACTATGACTTCGATACGGTGAAGGCCAAGATCGCCGCTGCAGGTTTGTCGATTGCCGAGATGGTTGCAACGGCCTGGGATTGCGCCCGCACCTATCGCGGATCTGACAAGCGCGGCGGTGCCAATGGCGCGCGGATCAGGCTGGCGCCGCAGAAGGACTGGGAAGGCAACGAACCAGAGCGCCTGTCCAAGGTGTTGTCAGCGCTGGAGCCGATCGCGGCAGAGACCGGCGCATCGGTGGCGGATGTGATCGTGCTGGCGGGCAATCTCGGGGTCGAGCAAGCGGCCAAGGCCGCCGGCTCCGACGTGACCGTACCCTTCGCGCCAGGTCGTGGCGATGCGACCGACGCGATGACCGACGCCGAGTCCTTCGACGTGCTTGAACCGCTTGCAGATGGTTATCGCAACTGGCTCAAGCAGGACTTTGTCGTCAGCCCAGAGGAGATGATGCTCGACCGAACCCAGTTGATGGGCCTGACCGCCGCAGAGATGACGGTTCTTGTCGGTGGTATGCGCGTTCTGGGCACCAACCACGGGGGCACCAAGCACGGAGTATTCACCGACCGGGAAGGCGCGCTGACCACGGACTACTTCGTGAACCTGACCGACATGGCCAACAGCTGGAAGCCCAACGGCAAAGGCGTCTACGAGATACGCGATCGAAAGACCGACGCGCAGAAATGGACAGCGACGCGCATTGATCTCGTTTTCGGGTCGAACTCGATCCTGCGTTCTTATGCGGAAGTCTATGCTCAGGACGACAACGGAGAGAAATTCGTCAACGACTTTGTCGCGGCATGGACCAAGGTCATGAATGCCGACCGTTTCGACCTGACCGCATAGCGTTGCCAAAGCGGGTCCTCATCGGGGCATTTCGCGTCCG
>JBFKFZ010000047.1:0-24117 GCA_041633555.1 Paracoccaceae bacterium | reverse complement strand
CGTTTCCGGTAGATCTTTCCGGCCTTGGCGATGACGCCGATGTTCTCATTTCCCATGATGACCGGGTCGGCGATCGGCGGCCTGGAGTAGAACTTGACATCGGTGCCGCAGATACCAGCGACCTCGATCTTCATCAGCGCGCCGTCGTCGGGAATGTCGGGCATGTCGAACTCCCGGAACTCGGTCTTCTCCGGACCCGTCCTGACGGCGGCGACGACTTTTTCGGGCACGCGGAAACCCTCCCTGTTTCGCGTTGACCCTTGGCTAGCAAAGCGCCAGACTGCAATCAAGAACGAAGTTCCGCATGGCGGAACGGCCGCGCGAGGGAAGCATGTTTGCGCGCTTTGGCAATATTGTCCCGGACGTTTCTGCGCTCGAGCGTGCCGAGTCCCTGGTGCGCTCGCGGTACGGGCTTTCGGGGAGCGACCTGGTGCTTGTTCGCGAAGACGCGGGGCGACTGCCGGGCGAGCCCTCAGTCATGACGACCGTGCTGTTCTGGAAGAAAGAGAACCGGCATCGGGTCAGGGTGTTCAAACCTGTCACCGCGCTGAGCGATACCGACCTGCCGGACGCCTGGGTCGTCGGCGCGCTTCTTGACGATGGCGGGGCGGATTGCTGTTGAGGGAGGAGGCGTGGCTAAGCGAGTACTGACGGCAGTGTCGCGGTCGCAGGGCAACAATCGCGCGCTGAAGGCGGCCGAGATCGCGCTGCCGGATTTCGAGCTCAAATTCGAGGAGGTCGATCCACTCGTGTGCGCCTTCCGACGGATGGTGCGCGAAGGCGCCTTCGAGGTCTGCGAAATGGCGCTGACCACCTATATCACGGCCAAAGCCTATGGCGCGAAGATGACCGGTATCCCGGTCTTCCTCGTGCGCGGCTTTCACCATCAGGCCATCGTGGCCAGCAGCGCCTCGGACATCGACACGCCGCGGGCGCTGGAAGGCCGACGCGTCGGTGTCAATCGTGGTTACACCGTGACAACCGGGGTCTGGGCGCGCGCCGTCCTCGCCGAAGAGCATGGGGTCGACCTGAGCAAGGTCACCTGGGCGCGCTCGGGCGACGAACACGTGGCCGACTGGCGCCCTCCCGCGAATGTCGAGGATCTGGGCGGAGAGGGCAGCCTTGCCGAGCAGCTTCAGCGGGGCGACATTCCGGCCGCCGTCGGGCTGACCGCAGCCGAGGGTACGCGGCCGCTGATCCCGGACGCCTTCAAGGCCGGGGTCGCGGCGCTCAAACAGCGGGGTTTCTACCCGATCAACCACCTCGTGGTGATCCGCGACGACATCCTGGCCGAGGCGCCCGAACTCGCGGTGCAGCTTTTCGACGCGTTCGCGGCGTCGAAGCGGGCCTATCTGGGCGAACTTCGCGCCGGACGCATCGGCGCGCCCACGGCGGCCGACAAGGTTCATCTGGCGGCGATGGAGGCCATGGACGACCCGCTGCCTTACGGGATCGCACCGAACCTGAGTGTTCTCGAAGGGCTGATGGCTCAGGCGATGGCACAGACGATCATCGACGCGCCGCTGGCACTGAAGGATCTCTTCGCCCCGGATACGCTGGAGTTGGTTGGGTAGAGTTCAGAGGCGAAGGGCGGCTTCGAGCCCATCCAAGCCCTTGGAATTCCGGCCCGTAGTGTTCACCTCAATAAGGTGGCGATCGTTTTCTGCAGCTGCAAAAGTATCCAGCGATCTTCCGAAAGCGGCCATGGCTTGGCTATCAAAATGCGTGAGCGCCTATTGTAATATTGGCAGTCTCCTTACGTCGGGCGCCACCAAGATGGACGCAGCGATGGAGTTCCCCTAGCATGTCAGGAAGCGGCTACGAGGCCGCTTTTACTTTTCCCGAAAGGAGACCTAATGACTGAGTCAGATCCTGCTCTCCAAAAGGGTAGTAATCTCATGGTTATCGGTGTCATAGTATTTGCCTCATATGCCGTTGCGTTCTTCTTTCGAAGTTTAACCGGCGACGGATTTGAGATTGGCGTTCCAACTCTGAACGGCGCGACCCCGGCCGATCTGGATGCACTGAACCCGGCGATTATGGCCTATATGACTCACCTGCATCTGGCGGTCGCAGGTTTCATAGGAGCAACCAGCGTCGCAGTGTTGGCGCTTAGTCACTATGGTGTTCGGCGGGGCTACTGGTGGGCTTGGCTTGCAGCCATGGTCGCTCCGGTCGTGGGTTTGGCGGTAGCGCTTCCAAAACATTACACTGGGACCTTTGAGCACAACTGGGTCACTCACATTGGCCCAGTTTACTTGGGCACGATTGTTTTTGTAGTCGGCGGACTATGGGCGCTGACGGGGTTAATGAAGCAGAAATGATCCAATCTCAGCGGAGCGCAGACATGTTGCTTGCGCTTCGTTCGCCCTTTGCGCGCCAATTCTGGTTCGACGCAAATGCATTTCTTTTCGCCAATGTTGCTTTGGGCCCCAATTGCCCACCGACCAAGATGTCGACGTAGACAGGATGTCCGCGCCACACAACGATCGTCAAGCGAGCTTCGCTGCGATGGTTGGGAGTAGAAGCTTTTTGGGTAGCACTGCCGAAAGTGCAGTGTGGCGTAGTCAGAGATTAAGGCACCGCCGCTCCGATCCTACATCAGAAAACGAAGGCCTGGTTGGTCCGCACTCCGGTCATAGCGCTTTATCGGATTTGGGTCCGGTTCGCTCGTAAGCGGCCATTAAGGTCTGAAAGCGGGCATCATCCTGGCGATCAACGGCGCTGAGCGGCCGAGGGCCGATACGAAGCGGTGCTTTCTTTGATCTACAGCTCCTCTTCCAAACCTACGTCCTCACTTGCGGCAGACCACATTTTCCTGGCTTCCGACTCGGACAAGCTGACTTCCGAACGCATTGCAGATTTCGCGATGTAATCAGCGTCTTTATGCAATGCGTCGTCATATACGGTGGTTACGGGTTTGAACTGGAAGTAGTAACCTCCGCTCTCCCCCTCCACATCGCTCGATGTGGCGAGAAAGATTGGGGTCTGCGCCCCTTCTTCCGCAGAAATTCCCGTCTCGTTGGTTCTGCCGGCCTTCGACCAGAGAGCTGTGTTGACGTTGCCAGGATGAACCGCGTTACTAGTGACTCACAAGCCGGCCGCGTTCAGACGGCGCGCGAGTTCGTTCGATAGCAGGATGTTGGCCAACTTGCTTCGGCCATAGGCACGCCACTGATCATAACCATCCGAACTTTCGTGTTCTCGCGGTAGGGACTGGTAATCAACTTTTTCCGGGTGGAGCCTGTGCGCCCCGGAGGCGACCCAGACGATACGGCCAATCGGATTCCTTGCCTTTGAGATGGCCGGCAGAAGCAGGCGGCAGAAGAGAAAATGCCCGAGGACATTGACCTGCCACTGCTGCTCGAAGCCATCGCCCGTGGTACTCCAGGGCAACGCCATTACGCCCGCATTGAGCACACAGACGTTCAAAGCACTCTCCGTCTCCAGAAATTCGCCGGCAGCGTCTTGGACGGATGCCAGCGATCCCAGGTCGAGAACCAGTGCCTCGGCTGTCCCGTCGGCCGGTCCATCCTTGAGAAGAGCGGCCACCGCTTCGTCCGCCTTTTCCTTTGACCTTGCCGTCACGACGACATGAAACCCAGCCCCCAGCAGCCCTTTGCAGGTCTCGAAACCTATTCCCGTATTTCCGCCTGTCACCAGAGAGATCGGACGCGCCTGGTCACTTGTCATGTTCATTTTGAATTGGCCTTTCCACGCTGCATCGGCCGGACGGCGGAGTGCTTGCGCAAGCGCAAGTTAACATTGTCGATCATAGCGGCCAGCAGATTATTCCAGGAAACGGCGGAGGACTGCTTTGTCCGCCGCCCGGTCATTCGGCGCGAGCGATCACCTCAGTGCCTGACGGATTCACTCAAATGACCGAGTCGAGGCCGAAAATGACGGATGCTGCGCATTGGTTGAATGGCGGCTAAGCCCACCAAAGCCTCCTCTGACAGATCATGCATTTTCCAATAGTCGGTGTTCAATTTCCTCGCTGGTTCACGTGGTTGCGCAGTTATTTGGCATTCTGCTCAAAGACATTGAACAAACGGGTGGGATACGCTAGTTATAACAATATAACTAAAATCGTCTGCGGGGCGCAGATGACGACGACAAAGAAGTCTCAAGCTTTAGAACCGCGGGCATTTCTGAAGGGCGTCGCTCTGATTGCGATGGTGTTCGGGGCGGTTACGGTCATATCCGGTGGCAGCGTCCTTTTTGGAACCGACGTCGTGCGTGAAGCGGCGGGGCACTTTGTGCCTTTCGTGCTCTGGTTCAACTTCATTGCTGGTTTTGCCTACATTGCAGCTGGCCTCGCCATTTGGCTGGCGCACCGCTGGGCCTTCGGTCTGTCGATTGCCATTGCGGTGGCGACGTTTTTTGTCGCAACAGCGTTCGGTGTTTGGGTGTTCCAGGGCGGCGCCTACGAGATGCGTAGTGTCGGCGCGCTGTCACTTCGGTTCGGGGTTTGGCTGGCGATTTCCTTGGTCATGTTTCGCGCGAGGTCACGCCCGTGAGAACCCGGAAGTCCGCCTCAGTCCGAAAGGCAGAGATAACGCACGCGGCCCTTGAGCTTGCTTTCGAGTTTGGGCCGGATCGCGTGACTACCACTATGATCGCGGATCGACTGGGCCTGACGCAACCGGCGATTTACAAGCATTTTCCCAATAAGGAAGACATCTGGTGCGCCGCCGCGGAAGAACTCTGCCAGAGGATTGACGACAATATCCAAGCGGCGAAAGGACAGCCCAAGCCAATCGCCCAGCTGCGGGAACTCGTCATGGGACAGCTTCGACTGTTGCACGACAATCCGGGCTTGCCCGAGATTATGGTGATGCGCGATCCGAATGCCCGGACCAAGGACTTGCGAACGCGGGTTATGACCAGCATGGGCGGGCTGAGAGAGGCTATTCGCCTGGCCATCGGCGAGGCGCAGATACTGGGCCACATCCGCACCGACCTCGATGTCGAGGATTGCACGCATTTAGTCGTGGGCGTGGTCCAGGGTCTGGCCCTGAGGTTGTTGCGGTTTCGCGAGCCTGAGACGTTCCTGAGCACCGGCGAGCGATTGTTGGACTTGCAACTCAGGCTTCTAACGGAACAAGGGGCGGACAAATGAGGCCCGGTCTGAAACTCGTTCTGGTCACGCTGCCGATCATAGCCTTCGGTGCAGGTATTCTGGCCTATGTCATCGCGATCGGCGCCCCGCCGGAACGCATCCCGCTGACCGAACGCGCGACATCGGTGCGCGTGATCATTGCTCAGACGCATGCCGTGCCCCCCCGGCTGGTCGGGTTCGGCCTTGTTCGTCCATCCCGCACCTTTGAGGCCATCGCGCAGGTCAGCGGCACGGTCGAATACATCAATCCGACCCTGCAGAAAGGCGCAATCTTGCCCGCGGGTGCGGTTCTGCTGCGCATTTCACCTGCTGACTTCAACCTGGCCATCGCGCAGGCCGATGCCAACATTCGCGCCGCCGAAGCCAAGTTGTCGGAACTGGCGGTGTCCGAGACGAACCAGATCGCGGCGCTTGAGATCGAAAGGGAAGCCTTGGCGTTGCGGGCCGCCGATCTGGAACGGACAGAGACGTTGTTTCGGAACGGTACGATTTCGCAGACCGCGTTGGATGCAGCACGCACAGCGCATCTGACACAGAGGCAGAAAGTGCAGTCTCTGGAAAGTGCGCTGGCGCTTCTCCCGACACAACGGGCCGTCCAGACCGAACAGATCGCGGTCTATAGGGCCAGTCTGGAATCCGCTGAACTGAACCTGGCCCGCACCGAGATGACCCTGCCGTTCGCCGCCCGGGTTGCGTCGGTTTCCGTGGAAGCCGGACAATTCCTGCGCTCGGGACAGACCGCGGCCCTGCTCGATGGCATCAACGCGGCCGAGGTCGAAGCCCAGGTTCCGATCGCCGCGCTTCGCACGTTGCTGCGATCAACGCTGAGCGATCCCGAGATGATTGCCGTGGACCCTGCGACCATGACCGATCTGATGCGCCGTTTGGGGCTTGCGGTGAAGGTGCATCTGCGGCTGGAGGATGACCTGGTAAGCTGGCCCGCTACCGTCGATCGGATCAGCGACACGATCGACCAGGCATCTGGCACACTGGGTGTGATCGTGCGGGTCGACACGGCCTATTCAGGTGTCGAACCAGGCGAACGTCCACCCCTGACCAAGGGGATGTTCGTCGAAGTGTCGCTGCAGGGCAAACCAATGGATGGCATCTGGGTGCCGCGCAATACGGTGCGCGAGGGTCGACTTTTGCTGGCCGATGCCGATAACCGGTTGCAATCGGTCGACGTGACGACAGTCATGACGCAAGACGGGATCGCCCTGATCTCGGGCGGCATTTCATCTGGCGCGCGCGTTCTGGTCAGCCAGCCAGCCAGCGTTGTCGACGGCATGTTGCTTAAAGTGACGGAAGATGCCGAATTGACGGACTGGCTGGCGGCCGCGGGACGCGCGGAATGATCAGGTTTTTCGCCGGCCATCCGACCATTGCCAATCTTCTGATGGTCGGCTTCCTGCTGGCAGGTCTCTTTGTCGCCCCAACGCTTCTGCGCGAGACATTCCCACGCGCGGCACAGAACGAGGTCGAGGTCACGGTGCCCTACCCCGGAGCGCGGCCCGAGGATGTGGAAACCGCCATTTGCGAGCGGATCGAAAATGCGCTGGATGCGGTGACAGGCATTGATCGCCAGTCCTGCGAGGCGCGTGAAGGTCTTGCACGTTCGGTTGTCCGGATGGGTGAGGGCGAAGACTATCAGGCCTTTGTCGCGGACGTGAAGTCAGAGATTGAGGCAATCACCGACCTGCCCGAGCGCGCCGAGGCGGTGCGGGTACGACCCCTCGGGCAAACCGATTTCGTTGCGTCGGTTGCCGTCACCGGCCCTGAACGCCGCACCGATCTGAAAGACTTAGCAGAGATCACTCGGAACCGAATGCTGCAATGGGGCGGCATTCCAAAGGTCGATATTCGCGGATTTTCCACGCGCGAACTGCACATCGGCCTGAAACCCGAAGCGGTGCACCAGTTCGGCGTCTCGGTCGCCGACATCGCGCGTCTGGTGCAACTGGGCAGCGTCGATCTGCCTGCGGGCGACATCGCCACCGCGACTGAAACCCTTCTGGTCCGTGTGGCGGAGGAACGCCGCACGGTCGATGATCTGGCCGCCCTCGTGGTACGGTCCTCGCCCAGCGGCGGGCAGGTCCATCTAGGCGACATCGCCACGATCACGGAACAATTCGCAAGCGACAACGATGTCATCACCTTCGATGGCCGGCCCGCCGCCGTTCTGGATATCAGCAAGACCCGGGCCGAGGATGCCTTGACGATCGTCGACGAGTTGAAGGCCTTTATCGCGGCAGAACGCCAGCAAGGCCCGCCCGGTGTCGTGATGGAAATCACCACCGACGCTGCCTCGGTTGTGCGCGACCGGCTGACACTGGTTGTGGTAAATGGCCTGCAAGGCCTCGCGCTGGTATTCCTGGTGCTTTGGCTGTTCTTCGGCTTCCGGTTCTCGTTCTGGGTGGCTATGGGCCTGCCGGTGTCCTTCATGGGCGGCGTCGCTCTGATGGGCCTGGTCGGTTACTCGCTGAACCTGATGACAACGCTTGGCCTGTTGATCGTCATCGGGCTGTTGATGGACGATGCCATCGTCATCGCCGAAAACATCGCCCGGCAGCGCGAGAAGGGCTTGAACGCCATGGACGCCGCCGTGGAAGGCGCGACACAGGTGTTCCCAAACGTGCTGGCGTCCTTCGGCACAACGGCCATGATCTTCGGCTCGCTGGCGTTTCTTGAGGGCGATCTCGGGGCTGTTCTGCGGGTTGTCCCGGTGGTGATGCTGTTCGTTCTGGCGGTGTCGCTGGTCGAAGCCTTCCTTATCCTGCCGCATCACCTGATCCACAGCCTCGAAGCGCCACCGACACAGACCGGCGTGACCGCGCGCGTCGAAGCAGGCCTGGTCTGGGCGCGCGAGCAGTTGGTCGGCCCGCTGGTCGATCTGGCCATTCGCTGGCGCTATGTGACGGCGGGGCTAAGCTTTGCCGCGCTTCTGGTGTCGGCCAGCATGCTGGCGGGTGGATACCTCAAGTTCACCGCCTTCCCCGAGTTGGACGGCGATACCATCGTCGCCCGGGTTCTGTTGCCCCAGGGCACACCGCTGTCGCGGACCGAGACCATCGTGTCGCGGCTGGAGGATGGGCTGGATCAGGTCAACACGCAACTGTCGCCCGAGCAACCGGGCGGCGCTGAACTGATCGCCCATGTCTCGGTCTATTATGGCGAGAACCGGGATGCGTTCGAGACCGGCGCCCATGTGGCAACGGTCAGTGTTGATCTTCTGCCGTCGGCCGAACGTGTGCACCGCCCCGATGCCATCATGGGACTCTGGCGCGATTTCGTCGGTCCGGTGCCCGACGTGATCAGCCTGAAATACGCAGAATCGACCATCGGTCCGGCGGGTATCGCCATCGATATGCGGCTGAAGGGCGATGACCTGGCC
This sequence comes from Paracoccaceae bacterium, assembly GCA_041633555.1. GTDB lineage: Bacteria > Pseudomonadota > Alphaproteobacteria > Rhodobacterales > Rhodobacteraceae > JAHEAO01. Next base: position 15,604 of record JBFKFZ010000047.1, on the reverse strand, counting down.
GCGCTCAAATCCGCCTCGGTCGAACTGCAGGACTGGATCTGGCAATATGCCGGCGTCACATCGGTGCTCGACGATCTGCGACCGGGAAAGCGCGAATTGCGCATCACCCTGAACGATGCCGCAGGCCCCATGGGGATCACGGCGGCGATGATCGCCGATCAGCTTAGGGCGGCTTATTTCGGCACAACGGTCAGCGAAATGCAGGTCAAGGGCAGCCTTATGGAAGTGACCGCGCAGTTCGCGCCTGGGTTTCAGGATACCTACAGGTCTTTCGACGATTTCCAGATCGCCCGCGCAGATGGGTCCACCGTTCCCCTCGGAGTGGTTGCAGATGTTGAGGTCGGTCAGGGGTACAACCGGATCAACCGCGAAAACGGCATCCGCACGGTCACGGTGCAAGGCACGATCGACACCCGCGTCGCCAATGCGAACGCGATTGTCGGCGATGTTCTGGCAAATTTCCTGCCCGATTTCCTGACCCGCCATCCCGGTATCACTCTGGACGTCGAAGGCCAGAACGCCGAGGCCGGGAAAACTCAGCAATCCATGCTGAAAGGGTTTCTGGTTGGTCTGATCGGCGTTTTTCTACTGCTCAGTTTTCTGTTCCGGTCCTACATCGAACCTGTCGTTGTGATGCTGGTCATACCCCTGTCGCTGACCGGCGCCATTTTCGGTCACATGGCCATGGGGCTGGATTTCTCAATGCCCAGCATGCTGGGGTTCGTGGCCCTTGCCGGTGTGGTGGTGAACAACTCGATCCTGCTGGTTGATTTCGTCAAACGCGAACATGGCGATGCCATGACCGTAGTCGTGGCGGCGGCGCGGGCAGCGCGCGCCCGTTTCCGGGCGATCTTCCTGACCACCACGACCACGGCGGCAGGCCTCTTGCCGATCCTGACGGAAACCAGCCTGCAGGCGCAAATCCTGATCCCGCTGGTCGCCAGCCTGGTGTTCGGGCTGCTCACCGCCAGCCTGATCGTTCTGTTCGCACTGCCCGCGATTTACGCCATATTTGACGATCTGGGACTCAGCACCTTGGCCCGCGAACGCAAGATTTTCGAGAGCGAGAGCCAAGCTGTTCCGGGTGCACAAGTGAACACCCAGTGAGCTCCGTGTGATCAGCCTATCAAGACGCGCCGCATGTTCTCTTGCTCTGGATGCATCGACGCGATGAACGGGAAAGCGGCCGTAGACGCCAGCAGAGCGAGCGGCAAAAAAGTCTGCACGGCGGACTATTGAGGGTTTGCCGTGCCTGATGCACCGTCACCGCCGGGCCACCATGTCGATCAGCGCCGACATTCCGGCGTGCCCCTGCCCTTCGCGGATCTCGGCGTCGTAGGCAGTAACCTCGACCTGGCTGAAGGCAGCAAAAGCGCGCTCCAAGAGATCGGGAGTATAGAGATTTTCCAAAACCTTCGGTCCGCCGGTTCCGTAGTCGAGCTGCTTTGGCCCGTAGCCCTCGATCAGAACCCACCCGCGGGGCCGGACGGTATTGGCGATCCCCGCGAAGACTGCGGCGCGCTCGTCCGCCGACAGGAACTGGAAGAAGATCCCGACGACCCCGTCGAACGCCGCGGGTTTCCAGTCGCGGGTTCGGATATCGGAAAGCTCGAATTCAAGCTCGACCCCCCTTTTGCGGGCAAGCGCGGCAGCCTTTTCCTGCGCTCGGGGCGAAAAATCCTGCGAGGTGACTTCGAACCCCTGCTCCGCCAGCCAGACGCCATTCCGCCCTTCGCCGTCGGCGATGCAGAGAAGGCGCGCACCCGGCGCGAAACGCCCGGCGTTCCGCGCGAGGAAGGCGTTCGGCCGGGTCCCGAACAGGTAGTCATCCGCCGCATAGCGCCCGTCCCAGTAGGTGTGATCGCGGTTCACGCTCATCGCCCGCCCGCCAGCCTTCGGCGGATTTGTGGCAGCTTGCGCATGGCCGGCAGGAAGAACGTCACAACGATCGCCAGGATCAGGATCACCGAGACCGGCCGGCTCAACATGTACTCGACGACCTGCCCGTCCGAGATCAGCCGAACCTGGTGGAAGGCGCGCTCGGCCGTTTCGCCAAGCACGAAGGCGATGACAAGCGTCAGCCGAGGATAGTCGAACCGGATCATCAGATAGCCAAAAATACCGATCAGCACGGTCAACAGCACGTCTGCCATGCGGCCTTCCAGGACGTAAACGCCGGTCAGCGATAGCGTGACAACCACCGGCACGACGATGTTCACGTCGATCTGCGTGATCAGAACAAGCACGCGCGACAGCAAGAGACCGATGATCGACGCGAAGACCGCGGATACGGTGAGCGCCACGATCAACCCGTAGATCTCGCGTTCGTTGTAAAGAAGGATCGCCGGACCGGGCTCCATGCCGTGCAGAACGAGGATACCAAGGAAGACGGCCGTCTCCGCGCTGCCCGGTATGCCGAAGGCGACGGTGGGGATCAGCGACCCGCCATCCTTGGCGTTGTTGGCGGCCTCTGGCGCTATGACGCCCTTGATGTTGCCGGTCCCGAACGTGTCCCGATCCCGCGCTGTCTGCGCAGTGGAAGAATAGGCCAGGAACGCCGCGACCGTTCCGCCAAGGCCTGGGATCGCGCCGATCACGGTGCCGATCAGCGACCCTCGGAGCAGCACCGTCCAGTGTCGGAAAACCGACAGGATGCCTGACCCGACCCCAGTGATCTTCATCTTGACTGCGGACAAACCGTCCTCCGCAACGGAACCGCCCTTCAGTGCAAGCTCGATCATCTGGCTGATCGCAAAGAGCCCGGTCAGCGCTGGTACCAGCGGAATACCATCCCAGAGATAGTCGATACCGCCGGTGAACCGCGTGTCGCCCGTGAATTGGTTCGCGCCGACAAAAGCCAGAAGCAGACCGATGCAAGCGGCGACAAGCCCGCGCAGGAGCTTGCCCCTGACCGAGACCGCGATCGCCGCGAGGCCCAGCACTGTCAGCAGGAAGAATTCGGATTGCCCGAAACTCAGCACCACTTCGCGTGCCACCGGTATGAAAAGAAGAAGGGTGAACAGGCCGATCAGCCCGCCGAGCGCGGAGGCGGTGGCGGACGCCCCAATCGCCAAGCCCGCCTTGCCCTGCCGCGACAGCGGATAGCCGTCGAAAGTTGTCGCGGCATTCGGCGCCGTGCCGGGCGTGTTCAGAAGGATCGCAGAGATCGAGCCGCCGAACGACGTGGCCCCCATCACCCCTCCGGCGAGGTACATCGCATCAAGCGGATCGAGCGTGTAGGTCACCGGGATCAGGAGCGCCAGCGCGGTCGTGCCGCCAAGTCCCGGAATCACGCCGAAAGCCAGTCCCAGGATCACGCCTGCGGCGAGGTAGAGGAAACTCCCGCCATTCAGGACGGCGAGAAACGCCTCAAGCAATGCGTCAAGACCCATTGCGCCTATCTCCGGTGTCAGGCGCCGCCGCCTCGCGCGGCGGCGCCATCGTCAGTTATTGAGGCATGCTCACCAGATCTTTGTAATCGGCATAGAACGATGCCAGGTCGCTCATCATCGCCTTGGTTTCCGCGGCGCCCTTGAAATCGATCGTCACGCCGGCACCGTCGGCCCAGCTTTTCACCGCATCGCTCTCGCTGGCCTGGCGCAAACCATCCTCGAGCTTCGCGACCACGTCGTCGGGAATGCCCGGTGGGCCACCGATCACCCGATTCAACGTGAACTTCGCCAACTCGGGATGCCCGATATCAGTCGCCGAGGGCACACCGTCGATCACCTGATTCTCGGTCAGCGTCAATATCAGCTTCAGATCACCAGACCCCCCGGCGGTGTACTTGGCAAGCGAGCTGATCGGCTTGATCGTCGCGTCGACCTCGCCCGAGATCACCGCGACCATAGCGTCGCTCGACCCCTTGTAGCCCGTGACATCGACAATATCGCAGCCGATAATCGCCATCGAGATCCGCGTGGTGACCGACGCGGTCGAGGTTGCGCCTGTGTCGGAGAATTTGGCCGGGCTGTCGCCCGAGCAGAGTTCCTCGACCGTATCCGGCCCGTCTGCAGGAACCGCGAGCCCATAAGTCGCTACGGCGATGTTTGCGATCCATGTGACCTCGTCCAGCGCGAAGCCCTGCTCGCGGCCGGTTATCTCGTTCACTGTCAGACCGGGGATGTTGTAGACGCCGATCGTATAGCCGTCCGGGTCCGAACGGTGAACCGCCTGACCGCCGCGGGCACCGCCCGCGCCCGAGATGTTCTCCGGAATGACGGTCGTGCCCATGGCCGCTTCCAGTGCCGGGGCAAACTGGCGAACGATCGTGTCGAAGCCGCCGCCCGGGCTGTAGGGGATCACGAATGTGATGTTGCCATCGTTGGGATACTCGGCAAACGCCGGGCTCCCCGCGCAAAGAGCGAGGGCCGCAATGCCCGTCGCGAACAGATTCTTCATCTTCTTTCCTCCCTTGTATTGGCGCTCTACCATTGAGATACGCCGCCCCTGGCGACAAACAGTCCCCGATAGAGCTCATAGTCGAGCGCCCATTCGAAGACCGCGAATTGAAAGGCAAGCACGACAAGGCCCACGATAGCGGATACCGTAAGCGACCGCTTGCCTCTCAGCCGGACGAAGGCGGCGCAAAAGATCGGCGAGGCTGCCAGGATCCCTCCCGCCGCCATCAGCACAAAGCAACCGGCAATCCAGCCGACGCATTCGGCCTGATTGGCGAAGCTCGGTTCGTGTGTCATTTCACGGCGGCGGAATCCGGTGCCGCCAAATGTCTCGATCACGCCCGCGCCGGGCAAACCACTGCGGCTCCAAATATCGAGCAAGGTGAGCACCACCATTGTCACCGAAACCATGACCGGAAAGCGGGCGGCGATCGGTGCATAACCCCACGCGAAGAAAAGCGTTCCGCAAGCAAAGGCAAGCAGCAGCACGGCGGGCCAGATCGAAGTGATCAAGCGCGGGGCGGTCTTCGAGTTGGCGTCGCGCATGGCTACTCCGTGGGAAACAAAAGCGACTTGACCACGACGGGTGTCGCGCCGGTCGCCCGCAGCACTTCACCGATGTCGATGAAATCGAACTCGGACAAAGCGATTCCGTCAATCGAGACGATCGCGCCCGGCACCCTTTCCTCGCTCCGGCACTGCATGCCGATCAGCCCGCCGACATCCCCGTCGGTGACGACGACAAGGGGGTGGCCTGCGTCAAGCACGGGCTGAAGCCCTGCAACCAGACCTTTCCCAAGGGTCGACAGACGCGCGTAGCTTGCGGTGCCGCTCCACGGTAAAGCAACCGCAACCGGTGCCTGCCCTTCACCAAGGTCCAGCCGCTCGAGCGCTCGCGTGACAGCGGACGCCACAGCGTCGGGCGCGATCTCGTTGTCAAGCGCAAGATCCGGGGCGATCACGGCGAGGTTTTTGAGAGGCAAGGCGTCATCCGGGTCAAGGAAAATGGTCGAGCCCGAAACCTGGACGGTGTACTGCGACGCACCGAGGACGGTCGCACGGATGCCCTGCCGTGCGGGCCGGACCGCGAGTCCGGTTTCGGCCACGAGGTTTGAAAGCGCCGCGGCCAGATCCGGTCCAAGATCGCCGGTTTCCTCGCGCTCGCCACGTATGAATTCAGACACGCCGCCCGAGAAGACGACTTGCGAGGCGCCGGTTGTAGTTCCGAGCGGCGGCAGGCGCAGATACTCCGCCACGTCCTTGCCGGCGGCGGCGTCCATGATCGTTTCGGCCAACTGCCGCGCGACCGCCGCACGGTCGTCGGACGACAGAATGTCGCCAATGCCGCGTGCGACGCCTGCCGACGCCAGATGCCTGGCGCCGAATGGCTCCAACCGCACGATCCGCCCCTCGTCGTCCAGAACCGCCAGTCGAGCCCCAGCGTCGACTGCCGTCCGCGCAACGATCGCACCGTCCCGGCAAAGCGCGATCTTGGTCGTGCCGCCACCGACATCGATGTTCAGCACGGCCTCGCCCGCTTCGCTGAGCGCGACCGAGCCCGATCCGTGCGCAGCCATCAGCGTTTCCAGCGCGTCACCCGCGCTGACCGCCACGAACCTGCCGGCCTCTGCGGCGAAGATTTCGCCGATAGCGCGCGCGTTCGCCCGCCTTGCGGCGACACCTGTCAGGATCAGCGCGCCGGTGTCGATGTCCGCAGGCAATATTCCGGCTGCCCGGTACTGCGCCGCGATGAAGTCGCCCAGCGTTTCGGCGTCGATGGTGTTGTCGCCCGCATAGGGCGTCAGCAGGATGCCGGACGCGAAGCGCACCTCGCGCCCGGTGACGACGTAGCGGGTATCGAGCCGCTCCAGCGTGATTGCCGAGACCAGAAGATGCGAAGTCGAGGAACCGATATCCACACCGACGCTTGTTAGCTCGATCTGGTCCTCTTCTATCAGCGACCGACCGGCGCCGGAAAAGTGGATGCGCCCACCCTGATCGAGCTCGTCCGGATGCTGGGCCAAGTTCACGCCGGCTCCTCGTAAAGCGCCGGATCCATCCGGCTCTTTCCGCCGTTCGCCTCGATATGAGCTTCGAACTCGGCCCGAAGCTTCGGGTCTTCCATCCAATAGGGTATCGAGGTGCCGCCTTCGGTCACGTCCATTGCGGTGTAGTCGATCTGCTTTTGGCCCGGCGGCAGACCGGTAACGATGGTCGGGTGGTTCGGCCCGAACCACGCGGTCAGGCGGAAGGGTTCGGCCGACGAATTGAAGTGTTGGTGATACCAGCGGTCGCCGCCGGGGGCGGCGGTGACCATGCCGAATTGCTCGTAATCGACGCGCTTCACCTCGTCGCCCTGGCGGTCCTCCCACGGGGTCTCGCCGCAGCGCTCCGGCCAAGTATAGGTGTAGCCCTTGCCCTTGATGCAGATCAGCACAGCGGCCGAAGTGTGCGCGTGCCCCTTGGAATACTTGCCCGTCTCGTGCTGGCCGATCCAGAGATAGAACTTGTTGCCGGTCATGAACGGCTCCACCCGCCGCCAGCCCGGCGACCGGCGGTTGTCCAATGGCAGGTCGCAATTGATCACGTCCGGTACGAGGTTCGTGCGCCGCATGGCAAGGCCCCGGATCGGGTCCGGTTCCAGGTCTTCCTTGTACTTGTAGAAATCCTTCGACCCTGAGAAGCGGCTGCTTAACTCGTACGGACAGTTCATCAGGAAATCGTTGTCGCCGATGAGGTTCAGCAGGTTCGGATGCGTCGTGCCGCCGATCAGAAGCGCCGGGTCGGCGGTGGCATTGACGATCCGGTGGAAGGCGTTGACCGGGATCGAGAAAAGCGATCCCTTCTGCCATTCGAAGACGTGCTTCGGGCCATCCTCAGTCAGCCAAACCTCGGTGGTGCCGCGGCCCTCGGCGACAAGATAGATCTCTTCATAAAGGTGCCGCTCGACGTTGAGCGCGCCCGCGCCAGGCACTTCGACAACGTACTGGCCCCATTTTCCCTCGGTGCCGTGGAGCTGGATGTAGCTGCCCCGCCCGCCCATCCGCGGCCAGTCGGCCAGTTCCAGATCACGGACAGTCCGGATGCCGATACCGCGGAAGACCGGAATACTTTCGGATTCCATGAATTTGTCATAGTCCGATTGCGGCTGGCCGAATTTTCCGAAACCCGCGCGCTCGCCGCGCGTCGGCTCGTGCCAGTGCACCACTCCTTCGAGGTCGTGCGGCATCTGCGTCCTCCCCCAGCCTTCAGCCTTTGCAGTGAGAATGTCGCAGGGCCGGTGCGAGGTCAACAAATGTGGAATGTTGTTCCACATGGAAGAACATTGCGCGCACGATCTTGGCGGCCGCCCTCTCCGGCCCGTAATTTCCTAAACGAACAGGCGTGAAGGGCGGGGCAAAAATGCCGGAGAACTGGAAGGCCGAACCGGTCGAAGGACCGCTCGACGAGCGCATAGGCTGGGGCTCTGACGTGCCCGCCAGCATGCTCCGCCGCCTTGATGTGCCTTACATCGCGCTCACGCCCGGTGCCAGCTACCGGGGATTCCACGACAGCCTGGTCAATCACCTCGGTAACGAAAAGCCGGAAATACTTCTCTGCCTGCACGAGGAACACGCCGTCGCCATTGCTCACGGGTTCGCCAAGGTGACCGGCCGAGCGATGGCCGTGGCGCTGCATTCCAACGTCGGCCTCCTCCACGGCTCGATGGCGATTTTCAACGCCTGGGGCGACCGCGCGCCGATGCTGATTATTGGCGCGACCGGACCGGTCGATGCCGGGCAGCGGCGGCCGTGGATTGACTGGCTCCACACGACGCAGGATCAGGGCGCTCTGATCCGCCATTTCACGAAGTGGGACGATCAGCCGGGTTCTGCGAGAGCTTGCATCGAGGCGATGGCGCGAGGCTGGAAGCTGACCCACAGCTCGCCGAGGGCGCCGGTCTACATCAATCTCGACGCCGGCTGGCAGGAGGCTCCCGCCGGGGACGAGATCGTCTGGCCGGAACCCTCCCGGCACACCCCGGTGACGCCGGCAGGACCGGATCCAGGCCTGATCCGGCAGGCCGCGAAGACGCTCGACAGGGCCGCATTCCCCGTAGTTCTGTTCGGCCGGGGCGCGCGGACCAAGGCGGCGATGGCGGCCCGGGTCGCGCTTGCCGAGCGGTTGGGCGCTGCGATGCTGTCGGACCTCAAGGCGGGATGCATGGTGCCGACCGATCACCCCAACCATGCCGGCCCGCCTATCAACAAGCTGTCTGCACAGGCGCGCGACGTTCTAACGCGCGCCGACGTCATCCTGAGCCTCGGGTGGATCGACCTTGGCGGTGCGCTGAAGCAGGCCTTCGGCGACGCGCCCGTCACGGCGACGGTTATCCATGCGAGCGACGACACGTCGCTGCATCGTGGCTGGGGGCAGGAGCATTTCGCACTGCCGCCGGTCGATTTCGAATTCGCCTGTTCCGCCGACCCGGTCGCGGAGGCGCTTCTGGCCGCCCTGCCCGGCGCGCCGAAACCCGCGCCCGAACTGCCGAAGCCACCGCCGCCCGCTCACGCTGCCGGCGTCAGCTTGACCATGCGCGATGTCGCGCGCGCATTGAGGGCTGAGGCCGCCGACACGTCCGTCACCTTCCCCGCCCTCGCACGAAGCTGGCCGCACGACCTCTGGCCGCAGCACGAACCGCTCGACTATCTCGGCAAGGACGGCGGCGGCGGCATCGGCTCCGGGCCGGGACTGGCCGTGGGGGCCGCGCTGGCGCTCAAAGGCACGGAGCGTCTGGTGATCGCGACACTTGGCGATGGCGACACGCTGATGGGGATCACCGCGCTCTGGACGGCGGCGAAGTACCGGCTGCCGGTCTTGATCGTCGTCGGCAACAACCGGTCCTATTTCAACGACGAACTTCACCAGGAGGCCGTTGCGCGGCGGCGTGGTCGCAGCGAGGCGAACGCCTGGGTGGGGCAACGGCTCGACGATCCGGCCCCGGACATCGCCGGGCTTGCCAAGGCGCAGGGCGTGGCCGCGACAGGCCCGGTCAGCACACGTGAAGAGCTTCGATCGGCGGTAGCCGAGGGCGTCGCCGCAGTCCGCGACGGCCGCCCTTATCTGATCGACGTCCTGATCGACCCGCGGCAGGGCCGGGAAACGGCAGTCCTCCGCGGCACCGGCTAGAAGTCTCTGAATCCGAGAAAGTACCTCACGATCAGGCCCCGGTAGAGGTCGATGTTGAAGAGGTATTCGAAGACACCGAAAATGAAGAACGTCGTTGCAATCGCGACCGACAGCGTCGTCAGCCAGCGTTCGCGCGCAAGGTACCGCATCAGAATAGCGCAGAACAGAAAGACCCCTGCATAGTGCCCGAGGACAAGGATCATCAGCAACATGCCGATCATCCATGCCGAGATCCCGGCGACCGAGTTGAGATTGGCAATCCCGCCCGATAGCGCCTGTTTCAGGCGCGTTCCCGGATGGAACTCGTCACGAATGCGCCAAAGCCTAAGCCCGTGGATGAATATTAGGATGACCAACGGGGCCATGATCACGAACGGCGTTCGCGAAGAGACGAGCTTGTAGGTCAGAGCTTCGAAGAAGGCGAGCACAACCGCGACGCCGATGAAGCCGAGAAATAATATCTCGAGTAGGAATAGCTTGCCGCGACGGTGCGGATCCCGCCCGTCCTGCGGCATGTCGCGGGACTCAGGATCGCCGCCCATGGGGGATCAGCCTTTTCTTGTCGCGGATGATGAGCCAGACGTTCCAAGCCAAGAAGACCACGGTCACGACAGCGAGCCCGAGCGGGATCGGCTGAATGACGAAAAACGGTCCGTCAAGCAGCAGTGCGAGGTAAAGGTTCTTCTCGACTGCGAAGCCCAGAACGAAGCCGATCAGCATCGCCGCGCGGGAATAGTTCAGCACCTTCATGATGTAGCCGAGGATGCCAAAGACCACGGCGACCCCAATGTCAAAGATTGCGCGTTCCCCGGCGAAGGCGCCTGTCGCGATGACCGCCATCAACACCGGCACCATGATCGACGCCCGGATCGAGGTCGCCCGGCTGAGCGGGTTGACGAGGAACATGCCGACGACCGTACCAATCAAATTGCCAATGATGATGGTGAAGATCATCACGAAGATGATGTCGACATGTTCGTTCAGCATCTGCGGTCCGGTGTCGAGGCCGAGAATGAACAGGCCCGACAGCAGGATCGCCATGGACGACGATCCGGGAATGCCAAAGGCGATGGTCGAGGCCAGCGCGCCGCCTTCAACGGCGTCGTTCGAGGCTTCGGGGCCGATGACGCCCTTCACGTTACCCTGTCCGAACGTGTCGCGGTCGGGCGAGGATTGCTTGGCATGGCCATAGGCGACGAAGGCCGCCGGTGCCGATCCCAGACCGGGGATCAGTCCCATCGTCGTACCGATCGCCGAGCAGCGAAGCACCAGCCACCAATTGCGCAGCGCCTCGCCGATGCCGCGGAAGATCTGCCTTTGCGTGTCCCGCGCCGACAGGGCCTCCGGTGCGTGCCGCGCCAGCGAACCGCCTCGGGTCCAGAGGTCGATCATCTCGGCCACGGCGAAGAGCCCGAGGATCACGGGAACGAGTTGAAGCCCGTCCGCCAGCCGGTCGGAGCCCAGGGTGAAGCGGTGCGTGTTTGTCACGTTGTCCACGCCGATCATCGCCAGAAGCAGTCCCAGCAGAGCTGCGATCAGGCTGCGCGTCATGTCTTCCTTGCCAAGGACCGCGACGAAAGTCAGAGCGAGGAAGGCCAGAACCACAACCTCGGGCGGTCCGAAGAACAGAACTACTTCGCGCAGAACCGGGATCAGAAGTCCGAGTACGATGGCCCCAAAGGTCGCACCGAGGAAACAGGAGGCCATGGCCGCACCGACCGCGATACCCGCCTCGCCTTTGTCGCGCATTGCCGGGCCGTCCAGCAGTGTCGCCGCGTTCTGGCCAGTGCCGGGAGTGGAGAACAGGATCGCCGTCAGCCCGCCGCCCTGCGCCACTGTGGCATGCGCGCCGAGGATGAAGCCGATCCCCGCGGCGGGTTCCATCTGGTAGAGGAAGGTCACCGCCATGGCCATGGCGAAATGGCCCGACAGTCCCGGTATCACACCGATGATCAGTCCGAAGATTGAGCCGACGAAAAGATAGGGAAAGACGGCAAGGCTGATCGACTGCAGAAAGCCGCTGGCCATGCCCTCGATGATCGTCATCCGCTGCCCCGCCTGCAAATTACCCCCGCCAACGGGTGGCGAGGGTATTCGTGTTGTTCTTCGCTCCTAGATTTCGCCGCGGATCGCCCGGACGAAGAGCGCCTTGATGTCGTCCTCGAGCTCGGTCGCCGCCTTGGCGATCTCTGACATTTCAGCGCCGGTGGCGGGCAAGAGGTCCCGTCCCGACTCTGCGGCCGTGGCCACGAACTCGGGGTCGTTGACAGCTTTCATAAAGGCGTCCTGCAGGAAGGCGAGTCGATCCTCGGGGATGCCCGGCGGCCCGGCGACCGGTCGGCCCACGGCGTTCAGCGCCTCCCAGCTTCTGAGGATCTTGAGCGACCGCTCCGGATTCTCGGTCTGCTGCGCGACATCGTAGATCGACGGTGCGCCGGCCAATTCGGGACGGTCTTCCTTCTCGGCATGCAAAATGACCTTGTGGTCGCCCGACTCGATGCCTTTCAGGGCCGATCCAAGAGAGCCCCACATCGCGTCTACATCGCCGCGCAGCATCGCCGTGCGGATGTCGCCCGACCGGTCGAATCCGTGCACGACTTTCTGATCGATGCCGAAGACGTCCCCGATGATGACGGCGTCAACATAGGTCGATCCGCCAAGCCCTGTGGCCCCGACGACTGCCGTTTCGCCGTCCGACTGCATGTCCTCGAAGTCGTCGATCCCCGAGTTCGCCGCGACGACGAAAACCCGCGGATCCGACACAATGCGGCCGAGATAAGAGTAGTCACCAACCTTGTAGTTCGCCCCTTCGATCTCGGCCAGCTGGTTCGTCACCATGGCCGATCCGTTGATGATACCGACGTAGGTTCCGTCACTGGGCGAGTTGAAGATCTCGACCGCGCCCTTCATGCCGCCCGAGCCGGGCATATTGACGATGTCCACCCGTGCGCCAGTATGCTTCTCAAGGTAGGGCGCGATCATGCGGCTGTAGTCATCGTAGCCCCCGCCCGGATCATAGGGCACGATCCACTTGATCACGTTGTCCTTGTAGAATTCTGCCGGCGATTGCGCGAATGCGCCCCCGCCAAGGAGCGAGGTCGCTGCGACAATCGCTGCAGCGGATTTCAAAAAAGCCCGTCTCATTTTTCCTCCCATGTCATTGAGGTCATTGCCTCACTGCGTCCCGAAGAAGGCGCTGGTGCTGCGGCGAACTTGGTCTCGCCGGGGTTTGGTCCGTTCCACGCGCCGCGTTCCTCCCGCCTTCCCCGCAGACCCTGATAGAATGCTATGGTGGCCGGATCTTTCAGTCAATGGGACGCCGTTCCGTATAACAGAACCGTTTCGCGCGCTACTCACCCTGACGCGACCAAGGCGACGCCAAGGATTGCAAGGCCTGCCGAGAAGATCACCGCGCTCTCGGGGCGCCGTTCGGACCGGAATACCAGCCAAGCGAGGAAGATGGAAAAGAAAACCTCGAGTGATGAGATCATTACGACGGTAGAAACCGGGGCGTTTGCGAGCGCAGCGAACATCAGCACCTGACCGACCGAAACGAACAGCGCCGACAGAAAGATGGGCTGATCGAGGCTTCGAAAGACGCCGCGGAACATCGGTCTGTATTCCTTTGAAACCACGGCGAGCAATGCGAATGCCGCGAATCCGGCGATGGCGCTGACGAAGGTGCCAAGCGCCGGTGCGTCAAGCTCGGCCAACCCCGCCTTCCGCCCGATATATGCGATGGCATAGGCGAAGGCGGCCGCCGCACCGATGCCGTAGGCGAGCGGACCGGCATCAGGCGACCGACGCGCGCCCGCCATGCTGTCCCGAACAAGGATCAGAAATGCCAGTGCGATCGCTGCAAGCCCCGCAAGATCAGAGCGGGTCACGGGTTCGCTCAGGATGAGTGCGGCGAGGACGACCGAAAAGAACGGATTTAGCCGTTTTACGGCGGAGGCACGCGACGCCCCGAGCCGCCGGATCGAAGCGAAAACCAGCGTTCGCCCGAAGGCCATCGCCGAAACGCCGGCGAAGGCGAAATAGGCAAGGCCCGTCCAGGATTCACGCGTGAGCGCATGGCGAATGCGCCCGGTCTCGAGCACGAGGAACAGGACCAGCGATAACAGGATCGTGACAATCACGGAGAAGAGCACACCCTTATCGCCCCGCGAGCCGGACGTACGGCTGATCGTGACGTTGAAGAGCGCGAATGACAGTGCGGAAAGTAGTGCCAGTACCTCACCCGTGAAAGCACCCATTGCCCGCCCCTATCACGCCGTCGCGCCGGGTACGTCGAGCCGCCGGATCCGGGCGAGTTCCGGGAAGGACCGCCACCATATCCCGGCGATGGCAACCGCCCCGGCTCCGCCGATAAGAACGGCGACAACCGGTCCTAACAGAGCCGCCATGGCACCGGCGCGGAAGGCGCCAAGCTCGTTCGAAGCGCCGATGAAGACTTGGTTGACAGCGTTGACTCGACCGCGAAGGTCGTCAGGAGTCCAGAGTTGGATCAGCGTGCCGCGAATATAGACGCTGATCATGTCCGATGCGCCTATAAGCGCCAGCGCGGCCACCGATATCCAGAGCGTCTCGGACAACGCGAAGACAAGAGTAAAGGCTCCAAAGGCAGTAACTGCCAGGAACATCACGCGCCCGGCCCCATCCTCGATCGGACGCGCCATCAGGTAGAGCCCGGTCGCGATGGCACCGACCGCCGGCGCGGCGCGCAGCACGCCGAGCCCCAGCGGACCGATGTGCAGAATATCGCGGGCAAAGACCGGCAAAAGCGCCGTCGCGCCCCCTACAAGCACGGCGAAGAGATCGAGCGAAATCGCTCCCAGCACCACCTTCTGGCGGCGGATGTAGCGGAAACCTGCGACAAGCGTGTCTATCGTTGCCTGCGTGGCGACGTCCCGGCGCGGGAGCCTCGGAATGCGTGAGACGAGCAGCGCCGCCACACCGAAAAGGCCAAGGCTCGATCCATAGGCGGCAAGCGGGCTCAAACCGTAAAGCAGCCCCCCCGCGACAGGCCCACAGATAGTGGCGAAGTGGTTGGCGCTCGAGTTCACCGCGACGGCACTCGCCAATCTCCCGGGCGGCACCAGGTTCGGGACGATGGACTGCCGGGCGGGATTATAGAAGGCACGCGCGGTGCCAAAGACGGCGAGACAGACGAAGATGAAAGCAACGTTGGAAACGCCCGCCCTTGTCACGTAGATCAGCCCGCCCGCGGCCAGCGCCATGACACCGAGGCAGACCCCCATGATCGCGCGGCGCGGGAAACGGTCGGCGACCACTCCGGTTATTAACACCAGAACAAATGCGGGCAGGAATTGCGAAAGCCCGACAAGGCCGAGGTCGAAAGGATCCCGCGTCATGTCATAGACCTGCCAGCCGACAGCGACCGTCTGGATTTGCACCGCGAAGCCGGTCGCGACGAGCGCACCCCAGTAGCTGGGAAAGCCCGGATAGCGAAACGCCTCGCCCCAACTGGACCGTGCGCTGATCATCGGGGATCAGGGTGCGGGTTCATCCGGCGCCATGCCGGCGCGGCGCGCCCAGAATTTCCACGTGCGGTCGTAGCCTTCGCCCGGCTTGGCATCGCCAAGGCGCGACTGGATCAGCGCAATCTCGCCGTCCGTCAGATACTTGACCGTCCCCATCTGCATCGCCGCCAATTGAAGCTGCGCGTTCACGTCGAGGTAAATCGCTGTATAGACCGCCTCGCGGATCGTCCGACCAACCACTGTCGATCCGTGCCCGCGCATCAGAGCCGCCCGCCCCTCCCCAAAGGTGCGGGCGAAATCGCGACCCATATCGTTCGACGAGATTAGCAGATTAGTATCGCCGAACCGGTCTCCCGCGTCCCAAACCGGAATGCTCGGTCCAAGAACGCCGGACGAATGCAGAAGTGGCCGGATCGGCGTGCCGGTAACGCTGAAGGGGATCACGCCGCGCGAATGGCTGTGGATGACCGAATTCACCTCGGGCCTCGCTTCCATAGGCGTGCCGTGGATGAATCGTTCGAGGAAGGGCTT
>JBFKFZ010000046.1:0-24647 GCA_041633555.1 Paracoccaceae bacterium | reverse complement strand
CGCGCGCCCATGTAGTTTCCGGGTGAATTCAGTCCAGGCCATCTTGATCTCCGTTCAGCTTCCAACCGAACAGAATCACAACCTACTGAATTCACTCAACTCATTTCCGATCAGGCTCTGAGGTGATGATTATGACGCGCTCTGCGTATCCGATAGCTATTGCCACAGCCCTGATGCTCGCGGTTCCGGCCGCGGGTTTCGCTCAAGTCAGGGCGGCGGTTGGCAGCCGCACCCTCCCCATCGACGCGCTGGTGGTCGCCAATACCGCCGTGACGCTCGACACAACCGTAAGGTGCACGTCGGGCGGCAAGCCGGTCAAATGCCCGGCCAAGATCCTGGTTCTGAACGACTGATTATTGTCGGATATATTTCAAGGAGTTACGAGACATGACTTTCCGATCCCCGCTGCATGCAAGTGCAGTGCTCCTTTCGCTGTTCCTGGCCGCCCCGCTGCCCGGCGCAGCGCAAGAGGCCGCGGCCGCGGCCTCGGTCGCGAAAAAGGCCCTGCCGGTGGTCGGGGCGAGTGCAATGAAGGCGAGCGAAATCGCCCGCTCTGGCGGGCAGAAACCCATCGGAGCGCTGGCCGCACCCGGCGACCAGATCGTGCTGAGTTCGCGGACCTACTGTTTCGACGCGAACGACAATGTGGTGACCTGCCCGGACAAGATCATGATCCGAAAGGACTGAGATTTTCGGTCGGCGCGAGGGGACTTGCGCCGGCCACCTGCCGCGCTGAGGCGTGCCTCAGAACAGCCCGTCGCCGCCCTGATCCTGCTCGATCGCCTCGTCCGCAATGAGCACGGCCCCCGCGCCAATAGCCACGGGAACGCAGCCCGACAGCGCCGCAGTGCCCGCGATCAGCCCGAAAATCAACCAAATCCTGTTTGTCATTCACTGTCCTCCTCGGGCCAGATTAGCGTGCATTCCGGCAAAGGCCAGAGTGAGAATGCGCCGCGCCGGCCGGGCCGCGAACCATAATCCTGCCGCATTTGCAGGCTAGCTTTCGCGCGCGAATTCCGCTTCGGAGGTTCACTTATGGGAAGACTCCTCGCTATCGCCGCCATCGGAATGGCCGGCTACCTGGTTCATACCGGCCATATCCAGATCGGCGGATCGGGCATGAGCCGGACGACCGGCGCCATCGGCAGCTACAGCAACGCCCCCAGCCCGGCGATGAGCGGCATCGCCAATGCCGCGGCCAAGATCGCCAACTGACGCCGCATTGCCGCGGCGGGGGAGAACAAATACCCGGGGGTTGAAACTCTTTCGGGGGGCTTCACGTGTCTCCAGTCTCAGCAACCCAGAGGGAGTTACGAGATGACACGCACAGCAACCCGACTGACCGCCACCGTATTGACGCTGATGCTGGCCGGAGGCGCCTTTGCCAAGGGCCATGATCAGGGCGGCACTGCCGAGCCCGGCGAGAACGTGAAAGAGGAGACCGTGGGCCCGGCCCATACCCTCGGCGCGGGCCGGGGCAACCGCCCGACCGCACTGCCGCCGGGGCAGGCCAAGAAGGCCGATTGACTTGGAGAGGCGCGGTTCGCCGCGCCTTTTCGCTGGCAGCGACGGAAAGCGGGGCGTGGCCCGTATCAGGGTCTGACCTGTGAAAGGATGCCCCGATGAAACCGCTTGCCCTTATCTTCGTGATGGCCTTCGCGCCGCTCGCCTTGGCCGCTGTCGCGACCTCTGGCACGCTGGCCGAGCAGGTGTCGTCGCGGTAGCGGCGTCAGGCCTCGAGGAAGGCCCGCACCGAGGCCTCGAATTCGCGCGGCCTCTCGGCATGCAGCCAGTGGCCGGCGCCGGGGATCTTGGCGAAGCGCGCTGCGGGAAAGAGCCGCTTGATCTCGGGCCGATGCTCCGGCGTGACATAGGTGCTCTCGGCCCCGGTGAGGAAGAAGGCCGGCCCGTCGAAGCGCCCGTTGGTTTCCGGGAAGCCGATGATCTTGTGCATTTCGTTGGCCAAGACATCGAGATTGAGGCGCCACGATTTGGCTTTGAGATCAAGGGATTGCAACAGGAAGGCCCGGACGCCCTCTTCCTCGACCACCGGCTTGAGGCTGTCGTCGGCATCCTTGCGGCTGACAACGTAATCGAGATCGACCTCGCGCATCGCCTCGACGAGGTGAAGCTGGGTGTGGTTGTAGGCCGTGGGGGCGATGTCGGCGACGATAAGGCGGCGGACCGAGGCGGGGTAGTCGAGCGCGAGGATCATCGCCGCCTTGCCGCCCATCGAATGGCCGAGCACATCCATCCTGCCGCCGAAATGTTCTGTGATCGCGTGGAGATCGGTGGCCAGTTCCTGGTAGTCATGGCTGCCGTGCCAGTCGCTTTCGCCGTGGTTGCGCATGTCGACGGTCACGACCTGCCGGCGGTCGCTGAGCCGTTTCGCGATCACCCCCCAGTTGCGGGCCGATCCAAAGAGACCATGCGCGATCAGCAAGGGCGCGGCATCCGTCGGTGATCCTGTGACGACATGGTTCAGCATTCCGCTAGGCTAGCCAAGATCGCGGCCTCTGGCCAGACCTCGCATTACGCGGTAATCTGATTACTCGGAGTGAGTGCCGACGTGAATTCAAAGACTTATCAGCAACGCGCCGATCATCTTGCGGCGCTGATGGAAGAGCGGCTGGGGATCCGCGGCAATGGCTTGCGGGCGAAGCTGCGGCGGGCCGGCCGGCTGCTGCCGTCAGACATGCGGCGGCAGGCCGGAATTCTGCTGACAGCACTGGACGTTCAGAACCATCCCAAGCTTGCACGGCAAATGGACGAACGCGCCATCGACGCGGCGTGCCGGGCGATCGAGGACCATCTTTCGGCGATCAATCCGACCGAGCGGCGGATTGACAGGGTGATCGACATCCTGTCCTCCGCCGCTCTCGTGCTGCTGGTGACGGCCGGTCTGGTCGTCACCGTTCTTGTCTGGCGCGGCTTCGTCTAGCCGCGGACCTCAGAGCCCCGGATAGATCGGGAACTTTTCGCAGAGCGCCATGACCTTGGTTCTGACCGAGGCTTCGACCTCGGCATTGCCGTCCTCGCCGTTGGTGGCGAGACCATCGACGACTTCGACAATCCAGTCGGCGATCTGCCGGAACTCTTCCTCGCCGAAGCCGCGGGTTGTGCCTGCGGGCGTCCCAAGTCGGACACCGGAGGTGATGGTCGGCTTTTCGGGGTCGAACGGAATGCCGTTCTTGTTGCAAGTGATGTTCGCCCGGCCAAGCGCCTGCTCGGTGGCGTTGCCCTTGACCTTCTTGGGTCGAAGGTCGACCAGGAGGAGATGCGTGTCGGTGCCGCCGGTCACGATGTCGAGCCCGCCCTTCATCAGCTGGTCAGCCAGCGCCTGCGCGTTCTTGATCACCTGAGCGGTGTAGGATCTGAACTCTGGCCGCAACGCCTCGCCGAAGGCCACGGCCTTGGCAGCGATGACATGCATCAGCGGGCCGCCCTGGATGCCGGGGAAGACTGCCGAATTGATCTTCTTCGCAATGGCCTCGTCATTCGTCAGGATCATCCCGCCGCGCGGTCCGCGGAGCGTCTTGTGGGTCGTGGTCGTTGCGACATGGGCGTGCGGGAAGGGCGAGGGATGGTGCCCGCCGGCAACCAGACCGGCGAAATGCGCCATGTCGACCAGCAGCCAGGCACCGACGCTGTCGGCAATCTCGCGCATCTTGGCGAAATCGATCTGGCGCGGAATGGCCGAGCCGCCGGCGATCAGGAGCTTTGGCGAATGCTCCTTGGCGAGGGCTGCGATCTCGTCATAGTCGATCCGGTTGTCCTGCTTGCGGACGCCATATTGAATGGCGTTGAACCACTTGCCCGACTGGTTCGGGGCCGCGCCGTGGGTCAGGTGACCGCCCGAGGCGAGGTTCATGCCGAGGATGGTGTCACCCGGCTTCAGAAGCGCCTGAAATACGCCCTGGTTGGCCTGCGATCCGGAATTCGGTTGTACGTTCGCAAAGGCACAGCCGAACAGCTGGCAAGCACGCTCGATCGCGAGATTCTCGGCGATGTCGACATTTTCGCAGCCCCCGTAATAGCGCCGGCCCGGATAACCTTCGGCATATTTGTTGGTCATCACCGACCCTTGCGCCTGCATCACGGCGGTCGAGACGATATTTTCCGAGGCGATCAGTTCGATCTCGTGTTTCTGCCGTCCGAGTTCCTTGCCGATGGCCCGGGATATCTCGGGGTCGCGGGAGGCGAGTGTTTCTGTGAAGAATCCTTTGTCGCGATGTGGAGCGTTCATGCGCTTGCCTCCTGAGCGTGAAATGATTGGGGGGGTGTGTAGCGGGGTTTGGCGTTCTGAAAAAGCCCGGAAAGCGACGCACCCAATTGGATTTGCGCCTTTGCCCGCGGGCCGTCGGGGCTTGCCTTTCGACGGCCCGCGGGCGAAGAGTTCTGCAAACGGAAAGCAAAGCCATGGCCGCAAAGACAAAAATCGCATTTGTCGCTAGCGAGGCCGCGATTGCGCAGAATGCGCTGGATCGGCTGTCCCGGCTTTACGGCAATGTTCCGCTGGAAGAGGCCGAGGTGATCGTGGCGCTCGGCGGCGACGGCTTCATGTTGCAGACCCTGCACGCCACGATGGAAATGGACGCGCCGGTCTACGGAATGAACTGTGGCACAATCGGCTTCTTGATGAACGAGTTCCACGAGGATGACCTGCTTGAACGGCTGTCTGCCTCGGAAGAGGAAGAGATCAATCCGCTGAGCATGGTCGCGGAAAGCACCGACGGATCCCGGCACGAGGCATTGGCGATCAACGAGGTTTCGCTGCTACGCGCCGGAGCGCAGGCGGCGAAACTGAGGATCAGCGTTAATGGCCGCGTGCGGCTGGAAGAGCTGGTTTGCGACGGGGCGCTGGTCAGCACGCCCGCGGGATCGACGGCCTACAATTACTCGGCGCATGGCCCGATCCTGCCGATCGGATCGGATGTGCTGGCGCTGACCGCGATGGCCGCCTTTCGCCCCAGGCGCTGGCGCGGTGCGCTGTTGCCAAAGAAATCGAAGGTGAGGTTCGACGTCGTGGATGCCGCCAAGCGCCCGGTGATGGCCGATGCCGACGGCCGGTCCGCCCGCGATGTCGTCTGGGTCGAGATCAGCAGCAACCCCGACATCGTTCACCGGATCCTGTTCGATCCGGGCCACGGGTTGGAAGAGCGGCTGATCCGCGAGCAGTTCACCTAAGGCGTCGCTTCCGTTTTGGCCCAGGACCCCAGCTTGCGGTAGAGCGTGGAGGGCGAGAGGTCGAGCCTGCGGGCGGTTTCGGGAACCGAGCCAGAAGCGCGGGCCAGCGCGTCTTCGATGATGTGGCGTTCGAGTTCGGCGAGCGTCTGGCCCTGGAAGGCATCGAGCAGCGGGTCGAGCGGGCCGGGGGCCCGGGTGGCGCGGGTGTAGGGGTCGGGCAGCATGTCGGGCGTCAGGCACTCCGCGTCATGCAGCATCGCGGCATGGCCGATGACCTTCAGCAGTTCGGTGATGTTGCCGGGCCAGGCCTGGGCTCGGAACAGGTCCTCGACCTTCGGCGACAGGCTGGTGAATGTGGCGGCGCCGATCCCCGAAAGCGTCTCGATCGCGCGGTTGGCAATCAGCAGGACGTCCCGCCCGCGCTCCCGCAGAGCCGGGAGGTGAATTTGCATGTTGTTCAGCCGGTGGAAAAGGTCGCGGTTCAGGCGGCCGTTCCGGATGTCGTTTTCGGGATCGCTGCCGGTGGCGCAGATCAGCCGCGGCGCGCGGAGCCCGTTGCCGTTCGCGGCGCAGATCTCACCCGCTTCGAGGGCGCCGAGGAGGGTCGCCTGCAGGGCCGGGTTGAGGTGGCAGAGATGTTCGACGAAGAGGGTTCCGACGGCGTCAAGATCGGAGTTCCTGTGCGGGTCGACGAGCTGCAGGGCTCGGTCCAGGTCGGGCCGAGCCGCTGTGGTGCCGCTGACCTTTGCAAAGGCGCCGCCGGCCCAGGCGGAGCGGGCGTGAATATGGCGCGCGGCGAGGGACTTGCCGGTGCCGCGCTCGCCGGTCAGAAGCACGGGGGCGCCGGTATGGGTGGCCGCGTAGATGCGGGCCAGGGCGTCGAGAAAGACCGGCGCGGATCCGATCATCCGGGTCAGGCGCGGCGGCGCCTTGGCTTCGGAGGTGGGGGCGGAGGCGCGCTCGATGGCTTCGATCACCGAGAGATCCCGGACCGGCTTGGCCAGAACGTCGAAGGCCCCGGCCCGCATGAAGGCGACGATCCTTGGAACCGAGCTGTCAGATGTCGCGATGATAATCCGGGTTCCCGAAGCGCCGTTGCGGAATTCGGATATCAGGCTGATCCCGTCCCCGTCGGCCAGGTCGGGGTCGAGCAGGACGAGGTCGGGCGAGATCTGCCGGAAGCGGGCCTGCGCTTCGATCATCGAGCCGACTGCCACCACGTCGCGGCCGCTCTGTGTCAGCACGGATTTCAGGTATTTCTGGACGGAGGGCGTTTTCTCCACCAGCAGGATCGGCGGCGTGCTCATGGCATCCGGTCCTGTTCGCCTGCCGCAGGGGCGGCTGGCGCTTGGAGAGGCGAGAAAGGACGAGCCCCTGCAGGGCAGGGCACTCGGAACGGGGCAGCAGACAAACTCTTACCTCGGCACTCGGCAATCGCGAACGCCCCCGTTCAGCAATCCCTGGTTGCGGCGAAACCCGGCTTCAGGTCCCGACGCGAGACGAATCTACAGACTGCCCCGGCAGATGCTCAAGCTTTTACGGAAATTTTGGTAAAATTCACGGCTTTGGATAGCCCAATGTTTTCAGGGCCGAACCAATCTCGTCCAGAATGGCCGGATCGTCGATGGTTGCGGGGGGCTTGAACTCCTGCCCGTCGGCGATCTTGACGATCGTCGCCCGGAGGATCTTGCCGGAGCGGGTCTTGGGCAGGCGGTCAACGACGGTCACCAGCTTGAAGGCGGCCACCGGGCCGATCCGGTCGCGGACCATCTTCACGACTTCGGCGCAGACCTCGGCATGGTCGCGGGTGACGCCCGAATTGAGACAGATGAAGCCGACCGGCAACTGGCCCTTCAGCGCGTCGGACACTCCGACGACGGCGCATTCGGCAACATCGGGATGGCTGGCCAGCACTTCCTCCATGCCGCCGGTCGAGAGGCGGTGACCGGCGACGTTGATGACGTCATCGGTGCGCGCCATGATGTAGAGATAGCCGTCCTCATCGATATAGCCCGCATCGCCGGTTTCGTAATAGCCGGGGAAATGCGACAGGTAGCTTTCCTGATACCGTTTCTCTGCCTTCCAGAGCGTCGGCAGGGTGCCCGGCGGCAGCGGCAGCTTCACGGCGATGGCGCCGAGTTTGCCGGGTTTCACCGGATGGCCGGCCTCGTCGAGGATCTGAACATCGTAGCCCGGCATAGCGACCGACGGAGAGCCGATCTTGACCGGCAGCGCTTCGATCCCCATCGGGTTGGCGGCAATCGCCCAGCCGGTTTCGGTTTGCCACCAATGGTCGATAACCGGCACTTTCAGTACCTCCATCGCCCATTTGATCGTGTCCGGATCGGCGCGCTCGCCGGCCAGAAACAAGGCCTTGAGCGACGAGACGTCATATTTGCCGACTTCCTTGCCCTTCGGATCCTCTCGCTTGATTGCGCGGAAGGCGGTCGGGGCGGTGAAGAGCGCGCGGATCCTGTATTCCTCGATCATCCGCCAGAAGGTGCCGGCATCCGGCGTGCCGACCGGCTTGCCTTCGAAGATGACCGTCGTGTTGCCATGGATCAGCGGCCCGTAGCAGATATAGCTGTGGCCGACGACCCAGCCGACATCCGACGCCGCCCAGAAGACATCGCCCGGATCGACATTGTAGATGTTCTTCATCGTCCAGTTCAGGGCGACGAGGTTGCCGCCCGTGTGGCGCACGACGCCTTTTGGGCGGCCGGTCGTTCCGGATGTGTGCAGGATATAGACCGGGTGGTTGCCCTCGACCGGAACGCAGTCGGCAGCGGCGGCGCCGGATTGCGCCTGATCCCAGTCGAAATCGCGCCCGTCGACCAGATCGGCGCGCTGCTGATCACGCTGGAAGATTATGCAGAAGTCGGGCTTGTGCTCGGCAAGATCGATGGCCTTGTCGAGCAGCGGCTTGTAGGCCACGACCCGCCCGGGCTCGATCCCGCAGGAGCCGGCAATGATGGCCTTGGGAGCGGCATCGTCAATGCGCACGGCAAGCTCGTTGGCCGCAAAGCCGCCGAACACGACCGAATGGATGGCCCCGATGCGGCTGACGGCCAGCATTGCGACCAGCGCCTCTGGCACCATCGGCATGTAGATCACGACGCGGTCGCCCTTTGCCACGCCCTTTGCAGCCAGTGCCCCGGCAAGGCCCGCGACCTTGGCCTGCAGTTCGGAAAAGGTGATGCTTGCCTTGGTGCCGGCGATCGGGCTGTCATAGAGGATGGCCGCTTGGTCGCCGCGGCCGTTCTTCACATGGCGGTCGACGGCGTTGTGGCAGGTGTTGACCATCCCGTCAGAGAACCACTCATAGAGCGGGGCATTTTCATCGAACAGCGCCCTGGATGGCTTGCGGTCCCAGTCGATCGCTTCCGCCGCATTCATCCAGAATGCTTCCGGATCGGATTTCCAGGCCTCGTAGATTCCTGCGTATACCATTGTATGCGTCCTCCTCTGACCTACGTTTCTTACGCCCGCATTGCCTGTCCGGCAAGTGATCGAGCTGTGCAGGATTGTCACGGTTGGCGCAAACATTACCGCGGTCCCGCTGGTGGCCGGCGCAGCCCTTCGGGCTGTCCGGGTCAGCCGTAATGCGAGACCGGGGTGCCTGCGAGCGCAGACATGTTCAGCAGGCCCCGCGCCGTGATCGACGGGGTCACGATATGCGCCCGGTTTCCCATGCCCATCAGGATCGGCCCGACTTCAAGCCCGTTTGCCTTCATCTTCAGGATGTTGCGCACACCCGAGGCGGCGTCGGTCGATGCGAAGATCAGCACGTTGGCGACGCCCTTCAGGCGCGAATTCGGAAACACGCGCTCTCTCAGTTCGGGGTCGAGTGCTGTATCGGCCAGCATCTCGCCCTCGTAGCAGAAGTCGCGCGGCTTGGAGTCGAGGATCGCGATGGCCTCGCGCATGCGCTGCCCCGAAGAGGTCGCGAGGTTGCCAAACTGCGAGTTCGAGCAGAGCGCGATGTTGGGTGTCACGCCGAAGCGCCGCACATGGCGCGCGGCGGCGATGACGGTTTCGGCAACCTGCTGCGGCGTCGGAACAGAGTTGACATGGGTGTCGGCGACGAAGAGCGGGCCGTCCTCGAGGATCATCAGGCTCAGCGCCCCCAGCGGCTGCAGTTCGGGCGTGCCCAGCACTTGCTGGATGTAGTTGAGATGCCAGAGATACTGGCCGAAGGTACCGCAGATCATGCTGTCGGCTTCGCCGCGATGCACCATGACCGCGCCGATGGCGGTGGTGTTGGTCCGCATGATCGCACGGGCGAGGTCGGGCGTCACGCCATCCCGTTCGGTGATCTGGTGATAAGTCGTCCAGTAGTCGCGGTAGCGCGGGTCGTTTTCCGGATTGACCAGTTCGAAATCCGTCTCGGGGCGGATCGAGAGACCGGCGCGCTCGGCCCGCTGCTCGATGACCTCGGGGCGGCCGATCAGGATCGGTTTGTCGGTCATTTCCTCCAGAATGGCATTCGCGGCGCGCAGCACACGCTCGTCCTCGCCCTCAGTAAAGACGATGGAGCGCGCGGCCGTCCGGGCGGCGTCGAAGACGGGCCGCATGATGAGGGCGGAGCGGAAGACCGAACCGTCGAGCTTTTTCTTGTAGGCCTTGAGATCCTCGATGGGCCGGGTGGCGACACCACTTTCCATGGCCGCGCGGGCGACGGCGCTGGCCACGACGCCCATCAGGCGCGGATCGAAGGCCTTGGGGATCAGGTAATTCGCGCCGAAGACCATGGATTCGTCCTTGTAGGCGGCGGCGGCCTCGGCGCTGGTCGTGGCGCGTGCGAGGGCCGCGATGCCCTCTATGCAGGCGATCTTCATCTCATCATTGATATCGGTGGCCCCGGCATCAAGCGCGCCGCGGAAGATGAAGGGAAAGCAGAGGACGTTGTTGACCTGGTTGGGGTAGTCCGACCGGCCCGTCGCGATGATCGCGTCCGGCGACACCGCGCGGGCGTCGTCGGGCATGATCTCTGGGTTGGGGTTGGCGAGGGCGAAGATAATCGGCCGCTTGGCCATTCTGCCGACCATCTCGGGTTTCAGGACACCGGGCCCGGACAGCCCGAGGAACATGTCAGCGCCGTCGATGACGTCGGCGAGGGTTCGGGCGCCGCCGGGCCGGGCATAGGCCGCCTTTTGCGGGTTCATGTCCTCCTTCCGGCCCTCGTGAACGAGACCGTGCAGGTCGCAGAGCCAGACATTCTCTCGCTTCACGCCGAGCTTGAGCAGCATGTTGAGGCAGGCGATTCCGGCGGCGCCGCCGCCAGTCGACACGATCTTGATGTCCTCGAACGTCTTTTCGGCAACCCGCAGCGCGTTGGTTGCCGCGGCGCCGACCACGATGGCGGTGCCGTGCTGGTCGTCATGAAAGACCGGGATGTTCATGCGCTGCCGGCAGAGGTCCTCGACGATGAAGCAGTCTGGAGCCTTGATGTCTTCGAGGTTGATCGCGCCGAAGGTTGGTTCTAGCGAACAGACGATATCGGCGAGTTTCTCGGGGTCGCTTTCGTTCAGCTCGATGTCGAAACAGTCGATGTTGGCGAATTTCTTGAACAGGACGGCTTTGCCCTCCATCACCGGCTTCGACGCCATCGCACCGATATTGCCAAGGCCGAGCACCGCGGTGCCGTTGGTGACCACGGCGACGAGGTTGCCGCGCGAGGTGTAGCGGCTGGCTGTCGTCGCGTCCGCCTTGATCTCGAGGCAGGCCTCGGCCACGCCCGGGCTGTAGGCGCGGGTCAGGTCGCGGCCGTTGGCCAAGGGCTTTGTCGCGCGGATCTCGAGTTTGCCGGGTTTCGGGAACTCGTGATAATCCAGCGCCGCCTGCCTGGCATTGTCCTGCCGTTGATCCGTCATCTCGATTTCTCCCGTCGCTCCAGTTAGTTTAATATTAAACTAATCTTGTCTGGGCCGCTTGGCCCCCTTTTCTTAAGCTCCATCAAGCCGGACTTGAAGATCATTGCAAGCGATTTGCGTAATATTCGGGCATCGAGGTGTTTCTTGGCCCGGCGATCGACGCTGGCCCAGGGACCGTCGCAGAGGTCTTCGTTTCACCTCGGCCCTTGCATCAAAAGGCCAGCCGCCGCACTCTCGATCCGAAAGAAGGGAGAGGTGCATGACGCTTGAGGAAGCCGCACGAAAGGCCAGGGACTGCGCCTATGCGCCCTACTCGAAATTCCAGGTCGGGGCCGCGGTTCTGACCGAGGCGGGCAATATCCATGCCGGTTGCAATGTTGAGAATGCGGCCTATCCCGAGGGCACCTGCGCCGAGGCCGGGGCAATCGCAGCGATGGTCGCCTCTGGCGAGACCCGGATCGTCGAAGCGCTGGTCATTGCGGACAGCCCGATGCCGATCACACCCTGCGGCGGCTGCCGTCAGAAGCTTGCGGAATTCTGCGCGGAGGATGCCCCGATCACGATGATGACTCTGTCAGGCACCAGCCGGATACAGACGATGGCAGAGCTTCTGCCCGGTGCATTCGCCTCGTCCCATATGGAACAAGGCTGATGGATGCCCGCAGCATCATCGCCAAGGTTCGCGACAGCAAAGAGCTTTCGCCTGCGGAACTTGGCTGGTTTGCCAAGGGCCTGGCGGGCGAGGGCGTCACGGATGCGCAGGCCGGGGCGTTCGCGATGGCGGTGCTGCTGAACGGCATCTCGACCGACGAGCGTGTCGCCCTGACACTGGCGATGCGGGACAGCGGCGAGGTGATGCAGTGGAATCTGCCGGGGCCGGTCGTCGACAAGCATTCGACCGGTGGGATCGGCGATGCGGTGTCGCTGCTGCTCGCCCCGGCGCTAGCGGCCCTGGGGGCTTACGTGCCGATGGTGTCCGGGCGCGGGCTCGGCCATACGGGTGGCACGCTCGACAAGCTGGAAGCGGTGCCCGGCCTGAAGACAGAGGTCTCGGAAGAGCGGTTTCACCAGATCGTTCATAATGTGGGGGCGGCAATCGTGTCTGCCACCGGCCGGATTGCCCCCGCGGACAAGCGGCTTTATGCGGTCAGGGACGTGACCGGAACGGTCGAGAGCATTGATCTGATCACCGCCTCGATCCTGTCGAAGAAACTCGCCGCCGGGCTGGAGGCGCTGGTGCTGGACGTGAAGGTCGGGACCGGGGCTTTCATGAAGACCATGGACGACGCCGTTGCCCTGGCCGAGTCGCTGGTTAGCACGTCGAATGGCGCAGGGTGCAAGACCTCTGCCCTGATCACCGACATGAACCAGCCCTGCACGACGGCGGTCGGGAATGCGCTGGAAGTCATGGAGGTGATGGAGGCCCTTTCCGGGAACGAGATCGAGAATGTTCTTTGTGATCTGACCGCGGATCTGGGGGGCGAACTTCTGGTCCTTGCCGGAATGGCGGACGACGCCCGCGACGGGGCCAAGCAGGTGCTGGAGACGCTGCGCGACGGATCGGCCGCGGAACGGTTCGGGCGCATGGTCACGGAGCTGGGCGGCCCTGCCGATTTCGTCGAGCGCTGGCGTGACCGGTTGCCAGCGGCGCCGGTCGTCGGCGAGGTCAAGGCGGGCGTGACCGGATATGTCACCGGCATCGATGGCGAAGCGCTCGGGCTGGCCGTCGTGCATCTGGGTGGCGGGCGGCTGAAGGGCGGCGACAAGGTCGACCCGTCGGTCGGGCTGGCAGATGTTGCGCTGCTGGGAGACAGGATCGAGGCGGATACGCCGCTTTGCATCATCCACGCCGCAACGCATAGTGCGGCCGAAACTGCCGCGGCGGCGGTCCGCGCGGCCTACACGATCGGCCAGGACGAGCCCGATGTGCCGCCCGTCGTCTATCAAAGGGTTGGCTGAATGGCGCGCGCTTTCCTGATCGTCATGGATTCGGTTGGCTGCGGCGGCGCGCCTGATGCGGACACGTTCTTCAATGGCGAACATCCCGATACCGGGGCGAACACGCTGGCCCATATCGCGCAGGCCTGCGCGCGCGGCGAGGCGGAAGAGGGTCGCACCGGGCCGCTGAAGATGCCCAACCTCGACCGGCTTGGTCTGGGTGAGGCGATCCGGCTTGCCTCGGGCGCCGATGCGCCCAACCTCGGCGGAAAGCCTGCCGGGATCTGGGGCGCTGCGACCGAAATTTCGCGTGGCAAGGATACGCCCTCGGGGCATTGGGAGCTGGCCGGGGTGCCGGTTCCCTGGGACTGGCACTATTTTCCCGACAAAGTGCCCGCCTTTCCGAAGGCGCTGCTCGACAAGGTCTGCGAGCTCGCCGGGACCGATGGAACCCTGGGCAATTGCCACGCTTCGGGCGTGCCGATCATCGAGGAGCATTGCGCCGAGCATCTGCGGACGGGCTGGCCGATCTGTTATACTTCAGCCGACAGCGTCTTTCAGATTACGGCGCATGAAGAGGCCTTTGGTCTCGAGAGGTTGCTGAAGCTCTGCGAGGATCTGGCGCCGACGCTGCATGCGATGAAGGTCGGGCGGGTGATTGCGCGGCCGTTCATCGGCGAGTCCGGTAACTTCCGGCGCACGAAGAACCGCCGCGATTACGCGATAGAGCCGCCGAGCCCCACGCTGAACGACTGGGTGCAGGCGGCCGGGCGGCGGGTTTACGGGGTCGGCAAGATCGGGGACATCTTCTCTTATCGCGGTATCGACGAGGTGCGCAAAGGCAGCGATGGCGAGCTGATGGACCATCTCGCCGACCTCGTCGGTGAGGCGGAGGATGGCAGCCTGACCTTCGCGAATTTCGTCGAGTTCGATTCCGTCTACGGGCATCGACGGGATGTTTCGGGCTATGCCCGCGCGCTGGAATGGTTCGATGGTGAAGTGCCGCGATTGCTTGCCGGGGCGCGCGACGGCGACCTGTTCCTCTTCACCGCCGACCACGGCAATGATCCGACCTGGGTCGGCAGCGATCATACGCGCGAACGGGTTCCGGTCGTCGGGTACGGGTTGGGCGAGAAAGCGGTAGGCCTGGTCGGGTTATCCGATGTCGGGGCCTCGGTTGCCACGTATCTGGGCATCCCGCCGCAGGGGCCGGGAAAGAGTTTTCTATGAGTGTCAGGGATCTGCCGAAAGTCGAGTTGCATCTGCATCTCGAGGGTGCTGCGCCTCCTGCCTTCATTCGCGGTCTGGCGCATGAAAAGCACATCGACATTTCCGGCATATTTGCCGAGGACGGCAGCTATGCATTCACCGACTTCTGGCATTTCCTGGAAGTCTACGAGGCGGCGACCGCGACCCTGAAAACGCCAGAGGATTACCATCGCCTGACGCTTGCGGTCCTGCAAGAAAGCGCCGCGTCCGGGGTGGTTTATTCCGAGACGTTCCTGTCGCCGGATTTCTGCGGCGGGCGGGATCTTGCGGCCTGGCGGGAATATCTTCACGCGATTGCAGAAGCCGCTGCCACCGCCGAGAAATCGGATGGGATCGTGCTGAAGGGCATCGTGACCCCGATCCGCCATTTCGGCCCCGAGAAGGGGCGCGAGACGGCGCTCTGCGCGGCGGAGACGGTGGGTGACTTCCTGGTCGGGTTCGGCTTGGCCGGGGACGAGAAGATCGGTGCGCCGAAGGATTTCGCCTACTGCTTCGACATGGCGCGAGAGGCGGGATTGCGGCTGACCGCCCATGCCGGCGAGTGGGGTGGGCCTCAATCCGTCCGCGATGCGGTCAGGGATCTTCGGGTCGAGCGGATCGGCCACGGGGTGCGCGCCATCGAGGATCTGGCGCTGGTCGACGAGCTGGCCGAAAAGGGCATCGTGCTGGAGGTTTGCCCCGGCTCGAACATTGCGCTTGGGCTTTATCCGAACTGGCGCGCCCACCCGATTGCGCGTTTGTGGGACCGCGGGGTCAAGGTCACGATCTCGACGGACGATCCGCCCTTCTTTCACACGACCATGGCGCGGGAATTGGACCGGCTGGCGGAAGCTTTCGACTGGGATGAGGGCGCGTTTATGGATATCAACCGGACAGCCATCAACGCCGCGTTCTGTGATGAGCAGACCCGCGAGAAGATCTTGAAGAAACTGGAGCCCTGAGGATGGAGCAGCATCTTACCGTCGTGAAACACCCGCTGGTGCAGCACAAGCTGACGATCATGCGGGACAAGGAAACCTCGACCAATTCCTTCCGGCGGCTCCTGCGCGAGATCAGCCAGCTTCTGGCCTACGAGATCACCCGCGAAATGGAGATGACGACGCGGCGGATCGAAACGCCGCTCTGCCCGATGGATGCACCCACGATTGATGGCAAGAAGCTGGCGCTGATCTCGATCCTGCGCGCCGGGAACGGGTTGCTGGACGGAGTTCTGGAACTCATACCGGCAGCGCGGGTCGGGTTCGTTGGGCTGTACCGCGATGAAGAGACGCTGCAACCGGTGCAGTATTACTACAAAGTGCCGTCCGAGCTGTCGACGCGGCTGGTGATCGCGCTCGACCCGATGCTGGCGACCGGAAACAGCTCTGCGGCGGCGGTCGATCTGCTGAAACAGTCCGGCGCGACGAATATCCGCTTCATGTGCCTTCTGGCGGCCCCCGAAGGTATCGCCCGGATGAAAGAGGCTCATCCCGATGTGCCGATCGTGACGGCGGCGATTGACGAGCGGCTGAACGAGCTGGGCTACATCGTTCCGGGGCTTGGCGATGCCGGTGACAGGATGTTCGGCACGAAATAGCGCAGCCGCCTTTACTTGTCGCCGCGATTGCTTCACGATTCTCCAAAAAAGAATACGAGGATAGATATGACAGGTACTGCAGCATTGCGAGCGATGTCGATTCTTCTCTTTCTGGGGGCCGGTTCAGCCATGGCCCAACCGGCGGCTGTTGCCAGGGCACCTATGGAACTTCCGCCGCAGGGATTTGTCGGAACGCACTATGTCGATAGCGGCGGGTGCCGGTTCCGCCAGACCGTCTACAACGGCAAGGAGCATTGGGCGCCCCTGGTGAACAGCCAGAGGCAGCAGCTATGCGGCCACAAGCCGACGCGGTTCCGGGTGGCAGGCGGGCAGGCGGTCGACACGGTGCCGGCAGCCGCCGTCAGCCGGGCAAAGACCACGCCGCACACGATCATTGCTGCGGCTCCAGCGCAACGTCTGCGCATTCCAAAGGGCTACAGGCTCGCATGGATGGACGGACGGCTGAACCTCCATCGCGGTCCGAGAACCGCCGAGGGCGACGCGCAGATGGCGCGGTTGTGGACCGATAGCGTTCCGGCGAGGCTGATCGGCTACGAGCGTCAAGACCGGTAACTTCCGGCCTGTTCGACAGGGCGTCGGGCGGACAGCTACTCGCCGCAGATACCCTGAAGCGCCACCCAGTCCCCGTCGGACAGTACGGGCTTTGCCGCATCCGGTGCGAGCCTGTCCGCCTCGATGAGATCGACGGTGGTTTCGCCTGAGATATCAAGCGCATAGGCGTAAGGGGCGGTCGGGATGGCGGCATTGTTGAAGGCGGCTAGAACCTTCTCCGGATCAATCGGCGCCTCCTCGACGACAAGCAGGGCCTCGGTATAGGATTCGAGGCTTTCCGCGGGAACGTCGCCAGTCGTCAGAAGCCGAAGTGCTGAAATCAGCCCGGCATAGTCCAGCAATTCAACGATCGGGTCGGACTGTTTGGCGCGCAGGTTTTCGACAAGGACAAAGCCCGCGGCAACTTCGGGCGTTTCGTGATCTTCAATGAGGGCACGGTTGATAAGGATGATGCCACCGGGAAGGTGGCGGGACTGCAGGACGCCGCCTGACAGGACGACAATCCGCCCCGGCCCATCGCCGACAAGGCGGCTGCGCATGCGCCCCAGCGCGACTTGCCCGGCAGGGGTGTTGCAGGGCTTGCCGGCGACCCGCCGGATGTTCACCAGAAGCGCCTGACCGATGGCCGCACGTTTGGCTTGCGGTAGGACCGATGCGGCATAGTCGATCATTGCACCGGGCAGCCAGAGCGTGGAAATGGCCGCCCCCAAGGCAATGCCGCCAGCGAGCAGCAGGAACCGCAAGCGTCCGGGATGCGGGTGCCTGCGTTCGATGGCCGTTCGCACGCGGGTCATGCCCTTGATCATCACGTCGTCATCGAGCTCGAGGGTTTCCTCGGCATCGGGACCCGGCCGGAATATGGCGGGGCGGATTCCTTGATTGAGCCGTTCAACGGCAGGGAGCGACCAATGCGACAGGGCCGTGCCCTTCTGGTCGAAGATCACGAGCGTGGCATCGCCAAGGGACACGATGACGTTGCGTCGCTGGGCACTCCCAGCCGCCCGCCAGATGCCCGTGCATTCCAGACGTTGGTAATCCTTGAGTGCCGTCATGTGGCCGCCTGTGGCCCTGCTCGATCGTTGTCGTTGCGCCAAGGATAGCCGCTTGCCCGGCTTCCCACAATGTCAGAGCGATTTGGCCACGGCGCGCAGCTCGAATTTCTGGATCTTGCCGGTGGAGGTCTTGGGAAGTTCCTGAAACACGACGCGTTTCGGCGTCTTGAAACCGGCAAGGCGTTCGCGGGCGAAGGCGATCAGTTCCTCTTCGGCGACGCTGCGGCCCTCTTTGGTCTCGACGAAAGCGCAGGGCACTTCGCCCCATTTCTCGTCGGGCTTGGCAACGACCGCACAGAGCGACACGGCCGGGTGGTGCATCAGCGCGCCTTCCACCTCGACCGAGCTGACATTCTCGCCCCCCGAAATGATGATGTCCTTGGCCCGGTCGGTAATCTGCAGGTAACCGTCGGGGTGTTGGGCGGCGATGTCGCCGGAATGGAAATAGCCGCCGTCGAAGCATTCTTCGGTCGCGGTCTTGTTCCGGTAATAGCCTTTCATCACCGAGTTGCCGCGGATCATGATCTCGCCCAACGCGACGCCGTCCTTGGGGATCTGTTCCAACGTGTCCGGCGCCCGGGCGGTGATATCCTCCATCATCGGCATCGCTACACCGGTGCGGGCCTTGATCGCGGCGCGCTCATCCTCGGGCAGCCTGTCCCACCGCGCCGAGTCCCACAGGCATTCGGTGACATGACCGTAGGTTTCGGTCAGCCCGTAGACCTGCGTGACGCGGAAACCCAGCGGCTCGATCGCTTTCAGCGTCGCGGCGGGAGGAGGGGCCCCGGCGGTGAAGACCTCGACCACATGATCGAAGTCGCGGCGATCCTCGGGCTTTGCGTTGACGATGGCGTTCAGTACGATCGGCGCGCCGCCGAAATGGGTGACGCCCTCATCCGCGATGGTGTTGTAGATGTTGCGCGCGGTGATGTCGCGGCAGCAGACCACGGTGCCGCCCAGAACCGGCATCATCCAGGTGTGGTTCCAGCCGTTGCAATGAAAGAGCGGCACGATCGTCAGGAAGGTCGGATGCAGCACCATGCGCCAGGAAACGACAGTGCCCATGGTCATCAGATAGGCGCCGCGATGGTGATAAACGACGCCCTTGGGCCGGCCGGTAGTTCCGGACGTGTAGTTGAGCGCGAGGCTCTCCCACTCATCCTCGGGCAGCTTCCAGCTAAAGGCCGGATCGCCCCCCTGCAGAAGCGTTTCATATTCCGGGTAGCGCGCGGTCGGGACCATTCCTGCCTGGGGATCGGCCACCTCGATGATACTGGGGCCGGATCCCTCCATCAGGGCAATGGCCTCTTCGGCCAGGGGCAGAAGTTGGGTGTCGACAAGGACAAACCGCGCGCCGCCATGGGCGAAGATGTAGGCGACGGTGTGCGCCTCGAGCCGGGTGTTGATGGTGTTCAGGACCGCGCCCGTGGCTGGGACGCCGAAATGCGCTTCGGCCTGGGCCGGGATATTGGGCAGCAGGGTCGCGACGACCTCGCCGGATTTCACGCCAAGCTTGACCAGCGCCGAGGCCAGACGCGAGACCCGCGCGTGATAGTCGCGGTAATTGTAGCGCCGGTCGCCATAGATCAGGGCAGGATGATCGGGAAAGACAAGGGCCGCGCGGTTCAGATGTGACAGCGGCGTCAGAGGCACGAAATTCGCCCGGCGCCTTTCCAGCCCGCTCTCGTCTTCCAGCCAACCCATCCCAGTCTCCTGCTGCCATGTTCCGAGCCATGGGCAAAGTATCGCCATGATGACATTGGATAGAAAGTGCAAAATTTGGCTGTCGCCGCCGGCACCTGGAATGTCGCGCAGGTCTGCAACCTCTGCTAGAGAGGCCGCATGATCATCTCTCGCGGCCGCCGCTACATTTTCGTGCATATCCCCAAGACAGGCGGGACGGCCCTGTCACTGGCGCTGGAGAGCCGGGCGATGGCCGACGACATCTTGATCGGTGACACGCCGAAAGCGGTCCGCCGCCGCAAGCGGGTCAAGGGCCTGGAAGGATCGGGGCGGCTTTGGAAGCATTCCGGGCTGGCGGACATCCATGGTGTCGTCACGGAAGAAGAAATGAGCACGTTTTTCGTGCTGACCATCGTTCGAAATCCCTGGGACCGGGTCGTCAGCTATTATCATTGGCTTAAGGCGCAGAGTTTCAGCCATGAGGCGGTTACGCTCGCCAAGGAACTGAAATTCGACGGGTTTCTTGATCACCCCGCCATTCAAGCCTCCATAAGGTCAGCGCCATACGGCAGCTATGTCAGCGACCGAAACGGCATCGAGCACTGCCGGCTTTTTGCCCGGATCGAACATCTGTCCGATGATATTGCGCCCTTCGAGGCGCATCTGGGCTTCCCGCTTGGCGCAATCGAACGAGTCAATGTTTCGGACCGCGAGGCTGACTATCGCGGCTACTATTCCGACGACAAAGCCGCGCTTTTGGCGCGGCTTTGCGGGGCGGATATCGCGCGGTTCGGCTACAGTTTCTAGGCGGCTATTGCGGCCGCACCGCTGAAGCGACCGTAGAAGCTCTCGCCGTTGGCGGCCAGTTCGCGCAGCAATTTCGGGGTGTTAAATCGGGCGCCGTGTCGGGATTCCAGCCGCTCGCAGATCTCGACGGCATTTGCCGCGCCGATCATGTCGAGCCAGGAGAATGGCCCGCCCGACCAGGGCGCGAAGCCCCAGCCGAGGATGGCGCCGACATCGCCTTCGCGGATATCCATCAGCACATCTTCTTCCAGCGCGCGCACGGCCTCCAAGACCTGCGCCATCAGCAGGCGATGCTGGACCTCTGTCACCTCAGGCTGGTCGCCGCCGGTCGCGTACTTTTCGCGCAGTCCCTCCCAGAGCCCGGTGCGCTTGCCCTTGTCGTCATAGGCGTAGAAGCCGGCCGCCGATTTCCGGCCCAGGCGGCCCTGCTCGAAGAGCCAGTACAGCACTTCGTCGGCGGCATCGTTGTCGTATTCCGCACCCATCGCCGCCTTGGTGGCCTTGGCAATCTTGACGCCGAGATCAATCGAGGTCTCGTCGTTGAGTTGCAAGGGACCTAGCGGCATGCCGACCAACCTGGCGGCGTTTTCGATCAGCGCGGGCTCGATGCCCTCCTTCACCATCCGCAGGCCTTCATTGACGTAAGGAATGATGCAGCGATTGGCGTAGAAGAAGCGCGCGTCGTTGACCACGATCGGGGTCTTGCGGATCTGGCGGACATAGTCGAGCGCCTTGGCGACGGCGCGGTCGCCGGTCTGTCTGCCCTTGATGATTTCGACCAGCAGCATCTTGTCGACCGGCGAGAAGAAATGGATGCCGATGAACTGTTCCGGCCGCTGGCTGGCCTTGGCCAGTTCGCTGATCGGCAGGGTCGAAGTGTTGGTTGCGAATATGCAGTCCTCGCCCACGACCGCTTCGACCTTGGCGGTCACCTCGGCCTTGATCGCGGGATCCTCGAAGACCGCCTCAACGATCAGGTCACAGCCCTTCAGGGCGGCATAGTCAGTTGTCGCGGTGATCCGGCCCAGCACCTCGGCCTTGGCCTCCGGCGTGACCTTCTTGCGGGAGATGCCCTTGTCGAGGATGCCCTCGGAATAGGCCTTGCCTTTGTCGGCCGCCTCCTGCTTCTGGTCGATCAGGACAACCTCGATCCCGGCCTTCGCCGACACATAGGCGATCCCGGCCCCCATCATGCCTGCGCCCATGATGCCGACCTTGCCGACCTTCTGATCGGCCATGTTGCCGGGACGAACGGCACCTTTTTCCAGCGCCTCCTTGTTCACGAAAAGCGAGCGGATCATCGCGCCGGAGGACGGGTTCATCAGCACGTTGGTGAACCAGCGCGCCTCGATCCGGATCGCGGTGTCGA
This sequence comes from Paracoccaceae bacterium, assembly GCA_041633555.1. Classification (GTDB taxonomy): domain Bacteria; phylum Pseudomonadota; class Alphaproteobacteria; order Rhodobacterales; family Rhodobacteraceae; genus JAHEAO01. Next base: position 3,320 of record JBFKFZ010000046.1, on the reverse strand, counting down.
ACGGCACCAGTGCGCCTTCATAGGCCGCCGACAAGAGCGCCTTGGCGGCCGGGTAGACGCCCATCGTCTGGCCGTTGACCATCGCGCTGGCGCCGACGAAGGTCATGAAACCCGCCGGGTGATAGGGCGCGCCGCCGGGCATCTTGAACCCTTTCTGGTCCCAGGGTTTGACGATGTCGGCATCCTTGGCGCTCAGCACCCATTCCTTTGCTTTTTCAAGCAGTTGTTCGGCAGGGACCACGTCGTGAACGAGCCCTGCCGCCTTCGCCGCCTTGGGGTCCGAGAGCTTGCCCTGCAGCAAGAAGGGCGAGGCTGCCATAGCGCCCATCATCCGTGTGAGGCGTGTCGTGCCGCCCATGCCGGGGAAGATGCCCACCTTGATTTCCGGCAGGCCGATCTTGGCATCCCGATTGTCGGCGGCAATGATCCGGTGGCATGCCAAGGGGATCTCGTAGCCGATGCCAAGCGCAGTGCCGGGCAGGGCCGCGACAATCGGCTTGCCGCCCTTGCCCGTCTTGGGATCCATCCCGGCGCGTTCGATCTTGCGCAGGATCGCGTGGGTCTGCATCAGCCCGTCGAACAGGCCCCTTGCCGGATCGTCCCCGGCGCTTTCCTTCATCTTCGAGATGACGTTCAGGTCCATCCCGCCCGCGAAACTGCCGGCCTTTCCGGAGGTGATGATCACGCCCCTGACGGCCTCGTCGGCCAGGGCGGTGTCGATATGATTGTCGAGATCGATGAAGCCCTGCTGGTTCATCACGTTCATGGATTTGCCTACCGTGTCCCAAGTGATCGTGGCGACTCCGTCGGCATCTACGGCATAGGTGAAATCGGTCATCTTGATCCTCGTTCAGGCATTTTGTCGGCGGCGGCGGAGCGCTTGCCGTGGGTCTGCAAATCGTATCGCTGGCTCATTTGGTGTCGGGCAGGGGGCTGCCATCCTTGCGGGTGAAACGGGCCTTACCACCTTCCAGCTCGAGCATCATGTCGACATCGGAATAGGTCACGACCTCGCGCGGTGCCCTGGTGCCGACGACGAGGAACCGGGCCTCGGACAGAGACCGGTTGATGAAATGGTGGCCATCGGTGTCACCGGCGGGAAAGGCCGCGCATTCGCCCGCCCGCATCCGGGTTTCGCCTCCATCCTGGATCAGCACCAGATGGCCCTCGGTCACTATCACGAATTCGTCCTCGTGGAGGTGCCAGTGCCGGAGCGAGGATGTCGCGCCGGGCTTCAGGGTCACGAGGTTCACGCCGAACTGGGTCAGCCCGCCAAGATCGCCGAGCCGCAGCGACGAGCGCCCGGCCATCTGGCCGGCATGGGGCTCAGGGTAGATCGAACCGGTTTTCACGGGGGCTTTCGAAAGGTCGAGTTTTGGCATCACAGCCTCTCAATGATTGTCGCCGCACCCATGCCGGAGCCGATGCAGAGCGTGGTGAGACCCGTGCCCTTTCCAGTGCGTTCCAATTCGTCGAGCAGCGTGCCGAGGATCATCGCCCCGGTTGCGCCGAGCGGGTGGCCCATGGCGATCGCGCCGCCATTGACGTTCACCTTGTCGAGATCGACATCAAAGGCCTGCATGAAGCGCATGACCACGGCGGCGAAGGCCTCATTGACCTCGAAGAGGTCAATGTCGGATATCGACATGCCGCTTTCTTTCAGGATCTTCTGGGTGACAGGCACCGGGCCAGTCAGCATGATCGTCGGATCGGTGCCGATCTTGGCGGTCGCCCTGATCCGGGCGCGGGGTTTCAGGCCGTTCGCCTCGCCATACGCCCTGTTGCCGATCAGAACCGCGGCGGCGCCGTCGACGATGCCGCTGGAATTGCCCGCATGGTGGATGTGGTTGATCCGCTCCAGATGCGGATATTTCATCAGCGCAACCTTGTCGAAGCCGGGCATGACCTCGCCCATGTCCTTGAAGCTGGGCTTCAGCGCGCCGAGCGACTGCATGTCGGTTTCGGGCCGCATATATTCGTCGGTGTCAAGGATCGGCAGGCCGTTCTGGTCGCGCACCGTCACGATCGACCGGGCAAAGCGGTTGTCATCCCAGGCGGATTTGGCGCGCTTTTGCGACTCGACGGCCAGCGTGTCGGCCTCGTCGCGGGTGAAGCCGTATTCGGTGGCGATGATGTCGGCCGAAATGCCCTGCGGCACGAAATAGCGATCCATCGCGACGCTCGGATCGACGGCGATGGCGGCCCCGTCGGAACCCATCGCGACGCGGCTCATCATCTCGACGCCGCCGGCGATATAGGCGGATCCCGCACCGCCCTTCACCTGGTTCGCAGCGAGGTTCACCGCCTCGAGCCCCGAGGCGCAGAAGCGGTTGATGGCAAGGCCGGGGATCGACTCATCAAGGTCGGAGGCGAGCACGGCGGTACGGGCAAGGCAGCCACCCTGTTCGCCCACTTGCGTGACGTTGCCCCAGATCACATCTTCAACCGCGTGACCGGCCAGATCGTTGCGATCCTTGATCGCGTTCAGCATCTGGGCGGAGAGCCGCAGCGCGGTCACTTCATGCAGCGACCCATCGCTGCGGCCCTTGCCGCGTGGTGAGCGGACGGCATCATAGATAAAGGCTTCGGACATTCTTGCCTCCTTCAGGCGCGGTCGGCGGGGGAGCCGGGCATCAGGTCATAGGGGGCCTTCCAGCCCGGCGCTTCGCTGATCCGGGTCAGCCAGAGGTCGATATTCGGATAGGCCTTGCGGTCGAAACCGAAGGGCTCGGGGTAGAAAAGGTAGCCGCAGCAGGCGATATCGGCGATTGTCAGGCGGTCGCCGACCAGCCAGTCCTTGCCCTCGAGCGCTGTGTCGAGCACCTTCAGAGCGGAATGGAATCGGCCGGTCAGCCAGTCGATGGCCGCCGCCGGGCGCTTGGCTTCGGGTATGAAGTTCATCATGAAGCGCAGCGGACCCGCCTGGCTCGACATCTTGTGATTGTCCCAGAACATCCAGCGCAGAATCTCGCGGCGCTCGTCGGCGCTCTGGCCGCCGAGCTTGCCGGTCTTGGAGCTGATATAATCCTGCATCACGCCGGATTGGGTCAGGGTGGTGTCGCCATCGATCATCACAGGCACTTCGCCCATTTCGTTCATCGCCCGGAAATCCGGCGTGCGGGTTTCGCCGTTGAAGAAATCGACAAAGACCGGCTCCCATTCAAGGCCCGACAATTCCAGCGTCAATGCGGCCTTGTAGGCGTTGCCGCTTTCGCCGAAGCAATAGAGCTTGATCGTCATGTCCGGGCCTCTTGGTTGGGCAAGGCGGGGGGGGGGGGGGGGGGGGGGGGGGGGGGGGGGGGGGGGGGGGGGGGGGGGGG
>JBFKFZ010000045.1:0-26293 GCA_041633555.1 Paracoccaceae bacterium | reverse complement strand
TCGTAAAGCGCCTTGAACCAGTCGCGCAGCGGTTCGAACCCATGCTCCTTGCCGACCGCGAAAACCATGGTCTGCAACGCCTCGGGATCGAGCCCGCCCTGCCAGCCCTTCAGCCGCTCGCGCAGATCCTCGAATGCAGCGCGCTCCTTGTCGTCGGGCAGCCGGAAAACCCGCTTCGGCTTCTCGAAATCGTGGTAATAACGCACCGCGAACTTTGCCGCCTCGTCGAGGTCAGGATGGGTCTCGGGGCTGGCCTCGGGCGCATAACGCCGGATGAAGCCCCACATCCGCTCCTTGTCCTCGGCCGCCGAAACCGCCGCCAGATTGAGCAGCATGGCGAAAGGCACCACCATATTGGACACCGGCACATCGCCGCCATGCACATGGTAAACCGGGTTCGCCAGCCTTTGCGCCGCGTCCTGGCCTTCATAGGCCTTCAACTGCTGGTGATATTCGTCGACCGCCTTCGGGATCACGTCGAACCACATCCGCTTGGCGGTCTTCGGCTTCTGGTACATGAAATAGCCCAAGGACTCGGTCGCGGCATAGGTCAGCCATTCGTCGATGGTCAAGCCGTTGCCCTTGGATTTCGAGATCTTGCCGCCCTCTTCATCCAGAAACAGCTCGTAGATGAAATGCTCCGGGGCCCTGCCGCCAAGGATCTCGCAGATCCCGTCATAGATCGGCGTGTTGCTGGAATGGTCCTTGCCATACATCTCGAAATCAACACCCAGCGCCGCCCAGCGCGCGCCGAAATCGGGCTTCCACTGCAGCTTCACGTTGCCGCCGGTAACCGGCAGCGTACAGTCGCGCCCGTCCTCGCCCTCGAAGGTGATCGTGCCATCCTTGGCATTGACCTCCTTCATCGGCACATACATGACCCGGCCGGAAATCGGGCTGATCGGCAGGAAGCAGGAATAGGTCTGCTGGCGCTCCTCGCGCAAGCTGGCCAGCATCACCTCCATGATCGCGTCATAGCGTTCGGCGGCGCGCAGCAGGATCGCGTCCATCTTGCCCGAATTGTAGTACTCTGTGGCGCTCGCGAATTCATAGTCGAACCCGAAAGTATCGAGGAATCTCAACAGCATGGCGTTGTTATGGTCGCCGAAGCTCTGATACTTGCCGAACGGGTCGGGGACGCTAGTCAGCGGCTTCTGCAGATGCTCGCGCAGCATCTCGGGCTGCGGCACGTTGTCGGGGATCTTGCGCATCCCGTCGAGGTCATCGGAAAAGCACAGAAGCTTCGTCGGAACGTCGCTGATCATCTCGAAGGCGCGACGGATCATCGTCGTGCGCTGCACCTCGCCAAAGGTGCCGATATGTGGCAGACCGCTCGGCCCGTAACCGGTCTCGAACAGCACATAGCCCTTCTCCGGCGGCGCCTTCTCGTAGCGTTTGAGCACGCGGCGCGCTTCCTCGAAAGGCCAGGCCTTGGAACTCATCGCAGCGTCGCGCAGATCGGACATGTCAGACACACTTTCCATTGCCGGGACGCCCTCCGCCCCGATAAGCACCGCTACCTATTGCCGGGGCGGGCCTGCGTCAATATTCTGCACTGCAACAAAAGCCACAGGAAAGCCCGCCGTGACCGATATCCCCCATTCGCTGACCCCCGAAGACTGTCTTATCGCGGTGATGGTCGCGACCTCGGCCTCGGACGAGAATATCCGCACCGCGGAACTGGTCACGATCGAGGCGATCGTGAACCATCTGCCGGTCTTTTCCGACTATGATCCGGACCGGATCAAACTGGTTTCGCAGACCGTGTTCGATCTCTTTTCGGAAGAGGACGGGCTTGACGCCCTGTTCGGCCTGATCCGCGACAACCTGCCCGAGCGGCTGAATGAAACCGCCTACGCGCTGGCCTGCGATGTCGCGGCCGCCGACGGCAATCTTGGCGAGTCCGAGCTGCGCCTGCTGGAGGAAATCCGCTATGAGCTGAATATCGACCGCCTGCATGCGGCAGCGATCGAACGCGGCTCGCGGGCTCGCCACCTCACGCTTTGAGCGGCGGCGGACTTTCGCTTAAGAGCAAACTTTATAAAAGTTAACGCTGGCCCGAAACGGGCCTGTCGCAACTCAACTGTAAAGCTTTGACCAGCGGTCTATCAGCCCCTGCTGCACCTTGCGCGCCTGTCCGGCCCAGCCGCGCGCGCCCGGCGGCCGCTCGCGATGCGCGTCGGGGATCGCATTGTGGCGGTCCATATCGGCGGAAAAGATCGCAAAGGCCAGATCGGTGCGCCCCGGCAGATTGATGAACCCGGCCAGACCGCTGACGAAGTTCAGCGTCCCGGTCTTGGCGCGGACCCGTGTCGGATGGTTGTGCAGCACATTGCCTTTGGTATCGCGCATCGGCACCGATTTCAGGATCGTCGCCAGCGTGCTGTCCGGCCCCAGCCGCGTCAGCCCCCGAACCATGTCAGAAGCCGAGATCCGCGTGTCATCGCCCAGACCCGAATGGTCGACGAAACTTGCCTGTCTCAGCCCGAGCCTCTCATGCGACCAGACCGACATTTCCGCAGCTGATTCCTCAAGACTGCTTCCCAGCCGCCCGCGCGCCGATGTCGCCGACAGCCCAACCACTTCCGCGGTCAGGTTGGTGGAATACAGAAGCATGCCATGCAGGATCCGTTGCAAGGGGATGCTCTGCCGCTCGGCCAATGTCAGTTTGGGCAGCGGTCCAAACACCGCCTCCGGCGCCTTCAGCACGATGCCATGCGACCGCGCGAAGGTCTGCAGCACCTCGCCCGCATAAAGGTCGGGCCGCCGGACCGGCAGCCAGCGGCTGCCGCCGGTGCCAAGGGCCGAGCGCGCCACGGTCCAGTCCTCGACCCCGCCCTGGCTGGCATAGGTGTAAACCGGCGTTTTCCGGTCGGCGAGCCGCATCCGCGCCATGCGGATGTCGGGGCGGTACTTCTCGGACCGCGCATCCATCTTGACGTTGTAGCTTTCACCGGCCTTCTTCCATTCGAAATGGACGCGGTTGAAGTTCAGGTTCAGCCCTGACACTGCCGGGTTGTAGCCCAGATGATCCGGCTGGCTGGCGTCGATCGAGCCGATCCTCGGCAGCGCCCCGTCATGCACGAGAAACCGCCCCCGGACCTCGCGCACACCGGCCGCTTTCAGCGCCGCCGCAAGCTCCGCCAGCCCGTCCGTGTCCAGCAGCGGATCGCCACCGCCGACCAGAACCAGATCGCCCTCGACGCGGCCATTCACGAGCGGCCCCGCCGCCATCAGCCGCGTAGAGAAGGCATAGGTCGGACCCAGCGCCTCCAGCGCATATTGCGCGGTGATCGCCTTCAGGACACTCGCGGGCGGCAGTCCCAGAAGCGGGTTGTGCTGCTCCAAGAGCTGACCGGTCCGCGCATTGGCGACGACAAAGCCCAGCTTGCCGCTGAGGCCCATACGCGCGATCAGCGCCTGCACTTCGGGCACGATCTGCGCAGCACCCCCTGCTGGCCGCGCCGGCGGGCGCAGCGAGATCTCGGGCGCCTTGCCCCAAGCCACCTGTCCGGCGCCCGCCGCCAGCCCCGCCAGCAGGGCCCGCCGTGTGATGGTCTTTCCGTGTCGCTCGTTCATAACGTCGAGTTAAGCTCCTTCGCCCGGATCGGGCAAGTCTATCTCTGCCAGTCTCCCGCCGCCCGTATCGCGCTTGACGACAAGTCAACCATCGGCAGGTTAACGAAACACCAAGCAGGTGGCGCTAAACGCGCAAGAAGTGCAGCATCGCGCCCGCGCAGCCGGTAGCGCTCGTAGCAGTTCGCCGCTACCGACAGCCGCGCCGAGATCCGCTGCCCCGGCCGCGCCAGCACGCCGATAGGCACGTTCTCGATGATCCAGCGCCAATCCTGCCAACGGTGCAGCTGCGCCAGATTATCCGCCCCCATCAGCCAGACGAAGCGCAGCGCCGGATATCGCGCCTTCAGCGCCTGCAGCGTCTCGGCTGTGTACCGTGTCCCTGCAAGGGCCTCGAAATCGCTGATCCGCACGCGCGGATGCTGCATGATCGCCCGCGCCGCCGCCATCCTGCGCGCCAGCGGCGCCGGCCCCTCGGCCTTCAGCGGATTGCCCGGACTGACCAGCCACCAGACCTGATCCAGCCGAAACAGCTTCAGCGCCTCGCGCGTGATGTGCACATGCCCGCGATGCGGCGGATCGAAGGACCCTCCGAGCAGACCGATGACCTGCCCCGGCCTTGCCCTGAGCGGCGATTGTACCACGTCTGACGCTCCCGCTGTACCCTGCCCCATGAACGGTGACACGCCCAACTTGTCAACGCCGCAAAGGCCGGCGCACCCGCCTGGCCCACCAGTTTCCAGACGAATTCAGCCCAAAGGGATGGAATAGCTTACCTAGCGTAAGATTGCCGAAAACACACATTTCGTGTATTCTCGTCCGGTATTCAATCAAATGAATTAGCAAAAGGTGTCGTCATGACTCCCGTTGCCGTTATTCAGACCCTGCTTCAGGTCAATCCCAAGGTCGCCCGGTTCATCCTGACCGGCCTTGCCACCCTCGCCGCCGCCAGCATCGCGGTCACATGGATCGGCCGCAACCCCTACCCGCTTTACGTCGCGGGCTACATGCTGGGCCTTGCCTTCCTTGCGACCATCATCGCCTTCGTCGCCACCGACCGCCGCATGTGTATGGTGCTCGGCTGGGCGGTCACCGCGACCTTCGTCGCCTTCCTCGCCGGCCTCGTCGATTCCGCCATCGGCCTCAGCGGACGCCTGCCGACCCCGGCCTGCTACGTGCGCATCCTCTTCGAGCCGCCGGAGAAATGCGAAGAGCGGCTGTTCCCGGCCATCGAGATCGCCGCCGGCCCTGCCCCCTGGCACTGGCAGATCGCCTTTGCCGCCGCACCTGAAGTGGTCACCAAGACCCAGGCCACCGATCCCGCCCGCGCCCTGCCCTATGACGGCCCGATCGCGCTGCAGGTCGCCCCCGGTCTGCCGCAGCGCGAGGTGGCCGCCCTGTCGCGAAGCCTTGCAAAACATGGCTGGCCGGTCGCCGAGCGCGAATGGACAAGCCGCGCGCTCAATCAGTCCGAAGTGCGCTTCTTCTCCCCCGAGGCCCGCGCCGATGCCGTTGCACTGGCCCATGCGATCAAGGCAGAGCGCCCCGGCAACCCGATCATGGTCCGCGATTTCAGCGGCTCCGGCCTGATCGTGCCGCCGCGCCTTCTGGAAATCTGGATCAGCAACTGACCCCCCGCGAAAACGCGTTAGGCCGGGCCATCCGGCGCGGCCACCGGCACGACCGGGTCCCCCAGGGCGACCTCGCCGGGTTCGAGAACGCTGGCGCACCAGCCGCCATGGCCGCGCACCGCGCTGTAGCCACCGGGCCCGAACGCCTCTTCCATCCGCGAACAGGGCGCGCAGAGGCCGGTCACGTCCAGCAGCGCGCCGCCGACCCGGACCTGCCGCCCCTTCAGCGCCGCCAGATTGATCCCCTCGATCACCAGGTTGCGGCGCAGCGCAGCAGGATCGACCGGCCCGCGCCCCAGCATCGCGCCGATCACCGGCAGATGCTCGCCCTGCACCAGTGTCACCGCGCGCTTGCCGCCGCGCCCGTGATCGCCCTCGGGCCCGTCCATCCCGATCCAGACCCGCTCCACCACGCGCAACCCCGCGCGCCGTGCGCCGCGCAACCCGATCCAGACCACCCGTCCGGCCTGCCCATGCCGCGCCATCAGGTACGTCAATTGCTCCATTCCGCCCCTCGCCGCGCCGATTTACACCTTAGCCCGTCCTACCGCGACGGCGCGTTTTGTGGTATGATTTCCATTCATACCAGACATTTTGACCAAACAATTTGAGGACCCAAATCATGACCAGTGATGGCCTTCCCACCTCTATCGATACACCCGAAAACCGGCGCAAGGTCAGGTTCCTGCGCACCCACCTTCCCCTGTTCATCGCCGGCGGCGCCTTCCGCCGCCACAATGCCCACGGCATCGGGCCGAAAACCGTCAAGGGCAAGGAAACCGGTGCGCTCGCCTTGCGGATCTATGTCAGCTGCAAGCTGCCGAAGGATCGCCTGCCGCCCGAAGCGCGCGCGCCAAGGACCATCACCATTCCCGGTGCGGACGGAACCCTGATCGAGATCGACACCGACATCATCGAAATGGGCCCGCCAAGCGTGATCACGGGCGATCCCGAAACCGCCCTGCGCCCGGTGCCCGGCGGAACCAGCATCTCGATCCCCGGCAGCGGCGGCAATGGCACGCTTGGCGCCTGGGTCTTCGACAAGACCGATGACACGGTCGTGGCGCTCACCAACCGCCATGTCAGCGGCGGCAGCAACGGCGCGCCGGTGATCCAGCCCGGCTCGAACGATGGCGGCTCGCTTGCCGTGGACCGGATCGGCACGGTCAAGCGCGCCAAGTCGGTCACGGTCTCCCCGGCCGAGCCGACGCCCGACGACTGCAACTTCGTCGATGCGGCTTTCATCAAGGCCGACGACCCGGACCGATCGACCTGACCGCGCTCGAAATCGGCCCCGCGATCTACCAGATCGGCACGGTCGGCATGGGCGATCCGGTTCAGAAATCCGGTCAGACGACCGGCCTGACGACCGGCACCATCGTCGATACGGACTACGCCCTTTTGATCCAGTTCCCGCTCAGCCCCGGCAATTTCAAGGAAGTGGACTTCTGCGACTGCTACCTTTTTCAGGGTGATCCGGGCACGCCGCTGCCCGGCGTCGCCTCCGACGGCGATTCCGGTTTGGTCCTCTTCTGCGTCGTGTCAGAGGACAACTCCGTGATCCAGCCCGACGTGGGTCTGGTCTTTGCCAAGGTCGACGGCAAGGGCGTCGCCTGCAAGATCCAGACCGTGTTCAGCGAACTCGACCTCGACGTGATCTGCGCCTCGGGCCACCCGGCCTATCTCGACGGGCTGGCGGCGGGCGATGAGGCTCCAGGCATCGCCGCGTCGCGCCTGACCGGCGCCGAGCGCAACCGGCGCTCGGGGCGGCTGCCCAGCGCGGGCCTCGCCCGCTCGGTCGAGCGGCGGCTTCTCGAAACCAGCCCCGGGCGGGAGGTTTCCGACCTCTTGCGCACCCATCGCCATGATATCTTCTTGCGGCTCTTGCGCAGCGGCGACTTTCGCCGCGCCGCCACGGATGCGCTGATCCCCGTCCTCAGCGGCGCTCGCACCAGCGACGAGATCTTCGCTCACAAGCTCTCCAAGAAGGATGCTGAGCGCATCCAGCGTTTCGTCAAGATCGCCCACCGAGAAGGGCAGCGGGATCTGGCGAAAGCAGTGCAGGACCTTCCGATCAGCGGCAAATCCGCCATCGGCAAGCGCATCGGTACGCTGATCGAACTCGACGGCAAGAACTAGCGCCGCAATCGCCTGCCGACCAATCCCGCGGGGCACGCATCACGAGCGCGCTTCGGGGGAATTGTCTGTCCCCGCCGAACCGGTTAGACAACCGCGAACTCAACGCGGAGCATCCCCATGGCCAGCTATCAATACGTCTATCACATGGATGGCGTCTCCAAGACCTATCCCGGCGGCAAGAAGACCTTCGAGAACATCCGCCTCTCCTTCCTGCCCGGCGTCAAGATCGGCGTCGTCGGGGTGAACGGCGCGGGCAAGTCGACGCTCCTCAAGATCATGGCCGGGCTCGACAAGGATTTCTCGGGCGAGGCCTGGGCCGCCGAGGGCGCCAAGGTCGGCTACCTGCCGCAGGAACCGGTGCTCGACGAAACCCTCTCGGTGCGCGACAACGTCATGCTCGGCGTCGCCCCGAAAAAGGCGATCCTCGACCGCTACAACCACCTCGCCATGAACTATTCCGACGAGACCGCCGACGAGATGGCGAAACTGCAGGACGAGATCGACGCACAGAACCTCTGGGACCTCGACGCCCAGATCGACGTCTCGATGGAGGCGCTCCGCTGCCCCCCCGACGACGCGCAGGTCGACACCCTCTCGGGCGGCGAAAAGCGCCGGGTTGCACTCTGCAAGCTCCTCCTCGAAGCCCCCGACATGCTGCTCCTGGACGAACCCACCAACCATCTCGACGCCGAGACCATCGCCTGGCTGCAGCAGCATCTCATCGACTACAAGGGTACGATCCTGATCGTTACCCATGACCGCTACTTCCTCGACGAGATCACCGGCTGGATCCTCGAACTCGACCGCGGCCGCGGCATCCCCTACGAGGGCAACTATTCCTCCTGGCTCGAACAGAAGGCCAAGCGCCTCGAACAGGAAGCGCGCGAGGACAAGTCGAAGCAGAAGACCCTCGAACGCGAACTCGCCTGGATCCGGCAGGGCGCCAAGGCGCGCCATGCCAAGCAGAAGGCCCGAATTAACGCCTATAACGACCTCGCCGAACAGTCCGAACGCGAAAAGCTTAGCCGCGCCCAGATCATCATCCCGAACGGCCCCCGGCTCGGCCAGAAGGTGATCGAGGTGGCAAACCTCGCCAAGCATATGGGCGACAAGCAGCTGATCGAGGATCTCTCCTTCAGCCTCCCCCCCGGCGGCATCGTCGGCGTGATCGGCCCGAACGGTGCGGGCAAGACCACGCTCTTCCGCATGCTCACGGGGCAGGAAAAGCCCGATACCGGCACGGTCGAATATGGCGACACGGTGAAACTCGCTTACGTCGACCAGTCCCGCGACGCGCTCGACCCCGCGAAGACCGTCTGGGAGGAGATCTCGGGCGGCGCCGAACTCATCGAGCTGGGCGATGCCGAGGTCAATTCCCGCGCCTATTGCGGCGCCTTCAACTTCAAGGGCGGCGACCAGCAAAAGAAGGTCGGGCTTCTCTCAGGCGGCGAGCGCAACCGCGTCCACATGGCGAAACTCTTGCGCTCGGGCGGCAATGTCCTCCTGCTCGACGAACCCACCAACGACCTCGACGTCGAAACCCTGCGCGCGCTGGAAGACGCCGTCGAGAACTTCGCCGGCTGTGCCGTGATCATCAGCCACGACCGCTTCTTCCTCGACCGCCTATGCACCCATATCCTCGCCTTCGAAGGCGACGCCCATGTCGAATGGTTCGAGGGCAATTTCGAGGATTACGAGGAAGACAAGAAACGGCGCTTGGGGGCGGATGCCGTCGAACCGAAACGGTTGAAGCACAAGAAGTTCATGCGGTGATAGGGCATCCGACCAGAAGGGCGAGACGGACGCCCATCCGCTGTTCTGGCGCCATGCAATCCATTCAAGACTCTTATGCTAAGCGGCATTCCGACCGCGGCGGGGCCGTTCCCCGCCGCAGCCACGGTACCGCTGGCCGCTACTGGATCGGCACCATCAGGTGCTGATAGGGCGTCCCGGCCCACATGACATATGGCTTTGACGTGTCGGGTTGCGCGTCGGCCGGGTAGCCGGCCATCATTTCAACTGCGTTCATCACCATCACATGCGGCCCGGTCTTGATCCAGTTATTGCCCGCTTCCGGGGCGGTGGCATAGGGATCGGTATTGCTGGCATCCGTACCGCCTTCCAGCATGTACATAAACCCGACCTTGCCTTTCGGCGGCTCGGTCTTGCCAATCCACGCCATCGCCCATTCCATTGCGTTGGCGTCGCCGCACATCGGATCGGGACCCGGCGTCGCGGGGCTGTCCGGCATGCACCACCAGCCGTTGCTGCCTTCGCGCAGGGTTTTCATGTTGCCCTGCTCATCGGCCGCATAGATCGTCGCGGCCGAGGATACCGCCGCCGGCGCAGCCGACTCGGCGCTCTTGATCATGTCTTCGTCGCTTTGCGCTAGGGCTCCAAGCGGAAGAAGTGCTGCCGCAGACACCCCAAACACCAATAAACACACATTGCTATGCATGGTCGTTCTCCAGGTGAGTTTTTGCTATGTTGTCAGTCAGTTGTCCCAGGCCTGAACGATCGTTTGCCGGACGATTCCGTTAGGGCCAAGTTCATCGGTGTTCGACGCAACGACGCGCGTACCATCGCCATTTTTGCAGTGTTCCACAAAGGCGAGCATGTTGCCCTCTCGTACCCCAAGGTCGATCGAGTGTGTCATGTCGCGGCTGTAGACGTCGTCCAGAAAGGCGCCTATCTCGTTGGCGCCTGTCAGTGTTCGCGGTCGACTGGGTGTATTGACGCTGTCGATCACGGTAAGGACCGCATCTCTGGCGTAGTAGGATTTCAGCGTTGTTGAGTCAGAATTCTTAACCGCATTACGCAGACCACTGATTGTTGGAACCTTCTGAGTCATGAAGCTCTCCATTGATCCGGTCGATTGGCCGGTCTCCGGTGCGCTTTTCAATCCGGTCTAAACGAGGCACCGGATCGAATGATCCTACTATTTTGGGCGCAAAAGTCAATTCAGCTTGGGTTCAATATGCGGGATGGCGGTCCGTCCATTTCAAAGCAAGACGTAGGGTGCGTACTCGCACGCACCACTCCCCAAAGCAATCACCCCGACCGCCGCCCATCATGGGTGCGTGAAATCACGCACCCTGTCATCGCCCCGCCGCAATCTCCCGGTGGATCGACGAATGCGGCCAGTCCTCGGGCCGTTCGACAAACCCGTGCTTGGCCGGGTTCGTGTGGCAATACCGGACATGCGCGGTGTACTCGTTCTCGTCCCGAATATGATGCTCCCAATACCGGCGCTGCCATATCCCGCGCTCCTGTCGCCCCTCATGGCTCGACCGCAACCGCCCCCTCGGCAATCCGCGCGAGAACCGGCTTTTGATCAACCTCCACCGCACCGAATATTCCCCGTCCCCCTCCGGCAACGTCCACACCGCATGCAGATGATCCGGCATCACCACCCATGCGTCGATCCCGAACGGCCGCTCGCGTCTCGTCGCCGCCACGGCCTCCCGCAACCGCTCGATCTCGCGCACGAGCAGGCCCGAGCCGCGCGCGGCCAGCGCGACGGTGAAGAAGACACACACGCCGGGCGCGCGGCGGCGGATATATCGCGACATTGCCCGACCCTGCGGCGGGCACGGTTAACCGGCTCTGAACCGCCCCGATTTCCCCGCCGCCATCGCTTCATGCTACACTCGCCCCCATCACGCCGGGGGGCACAATGTTCCGCAAACCGATCCTGATCCTGCTCTCTCTCGCCGCCTGCGGCTATGTCGATTACGACGACGCACCGGTCGGCCGCCTCGATGGTGCGCTCTTCGTGATGTGGGTCGGCGAGGGCGGCCCCTCGGGCGACGGCAAGTTCGTCTTCGTGCCCGACCCGAACAATCGCCTGACGCTGCACCGCGCCGCCCCGAACGCCACATTGCGCGAGATCCGGCCCGAGATGATGTATACCGATGGCGGCTCGATCCCGAAGATCGGGCAGCTTTTCAACGGGTTTTCGCCCTGGGGCTACGCGCCCGCCTACATGGTGCATGACTGGCTTTTCGTCGCGCGCCATTGCCTGAATGACGATATGGCGACGCCCGAGGAAAAGAAGGTCGCGGCCATGTCGTTCCAGGAATCCGCCGAGGTCATTGCCGAGGCGATCCGGACGCTGGTCGCGACCGGGCGGGTGCGGGACAATGACGTTGCCGCCCAGACGATCTCGAACACCGTCGCCGGACCCTTCGCGCGGGCGCGCTGGACCGTGACCGGGGCCTGCAAGGACTCGCGGGTGTCGGAGGCGGATCGCGCCGCGGCCGAGGCGGCGATCCCGGGCTCGTCGCAGGTGCGGCTTCGAGGGCTGCGCCGGACCCTGCCCGACGGGCGCGAAGTGGCGGTTCAGCCGGCGGTCGTGGTGGGCAGTTTCTCGTTCTGACGGCGAGGCGCGACCGGCGCTTGCTCACCAGCGCTTGTGTCAATCCCCACCGCGCGGCCCGTCGAAAGGGTTAAGAAAGTCCGAACGAAAATCGGCAAGTCTTTGATTTGCATATATTTTCTACTTTGTCCGCGCGCGGACAGATCCGAGGCTCGCTCGCCCCGCCCGCCGCCTCAGAAAGCCCGGAAGGTCAGCGTCGTCAGTGACCGCTCGATCCCCTCGATATCCAGAAGCTTCTCATTGATGAACTTGCCGACATCCTCTTCCTTCGGAA
This sequence comes from Paracoccaceae bacterium, assembly GCA_041633555.1. Taxonomy (GTDB): domain Bacteria; phylum Pseudomonadota; class Alphaproteobacteria; order Rhodobacterales; family Rhodobacteraceae; genus JAHEAO01. The sequence continues at coordinate 14,295 of JBFKFZ010000045.1, read as the reverse complement.
TATAAAGCTTGAGCAAGAGGTCATGCTCGCCGCTGGTCGAGTAAAGCTCGGAATGGATCTCTCGCAGCATGATCTCGTCGGCCACCTTGTAGGTCGTGCCGGGCTTGCAGCGCAGCTGCACGAAGACGCAGGTGCTCATTCGCTTCTCCTTTTCGGCCAGTTGACAACAACGCCCCGGCCATCACAAGCCGCATTCAGCCCCGCGTCGGCCAAACCCGGTGCTCGTCATCGATGACAAAGGCATGGGCATGGCCGGTCCCCGCCCCATGCGCCCGCAGATGAGGATGATCGGGCGGCAGGTCGGGATGGTCATGCGCCATCTCGCGCGGCGTTTCCGCCGGCCAGACCCGCAGCGCCACGACCACGCCCAGCGCGGCCAGCCCGCCCAGCACGGCCTGCGCGGCCCCGAGCCCCAGCGCCACCCCGACCCAGCCCGCCACCGGATAAGTGACCAGCCAGCACAGATGCGACAGCGCGAACTGTGCGGCAAAGACCGCCGGGCGGTCCTCGGGATGGGCCGAGCGGCGCAAAAGCCGCCCCGCCGGCGTAAGGATCGCGGCATAGAGCGCGCCCGAAACCGCCCAGACCGCCAGAAATCCCGTCCAGCCCGGCTCGGAACTTGCCAGCAGCAAGCCGGCATGGCCAAGGGTCACCAGAGCCAATCCGGTCGCCGCGCCCAGCATCACCGGTCGGTCACGCAGCCGCTCGAGCGTGCTTGGCAGAACCAGGGCCGCCAGCATCGAGCCCGCGCCGAAAGCCGCCAGCGCCACGGCCACCGCCCGGTCGCCAAAACCGTAGACGGATTTCACGATCACCACCGTATCGACCAGCACGAAGGCACTGGCCGCTGCCGCCGTCAGCGTCAATGCGAGTAGGCCGCGCAGCCGTGGCGTCGACAGGTAGATCCGCACGCCCCGCACTAGCCGCTCGGTAAAGGGCCGTACGACGGTCGCCGCCGCGACGGGAAGTGCTGCCAGCCAGACCAGCCCGGCCGATCCGGCAAAGCCCACGACTGTGCCCAGAAACAGCCAGTGATAGCTGATCACGGTCAGCAGCAGTCCGGCCAAGGCCGGGCTCAGCAGGTTTTCCAGATCATAGGCCAGCCGCGACAGCGACAGCGCCCGCGTAAAGTCGGCCTCGTCGGGTAGAACATCCGGAATCGCGGCCTGAAATGCCGGAGTGAACGTGGCCGAGGCCGCCTGCAGCACGAAGATCAGCGCATAGACTTGCCAGACCGCTTCAATGAAGGGCAGGCAAAGAGCGACACTCGCACGCACCAGATCAGCCCCGATTAGCACCGCCTTGCGCGGCAATCGCGCCGACAGTGCCGCCGCCACTGGCGCCAGCCCGACATAGGCGACCATCTTGATTGCATAGGCCGTGCCCAGAATCGCGCCGGCATCCTCCCCGGCCAGATCGAAGGCAAGCAGGCCAAGCGCCACGGTCAGCAGCCCTGTGCCGATCAGCGCGATCACCTGCGCGGCGAAAAGCGCGCGGTATGTCCGGTTTCGCAAGACATTCAGCATGGCAAAGCAAGCGCCCTTCGCAGACCGCAGCTCCTTCATCAGCGGACGCTGGCCAGCGCGGCCGTCCGTCAGACGGGAAGCGTGACGCCTTCCTTCTCACCGTGACTGGTTCTCGTGTCGTACTTGTCCTGGTTGGTCTGGCTGTCGGAAAAGAACGTCGACATCTTGCCTGCGGTCTCGCCCTTTGGGAAATCGCCGGCCGCTTCCGTGTCCTTCTTGAATTTCTTGACGTCTGTTTCGAAAATCTTGTGATGGTGGGCTTCATGCTTGGCAAGCGCCCGTATCATGCTGGTCCAGTATTTCTTCTCGTCCCCCTTCAGCTTGCTCGCCCCATTCCATTTCGGGAACGTGATCGTCGGTTTTGCGGTAATTGTGATTTCATGCGTATTGCCATCGTTGTTGAATTTGTGGCTGTAAGTTGGGTTGGCATTGTAACAGGCGGCAAATGGCTTGTTCAGCAGGTAATTCGCAGCTTCGGTGTAATCCTTGCCGTTGACTGTATAGTTCACGGTCTTCGGCGAAGGGATCTTCAGATTGACTTTCATGTGACCCTCCACATCGCTTAGCGGCACCATGATACCGGAAAATCGGTCCACCGATCAGGAAAATCGCCGGATCAGGTTGGCGAGCAGTGCCTCTGCGTTGACTATTCTACCGGAGGGAACCGCCCGGGCAGCTGACCCGAAGCATCTGCGGCAGATATCAGACCCCCGCGATCAACCGGCCTGCAACACCTTCTCGTCCACCCTGGATCTGCCACCTTGGCCTGACCGCATTCGCCCCCTATAAGGCGCGGAAACCTGACGGAGTTCGCCATGCGCAAGGCCAGCATCACCCGCAAGACCGCTGAAACGGCAATCACCGTCGAGATCGATCTCGACGGCTCCGGCACCTATGACAACCAGACTGGTGTCGGGTTCTTCGATCACATGCTCGACCAGTTGGCGCGACACTCTCTGATAGACATTAAGATCCGCGCCAAGGGTGACCTGCATATCGACGATCACCACACGGTCGAGGATGTCGGTATCGCGCTCGGTCAGGCGTTGTCCAAGTCGCTCGGCAACAAGACCGGGATCCGGCGCTACGGCGAGTGCCACTTGCCGATGGACGATGCGCAGATCCGAACCGCGCTCGATCTCTCGGGACGACCGTACCTAGTTTGGAACTCTACGATGCCAACTGCAAAGATCGGCACTTTCGACACCGAACTGGTGCGCGAATTCTTTCAGGCGTTCGCCACCCATGGCGGCATCACGCTGCATGTCGACCAGCTGCACGGGATCAACAGCCACCATATCGCCGAGGCCGCGTTCAAGTCGGTGGCCCGCGCGCTGCGGCAGGCGGTCGAGACCGACCCACGCAAATCAGATGCGATCCCTTCGACCAAGGGTGCGCTCTGATCGGGCGCGCGTCGGACAGGATGCCAGTGAAGTCAGGAACAAGCGAGAGAAAGGCCGATATCCTGCTATGCTGACCGTGCTCGTCGACTACGATAGCGGCAACCTGCATTCCGCCGAGAAGGCGTTTCAGCGCATGGCGGCAGAGGTTGGCGCAGGCACCGTCCTGGTGTCCTCCAAGCCCGACGATGTCGTCCGCGCCGACCGAATCGTGCTGCCCGGCGATGGCGCCTTCCCAGCCTGCAAGGCGCAGCTCTTCGATCACACTGGTCTTTACGAAGCCATTGAAGACGCAGTCATAAACAAAGCCAGACCGTTTCTTGGCATTTGCATCGGCATGCAGATGATGGCGACCCGCGGGATGGAGTATCAGGCGACGCCCGGCTTTGACTGGATCGGCGGAGAAGTCGTGCATATCGTCCCTTCGGGCCCGTCCATGAAAGTGCCGCATATAGGCTGGAACGACCTGATCATCGACCATCCCCACCCGGTGCTGGACGGCCTGACCACGGGAAACCATGCCTATTTCGTCCACTCCTATCACTTCTTGGTGGGCGATCCCGGTCACCGGTTGGCGCATTGCGGTTATGGCGGCGATATTACCGCGATCGTCGGACGCGACAACATGATCGGAACACAGTTTCACCCCGAGAAAAGCCAGGCCGCGGGCCTGCGGCTGATCTCGAATTTCCTGAAATGGAAACCGTGACTTACCGGACGCGCATCCAGACCTGACCGTCGCAAACCAGGCCCTTACAGCCGCGCACCTTTAGCCTGTCGCCGGACAGCTGCATCGTTGCCCGCGCCTGCACGTTCAGCAACGGCACCCATACCGTACCACCGGCATAAGCGCCCGCGCCTTCCGGAGCCATGTCCCAGAACAGCTCTTTTCCGACATTCTTGGTCATGACCTTCTGACCGCTCTCGTCGAAGGCGGTCAGGATCTTGCCGCAGAGCGCGGTCCCACATTCCCGGATTTCTATGTGGGAAATCAGATCCTTGCGGTCAGGCTCGGTCTGCCACAGCCCGACCGCGGGGTCAGAGGCGAAAGCTGGTCCGGCAGCCAGAAGGGCAAAAACCGCAACGCTACGAATGACCTTCATGCGAGATCCTCAGCGGCCCGGTCGCCACCCGACCGGACTCGCCTCAGACTACCAGTTCACTGGACCCTGATCCAGTTCTGCGAAGAGCACGGCAATCCGTCGGCCACACAGCCCCGCAGCTTGATCCGGTCACCGCTCAGATCCCAATTTCCGATATAGATCTTGTTGTTCGAGGGTCGCCAGACTTGGCCCTCATACTTGCCACCGCCCTTGGGCGCCATGTCGATGACCAGTGTTTTACCAATATTTTCCGACGCGTATTCGCCATCCGCATTGAACGTCCGGGAAATCACGCCGCAGAGATTTGGACCGCAGGGTGCGATCGTGACCAGCGCATAGGCGCCGTCATCGACCTCGGTCTGCCAGACGCCCTCCACCGGGTCGGCCGCCGATACTCCCGTTGCCGACACCAGAACTAACGCAACGCTCGTCATGAGTCTCTTCATGGATTCCCCTCCTCGGAAGTTGCGGCGATCATCCCAATCCCTGCCGCGTCCCGGCAAGTGTGACGTCGGGTTCGATCCTCTTTGCAATCCTGCGTGCTTCATGCGAAAGACCCCGGCAATCCGCAGAAGGCCTGACCATGATCCTCTATCCCGCCATCGATCTGAAAGACGGACAATGCGTGCGGCTCTACAAGGGCGAGATGGAGCAGGCGACCGTCTTCAATGACAACCCCGCGGCTCAGGCCAAGGCGTTTCAGGATGCAGGTTGCGAGTGGCTGCATCTCGTTGATCTGAATGGCGCTTTTGCCGGCGAGCCGGTGAACGGTGCGGCGGTTGAGGCAATCCTTGCTACGCTGTCGGTGCCGGCGCAACTGGGCGGCGGCATCCGCGACATGGCGACGATCGAGCGCTGGCTCTCGAAAGGCCTAGCCCGGGTGATCCTCGGCACGGTTGCGGTGGAGGATCCGGATCTCGTGCGCGAGGCCGCACATACCTTTCCCGGGCAGGTCGCCGTCGGCATCGACGCCCGCAACGACCGTGTCGCAACCAAGGGCTGGGCCGAGGAAACCGACGTCATGGTCACTGACCTCGCCCGCAGCTTCGAGGATGCCGGTGTCGCGGCGATCATCTACACGGACATCAACCGCGACGGGGCCATGCAGGGCCCGAATGTCGAGGCCACGGCCGATCTGGCCCGGGCGGTCAGCATACCGATCATCGCCTCTGGCGGGGTATCGTCCCTCAACGACCTAATCGCATTGAAGAATTGCGGGGCACCGCTTGACGGGGCCATCTCTGGCAGGGCGCTCTATGACGGCGCCATCGACCTGGCGCAGGCACTGGCCACGCTGCGGGACTAACGCCCGGCCTTCGCCGTCAGGTTCTTCAGCGCACCCTGCATCTTGCCGATGAATTCCGCGCTCGGATCGACCTCCAGTTCACCGAGCATGTCCGCCGGGTCCTCGTAGGCAAGCCAGGTTTGTCCATCGGTATCCGCATAGACCAACACCCGCAGAGGAAGGTAGAGCCCGGCCAAGGGATCCTGCTGGATCGCGGGCGTTCCCAGCGCCGGGTTTCCGAAGATCACCAGTTGCGCATCGTTCAGCGTCTCACCAACTTTCGCCGCACCGGCCGCATGATCGACCCGCGCAAAGACCGTCGCACCCGCCGCCTCGACCGCCGCCACGAACGCATCGGTAACCTCAGCCACAGAGCCCGTTCCCTTGACCTGCTCGACCTCGGCCAGTGCCGGTGTCGCAATGGCCAGCCCCAGAACAGCGCCTTTCAAAAGATTCATCTCTCATCCTCCAAAATTCAATCTATCTGCAATTCCGCGATTGTCGTCTGCTGTCTGGTCAGCGCAAGGCTTTCGCCATAAAAGGTCCGTGAAACAGGCAAAGGCCGGCCGAACGTGCTGAAGACCCGTATCATTCCCTGCCTCGACGTGGCCGATGGCCGCGTCGTCAAAGGCGTCAACTTCGTCGATCTGATTGATGCTGGCGACCCGGTGGAATCCGCCCGAGCCTATGATGCGGCGGGCGCGGATGAGCTCTGCTTTCTCGACATCCACGCGACCCACGAAAACCGCGGCACGATGTATGATCTGGCCACGCGCACCGCCGAGCAATGCTTCATGCCGCTGACCATCGGCGGCGGGGTGCGCACCACCGAGGATGTGCGCAATCTGCTACTGGCGGGCGCCGACAAGGTCAGCTTCAACTCGGCAGCGGTTGCCGACCCCGATGTCGTTGCGCGCGCCGCTGACCGGTTCGGCAGCCAGTGCATTGTCGTCGCGATCGACGCCAAGACCGTAAGCCCTGGAAAATGGGAGATTTTCACTCATGGCGGCCGCCGTGCGACAGGCATCGACGCCGTCGACTTCGCACAAAACGTCGCTGCGAAGGGTGCCGGAGAGATCCTGCTGACCTCGATGGATCGCGACGGCACGCGGTCGGGCTTCAATCTGCCGTTGACCCGTGCCATCGCCGACGCTGTCGGCGTTCCGGTTATCGCCAGCGGCGGTGTCGGCACGCTCGATCATCTTGTCGAGGGCGTCACCAAGGGCCATGCCTCGGCAGTACTGGCCGCCTCGATCTTCCATTTCGGCGATTACACGATCCGCGAGGCCAAGGACTACATGGCCGCCGCCGGCATAGCAATGAGGTTGAACTGATGACCCTGGAACGCCTTGCAGCCACGATCGAGACCCGCAAATCCGCCGACCCCGAAACCTCATGGACGGCCAAGCTGCTGACCAGCGGCCCCGAGAAATGCGCCGAAAAGTTCGGCGAGGAAGCGATCGAAGCGATCATCGAGGCCGTCAAGGGCGACGATCAGCGCCTGACATCCGAAGCGGCGGACGTGCTCTATCACCTGCTGGTCATGCTGGCCGCCCGCGGCGTCCCTTTTGCCGATGTTCTGGCAGAACTCGACCGGCGGCACGGCATGTCCGGACTGGCGGAAAAGGCATCGCGGCCGAACCGTTAGCGGCCCGGCTGGATCCTCGACGAAATTACCCCGGTGTTGAACCCGCCCATGCGCAGTTCGCCAAACAGACGTTGATACTCGATTTTCGGACATCTGTTCTGGATCACGGTGATGCCGGCTGCCTCTGCCTTTGCCGCCGCCTCGGGATGTTCGACCCCGATCTGCATCCAGATCGTCTTCAGCGCCGGCAGGTGCGCCAGCGCCTCGTCGACGATTGCGGGCACGGATTCGGACCGGCGGAAGATATCGACGAAATCGACATTCGCCGTAGGCGAGATCGAGGTGAGATCCGGCAGGATCACCTCTCCGAACAGTGTCTTGCCTTCATGGCCGGGATTGACCGGGATTACGCGGTAGCCCCTCAGGCCCAGGTAGCGCGCAACGAAGTAACTGGGGCGCACCGGATTCATCGACACGCCGACGCAGGCCACGACACGGGCGCGCCGCAACACGTTCTTGAGGAGGTCGTCCGAGTAATCCATCCGCTCGACTTATCAGGACCCTGCGAAAGAAAAAAGCGTCCGATCGGGTAGACCGGACGCCAGGTACGGAACGAGGGACAGTGAAGTGAAACGCAGGAGTTCCATGCCCGCGCTTCATGAGACTGATGTAGTGAGACCTCGGAATTAAGAAAGGCCCTGTAAGCAAGTTGTGAACGGGAATGAAGCGGCCGTGATCCGGCTAGCCGCTCAACGCCTCTGGCCAGTGCTGGTCGGCGGCGGCAATATGGCCGGGAATGTCCTGCTGCCAGATCTCCCTTACACCGGTTGAGAAGTTCAGGTAGAGCTTCCCCTCGTAGACCGTCCAGGCTTCCGGCACGGTCGTTGCGACCGCGCCCTTCGACATTGCATAGGCGCAATAGCCGCCATATTGCGGCGCGTATCGGTGCGGGTCCATCTCGAACACGCCCAAATGCTCTGGCGTGGCAAACCGCCAGACAGCGCCCATCCATTTCAACTGGTGGCTGGTAGACCCTTCCACAGGTTCGGACTGATCAAAATAGCCAACCGGATCAAATCCGTGAATTGCAACCCCGCCGGTGTTGAATATCTCTGGCGATGCCGCCATCGCGGCGCGAAATGGCACCCCAAGGAAAGGTGTTGCGAGCGCAAGTTTCATTAGGTGGCGGCGGGTTTGCATGGTTGTCTCCGATTGGTCTGACTAACGATGCGCCTGTTTCCCGTTTCTGGCCAGCCCATTGACAGAGGTGTGAACAATGGTGTCGAGCGCGCCCGGCATACGATCTGCAGCGCGGTGAAGCTCCACCGTTGCTCATCGCATTGTTCTCGTTTGATTTTCAGGTCGCCGTCGCCGACCGCACGTGAATCTGCGGTTTCAGCCTTGCACCGCGCACATCTTCGTTAGCTTGTCGGATCGGTGCGGCACTGTTTCAGATCGGGGCAACCGCTGGCTACCGCCTGGACGCGGCGTAAAGCGCAACTGCCGCCGCATTCGATACATTAAGTGAGCCGAACGGCCCCGCAGCGTCAATCCTCGCGAGCCGGTCACAGGTTGCATTCGTCCTTTCCCGCATCCCGGGACCTTCCGCCCCCAGGACCAGCCCCACCGGCCGTCCCGACAGCCCTTCCAGCGCGCTACCGAGCGTCTGTTCTGCCGTGCCGTCGAGGCCGATCAGCACATAACCCATGCGCTGCAACCGCTGCATCGCATCGCCAAGGTTCTTGACCCGCAGATAGGGCTGGCGTTCCAGCGCGCCCGAGGCTGTCTTGGCAAGCGCCCCGGTTTCCGGTGCCGAGTGCCGCGCCGGGGCGATGACGGCCGCCGCGCCGAAAACCTCGGCCGAGCGCAAGACCGCGCCGACATTGTGCGGATCGGTCACGCGGTCGAGCAGCACGACCATCGGGGGCATGTCGCTGTTTGCCATGCAGCGCTCCTCGATGCTGCCCCAGTTCAGCGCCTTCACCTCCAGCGCTGCGCCCTGGTGAACCGATGCCGGATCTATCGGCACGTTGAATCTCCGCGGGTCGGCAATCTCGGGCTCGATGCCGGCCATCGTCACGACCTCGGCCAGCTTGTCGAGCGCATTCTTGGTCACGACCAGCCGTAGCTTTTCACGTTGTGGGTTAATCAACGCGTCGCGTACCGCGTGCAGGCCAAACAGCCAAATCGTTTCCGCCGCCGAAGCCCGCCGAGCCTGCTCCTTCTCGATGACCCATTTGGGTTTCTTCATACTATTCGACCGATGCTGCCCTGGCGCGCGACAATGCGGCGCGCATCTCTCCGTGGCAAGGGAATTTCCGGTTGACGCTGAGGGGGACGAAATGTATCCACCCCCTCGCGCCGGGCGTCATGCCGGGCCGCGGGCGACGGGCTGCAAGGTGCGGCAGCGGACTGTAACTCCGCCGGGGAGACCCACGCCTGGTTCGATTCCAGGGTCGCCCACCATCTCGCACTTCGGGGTTGAAATATCCGCTAACACCTTGAAGAGAAAGGTGATTTTAGCGGTTCGATAGCCTTCATTCCGGCTATAGCGGAGGGGCTCTGCAAAGGTCCGACGCAGCACTGTATGCCGCATCGCAAAGTCACCTTTTTTAACGATTCCAAAGGTTTGTCAGAATCCAGAGGGCCGGTTCGATAAATTCCGAAAGGTGTCCCTTTGCGGGAAGCCCTGAATCTATCTTGTCCGACAGTTTCAGCCATTGATGCTCCAGCTCTTCGATGCGGGCTTCATAGGCGCTGATCACTGAGCCTGCCCCACTGATTTGGTCCACCGTTATGCTTGGGAAAACGGAGGATCAGAGATGGCGAACAAGCGACACAAGCCCGAGGAAATTGTTACGAAGCTGCGGCAGGTTGATGTGCCTGTTGGGCAGGGAATGGCGCGGGTTGATGCGATCCGCGAGGTGCGCGTTACTGAGCAGACATATTGCCGCTGGCGCAAGCAGCTTGGCGGGATGGGAACCGACCAACTGAAAGAACTCAAGCGGCTGAGGAAGGCCGTATCGGACCTGACGCTGGACAAGCTGATCCTGGCGGAGGCTGCACGGGGAAACTTCTGGGCCCCGCCCGGCGCCGGTCCTGCATCGATCATGCGCGGCGAGATGAAGGTCTCCGAGCGCCGTGTCTGCCGGCTTCTTGGCCACCAGCATCGTTCTACCCAACGACACCGGCCAAGAGGCCGGCCAGACGAAGAGCAGCTGGTTGCAGACATCATAGAGTTGGCCCGCCGGTATGGCCGCTACGCTAATTGTCCTGTGGCGGCGCGAATTCGCCTCACACTCACGCGCGATCCTTCTGGAAGGCAGAACCTAGTGAGATCACCCGCACCACATTGAATCTGACAACAGACAAGCGGCGCGGAATCCGGACTGTTTTCCGAACCATTGATGGGACCACCACGCGAACCTGCCTACGGCGCCACGCAGCCAACAAGTTATGTTCTCCAATGCGGAACGGGGAATGGCTGCTGTAACATTGCGGGTCTTTGGCTGCGCTTCAATCTGTCTGCCAGACCTGCGGCGAGCATTGGGTGTCGCGCTAAATCAATTGGGCATGGGAGTAGCACCGCTTAGTCGGCCCCGGCAGCTGTTTGCGACGGACAAATTTCAATGGTGGGAATCGGCCGCGCTAAACGTACCTCTAGCCGAGATTCCGTCGGTCCTACGGCTGGTCTTTGCCAGCCCAACCAAAACTGCAACGGGCGAATCGTTTCGATTGAGTCCTAGAACGCTGGCAAGCTCCGTGGTCAGCCAATTCAGTGCCGCACCGACCCGAGAAGATATGCGGCTTGATTGCGCTCTGCTAATAATCGAGGCCGATTCAGAGGGCTGACAATTAGTTACAAATCAGCAAAGCCATTTGCACGGGACAGCTCTTCCAATCGGATGCCGCGGAGACCAACATATTTTGGTTTCAGCGGCGCTTTCAGTGTTTCAAACCCGAAGGCCCAGTCTCTATCGATGGCGCAAAGCTTATCGTAAGCAAGGCGACGCTGGTTTTTTCTGTAGATCTGGACCTACGCGTGGTGAGTTGAGGACTTGTACAGATGCAATTGTGAACACAGAGTTCAGTCAACAGTTTATGACGGCCATGATCGCGTCTGTTGGGTGACGGGGGTCAGGGGGCATTGATGTACGAAAACAGACGCCTTTTCAGCCGTTTGACCTCTGCGATCTTGGGTGAGGTGATGACGGATGACGCCTCGCGCGCACGTTATGCAAACGACGCGTCGATTTACCAGATGGTGCCCAAGGCCGTAGTCGTCCCGCGTTCCGTTCAGGACATCAAGGCGGCAATGGCCGTTGCACGTGAGGAAGGTGTGCCCGTGCTCCCGCGTGGGGGTGGCACATCGCAATGCGGCCAGACCGTCAACAATGCCGTCGTGCTGGATAATTCACGACACCTCAACCGGATAGTGGAGATCGACTCGGAAAACCTTCGCGCGCGTGTCGAGCCGGGTGTCGTGCTAGACGAGCTGAACCGTGCGCTGAGACCCCATGGTATCTGGTTTCCCGTCGACCCTTCCACTGCGTCGCGTTGCACATTGGGGGGCATGGCGGCGAACAATTCCTCAGGTGGCAAATCACTTCGCTATGGTATCATGCGCGACAATGTTCGTGCGATTTCAGCCATATTACCCGACGGTACGACGGGGCATTTCAACGGAACCGACCCGGAACCCGGAGGCTATGCGGATCTGGTGGCGGACCTGCGGGCCCTTGGTCAGCGCGAGGCGTCCGAGATCGAGGCCCGCTTTCCCAAGCTTCTGCGGCGCGTCGGCGGCTACAACATCGACGCCCTGATCGGGAATGATGTGAACATGGCACATCTGCTGGTCGGGTCCGAAGGCACCTTGGCCTATTTCACCGAGCTGGAATTGAGCCTCGCGCCTCTACCTGGTGAAAAGGTCATCGGCGTTTGCCACTTCCCGACCTTCCATGCTGCCATGGATGCCGCCCAGCACCTGGTCAGACTGGATCCGCTGTCAGTGGAATTGATCGACGATACGATGATTGCTCTCGGGCGCGACATCACACTGTTCCGAACGACGATCGACGCCTTCGTCGAGGGTGAACCTGCCGCATTACTTCTAGTCGAATTCGCCGAAGGCAACGCTAAGGCAAATGCGGCGAAGCTTGCAGAGCTCGCGGAGGTGATGGACGATCTGGGTTTCGCGTTGCGCGGCGCGGGCGGGCGATGGGGCGGGGTCGTGCCCGTTACCGACAACGCCCTTCAAGGGGCCATCGCTGAGTATCGCAAGGCCGGGCTGAACATCATGATGTCGATGAAAGAGGCCGGAAAACCTATCTCGTTCGTCGAGGATTGTGCCGTCGCACTGCCCGATCTCGCAGGCTACACCCAAGGCGTCACCGATATCTTCGAACGCCACGGCACCAAGGGGACGTGGTACGCCCACGCTTCGGTCGGCTGCCTGCATGTGCGTCCGGTACTGAACCTGCGGCAAGACGCGGATGTCAGGACGATGCGGGCTATCGCCGAGGAAACGCTCGAACTTGTCAAGCGGTACAAAGGGTCCCACTCGGGCGAGCATGGTGACGGGATCGTGCGCTCGGAATTCCACGAAAGGATGTTTGGCACGCGTATCGCCACGGCGTTCGAAGAGGTGAAGGCCCGCTTCGATCCCAAGGGATTGATGAATCCCGGCAAGATCGTTCACGCGCCCGCGATGGATGACCGGCGACTGTTTCGATACAGCCCGGATTATGCCGTGCCCGAATTCGAAACTGCACTCGACTGGTCAGCCTGGCCGGGGGCTGGGGGCGGTTTTCAGGGCGCGGTCGAAATGTGCAACAACAACGGGGCCTGTCGAAAGCTGAAGGGTGGGGTCATGTGCCCGTCCTTCCGCGCGACGCGCAACGAACGCGATGCAACACGCGGGCGGGCCAATACGTTGCGTTTTGCCATCAGCGGGCAGTTGCCCGGTGGTCTGACCTCGGATGCAATGATGGATGCCCTGCAATACTGCGTCTCATGCAAGGCGTGCCGCCGGGAATGCCCGACGGGTGTCGACATGGCGCGCATGAAGATCGAGGTGTTGGCCGCGCGGCGCAAGGAACGCGGTCTGAAGCTGGCCGACAAGCTTGTGGGATATCTGCCGCGCTATGCGCCTTATGCGGCGAAGGTGGCGCGGCTGGTGAACCTGCGCAATCCATTAGGGCCGTTGCGCCGGTGGACCGAGGGGCTGACCGGCATCTCGCATCGCCGCGATATTCCGGTCTGGTCGTCCAACCCGTTCCGCGATGATGAGGCGCAGGACCAGAACCCCGACGTCCTGCTGTTTGCGGATGTCTTCAACCGCTACTTCGAACCCGAGAACCTGCGGTCAGCCGTCCGCGTTATGCGCGCCGCGGGGCTGCGCATGTCGGTGGCGCGGAACGGGACCGGCAAGGCGCTCGATTGCGGGCGGACTTTTCTGGCGATTGGCTGCGTTGATGAGGCACGGAAGGAGGCGCGACGCGTGATCGACGCGACACGGGCGGCTGTCGCCAAGGGGGTGCCCGTCATCGGGCTCGAGCCGTCCTCTATCCTGACGTTCCGGGACGAATTCCTCGCCCTTTGCCCCGGAGCAGAGGCAGAGGCTCTGGCCAGCGCGACCCTTACTTTTGAAGAGTTCCTTGCCCGGCAAGTCAATCTGCCGCTGAAGCCCGTGGTGCGCCCGATCTTCGTTCACGGCCACTGCCACCAGAAAGCACAGGATGCCGTGACGCCGATGCTGGAGTTGCTCAGGCGCATTCCGGGCGCAAAGGTGACCCTGATCGAGAGCGCCTGTTGCGGTATGGCAGGCGCGTTCGGCTACGGACGGCAGACAATCGACGTCTCGCTGCAGATGGCCGCGCTCGACCTGTTTCCAGCGCTTGATGCTGCGCCAGCTGATGCCATAATCGTAGCCGATGGCACTTCCTGCCGGCACCAGATCGCTGAGGGCACACCCCGCCGGGCCATGCACGTCGCGCGCCTGCTTGATCAGGCGCTTGCTGACGGGAGGCGGGCATGAACCTGCCGGAAAGCATCTAGCGCCCGATTTATTGCACAACGAGCTGAACGTGCGTCTGCGCGACCTGATCGTGCAGGACGGATTGAAGCCGGGCGAAGACGCCTGAGGCGCTGCGACGGCACTAGAGCATGATGAGATCAGCTTGAAGCGTATCCTGCGTTGGCGAGATAGTTTGCACATTCCTGGGGTGTGAATCGGTCAAGCAGTGTGCCGATCCTTCGCCATGTCGCTTCCATTTTCCGTTCAGCTGCGTTGCGCAGCATATGCTTGAGCTTGGCAAAGACCTGTTCGATCGGATTGAGATCGGGGCTGTAGGGCGGCAGGAAGAGCAGATGCGCCTTCGCAGACCGGATCGCT
>JBFKFZ010000044.1:0-26535 GCA_041633555.1 Paracoccaceae bacterium | reverse complement strand
CGCGTCGAGCAATGCTTCGGAACGATGAAGCGTCTCTTCGGCCTGCATCGCGCCCGCTACTTCGGCGTCGCCAAGACCCACGCCCAGCTGGGGATGGCGGCGATCGCGCAGAACCTGCTCAAGGCCGCAAACAAGATCAAACTCAACCCCCAAGCCCCGGCAATCGCATGAACCAGACCACCAGGATCGCTATGCCCGCCGAAAATCCAGCGGGGCAAGCGGAATGGCCGAACCGACCCTTCAAGCGATAATCAGGCCGTCACGCAGAGGTCTTTCGGATGGCGTACTTGGCCGTGGTCTGGCCGCAATGCTTCTGTCCCAATGGGCAGATGTCAGATCCGACGAATGGATCGCACCATAAGGTCCCTTGACGAGCTTCCACGCCAAGCGACGGAGCCAGGCTTATCAAGCACTCATTCAGCCGCGTCGGGCTGCTCTTGCGGTATTGCCAGGCGATTGATCCCCTGTTCAGTCAGGGAGGCGACCAGGACGTCGGGGGAGATCTCCTGCACGCTTTGCCCGTCCTGCAGCGCGAGGGCCGCGGCGGTTCCGGTGGCCTGGCCCATCGCCATGCATTGCGGCATGCCGCGCACCGAGGCGAAGGCCACGGAATCCGCCGACAGGATGCGGCCGGCAAACATCAGGTTCTCGATCCCGGCCGGCAGCAGCGTGCGGAAGGGAATAGTATAGTAATCCCCCGCCGCGATGGCCGCGTCGTGGGTCATGCCGCCGTCTGACCGCATAACGTCATCGACAGGATTGTCGCAGGCCACGATCCCGTCGGGAAACTTGGTGGCCCGGGCGAGGTCGTCGCCCGAGACGCGATAGACGCCCTCGAGCTTGCGGGTTTCCCGCACGCCGATCGTGGGCGAGAGCATCGACATATGCGCGCGCTCGAAGCCAGGAACACCTCTGCGCAGGAATTGCGCCAGCTGGTGGCAGCGGCGGCGACCCTCCTGGGTTGCCGCGCCGACGGCAATCGGGTCCCTTCCATCGACGCCGCGCACATGGACGGAATTGCAGAAGACGGTGCCGTCATGAAAGCCGCGCATGAGGTAGAGCCTGTCGAGATCGTGATGCAACCGCCCCTCGGCGACACCGCGCGCTGCATGTTTTTCGAAATAGGGGTCCGGATCGGCGAAGGCCGTGGCCCAGTTCACCCCGACCATGTGGAACGAGACGGTGACGGCCATCATGTTCCCTTGCGCATCGCCGAGCATGTAAGGCACGCCGGCCTTGGCCGATATGTCGCCGTCTCCCGAGCAGTCGATGACGATCCCGGGCTCGATCCTGAAAAGCCCATTCCGATCGCAGCAGGAGACGGACCGGATCCGGCGGCCCGCCATGATCGGGTCCAGCGCCATCGCCCCCAGCCTCACGCGCACGCCGGCTTCCTGCAGCATCTCGAACATCGTTAGCGTCGCGATATCGTGGTCGTAGAGGATCTCGGGGCCGAAATTCTCCAGCGTACAGGGGCGTTTCTCGGCTGCGGGTGGATCCATGGCGGTAAGGCGGCGGGTCAGCTCCTCGATCAGCCCGCCGATGATCCGGTCCTGCGGATAGCCGCCACCCCAGGGCATGCCGGGGCAGAAGGCCATGACGCCGCCGATCTTGCTGGTTGCCTCGAGGAGCGTCACGCGCAGGCCCTGCCGACTGGCAGCGACCGCGGCGCCGAATCCCGCAGTGCCGCCGCCGATTACGAGCACGTCGGTTTGTTCCTGCCTTATGTCCATTCTCTCTGCTTCCGCGTTCTGGCCGGTTCAGGCCTTATCGAAGCGGGATAGGCCTCGCCGCGTCAAGTTGCAGATTTCAGGGCGACCGGGAGGGGAGGCGGATCAAGACCAGCGGCGATCAGGTGCGATCAAGGGCTGGGGGCGGCTGGGGCGGTCTACTGCCCTGATGGCCGTCATTTGCCGCAGGTTTCAAGCTTATCGGCATCGTTTGACGTCAGAGCAGACGGTTGAATCGCGCCGATTTCGGAGACGAGGCTTTGCAGGGCGTCGAGACCCTTTCGGTTGCGCAGGCTGGTGAAGACGTATGGCCGCGAACCGCGCATGCGGGCGGCGTCGCGGTCCATGACCTCGAGGCTGGCGCCGACATGCGGGGCGAGGTCGGTCTTGTTGATCACCAGGATGTCGGATTTCGTGATCGCAGGCCCGCCCTTGCGCGGGATTTCCTCACCCGCCGCCACGTCGATGACATAGATCGTGAGGTCAGCGAGTTCGGGGCTGAAGGTCGCGGACAGGTTGTCGCCGCCGCTTTCGATCAGGATGATCTCGATATCCGGGTGCCGACGGATCATCTCGGCCACGGCGCCGAGATTGATCGAGGCATCCTCGCGGATCGCGGTATGCGGACACCCGCCGGTCTCGACCCCGATGATCCGGTCGCCGGGCAGGACCTGCATCCGCATCAGCGCCTCGGCATCTTCCTGCGTGTAGATGTCGTTGGTGATCACGCCGATCGAGTGGCTGTCGCGAAAGGCCTCGCAAAGCGCGGCGGTCAGGGTGGTCTTGCCAGCCCCGACCGGGCCGCCGATGCCGATCCGCAAGGGTCCATTGAAACGGGTCATGTACGGAAGATCCTCGTGGCTTGGGTTTCGTGCCGCATCGCCGCGATATCGGCGAGGAATGCGGTGCTGGAAAGCTGGGTGAGATCGCCGTTCAGCGCTGCCGTGGCGATCTGGTGGCAAAGCGGGCCGAGGCGGCGGATGACGTGCTGTCCGTCGGTCTGGCCAAGGGGCACGAGCCGCATGCCGGCCGACACAAGGTTGGCGGCAATGGCCTGCAGATACATCGCGGCGGTCAGGTCCAGCGGCAGGTCCACTAGCCGGGCGGCGCGGCCGACCGCGACCGGATAACAGAGCGGGTCCAGATCAAGGCCCGTTATCGCGGCGGTGGTGCGCGTGAAGGCAGCGCCCTGCAGATCGGTTTCCATCAGCCTTTCGCGCGACGGCGCGAAGGCGCGGCAGGCTGCGTCGATTTCTGCCAGAGCGTTGGGATCCTCGGAGCGATGGGCCGCCGCGAGGAACAGCGCATCGGCCTGGCCGCTGCCGTGGCGCAGGACCTCTGCCACCCAGGTCTGCAGGCTTTCGGGATCCGCGACGGTCCCGTCGGCAATCGCTGTTTCGAGCCCGTGCGAATAGCTGAACGCGCCGACTGGGTAGGCGGGCGAGAGCCATTGCGCCAGCGTCAGGATGTCCGCCGTTTCAATGGGCATGGCTGTGGGTGCGTCCATGGCCATAAGCGCCGCCTTCCGGGGTGAAGGGTTCAGCCACCTCGGCGACCGCGGCGCCGATCTTTTCCAGCATCTCGCGGATCACGTGATCGCGCTGGATCAGCAGGCGGTCGGTCTCGATCTGGCAGGGCGTGTGGCGGTTGCCGATATGCCAGGCAAGGCGCGGTAGGTCGGGTCCGGTAATGGCGAGGAGCGGTTCCTGTGCGGGACGGATGCCGACGACACGGCCCTTCGGCAACAGGAAGGCATCGCCACGGTTCAGCGATGTCGTGTGCTGCAGATCGACAAGGAACCGCTCGCCCTCATCCGTGGTCAGCACCTTGCGCCGCAAGAACCTGTCCTCATAGCTCAAGGTGACCCATTCCCGCGGGTGATGCGAATGCATGACGGCTTGGCATATTGGCAGGTCCATCGACAGATCCTCAGAACAGAAAATACCGCTGCGCCATCGGCAGAACCTCTGCCGGCTGGCAGGTCAGCAACTCGCCGTCGGCGCGCACCTCGTAGGTTTCGGGGTTCACCTCGATCCGCGGCGTCGCGTCGTTCAGGATCAGGTCTTTCTTGCCGATGTTACGGGTGTTCGACACGGCGCGTGTCTTCTTGGCCAGCCCCAGGGTCTTGCCGATATCCGCCGCATGGGCCGCGCCCGAGACGAAGGTGACGGCGGAGTTCTCGACGGCCCGCCCGAAGGCGCCGAACATCGGCCGGGAATAGACCGGTTGCGGCGTCGGGATCGAGGCGTTGGGGTCGCCCATCTGTGCCATGGCGATGCTTCCGCCGATCAGCACCATTTCCGGCTTCACGCCGAAGAAGGCAGGGTTCCAGAGCACCAGATCGGCCCGCTTGCCCTCTTCGACGCTGCCGATCTCGTGGCTCAGCCCGTGCGCGATGGCCGGGTTGATCGTGTATTTCGCGATATAGCGACGGACGCGGAAATTGTCGTTGTCGCCGCTCTCCTCCGCCAGCCGCCCGCGCTGCTTCTTCATCTTGTCGGCGGTCTGCCAGGTGCGGATCAGGACCTCGCCGACGCGCCCCATCGCCTGGCTGTCGGAAGCGATGATCGAGAAGGCACCCATATCGTGCAGGATGTCCTCGGCGGCGATGGTTTCCCGACGGATCCGCGACTCCGCGAAGGCCACGTCCTCGGGGATCGACTTGTCGAGATGGTGGCAGACCATCAGCATGTCGAGATGTTCCTCGAGCGTGTTCACGGTGAAGGGGCGCGTGGGGTTGGTCGAGGAGGGCAGGACGTGGTTTTCGCCGCAGATCTTGATGATATCCGGCGCATGGCCGCCGCCCGCGCCCTCGGTGTGAAAGGCGTGGATGGTGCGGCCCTTCATGGCCCTGACGGTGTTCTCGACAAAGCCTGACTCGTTCAGCGTATCGGTGTGGATCATCACCTGCACGTCCCAAGCGTCGGCGACCGTAAGGCAGCAGTCGATGGCGCCGGGCGTGGTGCCCCAATCCTCGTGCAGCTTGAGCGCAGAGGCACCGCCAAGCACCTGTTCTTCCAAAGCTGCGGGCAGCGAGGCATTGCCCTTGCCGGCGAAGGCGAGGTTCATCGGGAAGGCGTCGGCGGCCTGCAGCATGCGCCCGATATGCCAGGGGCCGGGCGTGCAGGTGGTGGCGAGCGTGCCATGCGCCGGGCCCGTTCCGCCGCCGAGCATCGTGGTCAGGCCGGAATGCAGTGCATCCTCGATCTGCTGTGGGCAGATGAAGTGGATGTGGCTGTCAAAGCCGCCGGCGGTAAGGATCTTGCCCTCGCCGGCGATGGCCTCGGTGCCCGGGCCGATGACGATGTCGACGCCGGGTTGGGTGTCGGGGTTGCCGGCCTTTCCGATCTTGTGGATGCGGCCATCCCTGAGCCCCACATCCGCCTTGTAGATGCCGGTGTAGTCAACGATCAGCGCGTTGGTGATGACGGTGTCGACAGCGCCGTCTGCGCGGGTGACCTGGGACTGGCCCATCCCGTCGCGGATCACCTTGCCGCCGCCAAACTTGACCTCTTCGCCGTAGACATCGTCGCGCAGCCCGGTCTTCGCGAACTGCGCAGCGGTGGCGCGATGGACGATCAGGTCATCCTCGACCTCGATGACAAGTTCGGTATCGGCCAGCCGCAGCTTGTCGCCGACCGTGGGGCCGAACATGGCGGCATAATCACTCCGGCTGATCTTGCCCGGCATTTCGGATCTCCCCCATGATATGCTGATTGAAGCCGTAGATGCGCCGGTGGCCCATATAGGGAACCAGCAGCACCTGCCGCCGCTGACCGGGCTCGAACCGCACCGCGGTGCCAGCGGGTATATCCAGACGCATGCCGAGCGCCGTGTGCCGGTCGAAATCCAGAGCCGCGTTGGCCTCGGCAAAATGATAGTGGCTGCCGACCTGTATGGGCCTGTCGCCGGTATTGGCGACCATGACCATGCGGGGCGCGCGGCCGGCATTGAGCGTAAGCGTGCCCTCAGCGGGAAAGATCTCTCCGGGGATCATCGGCTCTCCTCAGCGGATGGGGTTGTGGACGGTCACAAGCTTGGTGCCGTCGGGAAAGGTCGCCTCGACCTGGATGTCGTGGATCATCTCGGGCACGCCCGCCATGCAGTCGGCCCGCGAGATCACCTGCGCCCCGGCCTCCATCATGTCGGCGACGCTGTGGCCGTCGCGCGCGCCCTCGACGACGGCGTCGGTGATCAGGGCGATCGCTTCGGGATGGTTCAGCTTGACGCCGCGCGCCAGCCGCTTGCGCGCGACCTCGGCGGCCATGGCCACCAGAAGCTTGTCTTTCTCTCTCGGGGTCAGTTGCATGTCAGATTATCCAGGGTCGGGGAAGGGCGTCGCCGGTCAGGCGGTTCAGGATCGGTATGAGAGGTCGGCGCAAGTCAAAGCTGTCCGCCGCCAGCAGGCGCAGGAAAAGCGTGTCGTCGCGCAGGAGGCTTGCGCCGCCGGTTCGGGGCAGCAGGGCGCGCAGCTTGGGCAGCTGCGCCTCGGCATCCGGCGCGATGTAGAGGAGCGAAACCATAGCCCCGGCGCCGCCGGCGATCGTGGGACGCATAAGATGCGCGGCGAGGTTGCCACCGAAGTCCATCGCGTCGAGAAAGGCGATCCGGCCGTTGCGGCGGATCTCGATCCGGTCGCGGAACCGGGCTTCGGTCAGGCTCTCTCCCATCGCTGCCCGGCCAAAGACCAGGGGCTCGGCCAGAAGCAGCGAGGCGGTCGGGGCCATATCGACGGTCAGGCTCCGCTCAACCGCGCATCCGCGATAGAGGATCGTCTCTTGCGGCAGCCAGTTCACCCGCGCGCCAGCGGCGATGGAGATATGGTTCTCGATGCGGGCAGGTGGACCGGGCTGCGCCTGGTAGGCGCGTTCGGCGGCCTGGGTGGTCAGGGTGAGTTCCGCAGCGCTTTCGGCCCAGAGCGAGAGCCGGAAGGTGTCGCCGCCGGTCACGCCGCCCGCGGTGTTTATCGCCACGGCCTGCAACGCCGCTGAGGACCTGCGGGGGAACAGAAGCTTCAGCGAGCCCGCCTGCCGCAATCCGGCGATGTTGGTGCCGCGGTCATCCGCCGTTACGCGCAGGTCCGCGTGTCCGCGCGCGCGGGGCGGCAGCGGAGTGGCTTGCGACATGACGATTTGTTCTGCGACGGTGATGGCCTTGTCCCGGTCAGTGTCCGATTGGGATTGTGAGATCCTCTGACAGCGGCTGTTTCACCAGCTTTATCGGCCTCACATCCCGGCCGTTGAAGGAACGGGCCTAATTATTGGGCGATTGCGGCGACATGCGCCCAATAATCAGGCAACCAATCCGCAGCCGTGACATTTGCGCCGGCCAGCGATTGCCATCAACGCTGCGATGCAGAATCGATGCCGTGCCCGCCGGGATCAAGAATTGAATGAGTGGGGGGTGTGTGACGACCGGTTGAATTGGACCTCAGCCCGGCCGCCACACGGATCGCAACATGAAGCTGCGGGGCAGAGGTAGGGAATTCCGCGTTCTGGCGCAAGGATTTCGACCGTGTTCCCCGCGAGGAGAACCGCATGAATTTCCTGAAGATCGCACTTTCCGGCACGGTGGCCGCCGCTGCTCTGTCGACGCCTGCCATGGCCGCCGACTGCCCCGTCAAGGTGGGCGTGCTGCACTCGCTGTCCGGTACCATGGCGATTTCCGAGACGACATTGAAAGACACGATGCTGATGCTGATCGACGAACAGAATGCCAAGGGCGGCCTGCTCGGCTGCCAGTTGGAAGCAGTGGTCGTCGACCCTGCCTCTGACTGGCCGCTTTTCGCTGAAAAGGCGCGCGAATTGCTGACGGTGCATGAGGTCGACGTAATCTTCGGCAACTGGACGTCGGTCAGCCGCAAATCGGTGCTGCCGGTCATCGAGGAACTGAACGGCCTGCTGTTCTACCCGGTGCAGTATGAGGGCGAGGAAAGCTCGAAGAACGTCTTTTATACAGGCGCCGCCCCGAACCAGCAGGCGATTCCCGCCACAGACTATTTCCTGGAGGAACTGGGCGTCGAGAAATTCGCGCTGCTGGGCACCGACTATGTCTATCCGCGCACCACCAACAACATCCTGGAGGCCTATCTGCAGCAGAAAGGCGTCTCGGCGAACGACATCTTCGTCAATTACACGCCGTTCGGCCATTCCGACTGGTCCAAGATCGTCGCCGATGTCGTCGCGCTGGGGGCTGACGGCAAGAAGGTCGGCGTGATCAGCACGATCAATGGCGATGCGAATATCGGTTTTTACAAGGAACTGGCCGCTGCCGGCATCAGTGCCGACGATATCCCGGTCGTGGCCTTCTCGGTCGGTGAGGAAGAGCTGTCGGGTCTCGATACCTCGAACCTCGTCGGGCATCTGGCGGCGTGGAACTACTTCCAGTCCGCCGAAAGTGACGCGAACGAGGCCTTCGTGGCCAAGTGGAAAGAGGTGATGGGCGAAGAGCGCGTGACCAACGACCCGATGGAGGCGCACTACATCGGCTTCAACATGTGGGTGAATGCCGCAACCGCGGCGGAAACCACCGATGTCGATGCCGTGCGCACCGCGATGTATGGTCAGGAGTTTCCCAACCTGACGGGTGGCACCGCCGTCATGCTGTCGAACCATCACCTGGCCAAGCCGGTGCTGATCGGCGAGATCCAGGACGATGGCCAGTTCGACATCATCAGCCAGACCGAAGAGGTCGCGGGCGATGCCTGGACCGACTACCTGCCGGAATCGGCGGTGCTGACCTCTGACTGGAAGGATCTTGGCTGCGGCATGTACAACACCGCGACCGAAACCTGCGTTCAGACCCTGTCGAACTACTGATCCGCGCGAAGAACCAATATGGAAGGGCGTCCGCGCCCTTCCCTTTGCTGGGGACCCCCTGAAAAATGATTCGACCCATCCTGGCAAGTCTGGCCTTGCTTGCCTTCGCAATGACGGCCATGGCGCAAGACGGTCCGATGCAGGACGTGCTGCAGGAGCATGCCGAGATCATCGTGAAAAGCTCGCGAACCAGCATCGCCCCGGCGATTGCCGCCATCGCCGAAAGCCGGCTGCCGCAGGCGCAGGATGTGCTGCAGGCCTGGCAGGCCAAGGAAATGTGGCAGCGTACCGCAGACGGCCTGTTCTTTCGCGGCGAGGAGATCGGCAACAAGACCATCCGGCTGCATGATTTCGACAGCGGTGCAGCGGCTGGCGAATTTACGGGTTCCGAACTGGAACAGATCAAGCCGAACAGCGGCATCCGGGCGCTGATCGCCATCGCGCTGGTGCAGTTCCAGCTGTCTGATCCCGATCCCGGCAAGCGCGCCGACGCGCTGGTGTCGATCGAGCGCGACCCGAAATCCGCCGCGTTGGAACCGCTTCGCGCCTCGATCGAGGACGAACCCGACGCAGCGCTGCGGGCCAAGAAACTGCGGCTGGAGCGGCTGCTGACGATCGCGTTCGACGAGGACGAAGAGGCGCGCATTGCCGCGATCGAAGAGATGTCGACCGATTTGGGGGTCGATGTGCGCGCCACGCTGAACCCGCTTGTTGTCAGCGAGATTCAGGTCTTCGAGGGCAAGATCCCCGCCACGCGGAACCTGGCGCGCGCCCTGACACCCGGAAGCGAGGCTTTGCCCGAGGCGGAGGCATACGGCCTGCTGGTCGAAACAGGTCTCGCCCCGGCGCGGATCGGGGCGGACGCGGTTCGCGACATCCTGTCATCGAACATCGAGGGCGGCACGGTCGGCGGCGTTCCGGTGGCGCAGCTGAACAGCGATGCCGCCCGTGACCGCGCCTATGCGGAGCTGGTCGAGGCCGGCAAGGCCGCCCCGAAGCTGTCTGAGGAAGAGGTGGGTGCGCTGCTGGCCGCGCACCAGTTCGCCGAGATCTACCGCGAGCCGTCGACCGCCGTCACCGATGCCGCCCAAAAGGCGCTGGCAAGGATCGAAACGATGGTCGGGCTGAACCGGGCCATCGACCTTTCGCTCGACGCGCTGTCGCTCGCTTCGATCTATTTCCTCGCCGCGATCGGGCTCGCCATCACGTTCGGCGTGATGGGGGTGATCAACATGGCGCACGGCGAGTTCATCATGATGGGCGCCTATACCGGCTATGTGGTGCAGCAGATCATCCCGAACCACACGGCCTCGATCCTCGTCGCGATCCCGCTCGCCTTCGCCGTCACCTTTGCCGCCGGCGTCGCGATGGAGCGGCTGGTGATCCGCTGGCTCTACAACCGTCCGCTGGAAACGCTGCTCGCGACCTTCGGCATCTCGATCGCGCTGCAGCAACTGGCCAAGAACATCTTCGGCACCCAGGCACGGCCGCTGACCGCGCCCGACTGGCTGAACGGCGCCTGGGTGGTCAATGACATCGTCTCGATCAGCTTCATCCGGATCGCGATCTTCGTGCTGGCGCTGATCTTTCTGGGGGTTTTCCTGTTCATCATGCGCCGCACGCGGTTGGGGCTGGAGACCCGAGCGGTCACCCAGAACCGGCGAATGGCGGCCTCGATGGGGATCAACCCCAACCGCGTG
Source organism: Paracoccaceae bacterium (assembly GCA_041633555.1). Classification (GTDB taxonomy): domain Bacteria; phylum Pseudomonadota; class Alphaproteobacteria; order Rhodobacterales; family Rhodobacteraceae; genus JAHEAO01. Next base: position 16,287 of record JBFKFZ010000044.1, on the reverse strand, counting down.
AACATGCTGACCTTCGGCCTCGGCTCCGGCATCGCCGGGATCGCCGGTGTCGCCATCGGACTATTCGCCAAGGTCACCTCCGAACTGGGCTCCGACTATATCGTGCAGAGCTTCATGACGGTCGTGGTCGGCGGTGTCGGCAACATCTTCGGCACGCTGGCCGGGGCGGGGATGATCGGGTTCCTGCAGAAGGGCATCGAGTGGCTGAACCCCTCGAACACGCTCGCCGCCCAGACCTACATGATCGTCTTCATCATCCTCTTCATCCAGGTCCGGCCGCGCGGCATCGTCGCGCTTCGGGGCCGCGCGGCGGGGGATTGAGCGATGCAGAGAAGTTTCATTGCCCGCAACCCATCGGTGCTGGTCTTCCTTGGCGGCCTGGCGCTATTCTCCGTTGTCATCACGGTCTTCTCCGAGGCATTCGGCGCCGGGCTGATCTCGACCTCGTTCGTCAAGACTTTGGGCAAGACGCTATGCCTTTGCCTTGTCGCCATCGCCATGGATCTTGTCTGGGGCTATTGCGGCATCCTCTCGCTCGGCCATTTCGCCTTCTTCGGGCTGGGCGGCTACATGATCGGCATGTGGCTGATGTACGAGCGCACCCGCGATATCGTGGCGGGCGCGATGGCCGAGGCGACGATCCCGCCGACCGAGGCAGAGATCACCGCCGCCATCGGCAACCAGATCTTCGGCGTCGTCGGCTCTTCCGAGTTCCCACTGGTCTGGGCCTTTGCCGACAGTCTTGCGATCCAGCTGGCGCTGGTGGTGCTGATCCCCGGTCTGCTGGCGCTGGTCTTCGGCTGGCTGGCCTTCCGCAGCCGGGTCACGGGCGTCTATCTGTCGATCCTGACCCAGGCGATGACACTGGCGCTGGCGCTTTACCTTTTCCAGAACGACAGCGGGCTCAGGGGCAATAACGGCCTGTCGGGGCTACAGAACATTCCCGGCCTCGATCACCTGCCGCAATCGGTCGTCTCGGTCTGGTTCCTCTGGGCCTCGGCGCTGGCGCTGGGCCTTGGCTACCTGCTGGCCGCCTGGATGGTCAGCGGCAAGTTCGGCTCGGTCATTCGCGGCATCCGCGACAACGAGAATCGGGTGCGGTTCCTCGGCTATTCGGTCGAGGCCTACAAGCTGGCCATCTTCACCCTGACCGCCTGCATGGCCGGGATCGCCGGCGCGCTCTACTACCCGCAGGCGGGCATCATCAACCCGGCAGAGATCGCGCCCATCGCCTCGATCTATCTGGCCGTCTGGGTCGCCATTGGCGGGCGCGGGCGGATCTATGGAGCGGTGATCGGCGCCACCTTCGTCAGCCTCGTGTCAAGCTGGTTCACCGGCGGGCAGGCACCCGATATCGACCTTGGTTTTTACGTCATCAACTGGGTGGATTGGTGGCTGATCGTTCTGGGTCTCTCTTTCGTGCTGGTCACGCTTTTCGCGCCCAAGGGCATCGGCGGGCTGGTCGACCTCTGGACGCGGGCCCGCAGCCCCGACCGGCACGGCGCCGATCTTGGCCCCGATCACGGTGCGCTGCGCGAGAAGGAGGCGCTGGAATGAGCACGCTTCTCGAGGTTTCGGGCGTCTCTGTCACCTTCGACGGGTTTCGCGCGATCAACAATCTCAGCTTCCAGATCGGCGAGGCAGAGATGCGCGCCATCATCGGACCTAACGGCGCAGGCAAGACCACCTTCATGGACATCCTCACCGGCAAGACCAAGCCGGACGAGGGTTACATCATTTGGGGCGAGCGGAACCGGTCGTTGCTCGGGCTGTCAGAGGCGAAGATCGCCCGCGCCGGGATCGGGCGCAAGTTCCAGAAACCCACCGTGTTCGAGGATCAGAGCGTCCGCGAGAACCTGCTGATGGCGCTGAAGGGCAATCGCGGCGTGCTGGCGGCCCTGCTTTATCGCCCGACCGAAAGGGGCATGGAAAGGGTCGAGGAACTGGCCGAAGAGATTGGCCTGCAGGACCATTTGGACCGCAAGTCGGGCGAGTTGAGCCACGGCCAGAAGCAATGGCTGGAAATCGGCATGCTTCTGGCACAGGAGCCGCGGCTTCTGCTGGTCGATGAGCCCGCCGCCGGCATGACACCGGAAGAACGCGAACATACAACGAGTATTCTGGTCGAGGCCGCCCGTACCCGGGCCGTCGTCGTCGTCGAGCATGACATGGAATTCGTCCGTCGCCTGAACTGCCGCGTCACCGTGCTGCACGAGGGATCGGTTCTGGCCGAGGGCAGCCTTGATCACGTCACGGCGAACCAGAATGTCATCGACGTGTATCTGGGGCGCTGAACCATGCTGACTGTCGAAAACCTGACCCTGCATTACGGACATTCGCAAATCCTGAACGGCATCTCGATGGAGGCGCTGCGTGGCCAGATCACCTGCGTGATGGGCACCAACGGCGTCGGCAAGACCAGCCTGATGAAGGCGATTTCGGGCACCCATCCCCGCTCCGGCGGAACCCTGTCGCTCGGTGGCGAAGGCCTTCCCGTTCTGCCTGCCCATGCGATGGCGCAGCAGGGCGTGGGATCTGTCCCGCAGGGGCGCGAGATCTTTCCGCTGCTGACCGTGCAGGAGAATCTTGAAACCGGGTTCGGCTGCCTGCCCGCCGCAGAGCGCCGGATCCCCGACGAGATCTTCACGCTGTTCCCGGTGCTGAAGCAGATGCGCAGCCGCCGCGGCGGCGATCTGTCTGGCGGCCAGCAGCAACAGCTTGCCATCGCCCGGGCCCTGATCACCCGTCCCAGGCTCCTGCTTCTGGACGAACCGACCGAAGGCATTCAGCCAAACATCATCCACCAGATCGGCGAGGTGATACGTCACCTGCGCGATCAAGGCGAGATGGCGATCATCCTGGTCGAGCAGTTCTTCGAATTCGCCTACGAGCTTTCCGACAGGTTCTACGTCTTACGCCGCGGGGAAGTGACGCTGACGGGTGACAGGGCAACCGTCTCGAAAGAGGAATTGCTGAAGGGCGTTTCGGTCTGAGTGCCGGCTGTCCCGAAGGTGAGGGCAGGCCGACCATGCCGGGCCGGCGCGACGGTCCGAAGACCAACGGTGCCGCGAATGTTCCTTACGCGCAGTGGGCAAAAAGTGGTGTTGCCGCCGAGGGCGCTGGACCCTTTGCTGCGCCCTCAATCACGAGATTGTGGGGACCTTTCGCGGCGAAACGGGTCATCCGCCGGTTGGGGAATGGCCGCGATCGCGCTACAATTGCATGGCGCCAGAGGTCTTTTCGGCCAAGCGACTGCATGCTCGACAGGAGAAATCCAGATGACTGCAACTCTACTCAACCGCCGAACTCTCATCGCCTCAGGCGGATCCTTCGTGGTTTTCGGGGGTACCGGCCTGTTTGCGCCCGCCCGTGCAAAGGGTCCTGACCCTACGCGCTCGATGCGGGGCGGGTCGAACAATTACAGACCCGGCGCGCCGATCGTTGAGCGGATCGGCGGTGGCGGATTCTGGATGTCGGGCACCGTGCGCCGCGCGGGCGACGGGGCACCCCTAGCGGGCCAGCGCATCCAGATCTGGGCGCACACGACCGAAGGGCACGAGCGTGACTGGCATAGCCATGGGGCGACGCTGACGGATTCTAATGGCGTGTTCCGTCTGGAAATGCCGCAGATCGTGCCCGCCTTCGGCCAGCCGCACGGGCATCTGGCCTATGACAGCGGGGATTTCAAAACCGTCTTCCTGCGTCCGGTGATGCGGAGTTCGACAGATACTAGCCTCGAGGCGCATTTCGTCCTGCAGCCGGCTTGACGGGATTGGAGCCGACAAGGATGGGCCGGGTCCGCGCCGTCCTGATCTGGGCGGCGCTTGCCACTGTTCTGGCTGTTCCGATTCTGGCCGCTGCGGCAAGCCCGCTGCTTGCCTGGCGCGATCCGGTCTATATCGGGGCCGGGTTTGCCGGGATCGTCGCAATGGCCATTCTTCTGCTTCAGCCCTTGTTTGCCCGGGGATCCCTGCCAGGCCTCGCCGCGCCACGCGGGCGGCGTGTCCACCGCTGGACCGGCGGCGCTCTGGTTGCGGCGGTTGTTTTGCACGTCGCAGGTCTCTGGATCACCAGCCCGCCCGATGTGATCGATGCGCTTCTCTTCGTCTCACCGACGCCGTTCTCCTATCTGGGGGTGATCGCCATGTGGGCGCTTTTTGCCACGGCGCTTCTGGCGACGCTCCGTCGGCCCCTGCGCCTGCGGCCTCGCTCCTGGCGGATCGGCCACACCTCGCTTGGCGCGGTGATTGTCACGGGGAGTGTCATCCACGCCTTGCTGATCGAGGGGACGATGGAAGTGATGTCGAAGGCGGTGCTGTGCGGGCTGGTCGTCGTTGTGACGGTAAGGGTCATGGCCGACCTTCTGGGGTGGAGAAGACATAGGGCGCGCTGAGGATTTTCCGACGCACCTGACGCAAGCATGTCCGCGCCCGTCCAAGCATGATAGTCTTCTTTCGAGGCCAACATTTCGGAGCGACGACGAGATGCCAATCGGAAGTTCGGGAGCCCCCCATCTGGACCCCAGGACCATCGAGATTCAGACCGGGCGCATACTGGCGCACAAGCGTGAACATTATGGCGTGATCGACATCGGTTCGAACTCGATGCGGCTGGTCGTATATGACGATCTCTGCAGGGCGCCATTCCCACGATTCAACGAGAAGTCGCTGGTCGCACTCGGGGACGGACTGGACGAGAACGGCTATTTCACCGACGAGACGATGGAGCGGGCCCTGAGCGCGATGGGCCGGTTCAAGGCAATCTCGGACGCGATGGGGGTCGCCCGAGTGGACGTTGTCGCGACCGAAGCCATGCGCCGCGCCAAGAACGGCCCGGACCTCATCGCGAAGATAAACGACCTGACCGGCTTCGCGCCACGGCTGCTGTCGGGCCCGGAAGAGGCGACTTATGCGGCCATGGGCATCATCTCGGGCTTTTTCCAGCCGCGCGGCCTTGTCGGCGATGTCGGCGGCGGCAGTCTGGAGATAGCCGAAGTCCTTGGCGATCACGTGGGCGAGCGCAAGGTCAGCATGCCGCTCGGCGCGCTTCCGGTCCGCGCCAGAATGCGGCAGGGTCTTGAGGCGGCGAAGAAACATGTGGATACGATCCTCGACTCCGACCTGCCGCCGCTTCTGACCGAGCCGGTCTTCTATGCGGTTGGCGGCGGTTGGCGGGCTTTGGCGCGCATCCATATGGCGATGAACAACTGGCCGATCGGCGTGGTTCACGCCTACGATCTGCCCGCGGGCGAAGTCACCAAACTGGCCAAGTCCATCTCGCGAATGACGCCCGAGGAGGTGGCCCAGCTTCCCGACGTGCCAAGCCGGCGGATCGAAACCCTGTCGGCTTCGGCGCTGGTGATGTGGCGCGTCCTGCGAAAGCTCGAGCCCGACCGGGTCCACTTCTCGGCGCTCGGGCTGCGAGAGGGCTGGCTCTATGCGCAACTGGACAAGGAGGAACAATATCGCGACCCGCTTCTCGAAGGCGCGCTCGCCACCGGCCTTCCCGATGCCCGGGTGCCCGAGTTTTCCGAGGCATTGGGGCGATGGACGGACGACCTTTTCGCAGGCGAAGTGCAAAGCGATCGCCGCATCCGCATGGCCGTCTGCGCCCTGACGGACATTGCATGGCGCGATCACCAGAAGGTCCGCGCAACCGACAGCTTTCTTAGGATCCTGCAATTTCCCTTCATCGGCATCACCCATCCGGAGCGCGCCTTTCTGGCCACCGCCATCATGGCGCGATATGGCGGCAAGCCGGCCAAGCTGGACACGTCGGCAACCGAAATCCTGACGCCGAGCGAAGTCAGGAAGGCCGAGTTTCTCGGGCGCGCCTTGCTGCTCGGACACCGGTTTTCGGCGAGCGTGCCAGAGATCCTCCAACATGCGCGGCTTCGGGTCGAGTCCGATACCGTCCGGCTCGAGATAAAGGAGACCTCCGATGTGCCGGACAGCGATGCGGTAAAGACGCGGCTGTCGCAACTGGCGAAGGTTTTCGGGATGGAACCCGTCATAGAGGCCCCAAACGCCTGAAGAGCCGCCATCGCGCGGCGCGCCTGGTCAGAATGCTTGTTGCAGTGCCAGCCGGATCTCGGCGATCGGCTGGCCGAGCCGACGCTGGAAGTTCAGAGCCGGAGCCCCCGACGGCTTTGCCGAGTCGATGCCGGTTGAACCGCCAGCAGCCTTTCTCATGAACAATGCCCAGTTGGCTTTCAAATCATCTTGAACGAGTATCCGCTATCAGGCCAGGCTGATATCGAGCCTGGTTGGGGAGCCGATATTGACTTGTAAGGGGGCTGACATGCGTTTCGAAGATATCGTTGATCTGGATGTGCATCCGCTTGCCGAACCCGACTTCGGTGTCAGGTGCAAGGCAACGCTGGATGATGCCGGTGTTCTGGTGCTTGAAGGTTTCATCCGTCCGCCGGCCCTTGAAGCCATGGCCGCGGAAGGCGAGGCCGGGCAGACCCAGGCATATTTCTGCGTCCAGACCCATTCCGTCTATCTCACGCCCCCCGATCCGGCCTTTCCGGAGGATCATCCCGCCAATCGCAAGGTCGAATCCTCCAAGGGTTGCATTTGCGATGATGAGGTGGGTGAGGCGTCGCCGCTGCGCATCCTTTATGACGATCCGACATTCAGGGCGTTCATCAAACGCGCGACCGGCCAGGCCGAGTTGCATCCTTATGCCGACCCTCTGTCCTCCATCAACATCCACTATGCTCATCGAGGACAGGAGCTAGGCTGGCATTTTGACAACTCGTCCTTTGCCATCACGTTGCTGATCCAGAAGCCCGACGCGGGCGGCCGCTTTGAATATGTCAAGGATTTGAGAGACGCGGGCGCAGGCGAGATGAACTACGAGGGCGTCGCTGCCCTTCTGAATGGCGATCTGCAGCCGCGGGTTCTTTCAATGGATCCCGGAACGCTGGTGCTGTTTCGGGGCCGCAATTCGATACATCGTGTCTCGCCGAACGAAAGCAACAAAACCCGCATGCTCGCGGTTCTGGCCTACAATGCCGAGCGCGGCAAGGAGCTGTCAGAGCGCGCGCGGATGACATTCTACGGACGTTTGAATTGATGGTTGTAACGGGGCTGTAGGTCTTCGCATGGGTCAGTAGCAATCGTATCCGGCTGTTCGACGCCCTGACCCTTTGCTCCGCAGCATCGTGACATGTGAGGCAACGGCAGATTACATGGTTGAGCAGATCAAGCCTGTCGGCCAAATGGCCCCGCGCCTTGGCTGTAGAGACCTCCTGCATCGCGGAGGCGGAACTGTCTCTGTTATGGAGAACGGCCCGGCAAGCGTGCTGATGAAAGGGGCGCTCCGCTTTCAATTGGCGGGTTTGAGCCACTTCGACCACCGGTCTTCAAGCCGTACCAGCGCCGGACCGGGGGACGGCGCATCTGACGTTGAGGCTGGGGCGCCCTATGGCAGCCAAGAGCATCTGCCCTGAGAGATTGGTGCTTCCGACAGCCAAAGCGCCGGCCCATGGGGCCGGTCCGGCTTTGGCACGGCGGGCCTGCGACCCTTGTTCCGTGCCAATGGCGCTTCGCAACCGATGACAAAATGTGAATAGTAGGGGTGTCCATGCCCACCCTTCTTGTGCAGGCAAAGCGCGGCAAGGCAGGGAGCTGGCGCGGCACCAATTAGAGGGGGCTTTCTGATCGGGTAGAACCCCTGATGGGCCATCTTGCGAGGGGACTTGAAAGCGCCTATGGCTCGCCGATGACCCGAGCTTTTACGAAAATGCAGCACACCCGTGCTTTGCTGGTGCTTGGCCTGCCGCTTGTCGGCAGCCATCTGGCGCAGTTCGGCGTGCATGTCACCGATACCGTGATGCTGGGATGGTACGGGGTCAACGAGCTGGCCTCGGTGGTGATCGGGGGCACATTCTGGTTCGTGCTGTTCATCGTCGGGTCGGGCTTTGCCTCGGCGCTGCCGGCGGTCGTCGCCTCGGCAATGGCGCGGCATAACGAGGTGCAGGTGCGGCGCGCCACGCGGATGGCGTTCTGGCTGTCGCTGGCCTATGCCACGGTCACGGCGCCGGTATTCCTCTTCTCGGAACCCATCCTGCTTTATGCGGGGCAGGATGCGGAGGTTGCGCGGCTGGCAGGAGAATACCTCCTGATCGCGGGCTGGGGCATTTACCCCTCGCTGATGATCATGGTCCTGAAATCCTACCTGTCGGCGCTGGAGCGCACGGGCGTCGTGCTTTGGGTGACGGTCGCGGCGGCGTTGATCCATGGCTTCACCAACTGGGTGCTGATCTTCGGCCATCTCGGCTTTCCCGAACTGGGTGTGCGCGGGGCCGCGATCTCGACCCTGCTGACCGAGACCATGGCCTTCGTGATCCTCGCGCTTTGCGCGGTGCGGACCTTCCCGAAACACCAGCTCTTCTCCCGGTTCTGGCGGCCCGACAACCAGGCGATGGTGCAGATCTTTGCCCTGGGCTGGCCAATCGGACTGACGATCCTGGCCGAAACCGGCCTTTTCGCCGGCGCCTCACTGATGATGGGCTGGATCTCTCCGATCTCGCTGGCGGCACATGGCATCGCGCTGCAGCTGGCCTCTTTCGCGTTCCTGATGCATCTGGGCTTTTCCAATGCCGCGACGATCCGTGCGGGCCAGGCGCAGGGGCAGGAGGATGGCTGGGGGCTGCGGCAGGGCGCGCTGGCGGCGGTGATGCTGTCGGTCAGCATTGCGGTAGTGGCGAGCTGCGTCTTCTTCCTCTTTGCCGAGCCGCTTCTAGGGCTGTTCCTCGACCCGACCGATCCGGACACGCCAGCAGTGATTGCAGCGGGCATCGGCCTTGTCTATATCGCGGCCTTCTTCCAGCTGGCCGATGGCGGGCAGGCGACGGCGATTGGGCTGCTGCGTGGCATTCAGGATACCCGCGTGCCGATGTATATCGCGATCGTCTGTTATTGGGTGGTCGGGATCCCGGTGGCTTACGGCTTGGGCTTTGGCCTCGGCTGGGGCGGGCAGGGCGTCTGGATGGGGCTGGTCATCGGGCTGGTGACGGTCTGGATCAGCCTCTCGGCCCGGTTCTGGTTGTTTGGCGTCAAGCAGCCGGTGGCGTCGCGCCTCGCCCTGGCGGGGCGCTAGCCGTCCTCGCCCAGCCGGTCGGCCTTCTTGCGCACGAGGACCGAGCGCAGGTCATGCATTGCCAGCAGGAGAGCGTCGGTCAAGTCCTTGAGCTGCGCGTCGGTGGCGCGGCTGTTGGCCCAGTGGGCCGTCAGGTTCAAATGGTCGATGGTGCGGTGGATGTCGTCGACATCTCGCATGGCCAGAAGTGCGCTGCGCTCGGCCATCCAGTCGCCGATGGCCTTCATGTCCTGTTCGCTCAGCACCCGGTCGCCCTGCGGCTTCACCTCGCCATTGCGGATGTTGACGACGGCGATCTGGTCCATCTCGATCCGGCGCTGGCGGTTCTCGGTATCGACGCGAAACACGAAAGCGCCGTTCTCACGCACCCGAAAGTAGTATTCCGGAAGCCCGGCGCCCGGCATCAGCGCACCCGGTTATCAATGCAGCGCAGCAGGCTACCGTCGCAATCGACAAGGAAGAACATCCGCGGCACGCCCGGCAGCTTTTCCGGGGCGCTCATCCGGGGAATTGTTGTGGAGTCCGCCGGCAGGTTGGCGGTTGAGAAATCCTCGTGCAGCTTGTCGAGATCGTTGACCCGGATGCAGGCGCTGAACCAGCTGTCCTTGGGTTCGAGCGCCGGGTAGGGGAAGAATTCCAGCAGCAGCGGTCCGCGGGTCAGGATCAGCCAGCCATCATCTCGGTAGGCAACTTCGAATCCCAGCGAGACGTAAAACGCTATGGTCGCATCGAAATCGCGTGACGGCAGGTTGGCGGTGATCCGGTCAGTTGATTTTGCCGGTTTGGCGGCCTTGGCCATGGTTTTCCTTTCAGGTCAGGCCGGCACAGAACCGGCGGATCCGGGCGCAGGCCTCTTCCAGCGCCGCGTCCGAAGTAGCGTAACTGACCCGGAAGTTGGGCGAAAGCCCGAAGGCCGCGCCGAACACGACCGCGACGCCGGTTTCCTCGAGGAGCGCCTTGGCGAAGCTCTCGTCATCGGCGATGAGCGTACCGCCCGCGCTGGTCTTGCCGATGCAGCCGGCGATGGAGGGGTAGACGTAGAAGGCGCCCTCGGGGCGCGGGCAGGTGATGCCCTCGCACTGGTTGAGCGCCGAAACGACCAGATCGCGGCGGCGCTGGAAGAGCGTCCTGTTGTCGGCAAGGAAGTCCTGCGGACCGGTCAGGGCCTCGACCGCCGCCCATTGGCTGACTGAGCAAGGGTTCGAGGTCGATTGCGACTGCACCTTGCGCATCGCCGCGATCAGCTTTTCCGGGCCCGCCGCGTAACCGATCCGCCAGCCCGTCATCGCATAGGCTTTCGATACGCCGTTGCAGGTCAGCGTGCGGTCATAGAGGCCGGGTTCGACCTCTGCCGGGGTGCAGAACCTGAAATCGTCGAAGATGAGATGTTCGTACATGTCGTCGGTCATCACCCAGACATGGGGATGGCGCATCAGCACGTCGGTTAGCGCCTTCAGCTCGTCCCGGCTATAGCCCGCGCCGGTCGGATTCGAGGGCGAGTTGAAGATAAACCACTTGCTCTTGTCGGTGATCGCGGCCCCGAGCTGCTCGGCGGTCAGTTTGAAGTCGTTTTCCAGAGGGCATTCCACCGGCACCGGCGTGCCGCCGCCCAGAAGCACCATGTCAGGGTAGCTGACCCAGTAGGGGGCCGGAATGATCACCTCGTCGCCGGGATTGAGCGTCGCGATCAGCGCATTGTAGAGGATCTGCTTGCCGCCAGTGCCGACGCTGACCTGCTCGGGCGTGTAGTCGAGACCGTTCTCGCGCTTGAACTTGGCGCAGATCGCCGCCTTCAGTTCGGGGATGCCGTCGACGGCGGTGTATTTCGTCTTGCCCGCATCGATCGCGGCCTTGGCGGCGTCCTTGATATTTTCGGGCGTGCCGAAATCCGGCTCTCCGGCGCCGAGGCCGATCACATCCTTGCCCGCCGCCTTCATCTCGGCCGCCATGTTGGAGGCGGCAATGGTCGGCGAAGGCTTCACCCGGGCCAAAGTGTCGGCAAGAAACGGCATTGGGTCGAACTCCGGTTTGTATCTCTGGCGTCGCTGTCATAGGTTGCGCCGAAATCGCGATCAAGTATGAAAGGCTGGCACGTGAATACGCAAACGAATCCGACCGAATGGTTCTCTGACGAGGCGGCAACCTTTGGCGATCGCATGGCTGCGGCGCGCGAGGTGACCGGGCTGTCACAGCAGGACCTTGCAGCGCGTCTCGGCGTCAAAGACAAGACGATCAGGGCCTGGGAGAATGACACTGCCGAGCCGCGGGCAAACAAGCTACAGCTGCTTGCAGGGATTCTGAATGTCTCGATGCGCTGGCTTCTGACCGGTGAAGGAGAGGGCATTTCCGCGCCGGAAGATCTGGGTGAGGTCGCACCGGACGTTCTGGCGCTTCTGGCCGAGATGCGCGAGTTGCGCGGTCAGGCCGGGACACTTGCCGACCGCATCGGGCGGGTCGAGAAACGCCTGCGCACCGCGCTGAAGGGCGTCGCCGCGTGATCGAATCCCCGATCGACCGCCTGAAGCGCCTGAAGATGCGCTCCTGGCGGCGCGGCACCAAGGAGATGGACCTGATCCTGGGTCCGTTTGCCGATGCCCGACTCGCGAATTTTTCGGACGAGGACCTGGAGGCTTACGAGCGGCTTCTGGGCGAGAATGACCAGGATCTCTACCGCTGGGTGTCGGGGCAGGCCGAAGCGCCTGCCGAGATCGCGGTGATGATCGGTGCGGTGGCGGGCCATGCCAGGGTGAAATAGCGCCCCCTAAGGCCCGTCCGAACAGCATCCAACCCGTTGTTTCAAAATCTGTTTCCGGCGGCTTGCATGCAGACGATTGGCAGGCATGGCGCGCGCATCGCGAACAATTTGCCGCGGTTTCGCTTCACCTTTAACTGAATGTTCGCGTTTTACCCCCAAACCTCTCTGTGCTAGTCAAGGCGGAGAGTTCCATGAGCATGTTGTCACAAGACGGCCTGAGTGCCGAAACCGGCTATCTGGCCCAGTATCTCGACTCGCTGGCGCTGGTCGAGCGTCTGCACCGGCTGTTGCTGGACGTCATCAAGGATGAATTCGAACGATTGGGCATCCTGGAGATCAACGCGGTGCAGGCCCTGCTTCTGTTCAATATCGGCGAGAACGAGGTGACGGCTGGCGAGCTGAAATCGCGCGGCTACTACCAGGGTTCGAATGTCAGCTACAACCTGAAGAAACTGGTCGAGATGGGCTTCATGCACCACCAGCGCTGCGAGGTCGACCGCCGTTCGGTCCGCGTCAAGCTGACCGCCAAGGGTCGCCACATTCGCGAGGTTGTCGAGGCGCTCTTTGCACGCCATGCCGAGGGGCTGGAGACCCGCAAGGTGATCGGTCGCGACGGGATGGAAGAAATCAACGCCATGCTGCGCCGCGTCGAGCGTTACTGGACCGACCAGATCCGCTATATCTACTGACCGGGTGGCAGCCGCGCCGGGGCGAGGATGCCGATCGCCAGCGTTTCGAGCTCTTTCAACAGCTTGCGCGTCATCGCTCCCTCGAAGTCCTCGAACCCGATGGCGGCCTCGACGAAAGCGTGGGGGCCGCGGATCACCTCGGATTCGAAATAGGCGGTCAGCTGCTTGATCTCGCTCTGGGTGTAGTTCAGGAAGCGCGCCGCATCCGCCCCGATCACAAGCGCATTCACCGTGACCCCGGCAAGCAGGGCATTTGAATGCACGTCGCGCGGACGGGGGCCGATATTGCTTTCGCCGTCACCCGAGAGGTCCAGCGTCAGGCGCAAACATCCGGCCTGTTCGGCCAGCACCTGCCCGCCATAAAGCATCGCCTGACCTATTGCGGTCTGGACCTCTCGCGGGCTTTGCTGCTTGGCGCGCAACCGGGCCGCGATCGCCGCCAGGTCGTCCGCCTGCCGGATCTCGGCCCAGGGTATGACCGGGATCTGGCTGCCCGGACCCGCCCATTCGAAGACCGACAGCCGCACCGGCAGGTCGGGAACCGCCAGAAAGGCTTTCTGCACGCCGGGATCCAGCAGCGCGCCGGCCAGCCCGTCCATCTGCAACCTGTATTCGGCCTCGTCGACGGAGCCTGAAATATCAAGCCCAATGGCCAGTGCCTGCCGGCAGGCAGCCCCGGCCTCTGCCGGTACGAGCGGCAAGAGCATCGCCAGCGCCGCACGGCGCATCCATCTGCCCCTGGTCCCTGATGCAGCGGTCATGAAATCGCCCCCGATCACAGCCATTCTGCCCAGTCCGGGCCGGAACGCCAAGCCGGATCATGGCCGCGCCGCTACCAGTGTCCGGTATTACCCATGCTGGCCCAGGGTTCGCGAGGCTCCAGCGCCTCGCCTTCCTGCAGAAGCTCGACCGAGACATTGTCGGGCGACCGGACAAAGGCCATGTGCCCGTCCCGCGGCGGCCGGTTGATCACCACGCCGGCATCCTGCAGTTTCTGGCAGAGCGCGTAGATATCCTCGACCCGGTAGGCGAGATGGCCGAAATGCCGGCTATCCGAGGGCAAGCCGTCATCACCGTCCCAATTGTAGGTCAGCTCCACCGGGCATTCCGGCTGGCCGGGCGGCGCCATGAAGACCAGCGTGAAGCGGCCGCCCTCATTGTCGGTCCGCCGGGTCTCTTCCAGCCCGAGCAGCTTGTAGAAGGCGAGCGATTTCTCGAGATCCTTCACCCTTACCATCGTGTGCAGGTACTTGATTTTCATGGCGGTCTCCTTTTGCCGACTCTCGACCAAACTAGCGATTCTGCCGCCATTGTCGACTGCACCGCGGCCCGTCGGCCACGCGGCGGCGCATCGCGCGGTCAGCCCTTGCCGAGGCCTGCATATCGTGATTTCGTGAACGCCCCTGCAACATATAGTTGCAGCGACTCGCAAATTTCCAGGAGGCCCCATGCCGCTCTCTCCCGATCAACTGGCCGAAATCGAAGAGCTCCGCGCCCGTCAGCGCCTGACCCTGCGCGCGGTTTCAGAAGGCATGGAGAAGCATCTCTACAAGGCCAATGCTGTGCTCGATCACGGCTTTGTCCGGGTCATCGACTATATGGGCGACGACGCCGCCATCACCCAGGCCGCGCGGGTCAGCTACGGCAAGGGCACCAAATCGGTGCAGAATGACGAGGGGCTGATCCGCTACCTGATGCGGCACTGGCACTCGACCCCGTTCGAGATGTGCGAGGTCAAGCTGCACGTGAAGCTGCCGGTCTTCGTGGCGCGCCAGTGGATCCGGCACCGCACCGCCAACGTCAACGAATATTCCGCCCGCTACTCGATCCTCGACCGCGAGTTCTACATCCCCGCACCCGACCAGCTGGCCGCGCAGTCGACGCTGAACGCGCAGGGCAGGGGCGAGCTGCTGACCGAAGCCGAATCCGCGCGGGTTCTGGAAATCCTGAAGGGCGATTCAGCCCGCTGCTACGACCACTACCAGGAGATGATCTCGGAAGACGGCAAACAGGGCCTCGCCCGCGAGCTTGCCCGGATGAACCTGCCCGCCAACATCTATACCCAGTGGTACTGGAAGGTCGACCTGCACAACCTCTTCCACTTCCTGCGCCTGCGCGCCGACGCCCATGCGCAATATGAAATCCGCGTCTATGCCGACTGCATCGCCGGGCTGGTCGCCGACTGGGTGCCGTTTGCCTACAAGGCGTTCGAGGATTACCGGATGGGCGGCGTGACCCTCTCGGCGCAGGCCGTGGACTGCGTGCGCCGGATGCTGAAGGGCGAGGCGGTGACGGCGCAGAATAGCGGCATGAGCGCGCGGGAATGGCGGGAGTTTGAGGGGATTGTGGGTTGACCAGCTCCGATTCAGATTCTGAGTGTTCGGTTCATTTCGCTCTTGCTGAGCCTCAAATTGATCTCATTGATACCGACATGCCGGACTCGCTTAGAAATGGCCTATGGGATGCATGTTCAAGTCATTGTTTCGACAAGGCAAGCAGCCCTTATGGAAGCTGGGATGAGGTGTTCAAGAATAGATGCGTTGTGCTTTGGACAGATTTTTTTTCGGAAGCCTCGTGATACGATTCCCAGTAACCAGCTTGAGGCCCTAAAATACTTGCGGTCGGAATTCTCTGGTTTTGGGTTTTTCGACGTTTATCGATTTGTGGAGTACATCGCACAATCGTTCCAGAAAACTGAGTGATTCGTCGGTCGATGCAACATGATTCTCGCAAGAGAGCGATCTGCGGTCCGTTTCGCTGACAGGACATTGGTCAAGATTACTTCTGGAGACGAGTTGTCGGAAATAGCTTTTGCCATCAGGGACAATAAATAGAGTTCGGTGCGTGAACATATTCGAAGAGCAGCAGAACTCTGCAGTAGATCGCCGACACCAGACTATCGTGACAGTGTAAAGGAATCGATCTCGGCAGTTGAGTCTGCGGTTCGATTTGTTCCTGGAAAGAAGACAGCTGGCCTAGCAAGGCCACTTAAGGAAGTTGCAGACAAATTCCATATTCATCCAGCATTGAGAGACGGATTTGAGAAGCTCCATGCGTTCACTTAAGACGCTGCAGGCATTCCTCACGCGCTTCTTAATGAAAAGGGCGTCTCACAGGAGGATGCGCGCTATATGTTGGTTTCCTGTAGCGCATTCGCGAATTATTTGGTGGCACCAGAGGCGTCTCGGAAAGTCCAGTAAGCCTCGATGGGTGGCGAATTTTGCTTGACGCCCGTGCGCAGCGCGGGCCGCGCCTGACCTGGCCCCACGGGGAAGGCGCGATGCGCCTACCCCCATGTCAGGCGCTCCGTTGCGCAAAAGAGACTCGGCCGCAAACCTTCCGGCCCTTCGCGTTCGCTCAGGGCGTTCGGGCCTGACGGCCTGCCACCGGCAACCCGTCCGGGCGGCCCTCTCGCCCGACGGGGAGGGGGCCGTCAAACTCCCCATGATTTCTCCCTCTCGTTGAAGCATTCAGCCCCTGGGAAGGGGCGAGACCCGACGTCGCGCGACAGCGGCAGAAGCGACAAGCCACCACTCACGGAACGGCCGCGGCGTGCGGCCGCTATGGCGGGCATCCGGCGGGGCGTAAAGTCAACGGAACCTAGGGATGCCGTGATCGCAGGGGGGGTTCCCGGAAGGTCCCGGGCGGAAGGCTGATCCGGACGACCGGCCTTCCGCCGCAATGCTCCCCATTGCGCAAATCCGTCATGGTTTCGCCATCATCGCGCGTAAACTG
>JBFKFZ010000043.1:0-26841 GCA_041633555.1 Paracoccaceae bacterium | reverse complement strand
CCGCAGCCTGATCTGGCCTGACAATAGCGCCGTGCTCGTCGGGACAGACGCCGAACCGGAGGTTTTCGAGAATGCGGCAGAGCGGTATGGCGTGCCTGCAACCCGGCTGAAAGGCGCCTCGCACATGTCGCGTTCGCCAGACGGATCGGCCCTCGTAGCAGCCTGCGGCGGGCGCAATCTCGACCTCTGCCTGTTCGACGTCACTCGCGGTCTCCAGGTCATCTCGCCGCAGGTCCTTTACGGGTCGACCTTACCCGTCCTGCGCATCGCGTGGCTCGACAATGAACGCTTCGCAAGCCTTCATGCAGGCGAGAGCTGGTCGCTCTGGACGCGGCAGCCCGAGACGCCGATCCTCGACCAGGTCGCGCTTCTGGCTGGAGGGGACTCAGAGCTCCTGGCCGTCGATGTGGGCGTCGATGGCACCGTCGCGGCCGGCGGCCAATATACCGGGATCGTCACGAACCGGAGCGTGCCGCCGTTCGACCAGTCCGATGCGGGCTGGCTGACCGAAGCCTATGGCGGCGTGACGAACATCGTTGTCGCAGATGATGGCGCAATCGGGGTGATCGGCAGCAACTGGGTGGATATGTCGCCGATCGATGTCGAGCGCAGCCCGCCTGAACCGCTTGCCGCGAACCCCGAGCGCCTTGCCTGGATCGACGGGGACCAGACGCTGGCCATTACGTCGGCCCGCGGCATCTACCTCTGGCCAAGGGGCGGCGCCGTCGCGCCAGCGGAACTGCCGGTAGAGCCGGGCCGGACATTCGGCGGCGTGGTTGCGCTGCAGTCGCCTTGGCGCTTTGGCTACAGCCTGTCGAGCGGCGCTCTGATCGGGGTCCGCCAAGACGGCACAACCGCGCCACTTGTGCCGCTCGAGCAGAGCGCCGACCGGCTCTCGGCGCTGAGCCTCGACCTGCATCCGGGCGGCAGCTGGCTGGCTGTCAGCCGCGCAGACAACGAGGTCCGGCTCTTTGACCTGAGCGGCGCGCAAGCGCCCGTTTCGCTGCCGCTGCGGAGCAATGACAGCAAGGTCGTCGCCTTCTCGCCCGATGGCGCGCGCATCGCGGTTCTGGGCTCGGACGGGCGACTTTATCTCTTCGATTTCGACGCCGCAGCTGGACGTGCCGAGGCTTATCTTTCGCTGAACCCTGTGCCCCTGAAATTCCGCGCACCGGACCGCGGTGACAGGCAGGCCAACTGGATTGCATGGGACGGGCCTGACCGCATCGCAATTGCGACCGCGGCGGGCGACCTGCTGGGGCTTTCTGTCGACTGGCCCTTGATTTCCAACTATATTGCAAATCGTATCAAGGGCTTGCCGGACAGTTGAGAAATTGGGCCCGCACTTCCGGCCCCGCCAGCGGCTGAACCGGGGAGATTGCCATGACCTATACGCGACTGACCCGGGACCAGCATTTCCAGATGGATGGGCCCAAGCGCATCCTCGCGCTCGATGGGGGCGGCATTCGGGGGATCGCGACCCTGAGCTACCTCAAGGCGATCGAGGACCTTCTGCGGATCCGGCATGGTGACGACGACGGGTTCCGGCTGGCGCATTACTTCGACCTGATTGCCGGTACGTCCACCGGGGCGATCATCGCGGCGGGTCTCGCCCGCGGCATGAAGGTCGACGAAGTGACAGAGATATATCTTCGGCTCGGCAAGGAGGTCTTCTGGCGCAGCCCGTGGCGGAAGGGCATCTTGCGGCCGCGCTACGATCACGAGAAACTGACCGAACATCTGCAATCGATCCTGGGCAGATCAACGAGCCTCGGGGATCCTGCACTTCTGACTGGGCTTCTCGTCGTCACCAAGAGGATGGATACCGGCAGCCCCTGGCCATTGGGAAACAACCCGAGAGGAAGATACTTCGCGGCGAAAGAAGGTGATCGCTGGATATCGAACCGGGACTATCCGCTGTGGCGGGTCGTTCGGGCCTCGACCGCGGCACCGAGCTTCTTCAAGCCCGAAGCGATCACCATCAGCCAGGCGGTCGGCCTGCCTGATGTCGTGGGCGAGTTCGTCGATGGCGGGGTAAGTCCGTTCAACAACCCGACGCTGCAGGCCTTCATGTACGCCACGCTCAGCGGATTCCGGGTCGGCTGGCAGACCGGCGAAAAGCAGATGCTCGTGATTTCTGTCGGCACCGGCAGCGGCGATCCCGGCAAGGCGCCGACCTGGATCACTGCGAAAGGGGCGCTCCAGTCGCTTCTCGCCCTGATGGACGACAATGGCGTGCTCGTCGAAACGATTGTCCAGTGGATGTCGACCGGCCACACCCACCGCATGATCGACCGCGAGATCGGCGATCTCGGCACCGAGTTCATGTGCCGGGAACCGATGTTCACTTACGAGCGTTTTGACCTGTCACTGACGCGCGACGCTCTTGCCGGGCTCAAGCCGGGCATATCGGATGCGGCGCTGGAGTCGCTGACCTCGATGGACGAACCGGACAACATGGCCCTGCTCAAGACCTTGGCCGATCTCGACGCGGCGGTGAGGATCGATGATAGGCATTTCCCGGCGGAGTTCAACCTGAAGTAAAATGCGCGCCGGCGACGAAGGGAGCAGCGGAATGGGCAGGCTGAGGAAATACAGGCGCCGCGAGGACACTCTGGTTACGGCCGTTCAGCTGGACCTAGATACCGAGGGTTTGACCTATCGCAAATGGGGTGGCGAACAGACCGCGCGGGCAGGTGACTGGCTGGTGAACAATGACGGTAGCACCTACACGATCGACCGGGACGTGTTCGAGCGAACCTACAGCAAGCAGAGCCCGGGCGTCTATCGCAAGACCAACGCGGTCTGGGCGCGGCAGGCCGAGACGGACGGAAAGGTCAAGACAACCTCAGGTCACACGGATTACGAGGCAGGCGACATGATCGTCTTCAACGACGAGGAGGAAGAGGACGGCTGGGCGATGGCGGCGGAAGAGTTTGAAAGGCTCTACGAATTGGCCGACTAGGCTTGCGGTCGGGCAATGGGACTTCCCATATGCCTGTTGGGCAAAATCCTGGGAATATCAAGTCGCTTCATGGCCTTGCCATGGGACTCCGACCGGATTGGCCATTGAGCCGATGCCCTGGATCGAGGCGTCTGGATGCTCGAAAGCGCTCCGCCCGGTATCGACAGCGTCAGACGGGCGGCCCGCGCTGAACCAGAGTGAAACTGAGAAGTCAGATCGTCCAAGGGCACGCAGATGCACACTGCTGGCGCGCCTTTCGGTCCTTCCAAATCAGGGATGGGCGCTCTAACGTCCCGGTATGCAAGAAGACTTGGCAGGCCATTTTGACAGATCCCCCTAAGCACACCAGCTACGACGTGATCATCATCGGTGGCGCGATGATCGGGTCGTCGGTCGCCTGGTGGACTGCCCGCAACCCCGATTTCACCGGCCGGATCTTGGTGGTGGAGCGGGACCCGAGTTACGAATTCGCCTCGACCAGCCATACCAACTCCTGCATCCGGCAGCAGTTCGGGACCGAGCTCAACATCCGGATTTCCCAGTTCGGGGTGGAATTCATCAAGGGTTTCAGGGTGTTCATGAGCGACCCAGACGCCCCAGAGATCGCGCTGCACGCCTTCGGCTATCTCTATCTTGCCGATACGCCCGCCTTCGCCGAGCGGTTGCAGGAAAACCAGCGGGTGCAGGCCGCCCTCGGGGCCGGCACGCGGATCCTGACGCCGGATCAGATCGCCGAGGCCTGGCCGTTCTACAATCTCGATGGCATCCTGCTGGGCTCTCACAATCCGATTGACGAGGGTTACTTCGACGGCGGCACGATTTTTGACTGGTTCCGGCGGAAGGCCAGACGCCTCGGCGTCGAGTATCTGCGCAACGAGGTAACCGGGATTGCGCGCGCGGGCGACCGGGTCAAGGGCGTCAGGCTTGCCTCGGGCGAAGAGATCGGCGCGGGCGTCGTTGTCAACGCCTCAGGCCCCCGCGCCAACCGGACAGCGCAGATGGCCGGCCTCGATGTGCCGGTCGAACCCCGCCGCCGCTACACCTTCATCTTCGACGCAGCAGTGCCGCTGCCGAAGGATCTGCCGCTGACCATCGACCCATCGGGCGTGCATATGCGCACCGACGGGCGCTATTACATGGCCGGCTGCCCGCCCGACGATGATCCGGCCGTGGAATTCGACGACTTCGCGATGGATCACGGGATCTGGGAGCAGAAGGTTTGGCCTGCCGTTGCCACCCGCGTTCCCGCCTTCGAGCGGGTCAAGGTGATAAACGAATGGGTCGGCCACTATGACTACAACACGCTCGACCAGAATGCCGTGGTGGGGCCGCATCCCGAGGTCGGCAATTTCATCTTCGCCAACGGCTTTTCCGGCCACGGTCTGCAGCAGGCCCCGGCGATGGGGCGCGGGGTGTCGGAACTCATCGCCTACGGCCAGTACCGCAGCCTCGACCTGACCCCGCTCGGCTACGAACGCATCGTCGCGCGCCGGCCCCTGCTGGAACGCGCCGTCATCTGAAGGAGACCACCATGAAGAAAATCGTCCTGACCGGGGCCTGCGGAAATCTCGGCGCGGTGCTGCGGGAACCGCTGTCGAAACTTGCCGGGAAACTGGTCTCGACCGACATCGCCGAACCACCGGCCAAACTCTTGCCGAACGAAGCCTTTCATCGTGCCGATCTGGCCGAGATGGATCAGGTGGCGCCGCTGCTGGAAGGCGCCGATATGGTGGTGCATTTCGGCGCCTATGTGGATGAAGGCCCGTTTGAAAAGCTTTGGCGGCCGAACTATATCGGCGCCTATAATATCTGGGAGGCCGCCCACCGCCACGGGCTGCGCAGGGTCATATATGCATCCTCGATCCATGCGGTCGGGATGGAAGCCAGCAATGCCGGGGCCGATACCGACACGCCGCACCGGCCGGACACGTTCTATGGCCTCGCCAAGTGTTTTGCCGAGGATATGGGCCGGATGTACTGGGAAAAGCGCGGATTGGAGACGGTCTGCCTACGGATATTCTCCTGCACGCCAGAACCGCAGAATGTCCGCGCGCTGGGGTCCTGGCTGTCTTACGGCGATCTCGTGCGGCTGGTAGAGCGCTCGATCGACACGCCGACCGTGGGTTTCACCGTCGCCTATGGCGTCTCGGCCAATACCCGCGCGCCCGTCAGCAATCACAAGGTCGGGTTTCTGGGCTACCGGCCACAGGACAATGCCGAGGACTGGGCCGAGGCTTTGTTCGCCAAGGCCACACGACCCGACCCGCAGGATCTGGCACAGACCCGGCTCGGCGGACCCTTCGCCAGCGTGCCTCTTGGGGAAAGCGGCATTGCCGGTATCAAGAAGATGTCGGAAGGCAAGGCCTAGAGCCGAGGCTATGGGGAGACGGGGAATGGAAACACTGACCGAAGCTGCAAGCGGCGTTTACGTGATCGCGGTGACGCCATTCCTCGACGATGGCGCGCTGGATCTCGAAAGCACCGACCGGATGGTGGATTTCTACCTGGATGCCGGGGCGACCGGCCTGACGGTGCTCGGCATCATGGGCGAGGCGCCCAAGCTGACGGCGACGGAATCCGCCCTGCTCGTGAAACGCATTCTGGACCGCGTGGCGGGCAGGGTGCCGGTGGTGGTCGGCGTGTCGGCCCCCGGCTTCGCGCAGATAGGGAGCCTGACGCGGCAGGTCATGGACGAGGGCGCGGCCGGTGTGATGATCGCACCGCCCGGAAACCTGCGCACCGACGACCAGATCGTCGGCTATTTCCAGCATGCGGCAGAGTTCATCGGCGACACCCCGTTCGTCATGCAGGACTTCCCGCTGGTCACCGGGGTGCAGATGCCGGTCTCTGCGATCGCCCGGATCATCGCTTCCGTCCCGACCTGCGTCTGCCTCAAGCACGAGGACTGGCCGGGGCTCGAAAAGATCTCGGCGCTGCGCAAGCACGGCACACTCGACCGCAGGATCTCGATCCTCTGCGGCAATGGCGGCGTCTTCCTGCCCGAAGAAATGCAGCGCGGCGCCGATGGCGCGATGACCGGCTTTGCCTACCCCGAGATGATGGTGTCGGTCGTCGAAAATCATGCGAAGGGCGAGGTGGAGCGGGCGCATGACCTCTTTGACGCCTACCTGCCGCTCGCCCGGTTCGAGCAGCAGCCGGGGCTGGGGCTGGCAGTACGCAAACATGTTCTGCAAAAGCGCGGGGTGATCGCCAGTGCGGTGCAGCGCAAGCCCGGAGCAGCCCTTTCGGCGCTTGGCAGGCAAGAAATCGACCGGCTGATCGCGCGACAGGGAAGGCGCCTGCGAGAGCTTGGCTGACATAACCTCAGATTGCGAAATGGCGCCGGACAGGCGCGGCAATTGCCGCCGGAGACAGAATCATTAACGCGCGTTTGGCAGGCCCCGGCGAATTCTAGGCAGGGTCCGAATCGAGGCCGGTAAGATCGCGCCGATTCCGAGCCACTCATGGACACATTCGTGCGCATTGTCAGACTGTTAGTGCCCGGCATGAACGCCAAGGAGGAATTACGTCAGGAAAAGCTTGCGCTTTCTATTGGCAAAGGCCCAAACTGCGCTCCATTCAGGTTGTTCACAGCCGAAACGGACTGTTTCGCAGATGATGCGCTACAGAATTTCATCACCGATAGGTCCGACACGAACCACCAATAGGAAAGGAAGTTCAATGACAAAGATGCCACGTCTGATGATTGCGGCCCTGATGTCCAGCACCATGCTGGCAGGCTCCGCTTTCGCCGCAGGCACGCACCCTGTGACCGGGGACGCGCTTGCCGATGACCAGACCTTTACCTACCGCGTGCTGGACGAACACAGCTCTGTCGACCCGCAGGTGGTCGAGGATGTGTCCGGTTCCGAGATTGTGCGCGACCTCTTCGAGGGCCTGATGAACCAGGATGCCGACGGCAACCTCATCCCGGGTGTCGCCACCGAATACACCACCAATGACGACAAGAGCGTCTACACGTTCAAGCTGCGCGACAATGCCAAATGGTCGAACGGCGACCCGGTGACGGCAGGCGATTTTGTCTATGCCTGGAAGCGCCTCGTGAACCCGGAACTGGCCTCGCCCTATGCCTGGTTCGGTGAGCTAATGTCGATCGAGAACGCCGCCGCGATCATCGCGGGCGAAATGCCGATCGACGAACTCGGCGTGACGGCCGTTGACGATCACACGTTGGAAGTGCGTCTGTCCAAGTCGCTGCCCTATTTTCCGGCAATGACGACCCATGCCTCGACCTTTCCGTCGCCGCGATCGGTGATCGAGGCGCATGGCGATGCCTGGACTAAGCCTGAGAACATCGTTTCGAACGGCGCCTATGTGCTCACCGAGCATGTGCCGGCCGAACGCTCGGTGCGCGAGCGTAACGTGAACTACTGGGACAATGACAAGACCATCATCGACAAGGTCGTGGCGCTGGTGATCAACGACGAGAACGCCGCCCTGACCCGCTACTTTGCCGGCGAACTCGACCGGACAGAGGTGCCCGCAGGTCAGTATCCCAAGCTTAAGGCGGAATATCCCGACGAGGCGATCAGCTTCCCGCGGCTCTGCAACTACTACTACACGTTCAACCTCTCGGATTCCGGGCCGGAAGCCTTCAAGGACGTGAATATCCGCAAGGCGCTGGCGCTCGCCGTTGACCGCAAGATCATCGTCGACAACATCCTCGCCGGTGGTCAGCCCGAGGCCTATACCTTCACTCCAGCCGCGACGGCCGGGTTCGAGGTGCCGAACGTGCCGATGATGGATATGAGCCAGGCTGACCGTGACGCGGAGGCTGTGGCGCTGATGACGGCGGCCGGTTTCGACGCATCGAACCCGCTGAAGTTCGATATGCTCTACAACACCTCGGAATCGCACGAGAAGATCGCGGTCGCGCTTAGTCAGATGTGGAAGCAGAAGCTCGGCGTCGAGGCCACGCTGGCCAACATGGAATGGAAGACCTTCCTTGACACCCGCGGCAATCAAGACTTCGCGCTGGCGCGCGGCGCATGGTGCGGCGATTATAACGAGGCCTCGACCTTCCTTGACCTCCTGACGACGCCCTCGGGCTACAATGACGGCAAATATTCCAACGCAAGGGTGGATGAGCTGATGGACCAGGCCAAGACCGCCGACGATCCGCAGCCGCTCTATACCGAGGTCGAACAGATCCTCGCCGAGGAAGTGCCGATCATCCCGATCTACCACTATGCCGGCGTCTACATGATGGACAGCGATGTCGGCAACTGGCCGGTCAACAATGTCGAGCAGAACTGGTACTCGAAGGACCTTTACAAGAAGGCCGAGTAACCGGCGCATATAACTTACAAGCCCGGCTCCCTCGCGGGGGCCGGGCTGGAGGTTTTGGGGGAATCCACCATGTTACGCTACATCCTGCGACGGTTGCTGATCGCGATTCCGACGCTGCTGCTGCTGATCATCATCTGTTTTTATCTGATGTATGCCGCACCTGGTGGCCCCTTCACGTCCGAACGCCCCCTCCCGCCGCAGGTGCTGGCGAATATCGAGGCGAAATACGGGCTGGGCGACCCGCTGCCGGTGCAGATGTGGAACTACCTGATCGGCATCCTGACCAGCTTCGATTTCGGACCCTCGTTCATCTACAAGGACCGCAGCGTCAATGACATCATCGCGCAGGGCTTCCCGGTCACGCTGACCTACGGCACGATCTCCTTCGCGATCGCCACACTGGTCGGCGTGTCGCTGGGTGTGCTGGCCGCGATCCGCCACAACACGCTGCTGGATTACATCGCGGTTGGCACCACCTTCTCGGCGCAGGCGCTGCCGAACTTCGTCATGGCGCCGATCCTCGTCATCATCTTCACCTGGCAACTGGGCTGGCTGCCCGGCGGAGGCTGGAATGGCGGCCAGTGGCAATATGTGGTGATGCCGGTCATCGCGCTCTCGACCTCCTACATGGCCTCGATCGCCCGGATCACCCGCTCCTCGATGCTGGAAACCCTGCATTCGAACTTCATCCGCACCGCCAAGGCCAAGGGCCTGCCGACCCGGACGATCATCTGGCGGCACGCGATGAAACCCGCGATGATGCCGGTGGTCTCCTATCTCGGCCCCGCCTTCGTGGCGATGATCACCGGCTCGGTCGTCATCGACCTCTATTTTTCGACCGGCGGCATCGGCCAGAGCTTCGTCAATTCCGCACTCAACCGCGACTATGCGGTGATGCTGGGGGTCACGATCCTATATGGCGCCCTGACCATTGTCTTCAACCTGGTGACCGACGTGCTCTACGCATGGCTCGATCCCAAGATCAGATATTGAGGGGAGGGCAGTCAGATGGTTGCACAACCCGGTCAAAGACCCGAAACGATCAGCGGCGATGCCCGCAACGAGCGCATCGTCGAGAAACTCGTCGAAGCCGAACAGGTCAAGGGCCGTTCCCTCTGGCAGGATGCGGCGGGCCGCTTCGTCCGCAACAAGGCCGCTGTAGGCGCTCTGATAACCCTGATCGCGGTGATCCTGTTCACGCTGATCGGCCCCTTTTTCGCGCAATGGTCCAATGAAGAGATCGATTGGGCGCGGATGGGCGACATTGCCGGGCAGGGCGGCCCCTCGTTCGAGACGGGCCACCTGTTCGGGCTTGATGACGTCGGCCGGGACCTCTTTGCCCGGACCATCCAGGCCACCCAGACCTCGCTCATTGTCGGCATCATCGGCGCCATGATGGCGGTGATCATCGGCACGCTCTACGGCGCGGTTTCGGGTTTTGTCGGCGGCTGGGTCGACAACCTGATGATGCGCACCGTCGATATCCTGATCGCGGTGCCCTACATGTTCATCATCATCCTTCTGATGGTGATGTTCGAGCGCTCGTTCTTCATGCTCTTCGTCGGCATCGGCATCGTCAGCTGGCTCGACATGAGCCGCATCGTGCGCGGCCAGACCCTGAGCCTGAAGAACCGGGAGTTCATCGAGGCGGCACAGGCCGCAGGTGTCGGCTGGTTCACCATCGTCCTGCGCCATATCCTGCCGAACCTGCTCGGCGTCGTCGTGGTCTATGCGACGCTGCTGGTGCCGCAGATGATCCTTGTCGAAAGCTTCATCTCTTTCCTCGGCCTCGGCGTGCAGGAGCCCAACACCTCGCTCGGGGCGCTGATCTCGGACGGTGCCGGCACGATCATCTACGGCACGATCTGGCAACTCGCCTGGCCGCTAGCCTTCTTCCTGCTCACAATCATCAGCCTGTTCTTCATCGGCGATGGCCTGCGTGACGCGCTCGACCCGAAGGACCGCTGATATGGCATTGCTGGATGTGCGAAACCTCTCAGTCACCTTCGATACGCCGGACGGCGCCGTCGCGGCGGTCAAGGACGTCAGCTTTCACATCAATCCGGGCGAATGCCTTGGCATCGTCGGGGAAAGCGGCTCGGGCAAAAGCCAGACCTTCATGGCGGCGATGGGGCTTCTGGCCGAGAACGGCAAGACAACTGGCACGGTCGACTTCGACGGCCATGACCTGCTGAACCTGACGCCCGAGCAGCATAATCGGATCCGCGGCGACGAGATCTCGATGATCTTCCAGGACCCGCTGACCGCCCTGACCCCGCATATGCGGATCGGCGACCAGATGGCCGAGGTGCTAAGCGAGCATAAAGGGCTGACCGGGGCGAAGGCCCGCGAGCTTTGCCTCGACTGGCTGACCCGGGTTCGCATCCCCGAGGCCAAGCGCCGCCTGAAACAGTTCCCGCACGAGCTATCGGGCGGAATGCGCCAGCGGGTGATGATCGCAATGGCGATGCTCTGCAATCCGCGCCTGCTGATCGCCGACGAACCGACGACGGCGCTCGACGTCACGGTGCAGGCCGAGATCCTCGACCTGATGGTGGACCTGCAGCAGCAGGAAGGCACCGCCATCGCGCTGATCACCCATGACATGGGCGTCGTCGCGCGTATGAGCGACCGGATGCAGGTGATGCGGCTCGGCGCCTTCGTCGAGGAAGGCCGGGCCGAGGACATCTTCCACGCGCCGAAACACGATTATACCAAGATGCTCCTTAAGGCGATGCCGCGGATCGACCAGCCCAACAAGGGCAAGGCCCTCGTGCCGGTCACCGAGCGCGCCGAACCGATCCTGCGGGTCGAGGATGTGAAGGTGCATTTCCCGGTGCGGCTGGATCGGGGGCTGTTTGGCAAAACCGTGCCGCTGAAGGCGGTCGACGGGGTCAGTTTCGACCTCTATGCCGGTGAAACCATTGGCATTGTCGGCGAAAGCGGCTGCGGCAAATCGACCCTCGCCCGCGCCGTTCTGCAGCTGATCCCGCCGTCGATGGGCTCGGTCTCCTGGCTCGGCAAGCCAATCGTCGGGCTGCCGCGCAAGCAGATGATCCCCTATCGCAAGGATCTGCAGATCGTTTTCCAGGATCCGCTGGCCAGCCTCAATCCGCGGATGACGATCTCGGCCTCTATTGCGGAACCCCTGAAGACCTTTCAGCCCGGTCTGACCTCGCGCGAGCGCAAGATCAAGGTCGCCGAAATGATGGAGAAGGTCGGTCTCGACCAGCGCATGATCAACCGCTACCCGCATGAGCTTTCAGGCGGCCAGAACCAGCGCGTCGGCATCGCGCGGGCGATGATCAACAAACCCAGGCTGATCATCTGCGACGAGGCCGTCTCGGCGCTCGACGTCTCGATCCAGGCGCAGGTCATCGACCTTCTGAAGGATCTGCAGAAGGAATTCGGCCTGTCGATGATCTTCATCAGTCATGACCTGTCGGTGGTGCGCGAAATCTCGCACCGCATCCTCGTGCTCTATCTCGGCCGTGCGGTGGAACTGGCCGACCGCGACGCGATCTACGGCGATGCCCGGCATCCATATACCAAGGCGTTGATTTCGGCGGTGCCGGTGCCTGACCCCCGGATCGAAAAGACCCGGCAGCGCATCAAGATCCCGGGCGAATTGCCAAGCCCGCTCGACCCCGGGGCCTCGCTGCGTTTCCTGCAGTCACGCCTGTCGGCGGGCGACCGCAGCTACGTGCCGGAATTCCGCAAGATAGGAGAGCAGCACTGGGTCGCCGAACATGACCCGCTGGAAACGCTTCTGGGCACGAAGGTTGCCTGATCCGGGGCAGGCCGGTCCGCATCCGGATCCCCTGCACCAGCAGGATCGCGGCGCGGGTGCGGCCCGCGTCGCAATCGCATTGCCTTAATCGGAATAGGCGACCGCTTCCTGCCGCTGGCGTCCCAGCCCCTCGACCTCCAGTTCCATAACGTCCCCCGGCTTGAGGTAAAGCGGCGGCTTCATTCCCAGCCCGACGCCCGACGGCGTTCCGGTCGAGATGATGTCGCCCGGCAGAAGCGCCATGAATTCAGACATGTAGGACACGATCTTCGCCACGCTGAAGATCATGTCCGAGGTCGAACTGTCCTGCACCACCATGCCGTTCAGCGACAGCCAGAGTCGCATTCCCTGCGGGTCGGGCAATTCGTCGGCCGTCACCAACCACGGACCGATCGGGCCGAAAGTCGGCGCTGACTTGCCCTTGACCCACTGGCCGCCGCGCTCGATCTGGTAGGCCCGCTCGGACACATCGTTGATCGTGCAATAGCCCGCGACGTAAGACAACGCATCATCCTCGGCCACATGTTCGGCGCGCTTGCCGATGATGACGCCAAGCTCGACCTCCCAGTCGGTCTTTTGCGAGCCTTTCGGGATGGTGACGCGATCGTAGGGCCCCCAGATCGCCGAGGTCGCCTTGGAAAACAGGACAGGCTCTTCCGGGATCGGCAGACCCGATTCTTGGGCATGCTTGACGTAGTTCAGCCCGACGCAGTGAAAGTTCGGAACCGAGGCGAGGCAGGACCCGATCCGCGGATCGCCCGCGACCAGGGGCAGGCTGGCCCGGTCGATAGACCTCAGCTTGTCGAGCGCCTCCAGCGATACGGCCTCGCCGGCGAGGTCGCCGCAATGGGCCGACAGGTCGCGGATCTTTCCCTCCGCATCCAGCATACCGGGTTTCTCTTTGCCCGCAGGGCCATAACGCAATAACTTCATGTGATTTTTCCTAGTGGCTGTCTCTTGCCAGAACCTTGTGAATCTTCTGATAGCTGGTCGCCAGCTCCAGGCAGCCGCCATCGGCCAACTGCCCGACATGTTCGCGGTAGATCTGCTGCCATGGGGTCTGGTTGATGATAACCGGCGGCGTCCACGCCTTGCGGCGCTCTTCGAGTTCCTCGTCTGACACCATGACATTCAGGGTGCAGGCATTGAGGTCAAGCCGGACAATATCGCCGGTCTGAAGCAGCGACAGCCCGCCGCCCACAACCGATTCCGGAGAGGCGTTGAGGATCGAGGGGCTTTCCGAAGTGCCCGATTGCCGCCCGTCGCCCACCGTCGGCAGGTGGTTGATGCCCTGTTTGATCAGCGCATCGGGCGGCTGCATATTCACCACTTCCGCCGAGCCGGGATAGCCGACACAACCGACGCCGCGGATGAACAGGATCGTGTTCTCGTCGATCTTCAGTTCCGGGTCGTTGATGGCGGCATGATAATGCTCCGGCCCCTCGAACACGACGGCGCGCGCCTCGTGGACATTCTCGGATCCCGGCTTCGACAGGAAGCGCTTGCGGAAATCATCGGAGATCACGCTGGTTTTCATCACCGCGCTGTCAAAGAGGTTGCCCGAGACGACGACGAAGCCGGCCTTCGCGCGCATCGGCTTGGCGACGGTCAGGATCACTTTCTGATCGGCGCTTTCGCGTCCCTCTAGGTTTTCGGCCATGGTCTTGCCGGTGACGGTCATGACGCCGCCCTTGATCTTCCCGGCTTTGACCAGTTCCCCCATCACGGCCGGAACCCCGCCCGCCCGGTGAAAGCTTTCGCCAAGATAATCGCCGGCGGGCTGCATATTGACCAGAAGCGGCACGTCATGGCCGTGGACCTGCCAGTCCTGCACCGAAAGCTCGACCCCGAGATGCCGCGCGATCGCCTGCAGATGCGGCGGCGCGTTGGTGGACCCGCCGATCGCGGTATTGGTGACGATGGCGTTGAGGAACGCGTCGCGGGTCATGATGTCCGAGGGGCGCAGCCCCTCATGGACCATTTTGACGATCCGGCGGCCGGTATGATAGGCAATCTCCATGCGCTCGCGGAACGGGGCCGGGATCGCCGAGCATCCGGGCAATGACATGCCGAGCGC
The DNA here is from genome assembly GCA_041633555.1 of Paracoccaceae bacterium. Taxonomy (GTDB): domain Bacteria; phylum Pseudomonadota; class Alphaproteobacteria; order Rhodobacterales; family Rhodobacteraceae; genus JAHEAO01. The sequence goes on along the minus strand of JBFKFZ010000043.1, from coordinate 12,699 downwards.
CTCGGCCAGCGCGTTCATCGTGCTGGCGGTGCCCATCGTGTTGCAGTGGCCAAGCGACGGGGCAGAGGCGCAGACCCGGTTCATGAATTCGTCATAGTCGATGGTGCCGTCCGCCAAGAGGCGGCGGCTTTCCCAGACGACGGTCCCCGAACCCGCCAGCTTGCCGCGCCAATGTCCGTCCAGCATCGGCCCGCCCGACAAGACGATGGCGGGGATGTCGACCGTTGCCGCGCCCATGAGTTGTGCCGGCGTTGTCTTGTCGCAGCCGGTCGTCAGCACAACGCCGTCGATCGGGTAGCCGTGCAGCACTTCGACGAGGCTCAGATAGGCAAGGTTGCGGTCCAGCGCCGCCGTGGGGCGCTTGCCGGTTTCCTGGATCGGGTGCACGGGAAACTCGATCGGTACGCCGCCCGCATCGCGAATGCCGGCCTTGATCCTGTCGGCCAGAAAGACATGGATCTTGTTGCAGGGCGCGAGGTCCGACCCGGTCTGCGCGATGCCGATCATCGGGCGCTCCGATTGCAGTTCCGACCGGGTATATTCCTGGTTCTGGTAACGCTCGACATAAAGGGCGGTCATGCCGGGATTGTTGGGATTGTCGAACCATTCCTGCGAACGGAGTTTCCTGTTGGCGCGGGTGTCATGATGGTCTGACATGGTTTGCCTTCTCGGGTGGGGCCGCTAGGGGAGCGGACTCTGCTCTTCTGATTCAAGGATTCGGGTGATGTTGGCAATGGCCTGGAACAGATGCCGGCGCAGCACCGCCGCCGTAGCCTCGGCGTCGCGGGCTTCGAGGCTTCGGATGATCTCGCTGTGATCGCGCATGGTCTGGCCCCGGCCGGTCCGGCTGCGAGAGGACATGTAGCGCGCCCGCCAGAGCCGGGAATTGTACTGCAGATGGGTCTTGATCAGAGGCTGGTTGCCGCCAGCCGCGACGATGGCGCAGTGAAACGCCATGTCGGTCTTGAAGAAGCCGACGGTGTCGGGATCTTCACTGGTTTCGACCATGCGCTCGTAAAGTTTCCTGATCCCGGCGATTTCCGCGTCGCTGGCCTTAGCGCAGGCAAGTTCGCCGCCCAAAGCCTCCAGGTTCGCCTGAACCAGCAGAAGATCGCAAAGATCCTCCAGAGAGGGGTCGGCGACAATCGGGCTGCGGGCAGGGGCGGTTTCGACAAGTCCCTCGGCCTCGAGGATCAGGATCGCCTCGCGCAGCGGTGTGCGGCTGACGCCGAGCGCTTCGGCGGTTTCGCGTTCATGGATCGGGTACCCGGGTTTCAGGGCGCCGGTCAGCATCTGGGCGCGCAGGATATCGGCGATCCGATCGGCAAGGCGCTGTCGCGACAGGCTGGGCATCGGCGATGCCGCTATTGACTTTCCCGCGCTTGTATCGGTCATGCCTTGGCTGATTCCCCCGGGCGAAACTCCTTGCCGATCAGGGCTTTCCGCGGTCTACTGATTGGGCAGAGATGTTTCCTTGACGTAAACTTGTTATTAGGCATACCATATTACGGCGGAACGCCGCAACGCACCCGAAAGGGGTTCAAGTCGACAAAAATGGGCCGGCCGGAAGGCGGTCCCGTGGGAGGACAATATGAAAATTCTTGGACTGGTCGCCACTGCGGCGACCGCCGCACTACTGACGACAACGGCGATTGCCGCCGACTTCACGATCCGGATGCAGACCCATTACGCCCCTGAGAACGAATCGGGCAAACTGGCGCAGAGTTTCATTGACGATGTCGAGGTGATGTCGAACGGCCGGGTCGATATCGAGATGTTCTGGTCGTCCTCCGTCGTGGCTTCGGCCGAGGGTTTCGACGCGGCGGCTTCGGGCGTTCTCGATGGCGAGATGCATGGCGGCGCCTACCAGACCGGCAAGAACCCGGCCTTCCAGTTCGTTGGCGACCCGATGGGCGGATATGACAATCCCTACCAGCTTTACGGTTTCCTCTATCAGGGCGGCGGGCTCGATGCGGCGAACGCGCTCTACAACCAGTACAACATGCAGTTCATCGGCTGGTGGGCGGCCGGACAGGAATCCATGTCCTCGTCCAGGCCCCTGGCCGGACCGGACGATCTGAAGGACTGGAAGTTCCGCTCGCCTCCGGGGCTTGAGACCGAGATCTTCGCAGAAATGGGCGCCTCGCCGATCGTGATGGATTTCACCGAGGTGTTCACGGCGCTCGAAACCGGCATCATCGACGGGGCGGATGCCTCATCTCTGGCCAACAATGTCGGCCTCGGCCTCTATGACCTCGTCAAGCACGCGACCTTCCCCGGCTTCCACTCGATGCCGATGGACCACATCACGATCAACAAGACGGTGTGGGACGGGCTGCCCGAAGACATCCAGCGGATCATCCTGGTCGCGGCACAAAAGCTCGCGCTTCAGACCACGTTGACTTTCGACGTCGCGAACCGCGAAGCCGCGGCGATGCTGACCAGCGAGAAGGGCGTGACGCTCTATGACTGGTCGCCCGAGGACCGCGCCGCCTTCCGCAAGGCCGCGCAGACCGCCTGGGAAGGCTGGGCGGACAAGACACCCGAGGCGCGCGCCCTCGTGGATGCCCACAAGGCCTGGATGGCGAAGATCGGGCTTCTCTGATCGCCATGTCGGTCCGCATGCCGGATTGAAAGGCAACAAGGCGAGCCCTTCGCGGGGCTCGCCCGTTTTGTCGAGGTGATGGCGGTGCCAGGGGGCCAGGGGGGAGCCATGGACGATCGAACGGTTTGGCTGGGGCCACTGCGAAGACCAGTCAGGATGCTGATGATCGCAGCGCTGACGCTGGCCGGTGGAACGGCGCTTTGGTTGATTCTCGGGCGGATCTTCTTTGGCTCCGAGATCGGCATGCACGAGATGCTGCGCCCCGCGGACCTGCCCTCGGTGCAACTCATGCTATGGTCGCTGCTGGCCGCACTCCTGTTCAGTTCGATCTACTTTTCCGACACCGTCGGCGCCATAGAGGACCAGCCGCAGGGCTTCTTCGATATCCTGTCGCTGGTGACCTCGCGGTTGGCGATGATCGCCGTGGCGCTCATCGTGCTGGTGATGTTCTACGAGGTCGTATCGCGCTACGTCTTCAACAAGCCGACCCTTTGGGCCAACGAACTGTCGCTCTGGATCGCCAGCTTCGTTTTCCTCCTCGCCGGTCAATATGCGATGCAGCAGCGCAGCCATATCCGGATCTACATCATCTACGACCTGATGCCGCGCTGGGCGCAGAAACTGTCCGATTGCGTCTCGGTCTTCCTGATCTGGGCCTTCGCCTTCGCCTTGGTCTGGGGCGGATGGGACGAGGCGCGCGACAAGCTCTTGCGCATGGAAACCTTCGGCACCGCCTGGGACCCGCCGATACCGGCCACCGTCAAGGCGAGCATCCTGTTCATCATCTGCCTTGTCGCGATCCAGGCGCTGTCGAACCTGATCGCGGATTGGAGCAAGGCGCCGGAACATCACTCGCCGGCCGATGACATCGACGAGGACGAGATCCGCAAGCTCAAGCAAACGTTGGGGGAAGACGGCAATGGTTGATATCGGCACGCTGTCGCTGATCCTCCTTCTGGCGATGTTCGCGCTTCTGGCGATCGGGATGCCGCTTGGCTTCGCTTCGGCCTTTCTCGCCGTGGCGACGCTGGTGATGAAATTCGGCCCCGACCTGCTGTTCAGCGATTTCGGGCGCGGGCCGCTGGCGGTGCTCGGCCAGTCGGTCTACCGGCAGATGACCAACTACGTGCTGATATCGGTGCCGCTCTTCATCTTCATGGCGGCCCTGCTAGAAAGGACGGGGATTGCCAAGGACATGTATTCCTCGCTTCAGATCTGGCTAAGCCGGACCCGCGGCGGCATCGCCATCGTCACCTCGATCATGGCGGTGATCATGGCGGCGATGTCGGGGATCATCGGCGGCGAGGTCGTGCTGCTGGGCCTCATTGCGCTGCCGCAGATGCTGCGGCTGGGCTACAACCAGAACCTCGCCATCGGCACCATCTGCGCCAGCGGATCGCTCGGCACGATGATCCCGCCTTCGATCGTGCTGATCTTTTACGGCCTTGTCACCGAAACCTCGATTAAGGCGCTCTTCACGGCGGCTTTCCTGCCGGGCTTCATGCTGGCCTCGATGTTCATCTGCTACATCATCGTGCGGACCCGCTTGAACCCCGACCAGGCGCCGCTGCCTGAACCGGAACCCGGCGACCCGGATAGCGGCGAAAAAGGCAAGCTCTTCCTCGCATTCCTCGCCTGCCTTGCGGTTTGCGCCAGCTTCGTCCTGACATTGCGGGCGCTCTTCTTTACCGCGACCGGCGCCAATGTCGTGACCGAAGGGGTCGATCCGATCCCGCTCGGCATGGTCTCGGACCTGCCCTGGCTGATCGGCACCACGGTTCTGTCGCTCCTGTTGATCTTCTTCGTGCTCGGCAAGGACCGTGCCGTGACCGGATGGCGGTTGGGCAAGGGCCTGGTTGCGCCGATCGTCGTGATCGGCGTCGTCCTGGGCTCGATCTACGGCGGCATCACCGGCATCACCGAGGCGGCAGGCATGGGTGTGGTCGCGGTCTTCGTGATCAGCGTGCTGCGCCGCGAGATGTCCTTCGACGTGGTCTGGGACAGCCTGATGCGGACGTTGAAATCCACCGGCACGATCATCTGGGTGACGATCGGCGCGGCCTCGCTCGCCGCCGCCTATACGCTGGCCGGCGGACCGACCTATGTCGCCAACGCGATCGTCGGGATGGAACTGCCCTCGATGGGGATCATCCTGATGATGATGTTGATCTTCCTCATCATGGGCATGTTCATGGACTGGGTCGGGATCGTCCTGCTGATAATGCCGGTCTTTCTGCCCATCGTCACAAAGCTGCCGGTCGAGGATATCGGTTTCATCGGAGAGCTTTCGCGCAGCCATGTCGCGATCTGGTTCGGCGTCACCTTCTGCATGAACATGCAGGTCAGTTTTTTGTCACCGCCCTTCGGCCCGGCGGCCTTCTACCTCAAGTCAGTCGCGCCGGCGCATATCTCGCTGACCGACATCTTCAGGGGCTTCCTGCCCTTCATCGCGATCCAGCTGCTGGCCCTGTCGGTGCTGTTGATATGGCCGGGCATCGTGGCGGTGTTTCTCTAGGGGGGAGAATGGCACGGATCGAACAGGTTGACGTCGGGTTCTACCTGATACCGCTGCCGGTCGTGCTGACCGATTCCATGCATGGCGAGATGAAGAGCTTCGAGATCGTCACGATCCGGGTTCTGGATGCCGATGGGGCAGAGGGGGTTGGCTACACCTTTACAACCGGCCGCAGCGGCGGCGCCATCGCCGATATCGCGCGGCGCGAACTTGCGGAACTGGCGGTGGGCGAGGAGGCCGACCGGATCGAGGCGCTCTGGCAAAAGCTCTGGTGGGCAACCCATTACGGCGGTCGTGGCGGGCCGGTCGTGTTGGCGCTCTCGGCCCTCGATATCGCACTTTGGGATCTCAAGGCAAAGCGGGCCGGCTTGCCGCTCTGGAAACTGCTGGGCGGTTTTCAGACCTCGGTCAGCTGCTATGCGGGCGGGATCGATCTTGGCCTCAGCGCCCAGGAACTGATCGCCCAGACCGACAGCAATCTTGCGCGCGGCTTCCGGGCAATCAAGATGAAGGTCGGGCGCGAAGATCTGGCCGAAGATGTTGCCAAGGTCGCCGCCATGCGTGACCATCTCGGGGACGGCTTTCCGCTGATGCTGGATGCCAACATGAAATACACCTGCGATCAGGCGATCCGCGCCGCCCGCGCCTTTGCTCCTTACGATCCGACCTGGCTGGAAGAGCCGATCATCCCCGATGACGTGGCCGGCCATGCACGCGTCCGGCGCGAGGGCGGGCTGCCCATCGCTGCCGGAGAGAACCTGCGCACCATCTGGGATTTCAAGGCGCTGATTGCCGCGGGCGGCGTGAGCTTCCCCGAACCCGACGTGACCAATTGTGGCGGGGTTACGCCCTTCCTGAAGATCGCGCATCTGGCCGAGGCGCATAACCTGCCGGTGACCAGCCACGGCGCGCATGATATCACCGTGCATCTCTTGTGCGCAGTGCCGAACGGCCAGTATCTCGAGGCGCACGGCTTCGGGCTCGACGATTGCATCTCCGAACCGATGCGCATCGAGGAGGGCCGCGCCATTCCGCCAGACCGGCCCGGGCATGGCATGGAATTCGACTGGGACAAGCTTGAGAAGGTGAAGCAATGCTGAGCGCGGAGCTGGTTCGGTTCTTCCGAGATAACGGCTATCTGGTCGTGGAAGACGTGCTGGATCAGCGGCAGGTGCTCGACCCGGTGCGCGCCGAATATGCGGACCTCATGGACCGGCTTTACGACGACTGGCACGCACAAGGCCTGCTGCCGCCGCCCGGCGACATGGGCTTCTGGGACAAGCTCCTCCTCGCCTACACATCCGGCTGCGACTGGTTCCAGCCCTTCGACATCTCGCTGCCGGGCAGCCAGATCACCGCCGACATGCCGTTCCATTTCGGGCAGGCGGTGCTCGACATGATCACCGCCCCCCGGCTCCTCGATGTCGTCGAAAGCCTGATCGGGCCAGAGATCACCTCCAACCCGATCCAGCATGTCCGCATCAAGCCGCCCGCCACCGACCTGCGCCCCGACGAAGTGCGCGCCCATATCACCGCGACCGAATGGCACCAGGATCGCGGTGTGACGCATGAAAGCGCCGACCAGACCCGCATGATCACCGTCTGGATCGCGGTCACCGACGCCACCGAGGAAAACGGCTGCTTGGTGGTGCAGCCGATGCGCGACAAGGTGGAGCTACTGCCGCATTGCGAGAAGAAACAGGTGGGCATACCCGACGCATTCCTGACCCCTACGGATGTGGTGCCGCTGCCGGTAAAGTCGGGCGGCGTGCTGATCTTCGATCCGATGACGCCGCATGCCTCGCTGGTCAACCGCACCCAGGGCTTCCGCTGGTCCTTCGACATCCGTTACAACGTCACCGGCCAGCCCACCGGCCGCGACCATTTTCCCAGCTTCATCGCCCGCAGCCGCCAGAACCCAAGCGCGGAACTGCGCGACGCCGAACAATGGCGCACGATGTGGGAAGCGGCGCGGGCGCGGCTGGCAGGGGCGCCGCATATCTCGCTCTACCGCTGGGATTCCAACGCGCCCTATTGCGCCTGAGGACCGGCAATGGAAGTTCTGACCAGGGTCCAGCTCGACGACTTTCGCGACCGTGGCGGCATTGTCGTGCCCGACCGTCTGTCGCCCACCGAACTGGCCGAGATCCGCGAAGTGATCGCCAGCTTCTACGACATCGCGAACCGGATGACCGTCTCGGACGACCGGATCGACCTCGAGGACAGCCACAGGCCCGGCGATCCGCGCATCCGCCGGATCAAGCGGCCCGACCGGCAGGCAGGGGTGTTCCGGCGGCTGATGTATTCCGACGCGATCCTCGCCCCGGTGCGCGATCTGATCGGCCCGAACCTGCGGCTGCACACCACCAAGCTGAACATGAAATCCGCGGGCTTCGGCGCCGCCGTCGAATGGCATCAGGACTGGGCCTTCTACCCGCATACAAATGACGACGTGCTGGCCGTCGGCGTGATGCTCGATGACATGGAGGAGGATAACGGTCCGCTGATGATCTTCCCCGGCAGCCATAAAGGGCCGATCTTCGATCATCATCTGAACGGCGTCTTCGCCGGCGCGATGGATCTGGCCGCCTGCGGGCTCGATGCGAAGGACGCGGTGACGCTGACCGGCGCGGCGGGCTCGATCTCGATCCATCACGGGCGCGTCGTGCATGGCTCCGCGCTGAACCGGTCCGCCCGCGACCGGCGGCTTTTGTTCTACGAGATGATGGCGGCCGACTCCTTTCCGGTGATGGGCAGCATGACCACCTTCGACTCTATCGGCGACTACAACGACCGGATGCTCTGCGGCGACACGACGCTGGAACCACGTCTGGAACCGGTGCCGGTGCGCATCCCGCAGCCGCAGCCCGTCGAATACGGCTCGATCTATGAAATCCAGAAGGCGCTCGGGAATCGCGGCTTCGAAACCTACAGGGAAGAGGACGCATGAAAATACCTAGGATCGGCTTCATCGGGCTCGGCCTCATGGGCAGCGCGATGGTGCAGCGGCTCCTTGATCAGGGCTATCCGATGACCGTGATCGCCAATCGCAGCCGTGAGGCGGTCGAGGCCGCACTCGCGCGCGGCGCGACCGAGGCCGGAAGCGCGCGCGAACTGGCCGCGTCGGTCGATATCGTGATGCTCTGCATGGGCACGTCCGATCAGGTCGAAAGCCGGATCTACGGCGAGGACGGGGTGCTCGCCGGGATCGACAAGGGCGCCGTCACGATCGACTTCGGCACCTCGCTGCCCGGATCGACCCGAAGGATCGCCGCGGACATGGCGGCAAAGGAGGCATCCTATCTCGATGGGCCCTTGGGCCGGACCCCCAGCCACGGCCGCGAGGGCAAGCTCAACATCATGGGTGCCGGCGACAAGGCGGCCTTCGACCGGGTGCGCCCGGTCCTCGACGACCTGGGAGAGAACGTGTTTCACGTCGGCCCGTCTGGCGCGGGCCACACGCTGAAGCTGATCAACAACTTCTTCGCCATGACCACCGCCTGCTCGATGGCCGAGGCCTTCGCGATGGCCGATCTTGCGGGCCTGCCCCGGCAGAGCCTTTACGACGTGATGGCGGCGGGGCCGCTGCGCTCTGGCATGATGGATTTCGTCAAGGCCGAGGCAATTGACGGCGAGATCCAGCTGGCCTTCTCGGTCGCCAACGCCGCCAAGGATGTCGGCTACTACGTCCGCATGGCCGAGGAACTTGACGCACCGACCCAGATGAGCGGCGCGGCAAGGAACCTGCTGGCGCTCGCTAAGGCGCAGGGCTATGCCGACCGCATGGTGCCCGAGATGGTGCATTACCTCGAGGAGTTGTTCCGCAAATGAGACTTTCGGGCAAACGCGCCTTTATTACCGCCGCCGGTCAGGGCATCGGCCGCGCCACGGCAGAGGCCTTCATCGCCGCGGGTGCGACGGTCCTGGCGACCGACCTGAATGCCGACCTGCTGAGCGGGCTCGACTGCCAGACCGCAGCTCTCGATGTGACTGACGATGCCGCTGTGACCCATTCGGTCACCGACGCCGCCCCCGATATCCTGGTGAACTTCGCCGGCTACGTGCACAATGGCACGATCCTCGAGGCAAGCGACGTGGATTGGGACTTTGCCTTCCGGCTGAACAGCCGGTCGATGTTCAAGGCAATGCAGGCCGCCATTCCGGGGATGCTCGAACGGGGCGGCGGGTCGATCGTGAACATGTCCTCGGTCGCCTCCTCGGTCAAAGGCGTGCCGAACCGCTTCGTCTATACCGCCAGCAAGGCCGCCGTGATCGGCATGACGAAAGCGGTGGCCATCGACTACATCACCCGCGGCATCCGCTGCAATTGCATCTGCCCCGGCACGGTCGACAGCCCCTCGCTGCATGACCGCCTCCGCGCCACCGGCGACTATGACGCGTCAATGAAGGCCTTCATTGCGCGCCAGCCGCTGGGCCGCCTCGGTCGGCCCGAGGAGATTGCGGCGCTTGCGGTCTATCTCGGCTCCGACGAAAGCGCCTATACGACCGGGCAGGCGCTGATCGCCGATGGCGGGCACTCGCTATGAGGGTCCTGATCACCGGCGGGGGCGGCTTTCTCGGCCAGAAACTGGCAAAAGCGCTGGCTGCGCGGGGCGAGGTCCGGGGCAGGGCGATCACCGCGATGGAACTGATTGACCTCGCACCGCCCACCCGCATCACCGCCGGTTTCCCGGTCGAATGCCATGCCCGCGACATCACCGACGCCACAGCACTCGCCGAAAGCTTCCGCCACAAGCCCGACGTGGTCTGGCACCTCGCCGCCGTGGTCTCGGGCGCCGCCGAAGCCGACTTCGACCTCGGCCTGCGCGTCAACCTGCAGGGCACGCTGAACATTTTCCAGGCCGCCCGCCAGGCCGGCAATTGCCCGGTCCTGGTCTTTGCCTCCTCCTGGGCTGCGCATGGCGGCGAGGAACCCGACCTGATCGAGGACGGGGTCGAACTCAATCCCCAGACCACCTACGGCACGCAAAAGGTGATCGGAGAGCTTTTGCTCAACGATTTCAGCCGCCGCCGCCTCCTTGACGGCCGCGGCCTGCGCCTGCCGACGGTTTCGATCCGCCCCGGCAAGCCCAACGCGGCGGCCTCGTCCTTCATGTCCTCGATCTTCCGCGATACGATGGAGGGCCGCGCCTCGAACTGCCCCGTCGGCCGCGACTTCCCGGTCTGGCACTCGGCACCCCGCACCGTGGTGGCAAATCTGATCCACGCCGCCGAGATACCGGGCGCGGAATTCGGCCCCAACCGCAACATCAACCTGCCCGGCCGCACCGACACGATCGGCGAGATGATCGACGCGATGACCCGCATCTTCGGCCCCGAGGCCGAGTCCCGGATCACCTGGCAACCGGACCCCGTGATTGAGACCATCGTCGAGGGCTGGCGCGCGCATTGCAGACTCGGCAAGGGCGCGCGGCTCGGCTTTGCCGCCGACAAGGACTTCGCCGACACGGTGCGCTGGTTTCTCAAGGATGACATTGCCCGATGATCGTCGCCCCGCGAGAGGACCGGCTCGGGCTGGCCGTGGCCATCCTTGCTGTCAGCTTTTTCCTCTTTGCGACGATGGACACCATCGCCAAGGTGCTGGTGACTTCCGGCATTCCCGGTATCCAGGTGGCGTTCATGCGCTTCTTCTGGCACGCCGCAGCGGCGCTCGTCTTCTTCCTGCCGCGCTTCGGCCCCTCGGTACTGCAAAGCGCCGCCCCGCGACTGCAACTGATCCGCGCCGTCGCGATGCTGGGTTCGACGATCTTCAACTTCATCGCCGTGGGATACCTGCCGCTGACCGTGACGATCTCGATCTTCTTCGCCTCGCCGCTCCTGATGAGCCTGCTGGCGGTGCCGATGCTGGGCGAAAAGGTCGGCATCCGGCGGCTGACCGGCATCGCCGTCGGTTTTCTCGGCGTGCTCGTCATCACCCAGCCCTGGTCGGAGGAATTCCACCCCGCCATGCTTCTGTCGCTGTCGGCAATGGCCTGTGCCTCGTTCTATTTCATCATGACCCGCATGATCGCCGGTACCGACAACAACCCGGTCTCGCAGATCTACGGCAGCCTGATCCCGGCGCTGGCCGTGGCGCCCTTCGGCATGATATTCTGGATCGCGCCCGATTCCTGGTGGCAATGGCTGCTCCTGGCGCTGATCGGGCTTTTGGGCTTTATCGGCCATTCGATCCTGACCGTGGCCTACCGCTATGCCGAGGCCAGCCGCGTCGCCCCGGTCGTCTACAGCCAGATCCTCTACGCGACCTTCTACAGCTGGCTCATCTTCGCTGCGATCCCGACCGCCTCGACCGCGCTCGGCACCACGATCATCATCGCCAGCGGCCTCTATATCTGGTTGCGCGAACGGGCGCTCAACAAACGGTCAACCGCCCTCGCCGGTAACCGCTGACTCGACGCGACAGCCGACATGTGCCGCGCGGTCGAATTGGGCAAGGGGGGACGGAGCATGGGTAATCGGGCTGGCCAAGCGGAGGAGAACGAAATGGATTACTATGTAGGACTGGATGTGTCGCTGCGGTCGGTTGCGGTCTGCGTGATTGATGCGAATGGCAAACACGTCTTCGAGCGCTCGCTGGCCTGCGAGATCGACGATATCGTCGCCTGCCTTTGAGATGTACCGGCTGGGTGGTGTCAGGTCGGGTTCGAATCCGGCGCGATGAGCCAGCATCTGTACTTCGGGCTTCGGGCCGCAGGTCTTGACGTGGTTTGCATGGAAGCGCGCCAAGTGAATGCCGCGCTGTCGGCAATGCGGAACAAGACCGACAAGACGGACGCCCGGGGGATCGCGCAGGTGTTGCGGTCCGGGTGGTTCAGCGAGGTCTTCATCAAGAGCCGGGAAGCGCATGCCTACAGGGCGCTCCTGAGCAGTCGCAAGGCCGTCCAGAAGAAATGCATCGATCTGGCCAACGAAGTCCGGGGCCTGTTCCGGATCTTCGGGCTGCGCTTGCCATCCCGCGTCGACCAGGGGTCTTTCGACGAACGCGTCAGGCCCTTGATCGAAGCCGATCCGGACCTGTCACGCGCCCTCCTGCCGCTGCTGGATGCGCGGGCCATGCTCTACAGAACATACCGCGAGCTGGATCGGCGCGTGAAGCAAGCCGCCAGCCATGACGCGATCTGCCTGCGCTTCATGGCGATCCCCGGTGTGGGCCCGATCGCAGCCCTGACATTCCGCGCGGCTGTCGACGATCCTGCGCGGTTCACCAGTTCACGAACGGTCGCCGCGCATTCTGGCCTGACGCCCCGACGATACCAGTCCGGCGAAATGGATAACGCCGGTCGCATCTCGAAAGCAGGAGACCGCGATGTCAGGGCGACGCTCTATGCTGCCGCCAATGCGATGATGATGCGATCCGTCGCCAGCTCCGAGATCAAGAGCTGGGGGCTACGCCTGATGCGTCGCAAGGGGCGCCGTCGGGCTGTCGTCGCGGTTGCCAGGAAGCTGGCTGTCATCATGCACCGCATGTGGGCCGACAACACCGAGTTCCGTCAAAGACCGTTGGAGGGCAGCGCATGACCTGACAGCCCTTTCAACGACCAACGACGGGATCGTCCCT
>JBFKFZ010000042.1:0-27092 GCA_041633555.1 Paracoccaceae bacterium | reverse complement strand
GCGGTTTCCACTCTCACCAGGCAGCACCCCGCAATGCGGATGCCGTTCGACCGGCTGTTGGTGCGAAATGCGACGCCAAATGCGATCACCGGCGCGATCCACCAGGCCAAGTCGGCAAGCCAAGTCGGCAAGCGGTCCCTCCGCCTCCGCCCCGGTTATCGTCAGCCACCCGTAAAAAGCGGCGATCAGACCAGCTCCGACCTGCTCGTAGTTGCGCCGCGCTGCTTGACTGGCAAAGATCTCATTGCGCAGGCTCACATATTCCATCTTGTAGAATTCGAATGCGCTCACCGGTTCGGACTTTCGCAGTGATGTCACCACCGAGATCTGTCCGAACGCTACCCGATATCCCCTCGCAAGTCATCGTGTGGCAGACCACGCCTTTTCACCATGCCGCAGGGCTTTCCGGTCTGGAATCGGCGCCCGCGAAGGTGTAGGCGCAAGGGCATGACCGAGACGCTGATGATCCGCCGTCCCGATGACTGGCACCTACACCTGCGCGATGGCGCGATGCTGCGCGCCGTCCTGCCCGAATCCGCCCGGCACTTCGGCCGCGCGATCATAATGCCGAACCTAGTGCCGCCCGTGGTGACCGCCGCGGATGCCCGCGCCTATCGCGACCGGATCCTCGCCGCTTTGCCCGCGGGCGCGGATTTCACGCCGTTGATGACGCTTTATCTGACCGAAGAGACCGACCCCGCCGATGTCGCCGCCGCCTATGCGGCTGGCCTCATTCATGCGGTCAAGCTCTATCCCGCCGGGGCGACGACCAACTCCGCTTCGGGGGTGCGTGATTTCGACAAGGTGCGCGGCGTGCTGGAAAGGATGGCAGAGATCGGCCTGACCCTCTGCGTGCATGGCGAGGTCACCGACCCCAATATCGACATCTTCGACCGCGAAGCGGTGTTCATCGACCGCGTGCTCGATCCGATCCGCCGCAAGACGCGGGGTCTGCGGGTGGTGCTGGAACATGTGACGACCGCCGACGGCATCGCCTATATCGGTGAGACCGAAAAGAACCTCGCCGGCACGATAACCACGCATCACCTCGTGATCAACCGCAACCACATTCTCGTCGGCGGCATCCACCCGCATTACTACTGCCTGCCCGTCGCCAAGCGCGAGATTCACCGCCTGGCGCTCCGCGCCGCCGCGACCTCGGGCGATCCGCGCTATTTCCTCGGCACCGACAGCGCCCCGCATCTCGACCCGCTGAAGGAAAGCGCCTGCGGCTGCGCCGGTTGTTTCACCGCGACCAACACGATGTCAGTGCTGGCTGAGGTCTTCGAACAGGAGGATGCGCTCGACCGTCTCGAAGGCTTCACTTCGCGCCACGGCGCCGATTTCTACGGCCTGCCGGTCCACGAGGCGACGCTGACCCTGACCCGCGGCGAACCCGTCCGCCATCCCGCCAAGATCGACACTGCCGACGGCCCGGTCACGGTCTTCGACCCCGGCTTCCCGCTGCATTGGCATGTCGCCGCCTGATCCGCCCAATTCGAAAGGCCCCACCCCGATGATTCCCACCAGCTTTCCGCCGTCCGAGGAAATGGCCCACCTGACCGCGCGGATGCTCTTGGAGATAAAGGCCGTGCATTTCAATGCCGCCGAGCCGTTCACCTATTCCTCCGGCCTCAAGGGCCCGACCTATATTGACTGCCGCAAGCTGATCTCCTACCCCCGGATCCGCGCCACGCTGATGGATTTCCTGACCGTCACCGTGATGCGCAACGCGGGCTTCGAGGCCTTCGACAACATCGCCGGCGGCGAGACCGCGGGCATCCCCTTCGCCGCCCTCGTCGCCGAACGCATGGCGCTGCCGATGACCTATGTCCGCAAGAAGCCCAAGGGCTACGGCCGCAATGCCCGGATCGAGGGCGACATGACAGAGGGCCAGCGCGTGCTCCTGGTCGAGGACCTGACCACCGATGGCGGCTCGAAACTGTCCTTCGTCGATGCGATCCGCCAGACCGGCGCCAGCTGCGCCCACACGGCGGTGATCTTCTATTACGGCATCTTCCCCGAAACCCTCAAAACCCTCGGCGATCACGGCGTCACGCTGCACCATCTCTGCACCTGGTGGGACGTGCTGGCAGAGGCTCGCGCAATGAGTGTGTTTGACGAATCAACTCTCGCTGGGGTAGAGGCATTCCTGACCGATCCGGAAGGCTGGCGGGCGACACTACCCAGCAGTTGACGATTCGCTTATGGGGCGCAACTTGCCCTTGCGTCAGCCTCCGGGCGGTATGAAGAAAAAACTGGTTGCCGCCTAAGGTCTTGGCTCGCGTCGCGCGTCGAGATGTAGATCGGCAATAGACGAAAGACGCAAAATATGCCTAAAATGGCCGAAAAAAGAGACCCACAGCTTATCCACAAAAACATACATTTTGACGGGATATGAGGCGGACAAGTAAGACCACGGCCAGGGACAAGCAGGACAAGAAATGACCGAGATCAGGGCAATTCGCGCCGAGCAGCCGACGGCGCAGGACACCGGAGCATTGCCCCACAATATCGAGGCCGAACAGCAGCTTCTCGGCGCGATCCTGACCAACAACGACATCTATGACAGGGTCGCTTCCATCATCGGCCCGCAGCATTTCTATGAACCCGTCCATACAAGGATCTACGAAGTCGCGCAGGCGCGGATCTCGAAGAACGCGCTGGCCTCGCCGGTCACGCTTAAGGCGTTTCTAGAGGATGATGCGGGCCTGAAGGAACTCGGCGGACCGGCCTATCTGGCCCGCCTCGCGGGCGCCGCTATCTCCTCCTTCGCCGCCCGCGACTATGCCCAGATGATCTATGATTTCGCCATCCGCCGCGAACTCATGGCCTTGGGCCGCGACATCACCGACAAGACCGGCCGGGTCGAGGTCTCCAGCGAGCCCAAGGAACAGATCGTCGAGGCCGAACAGGCGCTCTACAAGCTCGGCGAGCAAGGCCAGTCCGAAAGCGGTTTCCAGTCCTTCCTGCGCGCCGTCACCGATGCCGTCGAGGTCGCCAATGCCGCCTACCAGCGCGATGGCGGGCTTTCAGGCCTGTCGACCGGCCTCACCGACATGGACAAGAAGCTGGGCGGTCTGCACCGCTCCGACCTTCTGATCCTCGCCGGCCGCCCTTCGATGGGAAAGACCTCGCTGGCGACCAACATCGCCTTCAACATCGCCAAGAGCTACAAGCGTGGCCAGCTCAAGGATGGCAGCGAAGGTGCGGTCAATGGCGGTGTCGTCGGTTTCTTCAGTCTCGAGATGAGTGCCGAGCAGCTCGCCGCGCGGATCCTGTCAGAGGCATCCGAAGTGCCCAGCGAACAGATCCGTCGCGGCGACATGACCGAGGGTGAGTTCCGCCGCTTCGTCGATGCCGCCAAGGCGCTCGAAGCCTGCCCCTTGTTCATCGACGACACGCCGGCACTGGCCATCAGCCAGCTCGCCGCCCGCGCACGGCGCCTAAAGCGCACCCACGGGCTCGACGTGCTGATCGTCGACTATTTGCAGCTCGTCCGCCCGGCGACGGCCAAGGACAGCCGCGTCAACGAGGTCTCCGAGATCACCCAGGGCCTGAAAGCAATCGCCAAGGAACTCGACATTCCAGTCGTCGCCCTCAGCCAGCTTTCCCGTCAGGTCGAGAACCGCGAGGACAAGCGCCCGCAACTCTCGGACTTGCGTGAATCCGGCTCGATCGAGCAGGATGCCGACGTGGTGATGTTCGTGTTCCGCGAGGAATATTACAAGGAACGCGAGAAGCCCGGCGACCACGAGCTTGACAAGATGGCCGCCTGGCAGACCGAGATGGAAGCGCTGCACGGCCGCGCCGAGGTCATCATCGGCAAACAGCGCCACGGCCCCATCGGCACGGTCGAGCTCTCCTTCGAGGGCCGCTTCACCCGCTTCGGCAATCTGGTGAAAGCCTGGCAGCAGGGCGGGCATAGCGGGTTTTAGGTCCGGCCTCGTCTTCCACAAATCTCCGGCTGTGGCCCCTAAGCCGCCATCTGGATGAACCGATCCGTGATTCGACGGGTATGAGCCCGCGAATGTCGGCACAGCGGAAGCTCGGCAGTTGGCTTGGGTGGGCGTTTCAAAGTCCGAGGTAATGTTGCCGATACAGCCAGAAATCAATCTTGTGATTATCAGGCACGCTTGGCCCGGCGCATCAGGTCCGACAGCCGGCTTTTGATGCAGTTTATCATCGCCATCCAAAGTCTCCTTGCTTCCTCAGATTGAAGTGATTGGGCGATGCGCGACCGACGATCAGCGATCTCAGAGGCGTGTTTGAAAATGTATTCTTCGCGTGTCATTTGGGCGTTCCCTTGTTTGGTCATTTCTGAAGACACGCCAACACTGGCAGATCCGCAGAAACCCCGCTTTCAGACGCCGTCCTGAATTCTTCCAGAATTCGTCCATTTCCTTCCAGAAACCTTTGGACGTATCGCGATGACGTGGTTTCATGGGCAGATGAGCGGGGGAGAACCTCAGATCATATCCATCGGCTCTATCGAGTTGGACCTCATTCGGGGCGAGATTCGCCGCGATGGCGTCCCAATCCCTGTCGAGCCACAGGTCTTCTCACTGATCGCTCATCTCGCCACAGATCCGGGGCAGGTCTTGTCACGTGACGACCTGATCGACGCGGTCTGGGACGGGCGGATCGGCTCGGATTCCGCCGTTGCTTCCCGGATCAACACCGCCCGCAAGATACTGGGCGATGATGGCACGGCGCAGAGGATCATCCGCACGATACCCAAACGCGGCTTCCGTTTCGAGTTTAAGGCCGTGCCTCGCAAACTCGCCGCCCCCGAGCTCCCTGACATGCCATCCATCGCCGTCCTGCCGTTTGAGAACATGTCCGGCGACGCCGAACTGGCATATTTCTCAGATGGGATAACCGACGACATCATCACCGAGCTTTCGCGCCACAAGGAGCTTTTCGTCATCGCGCGCCACTCGTCCTTCGCCTTTCGCGACCGCGACATGCCTCTGCCCGCGATCGCCCGCGCACTCGGCGTTCAGTACATTGCAGAGGGCAGCGTCCGGCGCGCCGGAGACCGTATCAGCGTCACCGCCCGGCTCGCTGACGCCCTGTCAGGCCAGGAAGTCTGGGCAGAACGCTATGACCGCGAGTTGGTGGACGTCTTTGCTGTTCAGGACGAGATTACAGGCGCCATCGTCGTCGCGCTGGCCGGCCAAATCGCCCACGAGGGTTACCGCCGCGCCACGTCGCTGAGCCCCGAAAGCGCGGACGCATATGATCATGTCCTCCGGGCCGTCGAGCACGGCTTCCGCGTAGAGCCAAAAGATAACGTCCTAGCGCGTCAGTCGGCGGAACGAGCCGTAGAACTCGACCCTATACTGGCCCGGGCCCACGCGATCATCGCGCTCACCTACCTTAACGAAGGCAACAATTTCTGGGTCGAGGACCAAGCGAAGAGTCTTGATTATGCTCTCGCATTCGCAAATAGCGCTGTCGGCGAAGACGCGCTCGACCCGCTTGCCCACGCCGTGCTTGGCATTTCCGAGCTGTGGAAGAATCGCGATCATGTGCGCGCGGTCAAACACCTGGAACGCGCCGTCGAACTCAATCCGAGCGGTGCGTACTATCGCGGACTCTGGTGCTACGTTCTGTCTTTTAGTGGACAGCCCCAAAAGGCGCTTGATGAGATTGATCTTGCTATCCGAATGAACCCTCTGTCGCCAGGGTTACACATCGGGTTCCGTGGCCGCGCGCTCTTCCTCCTCCGACGACTCGAGGAAGCACTCCCCGACCTTCAACTCCAGGTGACGCTTATGCCGGGCCACTCGAACGCGCTGGCCTATTGTGCTGCGACATATGCCGGGCTCGACCGTCTGGACGAAGCGCGCGAGTTGACAGCCCAGTTGGCAAAGTCGACGCCACATTATCGCCTCGCAGCCGTTCGCCGGATCATGCCGTTTCCCGATCCCGCGGATGTCGCCTTCTTCGCTGATATGCTCGAGAAGGCTGGAATGCAGTGAGCGTAACGTGGCCAGTTTCGAGCGTCAGCGCAGGTCCTCCCAACGACACCCCGACCCCGCCGCGGTTCAGCCATGGCGCTTGGCACCCGGGAAACGTGCTTTGCGTGGCCAATCCCGCATTCCCAACCGCTTGCGTCAATCCCCACCGCCCTGCCCCAAGAAATCGGTTAAGAAAGTCTGAACGAAATTCTCCAACCCGTTGATTTATAGAGAGACCTGGATTTGTCCGCGCGCGGACACGGCAGCGTCGGGCCCCCTCGGCACCCGGCCCGGCAAATCCCCAAAACTTCATTGGACAAACAGCCCGTTCCGGGGTCAGGCTGTCCCCATGCGATGCCTTCTCTGCCTCCTTCTGACAGCGGGGACCCTTTTCTGCGCCCCCGCCCATGCCGACCCTATCGAGGTCGATGTCGAGCTTGCCCTGATGGTCGATGTCTCGCGCTCGATGTCGCCCGCCGAGCTCGAGATCCAGCGCCGCGGCTACGCCGAGGCCCTGACCAGCGACGTCGTGGTGGCCGCGATCCAGAGCGGCCTGCTGGGCCGGGTCGCGATCTCCTATATCGAATGGGCCGGCGACACTGCCCACCGCGTGATCGTCGACTGGCGGCTGCTCGAATCCCGCGACGATGCCGCCGCGTTCGCCAACGCCCTGACCCGCCGCTTCAGCATCGGCATGCGGCGCACCTCGATTTCCGGAGCGCTGCACCACGCGTCCGCCTCGATCGACGGCAATGAATATGCGGGGCTACGGCGCGTGATCGACATTTCTGGCGACGGCCCGAACAACCAGGGCGCTCCGGTCATACGGGCGCGGGACGAGATCGTCGCCCGCGGGATGATTATCAACGGCCTGCCGCTAATGACCCGCGACGGGATCGGCTCGGCCTGGCATCTCGACGATCTCGACCTTTACTACCGCAACTGCGTGATCGGCGGGCCGGGCGCATTCGTCATCCCGGTCCTGACCTGGCCGGATTTCGCCCGCGCCGTGCGCCGCAAGCTGGTGCTCGAACTCGTGGGACTGCAGCCCCCGCCCCGGCCCCGCGCGCGGATCATCCGGGCGCAGCAGGGCGGCTATGACTGCCTGATCGGCGAGAAGATCTGGCGGCGCTATCAAGGCGACGGCCTTCTGCCCTGAGCCGCAGCGCTGGCATCGTTGCACGACAGCGACGGGCCGGTGATGCAGGCGGATCCGGCAGCCTTTCCCCTTGCGCCTCGGCCTCCAGAACGCCAAAACCCACGCATGGCTAGTGCATCACTTACAGTGGACCTCGACGCGCTTTGCGCCAACTGGCAAGCGTTGAACGAAATGTCCGGCGACGGCGTTGAAACGGCGGCGGTTGTCAAGGCCGACGCCTATGGACTCGGTGCAGCGCGGGTGGCGCGGGCTTTGATGTACGTCGGCGTGCGGCGGTTTTTCGTGGCCATCGCCGAGGAAGGCGTCGCGCTGCGCGAAGCGATCGGCCCGACGCCCGAGATCAACGTCTTCTCGGGCCATATGGCCGGCGACACCGACATGATCCACGACATGCAGCTGGTGCCAATGGTGAACTCGCTGGAGCAACTGACGCGACATCTCGAGGCGCTGCCCGGCCACCCGTTCGGCATCCAGCTCGATAGCGGCATGAACCGGCTCGGGATGGAGCCCGCGGAATGGTTTGCGGTCCGCGACCTGGCGATGGCGGCTCGCCCGCGGCTTCTGATGTCGCATCTGGCCTGTGCCGACGAGCCGGAGCACCCGCTGAACGCCCAGCAACTGGCGAGCTTTCACGAGATGACCGACGAGCTCGACGTGCCTCGCTCGCTGGCGGCAACGGGTGGCACGCTTCTGGGCCCGGAATATCATTTCGACCTGACCCGCCCCGGCATCGGGCTTTTTGGCGGCCTGCCCTTCGCCGATGCCAGCCCGGTGGTGCGGCTTTCGTTGCCGGTCGTGCAGATCCGCGATGTCGAGCCGGGCGAGAGCGTCGGCTACGCCGGCGGTTGGACCGCCGAGCGCCCGACCAGGGTAGCCACCGTCGCAGCCGGCTATGCGGATGGCATTTTTCGCCATTTGGGCGGAAAGCTGCAACTTCACAGCGGCGATATCGCCTGCCCGGTGATCGGTCGCATCTCGATGGACTTGATCACGGTCGATGTCACCGATCTGACCGAGCCGCCGCGCAGCCTCGATTTCCTGTCGCCAGCGCAAAGCGTCGATGATCTGGCTGATCTGGTTGGCACCATCGGATATGAGGTGCTGACCTCGCTGGGTTCGCGCTACCATCGACGTTATGTGGGCGGCGGCAAGTGACACTGCTGGCGCGGTTCCTGGCGCAGATCGGAGTGACCGTCCTGTCCGTGCTGGCAACAACCGGGCAGGTTACGATCTATGCCGGAAACGCGGTCAGCCATATGCTGCGACCGCCGTTCTATTTCAGGGAATTCGCGCACTCCTTCCTTTCCGTCGGCTATTTCAGCCTGCCGGTCGTCGGGCTCACGGCCCTGTTCACGGGCGGCGCGCTGGCTTTGCAGATCTATGCCGGCGGATCGCGCTTCAGCGCCGAGGCCGTGGTGCCGCAAATCGTCGCCATCGGCATGGTGCGTGAACTCGGTCCGGTGCTGGTCGGCCTGATGATCGCTGCCCGTGTGACCTCTTCGATCGCAGCCGAGATCGCCACGATGAAAGTGACCGAGCAGATCGATGCGCTGACGACGCTTTCCACCCATCCGATGAAATACCTTACCGTGCCGCGCCTGCTCGCGGCGCTGATCGTCGTCCCTTTGCTGGTCGGGGTCGGAGACATCATCGGCGTTATGGGCGGTTTCCTGGTGGGAACCGAACAGCTTGGTTTCAACCGAGCGACCTATCTCCGGAACACCATTGATTTCCTCGAATCCGCCGATATCTGGTCAAGCCTCGCCAAGGGCGCGGTCTTCGGGTTCATTGCCGCCCTGATGGGGTGCTATCACGGAATGGCGGCGGGCCGCGGTGCGCAGGGCGTGGGCCGGGCTACCAAATCCTCGGTGGAAGCGGCGGCCGTGCTGATCCTCGCGGCCAATTTCATCCTGACATCGCTGTTCTTTTCCGCATGATCGAGCTTCGCGACGTTCACAAGAGCTTCGGCCCAAAGAAGGTATTGCAGGGCATCAACCTGACGATCCCGAAAGGCGAAAGCACGGTGATTATCGGCGGATCCGGCACCGGAAAATCGGTACTGCTCAAATGCATACTGGGCCTTGTTCAGCCAACGTCCGGAGCGATATTCTTGGATGGAGAAGACGTGTCCAAGGTCGAGCGGGATAGTTTTCTGGCGCGGTTCGGCATGCTGTTTCAGGGCGGCGCACTGTTTGATTCGCTTACCGTTTGGCAGAACGTCGCCTTCCGGCTGCTGCGCGGATCGCTGAAACGTCCGCATGCAGAGGCGCGGGAAATCGCCATCGAAAAGCTTCGGCGCGTTGGGCTATCCGCAGAGGTTGCCGACCTTTATCCCGCGGAGCTGTCCGGCGGGATGCAGAAACGTGTCGGTCTGGCCCGCGCCATTGCCGCCGAACCCGAGATCATCTTCTTCGACGAGCCGACGACCGGTCTCGACCCGATCATGGCTGGCGTGATCAACGAGCTGATCCGCGAGATCGTCACCGAGATGGGCGCGACGGCGATGGCGATCACCCATGACATGTCGAGCGTGCGCGCGATCGCCGACAATGTCGCCATGCTGCATGACGGTGTGATCCAGTGGACCGGTCCGATCAGTGCTATGGACGATAGCGGTGATCCCTATCTCGAGCAGTTCATTCAGGGCCGCGCGCATGGCCCGATAGAGGCGGTGCGCTAGAGACGCCTCAATTCGCGAACAATCCGTCAGAAACCTTTGACATTGTTTTCGTTCTGTATAATTTGCGGTCCGGGGGGCTGTCAGGAGGGTGCGCGATGCAACCGCTGATGCCTGTCGTTGCTGTCCTTGTCGTTCTGGCGCTCCTTGTGCCGCCAGTGCTCTTGTTCGCGACGGCGCTGAACATGCGGATGTGCAGCCGCGCATCGTCGAATTCGCCATTCGTGGTGCTGTTGACCTCGGCGGGCCTGATCGCGGTTCTCTGCAATACCGTCTTCATTCTGCTGCGGCTGGGCGAGATCCTGACCGCCGGACTGAAACCGGATGCATTCCTAATGCTGGCGATCCTGACTTCCTGGTTCAGTTTCTTCGCACGCATCGCCCTGAAATCGGCCGAGCGCTACAAGCGCCTGTTGCAGTTGCGCCGCCTGCGTTCCTACCGTGGTAAGATGGAAGACGCCTGAAGGGCGGGAAACGCCGCGCCGTCGCTTTCCGGCAATCCGCTTGCCAAACCCGCGGGATTGACGCAACAGATCGCCATGAGCTACCTGCGCTATGCCAACCTGGCACTTCTGATCCTGTTCCCCATTGCCTGGTTTGCGCCACTAATGCGCGCGGGACTTCTGCCGCTTTTCGGTCTGTCGGAGATATCGGTCATCTCGGGCCTGCAGTCGCTTTGGGGGACCGACGTGTTTCTGGCGCTTCTGGTTACCGTATTCGCGCTCTTTGCGCCTTACATGAAAACCATCGGCCTGGCGCTGGTCCAGTTCCGCCTTGCCTCGCCGCGGCTGATGCCGGCACTGCATGTTCTGGGCAAACTGGCGATGGCCGACATTTTCCTGATCGCCCTCTATGTCGTCGTGGTCAAAGGCGTAGGACTGGCCCGGGTCGAAACCGCCTGGGGGCTCTATTTCTTCACCTTCTGCATCCTCGCATCGCTCGCGATCTCCATGCTGGGCGGTCGCAGGTCGTGACTGCCGCGAGGATGCGCTTGGCGGCACGCTTCCGTTTGGCTAGAGGGGGATCATGGCCAAGACGATGACCTTTTCCTGCAACTCCTGCGGCGCCTCCCACAACAAGTGGTCGGGCCGCTGCGACGCCTGTGGTGAATGGAACTCGATCATCGAGGATGTACCGATCTCGGCAGGGCCAGCGAAGAAGTCGCTCGGCGGCAAGCGTGGCAGCCGGATGGACCTCACCGATCTCAGGACCGAGGAGGCGCCGCCGCCCCGCACAGGCTCCGGCATCGAGGAATTCGACCGCGTGCTTGGCGGCGGCCTTGTCCCCGCCAGCGCGATCCTGGTCGGCGGCGATCCAGGCATCGGCAAATCCACCCTGCTGTTGCAGGCTGCAGCCAGCTTTGCCCGGGCCGGACTGAAAGTGATCTATGTCTCGGGCGAGGAGGCGACGGCGCAAGTCCGGATGCGCGCCAGGCGGCTTGGCCTGTCCGATGCCGCGGTACAACTTGCAGCTGAAACCAACCTGCGCAACATCCTGACGACGCTCGAGGCCGAGAGGCCCGACTTGGCGATCATCGACTCGATTCAGACGATGTGGGCCGACAATGTCGAAAGCGCTCCCGGGTCGGTCAGCCAGGTCCGGGCCGCGGCGCATGAGCTGACCAGTTTCGCCAAGCGCAAGGCGATGTCGGTGATCCTTGTCGGCCACGTCACCAAGGAGGGCCAGATCGCCGGCCCCCGCGTCATCGAGCACATGGTCGACACCGTGCTCTATTTCGAAGGCGAACGTGGCCACCAGTTCCGCATCCTGCGCGCGGTCAAGAACCGCTTTGGCCCGGCTGATGAGATCGGGGTGTACGAGATGACCGGCGAGGGACTGGCCGAGGTTACAAACCCCTCGGCCCTGTTCCTGTCCGAGCGCGATACCCCTGCCCCCGGCTCGGTGGTATTCGCAGGCATCGAAGGCACGCGGCCGGTTCTCGTCGAGTTCCAGGCCCTCGTCGCGCCAACGCCGCACAGCCAGCCTCGCCGTACGGTTGTGGGCTGGGATGGCGGGCGGCTGGCGATGATCCTGGCGGTTCTGGAAAGCCGCTGCGGCATTCCCTTCACCGGCCTCGACGTCTATCTGAACGTCGCGGGCGGTCTGAAAGTCGTCGAACCGGCCGCCGATCTGGCTGTTGCGGCCGCGCTACTTTCCGCCAGAGAAGATGTTGCAATCCCTGCCGACACTGTGGTTTTCGGGGAAATCAGTCTATCAGGGGCCCTGCGTCCGGTCGGACAGACAGAAAATCGCCTGAAAGAAGCCCGAAAATTGGGGTTTTCTCAGGCTATTGCACCGACCAGAAGCAAGTTGGGCCCGGATGATGGTCAGGGCATAAGGCAGATGTCCGACCTGACGAGTTTTGTGGGCGAGGTTTTCGGCGCGGGGTAACACGCGCGAGGAGAGAAGAGCATGGAAGGTTTCACAATCATCGACGGTATCGTCGCGCTGGTCATCGTGGTTTCGGCCATTTTGGCCTATTCGCGCGGCTTCGTGCGAGAAACCCTGTCGATCATCGGCTGGATCGCCGCGGCTGTGCTGGCCTATATCTTCGCACCGAAGGCCGAGCCGCTGATCCGCGAGATTCCGATGGTCGGCGAGTTCCTTGGCGATTCCTGCGAACTGGCAATCATCGCGGCATTCGCCGCCGTCTTTGCCCTGTCGCTGGTGATCGTCTCGATCTTTGCGCCTCTGTTTTCCTCGGCCGTACAGCGCTCGGCGCTCGGAGGGCTCGATCAGGGTCTGGGTTTTCTCTTTGGCGTGGCGCGCGGCCTACTGCTGGTGGCCATCGCGCTGGTTGTCTATGACCGCGCGGTAGCGGGCGGCACCATCCAGATGGTCGATGACAGCCGCACGGCGAAAATATTCGCCACCGCGCAGGACAGCTTGAACGACTCTATCCCCGAAGATGCCCCGGCATGGATCGTGGCGCGTTACGAGGAGTTGGTCGGCAGCTGCGGCGCACCTTCGGCGAACTCTGACCCGTCTGCACCGCGCATCGCACCGGCAGAGACTGCGCCTGCCGCCAACTGATGCTTTCCCGGTTGAACCGGACGCCAATCAGCAATCTGGCCGCGCCGCGATGGGTTCCGATGCTGCTGGGACGTCATGTCTGGCACCGGGCCATGGCTTCACGGATTGTTTCGTCATCGCCGCGTGACTCGCACGCCCGAAGGCTCTAAACGAAGGCATCTGCCCCGTGACCGGATTCGGAGCCCTGCCAAAGCATGCGAGATTTGCAGTCCGTCAAGCCATTCCTTGCCCACCCTTTCGATGATGACAGGCTGAAAGAGGAATGCGGCGTCTACGGTGTCATCGGCGCGCAGGATGCGGCAAGTTTCGTCGCACTTGGCCTGCATGCGCTGCAACATCGCGGGCAGGAAGCCGGGGGCATCGTCAGCTACTCGCAGGAAGTGGGCTTCAGTTCCGCCCGCCGCTTTGGCTATGTCCGCGACAATTTCACCAAGGCCAGCCTGATGGAAACCCTGCCGGGGTCGCTGGCGATCGGCCATGTCCGCTATTCGACCGCCGGCTCCAAGGGCAATACTCAGATCCGCGACGTGCAGCCCTTCTTCGGCGAATTTTCGATGGGCGGCGCGGCAATCGCGCATAACGGCAACATCACCAATGCCCAGGCCCTGCGGCGGGAACTGATTGAGCGCGGCTCGATCTTCCAGAGCCATTCCGACAGCGAATGCATCATTCACCTGATGGCGCGGTCTTTGCAGCGCAACATTCCCGAACGGATGAAGGACGCGTTGCGCCGCGTCGAGGGTGCGTTCTCGGTCGTTGCGATGACCCGCACCAAGCTGATCGGCGTGCGCGACCCGCTTGGCGTGCGGCCTCTGGTCCTCGGCAGGCTCGGCGAGGGTTGGGTCCTGTCCTCTGAAACCTGCGCGCTCGACATCATCGGCGCGGAACTCGTCCGCGAGATCGAACCTGGCGAAATGGTGGTGATCTCGGCCGCCGACGGATTGCAGAGCTACCACCCGTTCGAGCGCGCGAAACCGCGCTTCTGCATCTTCGAGCATGTCTATTTCTCGCGCCCCGACTCCATCCTCGGCGGCCGCTCGGTCTATGAAACCCGCCGCCAAATCGGTGTCGAACTGGCCCGTGAGGCAGCCGTCCAAGCGGATCTTGTTTGCCCCGTCCCCGACAGCGGCACCCCCGCGGCGATCGGCTACAGCCAGGAAAGCGGAATTCCCTACGCGATGGGCATCATCCGCAATCAGTATATGGGCCGGACCTTCATTGAACCGACCGAGCAGATCCGCAACATGGGTGTCCGGCTGAAGCTAAACGTCAATCGCGCCCTGATCCGCGGCAAACGCGTGATTCTGGTGGACGATTCCGTCGTGCGCGGCACCACCAGCATGAAGATCAAGGACATGATCCTCGATGCCGGTGCCGCCGAGGTACATTTCCGCATCGCAAGCCCGCCGACCTCGTGGCCCTGTTTCTATGGCGTCGACACGCCAGAGCGCGAAAAGCTCCTGGCCAGCCATATGAGTGAAGAAGAGATGCGCGAGCATATCGGCGTCAACAGCCTGAGATTCATCTCGCTGAACGGCCTGTACCGTGCCGTCGGAGAGGCGAAGGGCCGCGACACGTCCTCTCCGCAATATTGCGACGCCTGCTTCTCGGGCGAATATCCTGTTAAGCCGGCGGACATGATCGAGAAAGGCTTTGCGATGAAAACGGCGGCCGAGTGAGCCTGCTGCCCGACATGCCTGCCGCAGTTACTGCAGCCATCGCTTCGTATCCCGGCCCTGCCTTCAAGACCTTTCATGCCATCCGCGCCGTCGTGCTGCGCGCCGCCGCCTCGAATCCCTCCGTCGGCCCCCTTACCGAAACGCTGAGATGGGGCGAGCCTGCCTATCTGACCGAAGTGACAAGGAGCGGCTCGACACTTCGGATCGCGTGGAAACCAGCCAATCCGGATCATGTCGGGGTCTATCTGAACTGCCGTACGACGCTGGTAGAAAGCCTGCGCGAAATCTACCCCGACAGCTTTCTGTACGAGGGGAACCGGGCGCTTGTGGTTCGCCTCGATGCGCCCTTGCCGACTGATCCGCTTGACCACTGCGCCAGACTGGCGCAGACCTACCATCTCAAACGTGTTGAAGGTCTGAGACGTGCCTGACCGCAAAGAAAAAGTCGCCCTGGTCACCGGCGCCTCGCGCGGCCTCGGCGCTGCCTTCGCCGAGGCACTGGCCGCCGACCATCACGTGGTCGCCGTCGCCCGGACCACGGGTGCGCTCGAAGAGCTCGACGACAGGATCAGGGCCAAGGGCGGCAATGCCACGCTGGCGCCGATGGACATCACTCTGGTCGAGGCGATGGCCCAGCTTTGCCGCTCGATCTACGATCGCTGGGGCCATGTCGATACCTGGGTGCATACCGCGATCCACGCGGCCCCGCTGGCCCCCACAGCGCATCTTGACGCCAAGGACTGGGACAAGTCGGTCGCGGCGAACGTGACGGCAGTCGGCAAGCTGATCCCGATGGTCGAGCCGCTTCTGGCGCTCGCCCCAGCCGGACGCGCGATTTTTCTTGATGATCCGCGTGCGGGGCAGAAGTTCTTCGGCGCATATGGTGCCAGCAAGGCCGCACAGATCGCCCTGGCCAGAAGCTGGCAGGCCGAGGCTGCCGCCAACGGTGTGCAGGTCCACATCCTGTCGCCGGCACCGATGCCTACCGCGACCCGCGCCCGGTTCTTCCCGGGGGAAGATCGCACGGCGTTGACCGACCCTCATGCCGAGGCTGCCCGGCTGCTGTCAGAGATCGCGTGACGCGGCAATTCCCGGCGGCTGGAAGGCCCGCTTGCCGCTGACCGCTCCGTCCAGTATGCACGGGGAAAAACAGGCGGTCCGATGCGGATACTCATTACCAATGACGACGGGATCAATGCTCCGGGACTGAAGGTTCTCGACGCCATCGCGCATGAAATCTCCGGACCGGGCGGCGAGGTCTGGACCGTGGCCCCCGCCTTCGAGCAATCGGGCGTCGGCCACTGCATCAGTTACACTCACCCGATGATGATTGCGGAGCTTGGCGAACGCCGCTTTGCCGCCGAGGGCTCTCCGGCTGACTGCGTTCTGGCGGGGCTTTACGACGTGATGCCAAACCGCCCGGACCTGGTTCTGTCCGGCGTCAACCGGGGCAACAACGCCGCCGAAAACACGCTCTATTCCGGTACGATCGGCGGCGCGATGGAGGCTGCCTTGCAGGGCCTGCCGGCAATCGCCCTGTCGCAATTCATGGGACCGGAAACCCACGGACTCGACGATCCATTCGAGGCTGCGGCGGTGACCGGGGCCGATACCGTCCGCGCGATCCTCGAAAGGGGCCTGTGGGACGAGGCCGAGTACCGGCTTTTCTACAATGTGAACTTTCCGCCATTCCCGGCACGCTCGATCAAGGGGCGCAGGGTCGTGGCGCAGGGGTACCGGACCGACACCTATTTCGGGGTCGAGCCGCACAGTTCGCCATCGGGGCGCAAGTTCCTCTGGATCAAGGGCGGGCCGCAGCACCTGCCGACCGGGCCAGATACCGATGTCACCGCCAATCTGGAGGGCTATACTTCGATCACGCCGATGCGCTGCGACCTGACCGCGCATGACGTCCTGGTGGCGCTTAAAGAGCTACTGGAATGACCGAAGACGCCGAACGCAAGATGCAGCTGATCTACTCGCTCCGCAGCCGCGGTGTGACCGACAAGCGCGTGCTTGAGGTGATGGAAAGGATCGACCGTGGCCGGTTCGTGCGCGGCATCTTCGCCGAGCGCGCCTACGAGGACATGCCGCTGCCCATTGCTTGCGGCCAGACCATCAGCCAGCCTGCCGTTGTCGGGCTGATGACCCAGGCCCTGAACATCCAGCCGCGCGACAAGGTGCTGGAGGTGGGCACGGGCTCTGGCTATCAGGCGGCGATCCTCAGCCAGTTGGCGCGGCGGGTCTACACGGTCGACCGGCACCGCAGGCTGGTCGCCGAGGCCAAGGAAGTCTTCGAAGACCTGAACCTGACTAACATAACCGCCTTCACCGCCGATGGCAGCCACGGCCTGCCGGATCAGGCGCCTTTCGACAAGATCATCGTCACGGCCGCTGCCGAAGATCCCCCCGGCCCCCTATTGGCGCAACTCAAGATTGGCGGTATCATGGTGGTGCCGGTCGGACAGTCGGATGCGGTGCAGAGCCTCATCAAGGTGACGCGCACCGAAACAGGCTTCGATTATGATGAATTGCGACCGGTTAGGTTCGTGCCCCTGATCGAAGGACTGGGGCAGGAGTGAAGGCCCCGAGGGCCAAAGGAACAGGCCCGGAAGGGCAACAGGAAAGGCCCGGCAACAGGGCTGGTCATACGAGGAAACGAGCCATGTCAGACAATAGCCGTCACCGACTTCGTGCAGCCGTGCTTGGTACCGCGCTCGTGACATTAGGGGCCTGCGGGCAGCCCTTCGATCTTGATATGCGCCGATATGGCGGCGGGCTCGACACGTCCGAGGCGGCGCTGGCCGCAACGGAGTCTCGGCCGAGGCCCGATGATCGCGGCGTGATCTCTTATCCGAATTATCAGGTTGCGATTGCCCGGCGCGGCGACAGGATCGGCGATGTTGCGGCCCGTGTCGGCCTGCCCGCAGACGAACTGGCGCGATATAACGGCGTTCCGACCGACGCGGTGCTGCGTCAGGACGAGGTCATCGCCCTGCCCCGCCGGGTCGGCGAACCGTCACCCGCAACAGGCGCCATCGGCACCGGCCCAATCCTGCCCGCGGGCCAGATCGATGTGACGACACTGGCCGGCAACGCGATTGACCGCGCCGGCTCGCAAGGCACGATCACACCGGCTGCCCCCGTCACGGCGCCTGCCCAGACCGGGACGGAACCTGTCCGCCACAGGGTCGTGCGCGGCGAAACCGCCTATCAGATCGCACGGCTCTACAATGTTTCGCCGCGAGCACTCGCCGAATGGAACGGGCTGGGGTCGGACATGATGGTGCGCGAGGGCCAGTATCTGTTGATCCCCGTCTCCGCAGAGGCGCCACCGGTCAGAACGGCAGCGGTCGCGGCGCCGGGCACGGGCTCGGCGACACCTGTGCCCCCCAGCGCAGCAACGCCCTTGCCCGATGAGAAACCCGAAACGCCAGCGGCGGCCCCTGCCTCGCCCGATCTCGGCACTGACAGGACGACCGCATCGGGTTCTTCCGCGCTGATGATGCCGGTCAGCGGCAGCATCATTCGCGGCTACGCCAAGGGCAAGAGCGAGGGCATCGACATCGCAGCCAGCCCCGGCACCAGCGTCAAGGCCGCCGCCGATGGAACCGTGGCCGCGATCACCCGCGATACCGACCAGGTGCCGATCGTGGTGCTGCGCCATGCCGACAACCTGCTGACGGTCTATGCCGGGGTCGAGGGCGTGACATTGGAGAAGGGCGACAGCGTCAAGCGCGGTCAGGCCATCGCCAAGATCCGCAATGCCAATCCGAGTTTCCTGCATTTCGAGGTGCGGCAGGGATTTGACAGCGTAGATCCGATGCCATTCCTGAACTGATCGGGATTTGATTTGTTGGCTTCGCTTGCCCGCTCCCGGCGGGCAGATGCGAAGTGGTGAAGCCGAAGGTCAGAGCCTGACGCCGCGCCGTCCCGCCAGATCCGTGAAATACTGCCAGGCAACCCGGCCGGAACGGCTGCCACGTGTGGCCTGCCATTCGATGGCCTCGGCCCGCAACGCATCATCGTCAATGTCAACCTGATGCGCATCGCAATAGCCGCGGATCATGGCGAGGTACTCATCCTGCGAGCAGGGATGGAACCCCAGCCACAGCCCGAACCGGTCCGACAGCGAGACCTTCTCTTCGGTCGCCTCCGAAGGGCTGATGGCGCTTGAGCGCTCGTTCTCTATCATGTCGCGCGGCATCAGATGGCGGCGGTTTGACGTGGCGTAGAATACCACGTTCTCCGGCCGGCCCTCGATGCCACCATCGAGCACCGCCTTCAGGGACTTGTAATGCTGATCGTCATGGCTGAACGAAAGGTCGTCGCAGAACAAAAGAAACCGTGCCTTGGACATGCGCAAGAGGTTCAGCAAGCGCCCGATCGACGGAAGATCTTCGCGCTGAACCTCGATGATCTTCAGCGCCATGCCCCGGCGCCGGACCTCGGCATGGATCGCCTTGACGAGCGAGGACTTACCCATCCCGCGCGCGCCCCAGAGCAGCGCATTGTTGGCCGGCAGACCACGGGCAAACTGAGCCGTGTTTTCGAGCAGAATGTCGCGCGCCCGGTTGATGCCGACCAGCAGCGCCAGATCAACACGATTGACCTCGGCCACGGGCTCGAGCCGGTCGGGCTCGACATGCCAGACGAATGCGTCGGCACGGTCGAATGCAGGTGTCGCAAGCGGCGCCGGGGCCATCCGTTCAAGGGCGTCGGCGATCCGGGACAAGGCCTTTTTGGTCATAGCGCTTCATCTTCTTCATCCAGTAGCCCTTCCTCGCGCAGCTTTTCATTGCGCTGCTTTTCGACTCGACGCACCAGCATGATCGAAACCTCGTAGAGGCCATAGACCACGACGAAGAGGATCACCTGCGTGATGACATCGGGCGGGGTTACGAGGGCGGCAAGGACAAGGATGCTGACCACGGCGTACTTTCGGACCGCGCCCAGCCCCTCGGAGGAGACCAGTCCCGCCTTGCCCATCAGCGTCAGAAGCACCGGCAACTGAAAGCAAAGGCCGAAGGCGACGATGAACTTGATGGTCAGCGCCAGATATTCCTCGGCCGAACCCTGAAAGATCACGCTTGGCACTGGTGCCGCCAGCGCGCCTTCGGTCGGCTCGGCCTCCCCCCCCGATCCGAGCTGCTGGAAGCCAAGGAAGAAATCGAAGGCCAACGGCGTGACGACGTAGAAGGCGAATGCCGCTCCCAGAAAGAACATGAAGGGCGAGGCGATCAGGAACGGCAGAAACGCGCCCTTCTCGGACTTGTAGAGGCCCGGCGCCACGAACCGCCACATCTGGTTGGCGATATAGGGAAAAGCCAGCGCGAAGCCGCCCAGCAGCGAGATCCGGATCGCGACGAAGAAGCCCTCCTGCGCCTTGATGAAGATCAGACCGCAATCCTGTCCCCGCTCGCTGAGGACATTGCAGAGCGGCGCGGTGAGGAAGTTGAAGATCGGCTCGGCCATGGTGAACGCGATAACCATCCCGATGATGAAAGCCACCAGAGATTTGATCAGGCGAGACCGCAGTTCCGCCAGGTGCTCGATCAGCGGCGCGGCACTGTCGTCGAGGTCGTCGGCGCTCATTCGGCGGCCTTCCCGCTGGACTTGTCGGTCGGCTTACGGCCCCGTTTCACGGCGGGCTTGGCCTTGGCCGCGGCCTTGGGAGCAGCGGGCTTGGTCTCTGCCTTTGCCTTAGCGGTGACCCTCGGCTTGGCGGCGGCTTTTGGCTTGGGGGCCGGCGTCGCAACGGGTGTCGGGGTGGATCTGGACGCCATGGCCGCTTCCTCGGCGGCTATTCGTTCAGAGGCCCGTTTCGCCGAGGCTTCGCGGATCTTCTCCGCCGCCGCCGCGCGCTCTTCGGTGAGGGCCGCGGTGGCCGGACCACGGGCGGTTGTCGACGATTTCGTCGGATCCCATTTCTCGAACTTGGTCGCCGCCTCCTTGACCTTGTCGAGGCCAAGATTGCGGGCGCTGGTCATGTTCTTGAGATCCTTGGCCATGTCGCCGACGCCGCTTTCCTTGGCTGCATCATCCATGGCCCGGGTGAATTCGCGGGCCATGCTGCGCGCCTTGGCGGTGAAACGCCCGAGCGTGTGAAACATCACCGGCAGGTCTTTCGGGCCCACGACGATAAGCGCCACGATGCCAATCAGCAAAAGCTCGGTCCAGCCGATGTCGAACATAATCTGTCAGCCCCTGACGGACAGGTCCTAGACCTTGTCCTTATCCTTTTCCGGGGTCACGTCGCGGGCATTGTCCGCGCTTTCCTCGATCTCTTTCTTGCCGTCGTCGATACCGCGCTTGAAAGAGGTAATGCCCTTGCCGACTTCGCCCATCAACGACGAGATCTTGCCGCGCCCAAACAGAACGAGGACGACGATGGCGATCAGCAGAAGGCCGGGCAGGCCGATATTGTTAAGCATGGGTCTTCTCCCTGGAGCGGGCGGGTGTCCGCCGCCCGATGTACATAGCGTTATCTATGGTCTCCGAACCGGATCGAAAAGGCGCAACAGAGGCGCCACACGCAATTTTGCGGCCTTTGCACAGGATTGGAGCGGTGGTTTCCGTTCGCCGGGAACAACTGACAGGTTTCTGTCAGTTGTTAAGATGCTTCTCGCAACGAATCACCAGTGAACTGTTCGATGAAGAAACGAAAAGACCGTCTGATCGCGCTGATCGGCGCACTACGTGACGGAAAGCGTCACCGCGCCGAGGATCTCGCGCACCGCCTCGGTGTTTCGCCGCGAACGATCTATCGCGACATGGAAACCCTGGTCGGCTCCGGCGTGCCGGTCGATGGCACCCGCGGCATCGGCTACCGGATGACGGCACCTGTCACCCTGCCGCCGCTAAACCTGACGATGGCGGAACTGGAAGCGCTTCATCTCGGTGTCGCGGTCATGACCGAAGCCGCAGATCCCGGCCTGAAGGACGCCGCGCGCAGCCTGGCGCAAAAGATCGACGCAGCATTGCCTGAGGACCGGGTCGCGCCATCGACGGCCTGGGGACTGGCGATCTTTCCGTTTGCCGATACGGCGGCGGGCGTACGGCATATTCCGGCGATCCGGCAGGCGATCCGGGCAAGGCAGAAACTACGGATCCGCTATTTCGACAATGCGGGGCGCGAGACGGATCATGTCCTGCGCCCCCTGAAACTGGAATATTGGGGGCGGGTCTGGACTTGCACCGGCTGGGAAGAAAGCCGCAAGGGGTTTGCCAGTTTCCGGGTCGACCAGATCGCAATCCTGACGGCGCTTTCCGCACGGTTCGAGGCCGAGCCCGGTAAGAGGCTCGAAGACCTTACCTGAAGTTTGTCGCCTTACTCTTTGCTTTTGAAGACAAAACACCTCTCTCGGCGAATCATCAGCCATAGCGCGGTGCCGCGC
Organism: Paracoccaceae bacterium; assembly: GCA_041633555.1. Taxonomy (GTDB): domain Bacteria; phylum Pseudomonadota; class Alphaproteobacteria; order Rhodobacterales; family Rhodobacteraceae; genus JAHEAO01. The sequence goes on along the minus strand of JBFKFZ010000042.1, from coordinate 5,181 downwards.
GCCGGAAGGAAGACCGATGGCACGGTGGCCTGCAAAATCGATCCGTCATAATCCATCCGGAATTCGACGAGGCTTTCGCGCCCGATGAACCGGGCTCTTTCGACGACGCCGCGCGCCGGCGCGCCGTCAACGGCGGTGGGATTGGGCCCCTTGCCGCCGCGGTCGAAATCGATCCGCAGATGCTGCGGACGGATGACGATGTCGATCAACTCACCGTCAGGATGGCCAGGCGCAAGGAATTCGCCAAAGGCCGTGGTCACCAGCGCCCCTTCAACTTTTCCTTTTATAACATTGATATCACTGAAGAATGCTGCGCATTCCATATCGGCGGGTGCATTGTAGATATTGTATGGCGCTCCCTGTTGTACGATCCGGCCTTGTCGCATCAACGCAATCTCGTCGGCCATGCGCATCGCCTCGTCGGGCTCATGCGTGACCAGCAGCACGGCCGTCCCCTCGTCCTTCAGCACCGACAGGGTCGTGTCGCGGATCTCGTCCTTCAGCCGGTCATCGAGGCCGGAAAAGGGCTCGTCCATCAGCATGATCTTGGGCTTGGGCGCCAAAGCACGCGCCAGCGCCACGCGCTGCTGCTCGCCGCCCGACAGTTCGTGTGGATAGGCGTCGATCGCCCAATCCAACTCCACGCGCGCCAGCAACTCGGCAGCACGGGCGCGTTGCCCAGCCCTGGGACCAGTGAGACCGAAGGCGACATTCTCGGCCACCGACAGATGCGGGAAGAGCGCGAAATCCTGAAACATCAGCCCGATCGACCGCTCTTCGGGCGGCGTGTCGGTGCGGTCATCAGAGATCACGCGTCCATTGACCAGGACTGCGCCTTCATCCTGCCGGTCCACGCCTGCAATGATCCTCAGAGTCGTCGACTTGCCGCAGCCCGACGGGCCGAGAAGGCAGGTCACCTGCCCCGGCATGACCTTCAGCGAGACGTCATCGACCACCGCGCGCCCGGAAAACCGACGCGTGACATGACGTATCTCCAGAAGGGGGGTCTGCCCGACCAAACCTGCCTCGATTTCTAATCCGATGAAAACCATCGGACTTTCGCGGGATAGCAGCCCGACCTAACCGGGGCAAGCGCTTCGATGTGTTGCTTACATGGTCGAGTTGAGGGCGCCGCCATCCAGCAGGATGTTCTGGCCGACGATGAAACCCGCATGCTGCGAACACAGGAAGGCGCAGGCCGACCCGAACTCCGACGGGGTCCCATAGCGCCGCGCCGGGATCGTTGATTCGCGCCGTTTGCGTGCCTCTTCGACCGATATCCCCTCGGCATTGGCGACGCCGCCATCAAGGCTGTCGGCACGGTCGGTTGCGTGGATGCCGGGCAGCAGGTTGTTAATCGTAACACCCTTGGGCGCCACCTGACGCGACGTGCCGCCGACAAAGCCCGTAAGCCCGGCACGGGCGGAGTTCGACAGGCCAAGCTGCGGGATCGGCGATTTGACCGACTGGCTGGTGATGTTGACCACCCTGCCCCAGCCGCGTTCCATCATGCCCGGCAACACCGCCTGCATCATCGCGATCGGCGCCAGCATGTTAGCGTCCAGCGCACGAATGAAATCTTCGCGGTCCCAATCCGCCCACATGCCGGGCGGCGGTCCGCCGGCATTGTTCACCAAGATGTCGGTCTGTCCGGCCGCATCCAGCACCGAGGCGCGCCCGTCGGCTTGCGCGATGTCGGCTGCGACGGTTGCAACCCTAACGCCGAACTCCTTGCGGATCTCTGCTGCCGCAGCCTCCAGCGCCTCGACGCCGCGCGCATTCATCACCAGATCGACGCCGGCCTCTGCAAGCGCCCGGGCACAGCCAAGCCCCAGGCCCTTGGAGGAGGCGCAGACGATGGCGCGCATTCCCGATATTCCCAGATCCATCCGATTTCTCCCTACTGATTTGCGCCGGACAATGCCGCAGGCACGCGGTTGTCGCAATGCAAAGCTGCTGCCGGTTCGGCAGGGCGCCTCTGCTGCCACGCCACAATCCGGGATCCGCGCGCCCGGATTGACCGCTGCCGCGCACGCCCCTATCCTTCGCCATCCGCCCCGATTTCGCTGTCCGACAGACGGTTCGGCGCGGCCGAGCAGAGTGGCGGGCAGGTTCATGAGCGGTATTGCAGTCAGTTCGGCGCTGATTTTGCCGGTTTACCGGGCCGAATGTCTGGTGGTCACTGCCGGCGCAAATCTAGGCGATCCGCTGGCCGAAGAAGCGGAACTGAACCTGACCGACATCTACCGCCTGCGCTCTGATGCCCGGCGTGAACGGCTGGCGATTTCCGGTGACGGTCGGGCCACACCCTTCCGGGTTGCCGAGGGCAGTGAGATCGGCCGGGCCGGGGCCGATCTGCATCTGGATTGCTGCGCGACCTTCATGTGCCCCGACAGTTCGACGGTCGAAGTGTTGATCATTGTCGAGATTGACGACGGCATGATCGATGCTACCTACATGCTGCCGCTGGCCGCATTGAAGGTGCAGACCGACCACACGCTGGTCGCTACGGACCGCGACAGGGCGGTGACACGATTCGCAAATCTGGGTTGCGCCTCCTTCTTGCGCGGAACCCATGTCAGCCTAGCCGACGGCCGGCAGGTCCCGATCGAGGATTTGCGGGCCGGCGACAAGGTTCTGACCCGCAATCATGGCGCGCAGCCGATCCGATGGATCGGCCAGCAGACGGTTCGCGCCGCCGGGGCCTTTGCGCCGATCCGGATCGCCGAAGGGGTGCTGAATAACTACCGCTCACTGACACTCGCGCCGGGCCATCGGCTGTTCGTCTATCAGCGGCGGGATGAACTGGGCACGGGCCGGTCCGAGATCATGGTACGTGCCGAGCAACTGGTCAATGACGACACAGTAGTGAAGTCAGAGGGCGGCTTCGTCGACTATTTCCAACTGCTCTTCGATCAGCACGAAGTGATCTATGTCGAGGGCATCGCCGCAGAGAGCCTGTTCGCGGCCCCGCATCAACGCGCCACTCTGCCCGAGGAAATCCGCGCGCGGCTGTCATCCGGCATGGCCGTAACCGATGCTACCCGCGCCTTCGAACTGGACGAAGCGGAAGGCGACCCGACCGAAACGGCCGACCGGCTCCGCCGCGCGGCCCGAAGCTAGCTGGCGGTATTCTCGCCCACGACGATGCGCGATTGCGGGTCGGCCCGGTCCGGGTTAAATGGCTGGCATCATGCTCGAGCACTCTTCTAATTTCCCCGATCTGCCTGCCGAGATTGCCCGGCGGCGCACCTTTGCCATCATCAGTCACCCCGATGCCGGCAAGACGACGCTGACCGAGAAGTTCCTGCTTTACGGCGGCGCGATCCAGATGGCCGGACAGGTACGCGCCAAGGGCGAGGCGCGGCGCACGCGGTCGGACTTCATGCAGATGGAAAAGGACCGGGGCATCTCTGTCTCGGCCTCTGCAATGTCATTCGATTTCGGCGCCTACCGGTTTAATTTGGTCGACACGCCGGGCCACTCTGACTTCTCGGAAGACACCTATCGGACGCTCACCGCGGTCGATGCGGCGGTGATGGTGATCGACGGCGCCAAGGGCGTCGAAAGCCAGACCCGCAAACTGTTCGAGGTCTGCCGCCTGCGCGATCTGCCGATCCTGACATTCTGCAACAAGATGGACCGCGAAAGCCGCGATACCTTCGAGATCATCGACGAGATCCAGGAAAACTTGGCCATCGACGTAACCCCCGCCTCCTGGCCTATCGGCGTCGGGCGGGAATTCATCGGCTGCTATGACATGTTGCGGAACCGGCTGGAATTGATGGACCGGGCGGACCGCAACAAGGTGGCCAAAAGCATCCGGATCGAGGGGCTAGAAGATCCGAAACTGGCGCAGCACGTCCCGGACCCGCTGCTGGAGAAACTGCGCGAAGAGGTCGAGATGGCCCGCGAACTCCTGCCCGGCTTCGACCGGCAGGCATTTCTTGACGGCACGATGACGCCGATCTGGTTCGGCTCGGCGATCAACTCTTTCGGGGTTCGGGAACTGATGGACGGGATCGGCGACTATGGCCCGGTGCCGCAACCACAATCGGCCGAACCAAGGCAGATCGGGCCGGATGAAAGGGCGGTGGCGGGTTTCGTCTTCAAGGTGCAGGCCAACATGGACCCCAAGCACCGCGACCGTGTGGCCTTCGTCCGCCTCGCCTCGGGGCATTTCGAGCGCGGCATGAAGCTACATCATGTGCGCTCGAAAAAGCCAATGGCGATCACCAACCCGGTGCTTTTCCTCGCCGCCGACCGGGAACTGGCGGAAGAGGCTTGGGCCGGCGACATCATCGGCATCCCGAACCACGGCCAGCTGCGCATCGGCGACACGCTGACTGAGGGTGAGACGCTGCGGGTCACGGGCATCCCATCATTCGCACCGGAGCTGCTGCAATCGGTGCGCGCCCTCGACCCGATGAAGGCCAAGCACCTGGAAAAGGCACTGATGCAGTTCGCCGAGGAAGGTGCGGCCAAAGTGTTCAAGCCGATGATCGGCTCGGGCTATATCGTCGGCGTCGTGGGTGCGCTGCAGTTCGAGGTCCTGGCCAGCCGGATCGAACTGGAATACGGGCTGCCGGTTCGCTTCGAGCAGTCACAATTCACCTCTGCCCGCTGGATCGCGGGGCCGAAACCTGCGGTCGAGAAATTCGTCGACGCCAACAAGGGCCATATCGCCCATGACAATGACGATGATCTGGTATTTCTGACGCGTTTGCAATGGGATATCGACCGCATCGAGCGCGATCACCCCGAGCTGAAGCTGACGGCGACGAAAGAGATGATGGTGTAGGTGCCGGAGAAAGAGTAAACACAAGCGTGGAAAACGAATAATACAATAGGGCTGTTAACTAATTCCAGGCGAATAGCCGCAGCGGCTCGCTTTCTACACAAATTCGAAACAACATGGCAGCTCGGCTATCCAGATTCGCACATGGGATTTTGCATTTCGGCCATTCTTGGCAAAGGAAAAGAGACGCTCGCGACCCCGATCCTTTGATGTTGCGACGTTTGTTCAGAATTGGATCTGAATTAATCTCCCAAAAGGGCGTTTCTGGGTCACCTTCCCATGATGATCGTGCTGGCTTTGCTATTTTCAAGTGGGGATTGCAATTTCTCGGCGCGTGGGAGGGAGGCGGCTGCAGCGGGTTTCACTCCGCGACCCCAACATGT
>JBFKFZ010000041.1:0-28741 GCA_041633555.1 Paracoccaceae bacterium | reverse complement strand
TCGCATCCCATACGCCGCGCAGTTCAACCTCGCGCGGCCTGCCAAGATGGTTGGGACCGGGTAAGAGTGGCCTGATTATCAACCATTCCGCATCTGTAACATCACTTGAATATCGCGGCGTCGCGCGCCAATGTAGTCTCCGGGTGAATTCAGTCCAGGCCATCTTGATCTCCGTTCAGCTTCCAACCGAACAGAATCACAACCTACTGAATTCACTCAACTCATTTCCGATCAGGCTCTAAGGGATCTCGAGGCGGTGCGCGTCTTCTCCTCCTCGCAGGTGCTGCTCTCGCTGCTCGACATCCCCAGGGCGCCGCTTTTCCTCGGGGCCATCTTCGTCTTTCATCCGCTGCTCGGGTGGCTGGGGCTGGCGGGTGCCGTCGTCTTGATCCTCGTCACGCTGCTCAACCAGTTCCTGACCAGGCGGCGGGAAGGCGTGGCACAAGAGCAGTCGGCAATGGCAAACCGGTTCAGCGCGGAGCTGTTGCGGGGCGGCGATTATGTCTGGGCGCAGGCGATGCGGCCGGCGATGCTGGAACGCTGGACCGCAATACAGGACACCGCCCTTGCGCAGAAGATGGCGGCGAATGACTGGACCGGGGTTTTCTCGGCCTTTTCAAAGGCATTTCGATTGCTCCTGCAGTCGGGGATGCTGGCCCTTGGGGCATTGCTCGTGCTGCGGAATGAGATGACCGCCGGGGCGATGATCGCCGCCTCGATCATGCTGGGGCGCGGGCTGGCGCCGATCGAACAGACGCTGTCGCAATGGTCAGCCGTGCAGCGGGCGCACTTGGGCTAGCGCAATCTCCGGGATCTGCTTCGCGATCGCGAGGCTCAGGTGGAACCTCTGACACTGCCCCGGCCAAGGAGCCAGCTTTCGGTCGAGAACCTGACCCTGGCGATGGATCCCCGAGGCCGCCCGGCACTGCAGGCCGTGTCTTTCAGGGTCGAGCCGGGGGAGGCGGTCGGGATCATCGGGCGCAGCGGCGCGGGCAAGACCACGCTTGCGCGCGCGATTGTCGGGCTGATCGACCTGGCGGCCGGGCAGATCCGCCTTGGGGGCGCGATGCTGGGCCAGTTCGGTCCCGGGCGGCTGGGGCGCCATGTCGGCTATCTGCCTCAGAACGTGCAACTCTTCGAGGGGACCATTGCGGAAAACATCGCCCATATGGAGACGGGATTCGAGTCCGGGCGTGTGGTGGCGGCGGCAAAGGCGGCGCGGGTGCACGAGATCATCCTGAACCTTGTCGACGGCTAAGACACGAGGATCGGGGGCGGCGATAAGGGCCTGTCGGGGGGACAGATCCAGCGTCTGGCACTGGCGCGCGCCATCTTCAACGATCCTGTGTTGCTGGTGCTCAATGAGCCCAATTCCGCCCTCGATGCCGAGGGGTCGGAGGCGCTCAATGCTGTTGTCGCCGACATGAAGGCCGCCGGGAATTCTGTCGTGGTAATGACGCACCGCCCGACGGCGATCAGCTGTTGCGACAAGCTGCTCGTCCTCGATCGGGGCCGCGCCGCGCTCTTCGGCCCCCGCGATGAGGTCATCAAGTCAATGATGCGCAACGCGCCCGAGGTTCAGCGGGTGATGGCCAGCAGGCTGAGCGGATGATGAGGCGCCAAGGCGGGAACCGATGGCGCGTCGGCGTGCAGCAGTATTTGGGCTATGCTGCCATCGCCCTGCTGATCGACGGTATCGGCCTCTGGAGCCTCGGCACCGAGATCGCCGGGGCCGTGGTTGCGGGCGGCACCGTGAAGCTGGAATCCGCCCTGCAGGTGGTTCAGCATCCCGATGGCGGCGTCGTCAAGGAGGTCTTGGCACGGGACGGTGATATCGTTGCGGCGGGTGACGTCGTGCTTCGGATCGACGATACCTTCCTGCGTTCAGAACTTACGGTCATCGAGCAGCAATTGCTGGAGACCTTCGCCCGGCGCGGGCGGTTGGAAGCGGAGCGCGACGATGCGAATTGGCTGGAATTCGGCACGTTCAACGACCTTGCCGTTCTCGATGCGGCCTGGGTCGCCGCCCAGCTGGACGGTCAGAGAAGCCTTTTCGATGCCCGCCGGGTGTCGCTGCAGAAGGAAATCGACGGGCTTGGCGAGCAAATCCGCCAAGCCGCGCATGCGATTACCGGCTTTGAGGCCCAGATCGTTGCAATACGCCGCCAACTGGACCTGATCGAAACCGAGTCGCGCGACCTCGAGTGCCTTCGCAAGAAGGGTCTGGTCCCCAACAACAGGCTCGTCGCCCTTCGCAAGGAAGAGGCCGGGCTGCACGGCGAGATCGGTCGCCTAACGGCGTCTGTCGCCGAACTGAAGGGCAAGATGGCCGCACTCGAGATCGAAAAGCTGAGACGGGTCGACCGGCGCCGCGAAGAGGCCATCGTCCGGATCCGCGATCTGCGTTACGGCGAGATCGAACTGATTCAGCGCCGCGACATACTGCGCGAGCGGTTGGCCAGGCTGGACCTTCGGGCACCCGCTTCGGGGACGGTCTTTGCCAGCGCCGCGTTCACCGAGAATGCGGTCATTCAGCCCGGTGCTGCGATCTTGTATGTCGTGCCCTCCGATCGGCCCTTTATCGCGGAGGTCAGCGTCAAGGCGGTGGATGTCGATCAGGTCCATGTCGGTCAGGACGTTGCCCTGAGATTCAGCGGGCTCGACCTGCAATCCGCGCCGGATGTTCCGGGGGTGGTTCGCACGGTCTCGGCGGATGCCTTTCAGGACAAGAGCTCTGGCGCGAGGTTCTATCTGGCCATCGTGGAATTCGATCTGGGCGGTCATTTGGCGCTCGCTTCCTAGCGACTGATGCCGGGCATGCCTGTCGAGGCCTTCATCAAAACCGACCTGCGCACGCCGTCTTCCTGTCTCACGCAGCCGCTCACCGGCTATTTCGGCAGGGCATTTCGGGAAGGTTGGGTGCATTTGCGACTGATTGGCAGATGCGACGGTCCGAGTCTTGGGAGATAAGGCTACTCTGTATTTTCAGATGCCGGGCTGAAGTCCGGACCCGAATGGCGCCTTTTTCTTGGTAGCCAGTCCTGTCGATGACCTGCCCTTCGTGACAGACAAGGTCCGGGTCGAGGGGGCGCAGCTTGATCGTTCCGGCGCTGTCATGCGGGATCGAAAGGTGCAGTCTTTCGAAGCCGGGCGGTTGCTTTCCCTTGCCGGATCAGCGCTGTATCATGAACCAAGAACAGCCCCGGCGGTGATCCGTGACAAAAACCGAATCCATTATGGTCGAAGTCGAAGGCATGCACTGTGCCTCCTGCGTGGGGCGTGTCGAGAAGGCCGTCGCGGCGGTTCCGGGGGTCACACAGGCTGCCGTCAACCTCGCCTCCGAAACGGTCAAGGTGACCTATGAAGGCCAAGACGTCCCTGCCCTGATCGGGGCCGCGCTGGCCCAAGCGGGATATCCGGCGCGGCAGGAGAGTGTCACTTTTGATGTCAGGGAAATGAGCTGCGCCTCTTGCGTAGGCCGCGTTCAGGCCGCTCTGCAGCACCTGCCAGGTATTCTTGAGGCTTCGGTCAACCTCGCCTCCGGGACGGCGACCACCCGCTATCTTGCGGGCTCGACCTCTGCCGACGAAATCGCCGCCGCGGTCACGCGGATGGGATATCCAGCGCAGTTGAGGGGATCGGGCGGGGTGGTTGTCGATGCCCGCCGGGACAAGGAAATCTCGCAGCTTTTCCGGCTGACGCTGATCGCCGCGGCACTCGCACTGCCGGTCTTCCTGCTGGAGATGGGAAGCCATTTGATCCGGGGAGTCCATGCGCTGATCGGGCAGACGATCGGGCACGAGACCAGCCGGCTGATCCAGTTTGTCCTGACCTCGCTGGTGCTGTTCGGGGCGGGCGGGCAGTTCTTCACCAAGGGCATACCGGCCCTTTTCCGCCGCGCACCGGACATGAACAGCCTTGTCGCAGTCGGGACTTCGGCGGCCTGGGGTTATTCGGTCGTTGCCACCTTTGCACCGCAGATCCTGCCGGCGGGAACGGCCAATGTGTATTTCGAGGCCGCCGCCGTGATCGTCGTTCTCATTCTGCTTGGCCGCTTCATGGAAGCTCGGGCCAAGGGCCGGACTGGGGCCGCGATCAGGCGGTTGATAGGCCTGCGCCCGAAGACTGCGCGGGTCGATCGGGGCGGCGTCGTATCAGAGATCCCGATTGCCTATATCGTGGCGGGTGACGTGGTGCTCGTGCGTCCAGGCGAGGCTATTGCCGTTGATGGCGAGGTCGTGGCTGGCCAGAGCCATGTCGATGAAAGCATGATAACGGGCGAGTCCGTGCCGGTGGCGAAGGGCTCGGGCGACGCCGTTGTGGGCGGAACCGTGAACGGAACCGGCGTCCTGCGGGTCCGTGCGACCGACCTGGGAGAAGATTCTGTACTGGCCCGGATCATCCGGATGGTCGAGGACGCCCAGAGCGCCAAGCTGCCAATTCAGGGACTGGTTGACAGGATCACCGGCTGGTTCGTGCCGGCGGTGCTGGGCGTGGCCTTGCTGACGGTCCTGGTCTGGCTGTTTTTTGGCCCGGATCCCGGGCTTGGCCTTGCACTGGTGGCCGGGGTGTCGGTGCTGATCATTGCCTGCCCCTGCGCGATGGGGCTGGCAACGCCGACCTCGATCATGGTGGGAACGGGCCGCGCCGCCGACCTGGGGGTACTGTTCCGCCGCGGCGACGCGCTGCAAATGCTGCAGGAGGTCGGGATCGTCGCCTTCGACAAGACCGGCACATTGACCAAGGGGCGCCCGGAACTGACGGATCTCGAGTTGTCGGATGGTTTCGGCCGGGGCGAAATGCTGAAGCTTCTGGCTTCGGTCGAGGCTCAGTCGGAACATCCGATCGGAACGTCGATTGTCCGGGCCGCGCGGGACGAGGGTATTTCACCGGAGCCGGTGGAGGAGTTCCTTTCGGTCACGGGCTACGGGGTGCGGGCCCAGGTGTTGGGCAAAGAGGTCCTGATCGGGGCCGACAGGCTGATGCGGCAGGAGGACATCGACCTTGCGTCGATGGCAGACTTGGCCGCAAGGCTTGGCGCGGCGGCAAAGACCCCGATTTACGCGGTGGTCGATGGAAAGCTGGCGGCAATTCTTGCCGTGGCCGATCCGCTGAAGGATGGCAGTGTGCAAGCGATCGAGGCCCTGCACGGACTTGGCCTGAAAGTCGCGATGATCACCGGGGACAACAAGGCGACTGCCGAGGCGATCGCGCGAAAGGCAGGTATCGATCACGTCATTGCAGAGGTTCTGCCGGCCGGGAAGGTTGACGCCCTTAAGGGGCTGCAACCGTCGGGTGGCAAGGTGGCGTTCGTCGGGGACGGGATCAACGATGCGCCGGCACTGGCTGGCGCCGATATCGGGATCGCCGTCGGAACCGGCACGGATGTTGCGATCGAGACCGCCGATGTTGTGCTGATGTCCGGCGAGTTGCAGGGCGTGGTGAATGCGTTTCACCTCAGCCGGCAAACGATGCGGAATATCCGCCAGAACCTCTTTTGGGCCTTCGGCTACAATATCCTGCTGATCCCGGTGGCCGCGGGCGTGCTCTATCCCTTCATCGGGGTCCTGTTGTCCCCGATCCTGGCCGCCGCGGCGATGGCCTTGTCGTCCGTCTTTGTGCTGACCAATGCCCTGAGGTTGCGGCGTGTGGGCCCGGCGATGCAGCATGATGCGGTGCGGCAGCAGATACCACTGCAGGATGCCGCCCGGCCGATCCGGGTTTGAAATGAAGATGGGAACGACAAAGACTGGCGCGGGAAACCGGCAGCGCGGTGTGAGAATCGCATGCTGACAATGGCGCGCGACAAGGCGCTCGGGTTTCTGGCCGAGAGGGCCGCAGCCGTAACGCCAGTCGCTGGCGAGCGGGGGCTGATCGCGCTCGCCGGTCCGCCGGCTTCGGGGAAATCGAGCGTCGCGGCGGAACTGGTCGACCGGCTGAACGTGCTCGGGCGCGGGGCGATCCTCGTTCCGATGGATGGCTTTCACCTCGACGACAGGATCCTGCGGCAAAGAGACCTGCTGCCCCGCAAGGGCGCGCCCGAGACATTCGACGCGATGGGATTCATTCATGCCATGCGCCGGCTTCGGGAGGGGGCAGAGGTTGTCCTGCCCGAGTTCGACCGGACGCGGGAGATCGCCGTGGCGGGTGCGATCGCCGTCGAGGAGCGCCACCGGCTGGCGGTGGTCGAGGGCAACTACCTGTGCTTTGACGAACCGCCATGGCGGGAGTTGAGCGGCCTATGGCACCTTGGCGTCTATCTGGATGTGCCGGAGCCGGTTCTTGAAAGGCGATTGACTGAGCGCTGGGCGGGGCACGGCCTGTCTTCCGCCGAGACCTTGCGGAAGGTCCAGGACAACGATCTGCGCAACGCCCGGCGCATTGGGGCGGCCATGGGCAAGTGCGATGTGGTCCTCCGGATCGAGGATGAGGTCGGCGGATGACGACGGCTTCGTTTGAACCCGCGAAGGGCTTCAGCGCTCTAACCCGGCACCGCGCCCTGCTTGGTGAAAGCCCCGTCTATGACGCGCAGAGAGACCTGGTCTGGTGGGTCGATATCACCGGCAAAGCGCTGCTGCGAACCGATCTGAAGAAGGGCGATACCGACATCTGGCAGACGCCGGAGCAGATCGGATTTGTCGCCCTGACCAGCGGGCCTCTTGTCATCGCGGGCTTGGAGACGGGTCTGTTCCTGTTCGATCCCAGCACCGGCAGCTTCGAGAAATGCGCAGGCTTGCCAGGCGAAGGCATCAGGTTCAATGATGCGACGACCGATGCCAGGGGGCGGCTTTGGGCCGGGACCATGGATATCGACAACCGCCGGCCGGTCGGCAAGCTCTACAGAATCGATAGAGGGCTGGAGATGACCGAGATCCTGTCCGGGCTGATGACCATCAACGGGCTTGCCGTGGATGACGAAAGCGGGCGGCTCTACCTGTCTGATTCCAACCCCTCCGTGCAGAAGGTCTGGGTGATGGATTTTGATCTCGAGACCGGACATGCCGGCCAGCGGCGCCTATTCGTTGATATGGCTGCCCATGCCGGTCGGCCCGACGGAGCGGCACTGGACGCGGAGGGGAATTACTGGCTTGCGGGCGTGGAGGGCGGCGTGCTGCACGTCTTTACGAGGGATGCCGCGCATTTGGCTGAAATACGGACGCCTGTCGATAATCCCACGAAACCGGGCTTCGTCGGGCGGGATCTGACATCGCTTTGTCTTACCTCAAAGGGTGGCGAGGCGCCAAACGGCGCCCTGATAATCGCCACGGACCTGCTGGTAGCCGGTCGGACCGTGCAGCCGTTCGATCTCGGCTGAGACCTCGCCGCACAGCTGAAGTCGAAGTTCGGACTTGATGGTGGTCTGACGAGCGTTCAGATTTCGGCCTGAATGAGAGGGGTCGCGGAGATGACAATTCTGGATGCGCAGGCCGAAACGGGCAGCCTGCTGGGTCGGGTCTGGAACCCGGAAGCAGAGGGGCCGTCGGTCGTGACGATCCGAGAGGGAATTGTCGTCGACATCACTTCGAAGGCGGCACCCCTCGTGCGCGACATCTGCGAGATGCCTGATCCGGCCTCTTATGTCCGCAATGCCGCCGGAAAGCCGCTGGGCCGGCTGGACGACGTGGCAGTCGCTTCGGTCGGCGATCTGTCGGGTGTTCATTTCCTCGCGCCGTGCGACCTGCAGGTGATCAAGGCCAGCGGCGTGACCTTTGCCGGGTCGATGGTCGAGCGGGTGATCGAGGAGAAGGCCGCCGGTGACCCGAAGAAGGCCGAAGCCATTCGCGCCAAGGTCGGCGCAAGCATCGGCGACAGCCTGCGCAACATCAAGCCCGGTTCAGAAGCGGCAGGGCGCGCAAAGGCGGCGCTGATCGCGGAGGGGCTCTGGTCGCAATATCTCGAGGTCGGCATCGGCCCCTATGCCGAGGTCTTCTCGAAAGCGCCGGTTCTGTCCTCTGTCGGCCCCGGCGCGGCCGTCGGGCTGCACCCGGACTCGATCTGGAACAATCCGGAGCCTGAAATCGTGCTGGCAGTTTCCTCAGCGGGGCGGATCGTCGGGGCCGCGCTGGGCAATGACGTCAATCTTCGCGATATCGAGGGCCGTTCGGCGCTGCTGCTTCCGAAAGCCAAGGACAACAACGCATCCTGTGCCATCGGGCCGGTTCTGCGGCTCTTTGATGACGGGTTCTCGCTGGAGGATGTCCGGGATGCCGAGTTGACCCTGCGCGTCGAGGGGCCGGACGGGTTCGTTCTGGACGGCCATTCCTCGATGAAGGAGATCAGCCGGGACCCCGCCGACATCGTGGCGCAGACCATCGGACGCCATCACCAGTATCCCGACGGTCTCATGCTGTTTCTGGGGACGCTCTTTGCCCCGACCCAGGATCGGGACAAGAAGGGCGATGGATTCACCCACAAGATCGGGGACAGGGTCACGATTTCGGCGCCGGGTTTCGGCTATTTGCGCAATGAGGTCGATCTTTCCAACAATTGCCCGGAATGGACCTTCGGGACGGCGGCACTGATGCGCAACCTTGCGGCGCGAGGGTTGCTTTAGGCCGGAGGGCTTCGGCGCAGATTTCCGGCGGTGCAGACGCGTGGCGCTCGCGCAAGGAAATCGGACTCGAAGCCCCTTCATCCCGGTTCGGAACAGGACTAGTCTTGCCTTCGAGATCCGCATCCGGAGCCCCAGCCATGCCAGAGCCAATCGTCCTTCACCAGACCGACAACGTCGCGATCCTGACGGCAAAAGCCGAGGCAGGGTCCATGCCGCTGGGCGATGGGGAGCCGCTGGGCAGATCGGTGTCACCGGGCCACAAGATCGCCCGGATCGCGATCGCAAAGGGTGATGCGGTCCTCAAGTTCGGCCAGATCATCGGCTATGCCACATCGGATATCCCCCTGGGCGCCCATGTTCACAGTCACAACTGCGAAATCGGGGCGCATGACCAGGATTACAGGGTGGGTGCGGACCTCGCCACCGCGCAGGCTGCCGTTCCGAATGTCACACCGACGACTTTCAGCGGGTATCGTCGCGCGAGCGGGCAGGTTGGCACGCGGAACTATGTCGCCGTCTGCGCCACGGTCAATTGCTCTGCCACGGTGATCCGCCGCGCGGCGGAAGAATTGAACACATCGGGGGTTCTGAAGGACTATCCAAATGTCGACGGGGTCGTCGCTTTCGCGCATGGCACCGGATGCGCGATGGATACCGGGGGGCCGGGCTTCCTCAACCTGCAGAGGGTCCTCTGGGGTCACGCCACGCATCCGAATGTCGGTGCCGCGATCTTCGTCGGCCTTGGTTGCGAGGTCATGCAGGTCGCGCGCATGAAGCAGGTTTTCGACGCCGAGGGCTCGGACAGGTTCCACGGTCTCACTATTCAGGAGACGGGGGGAACGACCAGAACCATCGCCGCCATCGTCGCGGCCGTCACGAAGCTCTTGCCTGAGGTCAATGCGGTCAGCCGCGAGGACTTGCCGGTTTCGGCGCTGAAAGTTGCCCTTCAATGTGGCGGTTCGGACGGGTTTTCGGGCATCACCGCGAACCCGGCCCTGGGCGCGGCGTCCGATCTGCTGGTGGGCCATGGCGGCACGGCCATTCTGGCTGAAACGCCCGAGATCTATGGTGCCGAACAGCTCTTGCTGCGCCGGGCCGCCAGCCAGGCCGTCGCCAATAAGCTGGTTGAGCGGATCAAGTGGTGGGAAGGCTACACGGCGATGAACGGCAGTTCGATGGACAACAATCCATCGCCCGGGAACAAGGCAGGGGGGCTGACGACCATCCTCGAAAAATCCCTTGGGGCGGCGGCGAAGGGCGGGACCACGCCCCTGACCGACGTTCTGGCCTACGGGGAGACATCGAAAGTTCCGGGGTTCGTTTTCATGGATTCTCCGGGCTATGATCCGGCCTCGGTCACCGGTCAGATCGCCTCTGGCGCTCAGATCGTGGTTTTCACGACTGGCAGGGGATCGGCCTTTGGTTCGAAGCCGGCGCCGACGATCAAGGTCGCAACCAACGACGCGCTTTTTGCCTCGATGACCGACGACATGGATATCAACTGCGGCGACGTGGTCAGCAGGAACGTTTCGCTGACCGAAAAGGGGCAGGAGATCTTCCAGAAGATCCTGCGGACCGCCTCAGGCGAAGCCACCAAGAGCGAGACCCTGAACCTTGGCGACAACGAGTTCGTTCCCTGGCAGATCGGCTGCGTGATGTAGCCTTTGCAGGAATCAAGCGATCAGGGATGTCACGACGACATCGCCGGCAGACCCCCCGGGCAGCAGCTCAATAGTCCAGCTCGTAGAAGATGCCGAGGCCCGTATCCCCGTCAGAGCCAACAGTTCCCTTGGCGGTGATGTTCGGCGTCAGGTCGAGGTTCAGATTTATCTGGCTGCGGCCCTCGGTGCTGACCTCGACATCGGTATAGACATTCTCAGAAAGGTACTTGCCGGCACGGAAGGCCGCGGTGCCTTGGTCATCTGTCGTGATATCGAGGTCGTCGAGATTGAACTGGCCGCGGATCTTCCCGATCACGCCATCCCCGCCGCTGCCCGCCAGTGTGGCGACCGCTGCAGCCAGCTGCGCCGCCTGCAGCGGCGAGATCGAGGCGATGCTCTTGCCAAAGAGCAGGTTGGCGAGGATCTCATCATCGGGAAGATCCGGGTCGGATTCAAAGGTGATACTGGGGGATTGCGGCGTGCCCTCGGTGATGATCCTGACCGTGGCGTTTGAAGTCTCGGTGCTGGCGACCATGCGGAAGCGGGGATCGAAGGACCCCTGTAGTTGCAGCTGACCTTCCAGCATTTCCAGCCGTTTTCCCAGAATGTCTAGGCGGCCGCGCACGAGGTTGAACTGGCCGATCGGTATGACGGTCCTGGTCGTGCCAGTCAGCCGTAGCCGGCCGCCAAGTTCGGTGTCCAGACCGCGCCCGCGGACGAAGATCCGGCTGGGCGCGTTGATCACGATGTCAATCGCGAGGGCACGCGCAGGTCTGGAGCCATCGCCATTCGCAGCGGCGGCCGCATTCAGCCCGGCCCGCGAACGGGTTGCGGAGACGGATCGCCGGTCATTGACATGGGTGATGTCGGGAATGCCCTGCGTTGTCGTTGTCGGGGCGAGTCGGATCTCGGTCTCGTCAAGCTCGATGCGGCCGCCGAGACTGGCGCCGCCCGCTAGCGGACCCTGCAACGTCAATTCGCCGCTGGCTGTGGTCTGATAGACCGGCGGGTCGGTAAATTCGGCATTCCGGAGCCCGATGCGCAGATCGGCGGCGAAGGGGGCGGCGAGGCTGATGGAGCCATCTACCGTGGCCTGCCCGCCGGTGTTGAACTCTCCGCCGAGGTCGATGGAGGCTACGCTTCCCGCCAGGGTTGCCGTGGCGTCGATCCGGCGCAGGGCGACGCGGAAGACCGGGGCCGACACGCGGGCACCCGAGGTGGTGATCGTGCCAGTGACGGCGTTGAGGGATGGGGGGCCGTTGATCGAGAGGTTGAGATTGGCCTGGCCCTGAACGTCGGTCGATGCGGACAGGAAGTTGTTTGCCAGCCCGATCGGGACCGAGCCGGTCAGATCAAGAGCGACCGAGCCTAATGTTCCCGCGACGGTCCCGCCGAGATCGATCGAGGATCCGCCCGGTCCGGTCCCGTCGACATCGACCATCCAGTCAGGGCCGTCCTGCCGGGCCGTGCCGCTCAGCCGGGCGGGGCCGCTGATGCCTTTGACGAGGCTTGCCACATCGGCCAGCGCGAGACTTGCACCCAGCTCGCTGGCTTCGGACTTTATCTGCCCGTCGAGCGCCGCTTCCAAAAGCGCGGTCTGCAGTGCCATCTCGTCAATGACGAACCCTTCGGTGCCGCCACGGGCCTTGAGTTTGAAGGATCCGTCGCCCGCGACGAGGCCCAAAAGCGGGCCGCTGCCGACCCGGAACCCGGTCGTCGTTCCTTTCGCGGCGCCGTCGAAAGCGCCGCCAAGGGGTTCGTACCAGCCTGCGGCCACGATCTCAGCCGCGCCGGCGAGAGGTTGGCGAGCCAGCGCCGAGAACGGCTCGAGGAGGCCTGCGGCCGCCTCAATGTCGGCGGTCACCCGGTAGTTGGAGCCGGCATCACCTACGGTCCCCGAGACGGCGAGCGACAGATCACCGGGACCCGTCCCCTCGACATCGACCACCCATTCGGGCCCGTCCTGCCGGGCGGTGCCGGCCAGCCGCGCGGGGCCGCTGAGACCTTCGACGAGGCTGGACACATCGGCCAGCGCGAGACTGGCGCGCAGGTCGCTGGCCTCGGTCTTCACCTGGCCGTCGAGCTTTGCATCCAGCAGAGCGGTCTGCAGAGTGAACTTGTCGATGACCAACCCGTCGGTGCCGCGTCGGGCCTTGACGTTGAAGGACCCGTCGCCCGCTACGAGGTCGAGATAGGGGCTGTTGCCAACGCGAAGCGCGGTCGTCTCAGCTATTGCGGTACCATCGAAGGCGCCTCCCAAGGGTTCGAACCAGCCCGCTACCGCAAGCTTGGCCGCACCGGCGAGGGGTTGGCCCGCAAGTGCCGAAAACCGGCCAAGGTTGCCCGCGGTCGCGGTGACATCGGCATCGATACGGAAGTCGGACTCGAAACCGTCGAGCGTACCGGACCCGCCAACCGATACGTCGCCGGACGAAATGTCGAGAAAGCCGATCCTGACCGGGCCGCCGTCCTGCCAATCCAGGGTCGCAGAGCCCTTCATGCTGTCCCCGATGGCCTGCCCCAGGGCCCCTTCGGCAAGCTTCATAGCGAACAGTTCGGCATCGACCTTAGCCGTCACGCGCCGCGCCTTTGGCTCGCCTTCGCCAATGCGCTGGATAAGGCCGCTGGCGCTGATGGCTCCATCCCCGATCGTGATGCTTTCGCGGGTCAGATCGAGGAAATTGGCATCCAGGGTCCATTCATCGCTGGTTCCGGCCTTGAAGGACGCGGTCAACAGCGCCGAACTGATCCGTGTTTCGGAGCCACCAATGGGCAATACAACGTCGGCTCCGTCGACGGCGGTGATCGAGCCCTTGACGTCAAACTCCACTGGCAGACCGTCCCCCGAGAGCGACAGGGCCCCTGACAGATCGAGCGCGGCGGAAGCGACCTTGAATTCCTCGATATTCAGGCGCTTGTCGGGCAGGACGGCACCTGCCAGGCGCAGTTCGGAGCTGCCGCCAAAGAACTCCCGGTGCTGCTCGACCAGGAGCGGCGCGATGTCGCCCTGCAGGTCGGCCTGGAAGAGGTTGGTTCTTGCCCCGTCAGCATCAACCTCGCCGGTCAGCCGGACGCTGCCAGTGACGCGCGGCGCGGAATCGGTCGCAAGCGCGATGTCCGCGGAGAAATCGGTCGTTGGACCCGTGCCCTTGGCCTGCAGGTTGACCGAGGGCCGGTCTGGGATGTTGAGAAGGTTCACCAGAATTCCGTCGCGGCTTTCCTCGATCGTGAGCGACAGGTCAAGCACCTTCGTCGCGTTCGAATAGCCGGCCTCTAGCGACAGCGAGCCTTCCTGCTCGTCGATCCTGAGGATCGAGATGCCGGCGGCCGCCTCACCCTCGATCAACTGCACATTGCCGTTCAGCGAAACCGTGGCGCTGTCGCCAAGGATTGCCTCACCCAAGGTGACGGAAGCGGCCGAGATTTCCTGAACCCGGACCGATACGGGCAGTTCGGGTAGCTGGAACTCGGTGGCTTCGGGGCTGGGCGCGCTTTCTTCAGTCGCGGGCCATCGGATCAGATCGATCGAGCCTGCCGACAGTTCGGTCACTTCTAAGGCGCCACCAAGCAGCGCGCCTCTGTCCCAGCTGAGCTTCACATCCTTGAGCGTGATCCAGATGCCCTCGTCATCCGCAATAGTCAGGCGGTCGAGAGAGGCGGTGGAACTGAGCGCGCCCTGGAAACCGTCGATTTGAATGTCCCGCCCCGCGCCGGACAGTGTGGTTTCCAGCCAGTTCGTCAGGAAGCCCTTGTCTTCCTCGGAACTCGTGTCTTGGGGCAGCGCCACCGTCGGCACCAGTGTCAGCAGCGCTATTGCAAGGAGCCGTCTCAAAATGCCTGTCCTATTCCGACATAGATCTGGATGCCGTCGCCGGTATCGCCGCTGGTCGGAGTCGCGACATCCAGCCGGATGGGGCCGACACCGGTATCGTAGCGAAGACCGAGCCCGGCGCCACTATGCCACTTGCCATCGGTACCGGGGGTCGATTCGGCTCCGATGAACCCGGCATCGGCGAAGACCACGATGCTGGCCCGGCTGGACATCTTTACCCGCGCCTCGCCGGACAGGCCGATGAAACTGCGGCCGCCGACATTGACATCCCCGCCCAGATCGACGGACAGCGACTGGTAGGGCTGGCCGCGCACTGTTCCCCCGCCACCGGAGAAGAACAGAAGGTCGGGCGGGGTGCTGCGCAGGTCCGACCCAAAGACCGACCCTATCTGCGCACGTCCAGCCAGTGTCACGGGCACCGCTTCACCGAAGGAGTAATAGGCGCGGCCATCCGCATAGAGTCTGGCGCCGGATGCACTGCCGCTCAAGCCGACATAGGGCGCCAGTTCCGTCGCAAGGTAATAGCCTTTCTTGGGGTCGAGCGGCGCGTCCCGCGCATCTACCCGGCCCAGGATTGGAAACGAGATATGCGTGAAGTCGCGGTCGCCGAGATCGTCGGTCACTTCCGAATGGCGGAACCTCACGCCTGCGCCATATTCAACCCGATCCGAGAGTCTGCGAAGAATGCTGACCTCGAGGGTTCCCTGCAGCGATTCAAACTCCGGCTCGTCCAACTGGGCAATTTCTGCATCCACGTTCAACGTGTTGGCGGGGGCAGTCGTGCCGGGGCGGGAGAAATGCGCGGCAAGGCGATAGTCCATTCCGCTGGTAGAGCTTCCGAGGCCGCCGATTGAGCCATCGAACCTCAGTCGCTCGGCACCGCCAAAGATGTTCCGGTGCATCCAGTAGGCTGAAAGAGCCGCGCCCTCGAGCGACGAGATCTCGGCCCCGAAGCCGAAGCGGCGCGGCTTCTCTTCGACCAGTTGGGCGGTGATATCCATCGTGCCGCCGGGGGCGACGACCTCTCCTTCCGACAAGGCGACCGATCGGAACGTCCCGGTCGCCCGCAGGCGTTTGGCGGCACGCTCGAGCTCAGCAGGGGTGAACTGCTTGCCGTAACGCAGCCCGGCAATGCGCCGGATCCGGTCATGCCGGACATTCTTGGCCCCCTCGATCCGCAGGTTGCCAAACGATACCGGCGGACCGGGATCGAGCGCGACGGAAACGTCAAGCTCGTCGCGGTCATGATCGGCAACAACGGATTGAGATCTGGTGGCGGCCTTGGCGCGGCCGACATCGCGCCATGCGTCGATCGCGCTTTCGACCGCGTCCTCTACAATCGTGGATTCGGCCGGACTGCCGCTCGCAAAACCCTCGGGCAGGGTGGTTCCATCGGCAAGCGGGGCGATCCCGATCCGGCCGAAGACAAATGGGTCACCGGCCTTTACGTCCACGACGACGGTTTTGATCCTTTCGGGCTGGAAAAACGGCGGCAGCGAAGCGGCCTCCTGACCATCGATCAGGATGCTGATCGCGCCCGAGTAGTATCCGTTCTTGTAGAGGGTGCCCAGAATCTGCCGGTAGTCGGCGCGCGCGCTTGCAATGATATCCTGTGAGTTCTTCACATCCTTGGACTTGGCCGTCGTCAGAAGCGAATTGCCCTTTATCGTGTCGGTCAACCGATCGGTAGCGTCGGAGCGAAACTTCAGATCGAATGCTGTCGCGGCAAGTGGTGCCAGGGTCAAAGCGAGGACAGGCCCGCAAAGAGTCACTACTCTGCTGAAATACTGCAATGGCCTCACCCACCCCATGATCGCTATGCCTGACCCGACCCGACGCCAAGCTTGGAACGCAAATTTGCATCTCTTGCGGCTGACTACAAATGGAACATTGGCCCAGATGGCTTCCGTTTCGACATTGTGATGAGAACCGGGGCCTTGCATTATCCGGATCAGACATCCTCGCACCGCATTCGGTGAGGTTCCATGCCCGGACGGTTCTTTCTGCAACGATCCTGCGCCGATCTCGCGCGGCTCTTTGCCGTGCCGGAACCCGAGGGTCGCATCGTGCCGCGCCACAACATCGCCCCGGGTCAGGAGATCATCGTCCGTACCGGCGACAGCCTGGTCTTCATGCGATGGGGCATGATCCCGGTCGGGCGGGTCAATGCACGGGGGCGCCCTGTCATGGAGACGATCGTCAACGCCCGTTCCGAAACCTTGTTCGACAAGAGCGCGTTTCTGGGTGTAGCTCGCTGCCTTGTGCCCGCAGATGGCTGGTATGAGTGGACCGGACCGGAGCGGAGAAAGAAGCCCTGGCGGATCACAAGGGTCGATTCCGGGCCGATCGTCTTTGCCGGGATCTGCGATACATGGCACGCGCCGGGCGGCCGTGAGCTGATGCAGGCCGCGACGGTGACCTGCGCCCCGAACGCTGACGTGCGAGACATCCATGACCGCATGGGCGTGATTGTCGAACCGTCCGACTTTTTGACCTGGCTGCGGGGGAGTGAGGATGAAGCCGCGCGGATTATGGTGCCGCCGCCCGATGGCACGTTCGCAATCGAAGCGGCTTTGGATGTAGACTGGCAGGTACCCTAGGCAGCTGGGGTCAACGTACTAATCCAGCAAAGGAGATCGAAATGTCTGTCGCACGCGTTACTGAGATCATCTCTTCATCCACGAAATCCTTCGACGATGCAGTTGAGAAAGGCATCGCAAGGGCCTGTGAAACCCTCAAGAATGTCGAAGGCGCATGGGTGCAGGATCAGAAAGTCGGGGTCGAGAACGGCAAGATCGCCGAATACCGGGTCAATCTAAAAGTGACCTTCATCCTCGCCGACTAAGTGGCCGGCATTTGACTTGCCCCGGAAACGAAGATGGCGCGACCTGAAAGCCGCGCCATCTCAATTCTTAGGCCAGATTCTTAGGCCAGCGTCAGGTTCACGGCGCTTTCGCGGCCGTCGCGGCCGGCTTCGACGTCGAAAGTGACTTTCGCGCCGTCTTTCAGAGTGGTGAGCCCCGAACGCTCGACTGCGGAAATGTGGACGAAGACGTCCTTCTTGCCACCTTCAGGCTCGATGAAGCCGAAGCCTTTGGTCGGGTTGAACCATTTTACGGTGCCAGTAGCCATCCCGTATTCTCCTTGGTTATCAATACCATCCGCGAGATTGCGATGGTCCGGCTTGGTCAGTGCAAGATCGATTGACTGTAGCCGAGTGGAGAACAGTGGGTCGAAAATCAATAACGTTCGCACGCGCGATATGCCGCTGCGGCAAACATAAATCAAGTGAAATCGGAGGCGGCGGTGCCGTTAGGGCAACTGGCGATCGAGGCGGCGGATGGGAGCAGGCTCGATGTCAGGCTAGTTGCCGAGGCGGTAGAAGGCGCGCCAGGGCCGAAGCCGGCGCGCCTTCGTCAAGGCTTATGCCAGGACCAGGTTCACGGCGCTTTCGCGTCCGTCGCGGCCAGCTTCCACGTCGAACGTGACTTTCGCGCCATCAGCGAGACTGGTCATTCCCGAGCGCTCGACGGCGGAGATGTGGACGAACACGTCCTTCTTGCCGCCTTCGGGCTCGATGAAGCCGAAACCTTTAGTTGCGTTGAACCATTTCACGGTGCCATTGGCCATCCGAGTTTCTCCTAGTTTCTTACTGCCCGCGTCATGCGGCAGTCCGGCTTAGTCAGGTCAAAATCGAGAGACTGCAGCCGGTTAAGGAGAACAGTGGGTCGAAAGAGATTAACGTCGCAGAGATCACATGGGACTTAACGGCCCGAAGTGCAAGGAGATTCCTTAGGACGGCGATATCCCGCCACTGACATGCCGGGGAAATTCGGGGGCCGTCGATCTGAAGGTTCCTGCCGCCGCCGGGCGAATATGGTTTCGTCGACTTACGGACTCGCGGCGCGTAGGCCAGTCTTCTCCGACGCAATCACTGCGCGATCTTGTTGACAACATTTTCATGGAGATTGAGATGAATATTTCGTTGTCACCGGGCTCGATCGGGGCAAGGTTCTTTCGGTTCAGGGTGAGTTCATCACCGACGGCACGGCCACCTATGACAGTTCCCATCTATCCTCGGGCAGCAAGCCAAAGCCCAAGGTGAAGCTACCGGTGCCGTTCGAGGTGAAATGGGTACTGCCCCCAAAGGCAGCATGGCCTATGGGCCGGTCAAGGCTTTTGCAGAGAGCATGGGATACGAGACCGTCGAGCACGATGATCTCCGCTATCCGCCGCCCCGCATCTGAGCCTTACGTATTTCGGGCGACAGCCGCCGGACCTGTTTTCGGCGGCTGAACTGTCAGTCGTTGCCGAAATACTTGCGTGTCACGACGGGATTTCCTGAAGTGTCGGCTGTGACGAAGAAGAGATCGCCGTAGGCCAGCGGTGCGGGGTCTTCGGCGCCGATATCTTCCCAGATTTCAGCCAGATTGCCCTTGTTACCGACCCAGACCACGGTCTTGCCGCTGCTTGCCGCCAGGATTCGGGCAGCAGCGTTCTTGGGTGTCATGCGGGTGATGGTGAGGCCTCGCGCTTCGGCGAGTGGGGCCGCAGTATCGAGATTGCGGTCGAAGCCCGGCGAGAAGATCGCGTGGATCGGGACACCCTCGAGCGCAGCAGGCAGGGCGGCGGCCCGGGCGATGCCCTTGGCATCCAGATCCTCGCCGGTTCGGTCGGCGTGACGAAGCACGATCAGCGTGGTGCCGGGCGGGATCTTGACCGTCTCTGCAAGCGCAAAGCTTGCCATGAGAAATGCGGCGAAGATGGGCGCCACGATGCGCGCGATTCTGGTCATGGGGTCCCTCGCGGAGGTATAGAGTCGTAGCGTCCGGTCAGGCTAACAGATCAATTTTGCTGGTCCAGTCGTTTTGCTCAGATCATCGCCCAGTCGGTGAACCGCCAGATGTCCGGTGCGGTCGGCAGCTTCGCACTGGATCTTGCGCGGGTTTGCGGGCGGCGTTGGGCCGGCGCATTCTTGGGGATATCCCTTTTCGCCGATAGGTCAGGTCCGCGATGGTTTAAGGGTTCCGAAGGGTATGTGGGTTTCGGTGCAAATGGTCGTTGTGGTGGGTCGGTCATAATTCTTTCCATCAATCTGGGGAAAGACACTGACGGCGCTGCTTGCGAAAGTGCCGGTGCGCGAGCGGCATTGAGGGGGAGGCGCTGGCGGCGGGACCGCCGAAGAATAACTGAATCGGGCAAGGACCGCGAAGGCGCTCGTCCCCTGGACAATGTCTTTCTGCAATGCTGGAAGCATAGCACAGAATGGCGCGAGTCGCAGGTGGGGTTATCCGGACCTTTGCCGTCTAGCGGCTTGCTTTCATGCAGTCCGCGCATAGCGCCAGAGCGGGATCGAGTTCCAGCCGTTCGGGCGAGATTTCCTCGCCGCATTCAAGGCAGTAACCGTATTCACCGGCTTCGATCCGTCGCAGCGCGGCCTCGATTCGTTGCCGTTCGGCCTGTCGCCGCCGTGATTGCGCCTCTGCCATCGCCTGGTTCTGCAGCGCGTCCATCCTCGACAACCGCCCGACCGCCTGCTGATCCAGTTCCACCACCGCGCGGGCGTCTTTCGTCGCCACCTCTTCTGCGGCGAGGGCGTCGAGACGCATGGCAAGCTGGGTACGGACAGCTTCAGTCATGGGGGCAGGGTAGGGATGGCGGCATGGGTGGACAAGGCGGATCGTCGTGGTTGTTTGATTAATCCGTCATCAGGAGAGCGTTTTGCAGGCGGTTTGCGGCATGCTGCAGGATTTCTTTCCGCGCGACGGCGGTTTCGACCGTGATGCGCTGAGTCGGACCGTGGAAGGCGAGGGCAGCGACGAACCTGCCCCTGGCGTCGGTGACAGGAACCGCGATCGCCACCATGCCTTCGATGAATTCTTCCTCGTCGAGCGAGTAGCCTCGCCCCGCGATCTCGGAGAGATCGTCGCACAGGGCGTCAGGATCGGAATGCGTCGTCGGGGTCAGCCGCTCCAATGTCAGTGACTCGACGAAATTGCGCCGGGCCTTCGGCTTTAGGCTGGCCATGAAGCATTTGCCGCTGGCGGTGCAATGGAAGGGGACGTGGGTTCCGATCGGAAGCTGGATGCGGAACGCCCAATCCGTCTCGACCCGGTCGAGATAACTCATGCCGTCAGCCTCAGGGACGACGAAGTTCACGGTCTCGCCGACTTGGCGCGCCACATCGAGCAGGATCTGCCGCCGCGTGATCTGCAGCCGGGAGTTGTTGAGCAATCCGGCACCGAGGTCGCGCAATCGCCGGGCCGTGTAGTAGCGCTTGGAGTTGCCCTGCCGCGCGAGGAAGCCGTTGCTTTCCAGCGTGGTGCAGAGCCGGTGCACGGTCTGCTTCGGCAAACCGAGGCTGTCATTGATCTGGGTCGCGGTCATGGGCTGGTCACTGCGCCCGAGAACTTCGAGGATCAGCAAGGTCCGCAGATTGGTCGGAATGCGACCGCTTTCAGGCATGGATCGAAACCGTCTGAAGAATAGGCGTTGTTTTCATTCCGAATCACTGTAGCGTAGTTGCCAGCCAAAAATCGAGACAAAAAGTCTCAATTTTTGATAATTTTGGGGTCATGCGGTTCGATTTCATCATCGTTGGCGCGGGATCGGCGGGCTGCGCTCTTGCAAATCGGCTATCGGCGGATGGCCGGTATACGGTTGCGCTGTTGGAAGCGGGACCCCGGGACAGCAATCCGTGGATCCATATTCCGGTGGGCTATTTCCGCACGATGGGAAATCCGAAGACCGACTGGCGATACCGAACCGAAGCCGATGCCGGAATAGCAGATCGTTCGATCGCTTGGCCGCGCGGGCGAGTGCTTGGCGGATCGAGTTCGATCAACGGACTGCTTTATGTCCGCGGCCAGCCGCAGGATTACGACGGCTGGGCGCAGCTCGGCTGTACAGGCTGGTCATGGGACGATGTGCTGCCCTATTTCAAGCGCTCCGAGAGTTGGAAGGGGCCGAATGGCACCGAACTGCGCGGCGTCGACGGTCCATTGTCGGTGCAGGAGTCGCGCCTGAAACGCGAAATCGTAGACCATTGGATCGAGGCTGCCGTCGCCGCGGGATACCGGCGCGCCGAGGATTACAATGGCTGCGACCAGGAGGGTGTTGGATATTTCCAGCTTACCATGACCGGCGGACGGCGTTGTTCTTCCGCGGCGGCCTACCTGAAGCCTGCGCGCAGACGGAAGAACTTGGAAGTTCTGACAGACATGCAGGCCGAGAAGGTCCTGATCGAGGGCGACCGGGCGGTCGGGGTTCGGGCGCGGCGGAATGGCGCCATGACCGACCTCTCTGCCGGTTGCGAGGTGATCCTTTGCGCAGGTGCGATCGGATCGCCGCAGATCCTGATGCTGTCGGGCATCGGAGACCCCGAAGAGATCCTGCCGCACGGCATCGATGTCATCCGCGCGGTCCCTGGCGTCGGCAAGAACCTGCAGGATCATCTGCAGGCGCGCCCCGTCTTCAAGACCAGCTTGAGCACGATCAATGTCGAGACGGACAACCTGCTGAAGAAAGGCTGGATCGCGTTGCAATACGCCCTGACGCAGAGAGGGCCGATGACCATGGCCGCGAGCCTCGGTACGGGGTTTCTAAAGACCCGGCCGGAACTGGAGACGCCTGATATCCAGTTCCACATCCAGCCCTTCAGCGCCGACAGCCCCGGCGAGGGCGTGCATCCGTTCTCGGCCTTCACCGCGTCTGTCTTGCAGCTGCGCCCGGAAAGCAGCGGTCATCTGAGCCTGAAATCGGCCAACATGGATGACCATCCGGCGATTCATCCCAACTATCTCGCAACCGACACAGATTGCCGGACAATCGTCCAGGGCATAAAGGTGGCGCGACGCATCGCGGAGCATGAGCCACTGAAATCGTGGATATCCGAGGAACATGCGCCGGGAAGCGATGTCGCATTTGACGACGAGGCCGCGACGCTTGACTGGGCGCGGCGCACGGCGGTGACGATTTATCACCCGACGGGGACCTGCAAGATGGGCATCGACCATATGGCGGTGGTTGATCCGCGACTTCGCTTGCGCGGTTTAGATGGCCTGCGCGTTGCCGATGCCTCGATCATGCCGCGGATCGTCAGCGGCAATACGAACGCGCCCGCGATCATGATCGGTGAGAAGGCGAGCGATCTGATTCTGGAGGATGCCCGCTGATGGCGTTCTGCGTGACTTGCATACACCCCCACGTCGCGGACGGGGAGGAAAGCGAAGCGATCTGATAACCAAGTGCCGGGTACAGTGCCTTCACCGCCCGGCGACAAGAACCAACTGAAGAGGGCAAACACAAAGGGAGGAACAAGATGATCAAACTCAAGACATTGGCGGCCGGGGCCGCCGCGCTCGGGCTCATCACCTCGGCGGCGCTGGCCGAGACGGTGATCCGCGTCCAGTCGGTGATCCCGGCGAGCGCCGACGAAGTCGTCATGTTGCAGGAATTCGCGAACGACGTCGAGGCGCTGACCAACGGCTCGGTGAAGTTCGAGGTTCTGCCGGCCGGTGCTGTCGTCGGCGTCGCCGAAACGCTAGACGCAGTCGATTCGGGCCTGATCGAGGGCGGCTTCGCCTGGACCCACTACTGGTCGGGCAAGCACCCGGCCGCGATGCTGTTCGGCTCGCCGGTTGCCGGGGCCGGGGTCGGCATCGACAATATCGCGTTCCTGTCGTGGTTCCAGTATGGCGGTGGCCGCGAACTCTACGACCAGCTCTGGCAAGAGATGGGTGTCAACGTGAAAGGCTTCATGCTGCAACCGGTCGGCCCGGAGGCGCTTGGCTGGTTCAAGGAACCGATCGCTTCTATGGAGGACTTCCGCAAGTACCGTTTCCGCACGCCGCCGGGCATTCCCGGCCAGACCTATCAGGATATCGGCGTGGCCTCAGTCGCGATGGGCGGCGGTGACATCCTGCCGGCGCTGGAGAAGGGCACCATCGACGCGGCTGAATGGTGCTGCCCGAAGCCGGATTCGGTCTTCGGCTTCCAGAAAGTGCTCAAGCACTACTATCTGCAAGGCCTGCACCAGGTCGTCGTGAATGCCGACATCTATATCAACGGCGACGTCTATGACGGCCTCACCGACCACGAGAAGAAGGCGATCGAAGTAGCCGCAAACGCCTCTCTGTCGAAAGCCATGTCCTACCGGATCTGGGAGAACGGCAAGGCGCTGAAGGATCTGACCGAGAACCACGGCGTGATTCTGCACGACACGCCGGCCGACTATTTCCCGGCCTACATGAACGCGGCGCGTGCCTCGCTTGAAAAGAACGCGGAGGAGAACGCGTTCTTCGCCGAGGTCTGGAACAGTCAGAAGGAATTCGCCGAGATTGCAGTTCCGTTCTGGGCCGGAGCGCAGTCTTCGAACGCGCAGCTTGGCAAGGCTTTCGCCGACTCGCTGAAATAGCCGAAGCGGCGGCGGGCCCCTGGCGGGTCCGCCGTCCCTGATCGCAAGCGCCCCGCGGCCACGGGACGCTTCCGCTCTGGGACGGGGGAGGACATCAAGTCCGAAGAGGCCAAGGCAGAAGAACTGGACATCACCGACGAGCTGATCGCCGAGCGCCGTAGCGGCGCGCCCGGAGAGACGCCAGCGGATATGGCGCCGTGGAAACGGCGGCTGATCTGGTGGATTGACAATCTCAGCCTTTGGGTCGGGCGCATGGCCTGCCTGTTCCTGGTCCCGATCATCGTGGTGATGGTGTGGGAGGTCGTCTCTCGCAAGATGTTTCTGGCACCGACCAATTTCGCCTACGAATACAGCCGGATGCTTGCCGGCGCGATGTTCATGTTGGGCGCGGGTTACGCGCTGATGCGCGGCGTGCATATCCGCGCCGATTTCCTGTATCGCAACTGGTCGATCAAGACTCAGGCGACGGTCGACACCGCCCTGTACCTCATCTTCTATTTCCCGGCGATGCTCTTCTTCTTCTGGGTATCGCTCGGTTTCACCTGGAAGGCCTGGGCGATCTGGGAACGCTCGATGGATACCGCGATGATGGCGCCGCTCGCTCCGGCGCGGACCGCGATGCCGCTGGCCGCGCTGTTTCTGTTCTTGCAGGGCGTCGCGGAACTTCTGCGCAGCCTGCACGACATGCCCGAGCGACGGCGCGACCTGTTCGTCAGGTTCCTGCCCTTCTATGCGCTCATACTGGCATCGGTCTTCGTCGTCGCCTTCTACCCCGGGATCCTGCCGTTCCAGACCCCGGGCCTCAAAGATGTCATGGGAATGTTAGGCCTCGGCGGCCTGTCCAACGAGGCGATCGGGCTACTGATGATCGCGGTGATGCTCTTCTCGATCTTCGTCGGTTTCCCGATCTCGTTCACGCTGATCTTCCTCGGTTTCGTTTTCGGTGCCTGGGGTTTCTCTGGCAAGCTCACCTTCTACCTGCAGACATTCCAGTTCAACTCGACGATGCTCGACAACCAGCTGGTCGCCGTGCCGCTTTTCGTGTTCATGGGCATCCTGATGGAACAGGCTGGGCTGATGGAGCGGCTCTTTCATGCCGTTCAACTGATGTTCAGCCGGACCCGCGGCGCGCTCTATGTCGCGGTGCTCTTTGTCTCGATGATCTTTGCCGCGGCAACTGGAATCGTGGGGGCCAGCGTGACCATCCTCGGAATCATGGCCGCGAAGACCATGAATAAGTCGGGCTATGACGTGAGGCTGTCGTCCGGCGCGATCACCGCTGGCGGGACGCTCGGCATTCTGATTCCGCCATCGATCATGCTCGTTGTGATGGGGCCGGTGCTCGAAGTGCCCGTGACCGATCTGTTCGCCGCCGCGATCATCCCGGGCATCCTGCTGGCGCTGCTCTACATGGGCTATGCGCTGGTGCGATGCTGGATGAACGGCGATCTCGGGCCGATCCTTCCGCCCGATGAGCAGCCCGAAACCTCTCGCTTCTACTTCCTCGAATTCGTCTCGGTGATGGCAGCACTGGTGATCCTCTGCTGGCTCGGCGGCCTCGCGATGGTTGGCGGGTTGTCGCACCTCTTTCCGTTTGCGGGACTGGCGCTGCCGCTCATTTGGGTCGCGATCATGGTCGGCACCTACCGTTGGGTGCGCGCCAACCGGCCCGGAGGGTTCTACTATTCCGACCTCTGGGGCGAGTTCTTCCTGGGGCTTGTGCCGCCAACCACGCTTGTTGCCTTTGCGCTCGGTGCGATCCTGCTGGGCTGGGCGACACCAGCTGAGGCCGCCGCGACCGGCGCTTTTGGCGCCATCCTGCTCTCGCTTGGTTACCGCAAGCTGACGGTGCCGAAATTCTACGATGCGCTGATCAAGACGCTCGAGATCACTGTCCTGATCATGTTCCTTGTTGCGGCGTCGAACTTCTTCGGTGCCGTGTTCTCGCGGCTCGGCACGCCGACGATGCTGACCGAACTCCTGCTGCAATGGGACCTCGGCCAGACCGCGGTGCTGATCATCGTCATGGTGCTGATTTTCCTACTGGGTTGGCCGCTGGAATGGGTGCCGATCGTGCTGATCATCGTGCCGATTCTGATCCCGGCGCTGACCGAGCTCGGTGTGAACTTGACCTGGTTCGGCATCTTGGTGGCCGTGAACCTGCAGACAGCCTGGCTCAGTCCGCCAGTGGCGCTGTCGGCCTATTTTCTCAAGGGGGTAGTGCCTGAATGGGACCTGAAGGACATCTACCTTGGCATGATGCAGTTCATGGTGATCCAGCTCCTTGGCCTGATCCTGCTCTTCATCTTTCCGCAGATCGCGCTTTGGCTCCCCGGCTATATCTACGGCCAGTGACGGGGCAGGTGGCTGCCAGACGCTTGAGACGAAGATGACGACATGAGGGTCGGCTGCTCCTGCCTGGCCCCGAAATCGCGGCGCCAGGTAACTGCACCTTTTAACCCTCACAATCCTTGAGGCTGGTTCGCAGATACCCCCAGAGAGATTCCGGATTGCCAAGACCGCCCAGAGAATTTAGTATACTAGTAGTCTAAAAATCTGGAGTGCAAATGAGTCGCGACTTGAAAGTCCTGATCGCGGGCACCGGCTTTGCCGGGCAAGGCCATGCCGATGCGTTCAGGGGCGCCGGCGCTGAAATCGTCGGTATCGTCGGCCGAACGGCAAGCGTCGTTAGCGAGGTGGCCGGAAAGATGGGCATCCCCTTTGCCGGCACCGATTGGCAGGAAGCGCTGGCCACTTGTCTGCCTGATATCGTTTCGATTGCGACGCCGGGCGGAGCGCATTATCAGCCCATCAAGCAGGCGATCGAAGCTGGCTGTCATGTCTTTGTCACCAAGCCGATGACGGAAAGCGGGGAAAAGGCGGTCGAACTCTATAGGCTCGCGCAGGAAAAGGGCGTCAAGACCGCCTACGCCGCCAGCTTCCGCTACACGCCGAGCGTCCTGCACGCCAAGCAGCTGGTTGCCAAAGGCGCGATTGGCGCGCCGACCGAAGTCGAGTGCATCTCGCATTTCAACCTCGAGCGGGAAATCCCATTCGGCTGGTCGCACCGCAGGGAAGAGGGCGGCGGACGGCTCAACAACAACTTCACCCACACGCTGTCGATCGTGTCGTCTGTCGTCGGCGACAGAATCCTTGGCATCATAGGTGAGGTGCGCGACGATCTCGGCCGCGCGCCGATCGTCGAGGGCGTGCACAACTTCGCGACACGACGCAACTTCATTCCCAAGGACCTGAACGACCCCGCGCTAAAATGGGGCGAGAGCAATGTCGAATGGTCCTACACGGTACTGGCGCAGCTGGAGAGCCCCTTCGCCGATAAACCGGTCTCGGTGCTGTTCAAGCACGGCGGGCTCGTGCCGCGGTTCCACGAGGATCACATCGTGTTCTACGGCACCAAGGGCGCGATCTACCTCAAGGGGCACTATGGCAGCGGCCAGCTCTACTTATACGGCGAAGACAGGAAATGGCAGGAACTGCCCCTGCCCAAGGACATCGCGGACGACATGCCGGTCGTCGAAGGCGAAACCGCGCAATGCTGGCACTACCTCGCACGCGAATTCGTGGACGACATTCTGGGGGAAACGGTCGAACCCTATCCGTCCTTCAGGGAAGGCAGCCGGTACCAGCAGATCATCGACCTGATCCGCAAGAACGCCAACTGGACGGATATTTCCAACCTGGACTGAGGAGCCCGCACCGATGAAGATCACCAACGCCAAAGTGTTCGTCGGCGGACCGAAAAAGAACTACGTCACGCTGAAGATCGAGACCGACCAGGGCATCTACGGTCTTGGCGATGCGACGCTGAACAACCGCGAAACGCTGCCGGCCCATTACCTTGAAAGCTACCTGATCCCGAACCTGATCGGCATGGACCCGCGCAACAGCGAGGATATCTGGCAATTCCTCTACCGAGGCGCCTACTTTCGTGGCGGACCCATCGCCATGGCCGCCTACGGCGCCATTGACATGGCGCTCTGGGACATCAAGGGCAAGCTGGCGAACATGCCGCTCTACCAGCTTTTCGGCGGGAAGAGCCGCGAGGGTGCGCTGGTCTATGCCCATGCCACCGGGGCTGATCTCGAGGACCTGATAGAGTCGATCGCCTGGTATGTCGAACTGGGCTACAAGGCGGTGCGGGTGCAATGCGGCATCCCCGGCATGCCGACCGCAAGCTATGCCGTGCCGGAAAAGAAGGGCGATGTGAAAAATTACATCACCGACTACGCCGGCATCCGACCCAAGGTCGAGATCTGGGATACCACCCGCTACATGCGCTTCATGCCCGGCGCGCTGATGGAGATCCGTGAGCGGTTCGGTCCGGACCTGAAGATCCTGCATGACGTGCATCACCGGCTTCTGCCGCGCGAGGCCGCCGAATTCGCCAAGTCGGTCGAGCCCGTGGGCCTCTTCTGGATGGAAGACCCGACCCCGGCCGAAGATCAGGACGCGCTCAAGCTGATCCGCCAACATTCCACCACGCCGATCGCCATCGGCGAGGTTTTCAGTTCGATCTGGGACTGCAACAAGCTGATCGAGGACGAACTGATCGATTTCATCCGTGTCGCTGTCACCTATGCCGGCGGCATCACCCACGTCAAACGTATCGTCGACCTTGCAGGCCTGCAC
Organism: Paracoccaceae bacterium; assembly: GCA_041633555.1. Taxonomy (GTDB): domain Bacteria; phylum Pseudomonadota; class Alphaproteobacteria; order Rhodobacterales; family Rhodobacteraceae; genus JAHEAO01. Next base: position 629 of record JBFKFZ010000041.1, on the reverse strand, counting down.
CATGTCCGGACGGGCTTTCACGGCGCGCCAAGCCACTCGCCGCTCTGCATGGCGGCACAGGCCCACTTGAACGCCTGGGCGCCGAATTTCGGCATCCAGGAGTATCTTGTGCTTGGCACGCCGGAATGCGACGCGTTGTTTCCGTCCGAGCATCGGATGGAGAACGGCATGGTCTTTGTCAGCGACGCACCAGGCCTCGGTGTCGACTTCGACGAGAATGAAGCCGCGCGTTGCGACTACCAGCCCGGCAGCCATCCGGTCGTTCGGCTGGAGGACGGGACGATGTGGAACTACTGAACCCGCGTTGTTCACTTTGGCAAGAAGGTCGACCGTCCGCTCGATGATGCAGGTTACTCCGCAGACTTACCTCCGGGACAAGGAGTGGTAGGTTCCGGGATGGCGATCTTCCGTTACGTCATGCACGGCTGGGCAATTGGAGTTTCCGAAATTCTTGGTTATAAATCAGCCATGCAGATGGAAAACCGACGGATGCAGCATGGTTTGGCTAACGACCGCCGAACCACTGTCGACGAGATCTTCGACCACCTCTTCGACGAGATCAACGCGCTGCGCCTGCTGCCCGGCGACCGGATCTCCGAGGCCGAGATCGCCGCGGAATTCGGCGTCTC